>NZ_CAMFKW010000110.1 GCF_945957345.1 uncultured Allobosea sp. | reverse complement strand
CCCGGACCGTCTGCTCGGTCTCGTTGCCGGCATCGAAGGGCACGACGATCGCCGGGCGGCCGGCCGTGACGAGGTCGAGGACGGTGTTGTAGCCGGCCTGGCTGATCGAGACGGCGCAACCGGCCAGCAGCGCGGGAAAGTCCGGCCGCGCCCGTTCGATCACGACCTTTTCGGGCGCTTCGGCCATTAGCAGCGCCAGGTCGTCCTCGGTCATGCCCCGCCCGGCGAGAAGCCGCCAGCGACGCCCGGATCGATCGAGCCGCGCCGCGGCGACAGCGCAGGCGAAGAGCGGCAAGGCCGCGGCCGACCCGCCGCCGGAGACGATGATCTCGCCATTCTCCTGCACTGCTCCAACGGGCCGATCGTCAGCGAGATAGCCGGTATAGCGCAGCTTCGCCGCCAGCCCCTCGCCCACCGGCCATGACCGCTCGAGCGGCAGGAAGCCGGCATCGCCATGGACCAGGACAGCATCGAACAACCCGGCGATCCGCTCCTCGGCCTCGGCGATCCGGTCCGGCCGCGGCGTCACCAGCACATCGCGCACCGAGGACAGCGCGAGCGCCTCGGGTCTTGCTGCCTTCGCCGCCGCGATCAGCGCGAGGAACTCCGCGGCCAGTTGCCGCCGGCCGAAGGGGAAATGCTCGACGATCACGACATCAGGCCGCAATCGCGCCGCCAGCTCTTCCAGCATGGCGATGCGGGCGGTCCTGCGCTCCGGCTCGATCAGCTGGCCGTTTTCATCGAGCAGCGTACGGAAATCGGTGCCCTCGGTCCTGATGACAGGCAATTGCACGAAGGCGAAGGGCTCGCCCTCCATGTCTCGCAACGGCATGCCGCCGCTGGCGAGCGTCACAGTGAAACCGCCACGGGCAAGCGCCCGCGCCAGATTCGCGGCCCGTACCAGATGGCCGCTGCCGAGCAGATGCGTCACCGCGATCAGGACGGAGGCGCTCATGCGCCCTCGCCGGCCGAACGCTTCAGCATTGCCGCGACTCGGTCAAGCCCGGCCTGAGCCGAGAAGGCTCGCGTCAGCCGGGCATAGGCCGCGTCTCCCAGCGCTACGCGCCGCGAAGGTGCGATGGCCAAGCGGTTCAGCGCCGCAGCCAGAGCCTCGATATCTCCCGGCGGTACCAGCAGGCCCTCGACGCCGTCGCGCACGAATTCCGGGATTCCCGCGAAATCGGTCGCGACGATCGGCAGGCCCTGGCTCGCCGCTTCCATCACCACATTGGGCAGGCCATCACGGTCGCCGTCGCCGGCCTCCTTCGAAGGCAGCACGAAGAGGTCGGCGGCCCGCAAAGTGGCGATGACCTCGTCCTGCGCCTTCGGCCCGGCCCAGACGATCCGGTCGTCGAGCCCGAGCGCCTGAGCCTGCGCCTGCAGGGTCTTCAGCTTCTCGCCGCCACCGATATGCGTCAGCCGCCAGTTCAGCGTGCAGGGCAGCTTGACCAAAGCTTCCAGCAGGTCGTCGAAGCCCTTCTTCGCCACGGCGCGCCCGATGGTGACGAAGCGTACCGGATCGTTCACGTCCGAGCCGTCTCGCACCGATCGCTCGCCCGGCACCGGAAAGCGTGCGAGGTCAAGCCCATGATAGAGCAGCGCGACCTTGTCCGGCCTGTCGGAAAGCCGCTCCAGCTCGCGATGCCCGTCGCGCGTGCAGGTGACGCCCCATTGGGCCGAGGCGATCTTCTCGCGCTTCTCCCAGTCTGCCGTCGTCCAGATGTCCTTGGCATGGGCCGAGAACGACCATGTCAGGCCGCCGAGCAAGGCGGCATAGCGGATCACGGAAGCGGGCGTGTGCAGGTAATGCACATGCAGATGCGTGATATCCTGGGGTAATTCATGCGCCATCACGCAGGCCTGACCGAAGCGACGCCAGCGATTGCGCGTCCCGTCGCGGGCGAGATCGCGCAGGAAGACCGGCAGCAGACGCAGCAAGCCCGGCCGCAGCAAAGCAGCAAGCAGCCCGCGCGCCACCCGCGCCGGCTCGTCATGCAGATATTCCGGCAGATAGCGCACCGGCGCCGTGATCTGGTTGTGCATCAGGTGCTTGGCCGCATCGGTCGGATGGCGCAGGGACCAGATCTCGAACGGCAAACCGCGCTGCTGCAACCCCAGCAACTCCTGCGCGATGAAGGTCTCCGACAGGCGCGGGTAGCCCTTCATGGCCACCGCGATGCGCGGCGTCGTGCCAGCCGTCATCGCTGCCCGATCAGCATGAAGCGCGTATAGTTTTTCGTCGGCCGCGCACCGGCGAACCAGACCTCGGATAGCCCCGCCTGCTCGCGGAAAGCGTCGAGCGAGGGAACGCAGCTCCGGTGGTCGGGCTCGCGGAAATAGTCGTTGGACTGCAGCACCAGCGGCAAGCCCTTCGGCAAGGTCGCAAGCCAGCCCGGCACGTCGTCGAGATGCTCGCAGCTCGTGTTGATGACGAGGCCCGGCGCGGGCGACTGCGCCGCGAAATCGACCGCCATCATATCGGCTGTCAGCGCCTGGAAGCGCTCCGCCGCGACATGGCGATGGTTCAGGATCTCCGCGATCGGCGCGCAGGTCGGATCGATATCGAGGCTGACGATCGCGGGAATGGCGAGCCTCTCGTCATCGAGCAGCAGCGCTCCGAGCACGCCATACCAGGCACCGAGCACCCAGACCGGTCCCTCCGGCTTCGGGTAGGTCTCGGCCAGGGCAGCGACCAGCCACTGCTTCGAGGCGATCTGCTTGTGGTTGCAGGCGATCGACAGGTCCGGCGGCGCGCCCTTGCCGTAGAGCCG
>NZ_CAMFKW010000109.1 GCF_945957345.1 uncultured Allobosea sp. | reverse complement strand
GCCCGCAAGGCGATCCGCAACATCGGCTACGAGCAGGACGGCTTCCACTGGAAGAAGGCCAAGATCGACGTGTTGCTGCACCCGCAGTCCGCCGATATCGCCCAGGGCGTGGACGAGTCCGGCAACAAGGATGTCGGCGCCGGCGATCAGGGCATCATGTTCGGCTATGCCAGCCGCGAGACGCCCGAGCTGCTGCCCGCCCCGATCTACTACGCCCACAAGATCTTGGAGACCCTGACGCTCGCCCGCAAGAAGGGCGAGGGCGACGCCGCCAAGCTCGGCCCGGACGCCAAGAGCCAGGTCACCGTCAAGTACGAGAACGGCAAGCCGGTCGGCGTCACCCAGATCGTGCTCTCGACCCAGCATCTCGACGAGTCATTGACCTCGGCCGATGTCCGCAAGATCGTCGAGCCCTATATCCGCCAGGCGCTGCCGGATGGTTGGATCTCCAAGGACACGGTCTGGCACATCAACCCGACCGGCAAGTTCGTGATCGGCGGCCCGGACGGCGATGCCGGTCTCACCGGCCGCAAGATCATCGTCGATACCTATGGCGGCGCGGCTCCGCATGGCGGCGGCGCCTTCTCGGGCAAGGACCCGACCAAGGTCGATCGCTCGGCTGCCTATGCGGCGCGCTATCTCGCCAAGAACGTCGTCGCGGCCAAGCTCGCCGATCGCGCCACGATCCAGCTCTCCTACGCCATCGGTGTGGCCAAGCCGCTGTCGATCTATGTCGACCTGCACGGCACCGGCAAGGTCGACGAGGCCAAGCTCGAGGACGTGCTCGGCAAGTTGGTCGATCTCTCGCCGAACGGCATTCGCAACCATCTCGGCCTCAACAAGCCGATCTATGCCAAGACCTCGGCCTACGGCCATTTCGGCCGCAAGGCCGGCCGCGACGGTTCCTTCTCCTGGGAGAAGACCGATCTCGTCGACGCGCTGAAGAAGGCCGTCGCCTGATCATTCAGGCACGATCGGACCATCGAACCGGGGCGCGAGCCCCGGTTTTTGTTTGGGCTGTGGCATCGCGGGGCTTGATGTCCGCGTGCCGAGCAGCCAAGGCGGGGCCATGACCGAGCACGATAACGACCGCGCCTTCTACGGCCGCCGCAAGGGCAAGGCCCTGCGCGACGGCCAGAGCCATCTGATGGAGCATACGCTGCCGCGTCTGCTCCTGCCCGAGGGTGAGATCGCCGATCTCAAGGCGCTATTCCCGCAGCCTGTCGAGGCGGTTCGATTGGAGATCGGCTTCGGCGGCGGCGAGCATCTGCTGATGCGGATGCGTGAGAGCCCGCAGATCGGCTTCATCGGCGTCGAGCCCTTCATCAACGGCATGGCCAAGTTCCTGGCGGTCGCCGAGCGCGAGGGCCTGACCAATATCCGGGTTTGGGACGACGATGCCGCGCTCTTGCTGCCGCGTTTCCCGGCCGGCAGCCTCGATGCGATCGATCTGCTCTATCCCGATCCCTGGCCGAAGCGCCGCCAGCGCAAGCGCCGTTTCGTCTCGGAGCACACGCTCGGCCTGTTCGCCCGCGCGCTCCGCCCCGGCGGCCGCTTCCGCTTCGCCAGCGATATCGACGATTATATCGGCTGGACGCTGTCGCGCCTGATGGCCTCGCCGGATTTCGACTGGACCGACGAGCGGCCGGGCGACTGGCGCACGCCCTATCCCGGCTGGATCCGCACCCGCTATGAGGCGAAGGCGGTCCGCGAGGGGCGCATCTCCAGCTATCTCACGGCTTTGCGTCGCGCATCCTGAGGAAGCCGAGCACGCGCTGCGCAGTGCCCTGGGCGAGGGTGCGGAAGCTTTCGCGGGCGCGGTCGACCGCGGCTTGCGACTTGCCCAAATCCTTGCGCAGCGAGATCAGCGCCGCCGTGGTATCCCACGACCAGCCGAGCGCACGCGCGACCAGCAGTACCGCCTCGCGGTCGCTGCCGAGGATGATCTGCTCGCTCGCCGGCAGGCCGAGCTGCGCCAGCACGGCGACGCCGCAGATCGCATGTTCGGTCGCGCCTTCCTGGGCATAGGTGCGGACCTTGGCCTCGTCGAGCAGGCCGGCCTCGTTGAGCTCGCGGATATTGACGAGCGCCGCGCTGATCGCGCCGAGCTCGCCCGGCATATGACCGCCGGCTGCGACGGCATCCGCGCCGCGTTCGACGGCACTGTCCACATCGCCGGCGAGCGTCGGCTCCAGGCTCTCGCTGAGCCGGCGCCGGGCCGAGTTCTTCGCGGCGGTCATGAGCTGGGCGACGAGCTCCGCAGGAATGTCGCGCCGCAAGCCGAGCGTCGCCTGCAGCGCATCGTCCTGCGCCGCCCGCATCACCAGAACGCCCATGCCGTGACGGGAGAAGCGTGCGGTCTGGTTCGCGGCGACGGCATGGGTGACGACGCGCCCGCCGCGCAGGATCAGGAAATCGGTCACGGGTTCGCCGAGCTCGGCGCGCTCGGTGATGGCGAGCATATGGTCGCGTCCCTTGGCGGCGGAGACCGCGACGAGGTCCTGGTCGGAGAGGCGCGGCGACTGCACCAGCACGGCGCGCGCGACGGCGATCTCGTCGAGAGCGAGCTGGCGGACGACCCCGCTTGGCGCGTTCGGCACGGGCGCGATCCGCTCGGACAGTTCGATACGCGCCCGCAACTCGATCGCACGCGACAGGCGCCCGATGACCACGTCGAAGACGCCGACCTGCTCCTCGTCCATATGCACGGCCGTTGCCAGGAACAGGTCCGTCAATCGCGACAGGATGTCGGCGCGCTCGTCGTTCGAGCCGCGCAGCATCGTGGATTCGAGATCTCGCAGCAGCGAGCCGACCGCACT
>NZ_CAMFKW010000108.1 GCF_945957345.1 uncultured Allobosea sp. | reverse complement strand
CGGTCAGCCGCAGAGAGCCTCGGCATAGTCCAGAACATCGGCCGCAATCTGGAGGGCCTCGGCCACATAGCCTTCCCGAAGCGCCGAAACACGATCTGGGGGTAGCGCCGAGATATAGGCGCTGCGGCGCTGATCCGCTGCAAGCCAGTCTTCGAGGCGTTGTGCCGGTAGCCGATCGGCCGCCTGAACCAGTTCGTCGCGCACGACATCGAGCAGGTCCTCGCGCGCCATGATCCCCTTCCGCACGGACGAGCGCAGAGTCGGCACGATGATGCGAAGCATGCGGGGCCGGAAACGATCGGTGGCGTTGATCGCCCTGTAGAGGGCCATGACCTCGTTGGGGATCGTCTGCCCCTTCTTCCCATCGTGGATGCTGGCGAGCTTCTCGATCACTGTCGAAAGGGTGCGAGAGGGCACGGGCGATACGGTTTTCCGGCGGGCGGTCGTTGAGATGTAAGTCATAGGCGGAATCTTCAGTAGTTGCCCTGCTGCTATGACAGATGGTCAGCCCGATCTCAAAAATAATCCTCACGGATCTCACGCGATAAATAAATTGACGCCAGCGATTCCGTGAGAATAGGCTGACGATATAAGCCTTAAATACCTTTCTTAATACGTTATTCTAGGAATTTTCAATGACCATCAGGACCTACAGCGTGAGTGATCTCACGCGCACTTATGATGCCAAGGCAGGGCAGACCCGCCTGGACATGACTGCAATCACCTCGACGGACGATTTCCCCTCGTTCGAGGCTGTCCGCGACCACGTGCTGAACGACCTCCGCTACCAGCGCCCGCAGGCCGACAAGATGGAGACCTTCGGCTGGGTGCCGACGCTCTACATGCCGAGCGAGCGCACGTTCAAAAGCCAGAAGACGGGAGCGCAGTTCACCCGTTTCGGCTCCTGGCGGAATGGAGCCGCAGAGGCCAAGACCCTCAGCGTCTTCTGCGCCGACGTGGACAACAGCGACACAGCCCGCCCCATGGTCGCAATGCAGACCGTCGCCTCGGCACTCGATGGGCTGGGCTGCTCCTACTTCATGTACACGACCTTCAGCCATACCGCCGAGAAGCCGAAATTTAGGGTCGTCATCGACACGGACCGCGACCTCACACGTACTGAGATGCTGCGCGTCGCGGTCTGGCTGAACTGGACGGCGTTCGGGCAGCAGGCCGACCTTTCGATCTACGACCCTGGCGACTTCATCTTCGCTCCGCCGTTCTCGGCGACGGTGACGGAGCGCCTGCGCGCGGGTCCGCTCAGCGTGGACGACGCCCTGGCCCAGCAGTCGCTCCTCCAGGAGCAGCATCCCGGTAGCTGGACGGCCTACATCGCGCAGAAGCAACCCCGGCCTTCCCAGCCCTCGCCGTCACGCGGTCAGTCCTCCGCGATCGAGCGCCGCCCGGCCGATATGACTGTCCGCGAGGAAGTCGAGATCGGAAATCCGGCGATCTTCAACCCGGCCTGGATGGACTTCTATCGGGACTGTGTTGTGAACGGGAGCCATTGGGAAACCATGCGCTCGGTCCTCGGCATGGTGTGGGCGAAGACCAGCGGCGATCTTACCTCGGGCGAGATGGATCATATCCTTCGCCAGATCGACGCAACCGCCAACGGCTACTTCATCACGCGCCATGGCGAGCAGAAGGCGGCGGAACTCATCGACTGGATCATGAGCCTACCCGTCGAAGATAAGCAGGAGCCCTGGAGCCCGATCCTGGAGCGCGACGAGACCGGCGTTACCGTCCAGGTGAAGGAGGGCGAATGCGGTGAAGGGAAGACCCACGATGAGCTAAAGCGCATCGCCCGCGAGAAGACGCGGGTGGTCTACGTCGTTGACAAGATCGAGAACATCGAGAAGCGCAGGCAGGAGTTCTTCGCCATTGCGGGCCGCCTCGACGCCATGCGGTTTCTGACCCGCGAGGCGCACAGCCAGCACCGCGACCTGCGGATTGCGCTCCAACTGTTCGCCATTCGCGAGGAACTCAACAATGCGCCTGCCGGGCGGCCTGCCATCGTCTTCGTGACGCAGGCCGGGGCCATGCAGATGGATTGGTCGCGTTGGGGTGACTGTGAGATCGTCTTCGACGAGGTGCCTGATGTATTCCAACTGTACCGCATCGACCCAAAGCATCACCCCGAGGTTCTCCACCGCTATGTCCGGCCCGAAACGGACGACGGCGACTGCTACAGTCTTGGCCTGACCAATGTCGGTCGCGATCTCGCGCGGACTACCGACGTTGACGACTATGACAAGGTACATCACGGCCTGTGCGTGATGCTGAACAAGCCGAACACGCATGTCTGGGTAAAGCGGACGGCATGGGACAACCCCTCCGACAGTGGCGTCATGGAGTTCTTCGCCATCACGGCTCCGCTCAATCTCGCTCCCTTCAGCGCCGTCCGCCTGCTCGGCGACGAGGCGATGAAATCGGTGACGGTGCGCGGGTGGTCACAGAAATGGGATGTCCAGTTCGAGCGGATCGATTTCGAGCGCCGCAAACGCATCATCCCGACTGCCGATCGCGTCACCATCAAATACGTCTCGGATCATCGCGATAGCTCGATCACCCGCTTCCGCGAGGGCGATATGCCGCTCGACGCTTGGAGTAGCTGGGTGAAGCAGGACGCCGGTCACGAGCCGGTCCTTTGGAGCGCAAACGACAAGCTCAAGGCCAAGGTCAAACTCGATCTTGCCGACCACATCAGCCCCAAGGCCCACGGCCGGAACGATCTTCAGCATTACAAGCGGGTCGCGTGGTTCGTCGCGATGAAGGCCAGCAAGTTCGAGATCGCGACCCTGAAGGAGGTCTGCGGGATGTCGGCGCAGGAACTGACGGAATGGCGGGAGTACAACGCCATGTACCAGTTCGTGATGCGCTGTGCCCTCCGCGACTTCGCCTCATCGGTCCCGGTCGTGATCTACGTGTTCTCGCGCAATCAGGCCCAATATCTCCATGACCGCCTTGGTGGTCGGATAGAGAAGGTGCCCGGCATCGTCATCGACAAGCCCAGCCGCGCCATCGACGCAGAGGGCGCAATGACCGATGCCGAACGGCAGAAGGTCTCCTACTGGCGGAGGAAGATGACGAAGGCCGGTGTGAGCGACGTGCGCGATCTTCCCGGAGCGTCGAAGAAGCTGACCGAGCGCGAGACGCGGCTGGTGAACACGACCTTCGGGCGCATTGCCCAGGAAATCGAACCGAGGCGGGCGGCCTGATTGGAGATCGGGCGGGCTGGCGAACGTCCAATCGATTCGTCGTCCGCCAGCTTCACCTCCAGATTGCGGCCGATGTTCTGGACTATGCCGAGGCTCTCTGCGGCTGACCG
>NZ_CAMFKW010000107.1 GCF_945957345.1 uncultured Allobosea sp. | reverse complement strand
CTCGATCGGGCGCGACACGACATGACGACCTGTTCGGAGGCTGAATGCCGAATCGCCCCGCTTTGGACTTCTGGTATGAGTTCGCGTCGCCCTATTCCTGTCTGAGTGCCCTCAGAATCGAAGAGCTGGCGGAAAAAGCCGGCGTTACCTTGCGCTGGCGGCCCTTCCTGCTCGGGCCGATCTTCGCGGCGCAGGGCTGGAACACCTCGCCCTTCTCGCTCTACCCCAGCAAGGGACGCTATATGTGGCGCGATACCGCGCGCCGCGGGCGCCGGCAGGGGATCACGCTCGTCAAGCCCGACAATTTTCCCCAGAATTCCCTGACGGCCGCGCGGCTGGCGCTCGCCGGCCGCGACGGTGGCTGGACGCCCGTCTTCTCGAAGGCGTTGTTCCGGGCGCAATTCTGCGAAGGCCGCAACATCGCCGAGGAGGCCGTGCTGAGCGCGGCGCTCAAGGAGGCGGGCAGCGATCCCAATGTCGCCATGCCGCTCTCGCGCAGCGAGGAGGTCAAGGGTCGCCTCAAGGCCGAGATCGAATATGCCAAGTCGATCGGCATCTTCGGGGCGCCCTTCTTCGTGGCCGGCGATGGCGAGCTCTTCTGGGGCGACGATCGCCTGGAGGAAGCGCTGGAATGGGCGACGGAGGGGCGATGATCCTCGATCGGCGCCGCATGTTGATGGTAGGGGCCGGCCTGTGCCTGGCCTCGGCCGCGCGTGCACGCCCTGCCTTGCCGGGTGACGCGCCGAGCTATGATGCGCGCGAGCTTACGGACGTGCCCAATGCCGCCGCGATCGGCCGGCGCTACTGGTCGCCCGGTCTCAACGAGGGCTATGTCCCGCAGGGGCTCACGGTCTTCGGCGACGAGGTTCTGGTCGCAGCCTATCGCAGCACCGACCGCGAGCAGGACAACGGTCCGGCGCGGCTGTTCAGGCTCTCGCGCCGGGACGGGCGCCTGCTCGGCAGCTTCGCGCTGCCGGCGACCTATGGCCATCCCGGCGGTCTCGCCACGGCGCGGGACACCTTGTTCGTCGCCAATTCGGGCCGGCTTCTGGCGCTCGATTTCAAGGAATCCTGCCGCACCGGCGAATGCGCGCCGTTGAAGGAGGTGCGCGTCGACAAGCAGATGGGGCCGTCCTTCCTGGCGGCTTCCGAGGATGCGCTCTGGTTCGGTCCCTATCGCCGCGAAGGCGCGCCGAACCTGCATGCCGTCCCCGTCGACCGCATCCTGGCCGGCGGCGAAGCGCCGATCGGCCTGGGCGACAGCCGGTCGATCCTCCCGTTGCCGCTCTTCGCGCAAGGCGCCACCTTCGACAGGGGCGGTAAGGTCTGGATTTCGCAGAGCTCCGGCAACCGGCCGGCCTTTTTGTCGCAGCTCGATCCCGCGACCGGCACCGTTCTGGCGCGTTACCCTGTGCCCGGCGGCATCGAGGACCTCGGCCTCGCCTCCGACGGCAAGCTCTGGGCCGTCAGCGAGGCCGGCACGCAGCGCTGGAACCGCTGGAGTACCTTCTACCCCGTGGTTTTCGAGATCGACCCGGCAAAGCTCGGTGCCTGATCAGGCTTGGCCGGGCCCCTGCGGCGGCCGTGCCCAAGGGCCGCGCGCTGCGGTTTCCTCGACCATGGTCGGCAGGTCCTGGCGCTCGCCGATCTTCGGCGGATGTGGCGGCATCGCCGGCATCCGGCCGCCGGCGGTCTCGATCAGCGCCTGAACGCGCTTGGTGACGGAAGGGTGGGTCGAGAACAGGTCGGCGAAATCGTCCGGGTCGTTCTCGAAGCACATATCCATCACGCCGGACGGTACGCCCTCGATATCGGCCCGGCCGGAAATCTTGAGCAGGGCGGAGATCATCGCGTCGGGGTTCTTGGTCAGTTCGACGGCACCGGCATCGGCAAGGTACTCGCGCGAGCGCGACAGCGAGAGGCGGATCAGCACGGCCAGGAACCAGGAAATCGCGATCACCGCGATGCCGACGACGATGGCGAGCCCGTTGCCCTTCTTGGCATCGTCCGAGGAAACCCTGATCCGGCTGCGCCCGAAGCCGCGGAACACGATCTCGCCGATGAAGGAGACGACGCCGGCGATCACCACGGCGATCACCATCAGCCGGACGTCGCCATTGCGGATATGGGTGAGTTCATGCGCCAGCACCGCCTCGACCTCGGCATCGTTGAGCTGGGCCAGCAGTCCGGTCGTGACGCTGACCGTGAACTGGCTGTCGTTGACGCCGCTGGCGAAGGCGTTGAGCGCCTCGCTCTCGACGATGGCGAGCTTCGGCATCGGCAGCCCGCGCGAGATGCAGAGGTTTTCCAGCATGCGGTAGAGCTTGGGATTGTCCTCACGCGCGAGCCCCTTCGATCCCGTGACCGCGTTGATCATCGCGACATTCATGCGGAAGCCGACGAAGACCCAGAGCATCGCTGCTGCGGTGATGAAGGGGAACCAGGAGCGGAAGACGCGGCCCGCCTCGCCGAAGGCAGTGCGCCCGCGCGGCACGCCGCCATAGCCGAAGGCGACGAGCAGCAGGCCCCAGGCCGTGAGATAGACCAGCAGGAATAGCCCGACGATCAGGGCGTTTGACCTGATCCGGTTGTTGCGTTGGTGGGTATAGAGCCCGAAGGCCTGGGCCATCGCAGCCGCTCCCGCTGCCTGGAAGGACGCGCCGTCAGAACTTCACGCTGGGCGCGACCTCGATCTGCGCCCTGGTCTCTGGCCCGACATCGAAGAACTCGCGCTGGGTGAAGCCCATCTGTGGGGCGAACAGCACGGCCGGGAAGGCCTGGATCGCGGCGTTGAACTCGCCGACCGCATTGTTGAAGAAGCGCCGCGCCGCCGCGAGCTTGTCCTCGACATTGCCGAGATCGACCTGGAGCTGCTGGAAATTGGCTGATGCCTTCAGGTCGGGATAGGCCTCGCCGAGTGCGAGCAGCCGGCCGACGGCGCCGGAGAGTTGCTGCTCGGCCGCGGCCTTGTCGTGGACGGTGCCGGCGCCCTGGGCCGCGTTGCGGGCGGCGATCACGGCATCGAGCGTCGATTTCTCATGCGTCGCATAGCCCTTCACCGTCTCGACGAGATTCGGGATCAGGTCGTGGCGCTGCTTCAGTTGCACGTCGATATCGGCGAAGGCCTGGTTTGTGCGCTGCCGCATCGCGACGAGGCCGTTATAGGTCATGATCAGGTAGACGACGAGGACGGCGATCAGCCCCAGAATGGCCCAACCCATAGCACCCCTCCCAAATCGCGGACGAAATTCGCCCGCAGCCTCGCATGAAGCGAGAAGTCGGGGAAGCTACGCGATGTCAGGCGGGTCGGACTCCCTCGAATAGGGGATGCCGCATGATGGCGGCCGCGAACGGGCGGGATCGGGCGATATTGATGCTCCGGAGCGGGCTTCGGCCTTGCTCCGGCGCCCGGCTTGCATTACATCGCCCCTGTCCGAAGGGCCGTGATCGATCATGCGCCGGGGGCGGTCTTCGAGGCCTGCTCCCGTTTCGTGTTTGAGCCGGGCCGTCCGGATACGGATCGAGCCGCTGGTCCAGGCGCCTCCGCCGGCCCCGTCTGACGGGGAGGCGGAAACCTCCGAGAGGAGGTGC
>NZ_CAMFKW010000106.1 GCF_945957345.1 uncultured Allobosea sp. | reverse complement strand
CGAGCTGCTTGACCTCGGCCATCTTGGGCTTGAACACGCCGACGCGGTCGACGCCGTAGGAGGCGTTGGCGCGCATCATGCGAATGGTCATGCCCTTCTTCAGCACGCCGTCGATGATGCGCACGAGCACGACGACGCCGAGATAAGCGTCGTACCAGCTATCGACCAGCATCGCCTTGAGCGAGGCATCCGGATCGCCCTTCGGCGGCGGGAGCTTCTCGACGATCGCTTCGAGCACGCCTTCGATATTGAGGCCGGTCTTGGCCGAGATCGGCACGGCCTCGGAGGCGTCGAGGCCGATCACGTCCTCGATCTGCTCCTTGATCCGCTCGGGATCGGCCGCCGGCAGGTCGACCTTGTTGAGGACGGTGACGATCTCGTGGTTGGCGTCGAGCGCCTGATAGACGTTGGCGAGCGTCTGCGCCTCGACGCCCTGCGAGGCGTCGACCACCAGCAGCGAGCCCTCGCAGGCCGCGAGCGAACGCGAGACCTCATAGGCGAAGTCGACATGGCCGGGGGTGTCCATCAGGTTGAGGACATAGTCCTTGCCGTCCTTGGCCCGGTAGTCGAGCCGCACCGTCTGCGCCTTGATGGTGATGCCGCGCTCCTTCTCGATATCCATCGAGTCGAGGATCTGGTCGCTCATGTCGCGGGCGGCGACGGTGCCGGTCTGCTGGATCAGACGGTCGGCCAGCGTCGACTTGCCGTGATCGATATGGGCAACGATCGAGAAGTTGCGGATATTGTCGATGGTGCGGGTGCTCATGCGCGCGCCATAGCAGTGATGCCGCGTGGCGCCAAGCGGTTGCGCGTTTCAGGCGGCATCAAAGCCATTTGCTGGCATGAGAACCACACCGGTCATCCCGGACAAGCGGCAAAGCGGCGCCGATCTGGTATCCACGCCTGAACCTTCATCGGAAACGTTCCGGAAGGGATCCCGGGTCTCCCTTTGGTCGCCCGGGATGACGGCGGAGGTTTTCGAAACCTCGCAAAGCAGCTTGCAAATTCCAATATCTAAGAATTATTCTCCAGTCATGGAATTCGACCACGACACCGAGATCGACCGGGTGCTCGGGCAGCGCCTCAAGGCCGCCCGCCAGCGCCATGGCCTGACGCTCGATGCGCTTGCAGAGCGCAGCGGCGTCAGCCGGGCGATGATCTCCCGCGTCGAGCGCGGCGAATCGAGCCCCACGGCGGCGCTGCTGGTCCGGCTCGGCTCCGGGCTCGGCCTTTCGCTCTCGGCGTTGCTGGAGGAGGCCTCCGGAAGCGGGCCGCTGGCGCGCCGCGAGACCCAGCCTGTCTGGCGCGACCCGGCGAGCGGCTACCTGCGTCGCAATATCTCGCCGCGCGGGACGGGTTCGGGCTTCGAGATCGTCGAGGTGGAATTGCCTGCCGGCGCCGAAGTCCGGCTCGATAATGCGACCGGCGCCTCAGCACTCGACCAGCAGATCTGGGTGCTGCGGGGGAGACTGAACCTGACCGTTGAGGGCATCCACCACGAACTGGCCGAAGGCGACTGCCTGCAGATGCACCTGCGCGGCCCGATCCTCTACCGCAATCCGGCCGATGTGCCCGTTCGCTACGCCGTCATCCTCGCCGCGAGAAGCGGCGCCTTTCCGGGACATATCGCATGAACGCGACCAGCCTCGCCATCTCCATCGAAACGCTCGACGCCAACGAGGCCGAGGCGGCCGTGCCGGCACTCGTCGAAATCCTGCGCGACAGCGTCGCCGACGGCGCCTCGGTCGGCTTCATGAGCTGGAACACGGCCGCCGATTACGAACGCTTCTGGCGCGATGTCGCGGCGGGCGTCGCGGGCGGACAAGTCATTCTGCTGGCCGCGCGAAACGAGGACGGCATCGTCGGCACGGCGCAGCTTCACCTGATCGGCAAGTCGAACCAGCCGCATCGAGCCGAGATCGCCAAGGTGCTGGTGCATTCGCGCGCGCGCCGGCAGGGCATCGGCGAGGCACTGATGCAGCGCGCCGAGGCGATCGCGCGAGAGCAGGGCCGCGACCTGCTGGTGCTCGATACCGACGAGCACGGCGCGGCGCGGCGGCTCTACAACCGGCTGGGCTGGACCGAGGCCGGCACCATCCCGCGCTATGCGCTGATGCCGGACGGCGCCGAATGCGGCTCGACGTTCTTCTACAAGAGCCTGGTTTGAACCACCGTTGTCATTCCGGGGCACGCCGCAGGCGTGAACCCGGAACCCACGACTGGGTGGGGCATTTGATATCCCACGACTGGTCGCTCGCCCGGTCGTGGGTTCCGGGTTCTTCGCTGCGCGAAGCCCCGGAATGACAAGGGGGATCAGCCCTCGGCGTTGCCGCGGATGTAAGGCTCGACCGGGCCCTTGAGCGTGATCGTCATCGGGCGGCCGAAGCGGTCCTTGGCGTTGCCGGCGGAGACCTTCACCCAGCCTTCGGAGACGCAATATTCCTCGACATTGGTCTTCTCGACGCCCTTGAAGCGGATGCCGATATCGCGCGCCAGCACCTCTTCATTGTAGAAGGGGCTGTCCGGGTTGACGGAGAGGCGGTCGGGAAGCTGATCGGACATGGGTCTCGCACCTGGACTGGAAAAGTGTTGCTTTGCCCGCTCGATAGCCGCTTCCGCCCGCAAAGCCAAATCATGGCCTTGGCAAAGGCCTAGCGGCTGCCGTCCAGCAGGCGGCCGACGACCTTGGCGGTGTAATCGACCATCGGGACGATACGGGCATAGTTCAGCCGCGTCGGGCCGATGATGCCGACGACGCCGACGATGCGCTGCTCGGCGTCGCGGAAGGGCGCGGCCACCATCGAAGAGCCCGACATCGAGAACAGCTTGTTCTCCGAGCCGATGAAGATGCGGACGCCGTCGCCGTCCTCGGCACGCGTCAGCAGGTCGATGACGTCGGTCTGCGTCTCGAGATCGCCGAAGAGCATGCGGATGCGCTCGAGATCCTCCTGCGCGCGGAGATCGTCGAGCAGATTGGCCTGGCCGCGCACGATGAGATGGCGATCGCTGCCGGGGCCGGCCTGGGTCGCGATGCCGCTTTCGACGAGCCGGGCCGTCAGCGCGTCGAGCTCGCGCTCCATCAGGGCGCGCTGCCCGCCGATCTCATGGCGCAGTTCGGCCAGCGTCTTGCCGAGGATGCGGGCGTTCAGGAAATTAGCGGCCTCGCTCAGCGCCGAGGCAGGCAGGCCGGCCGGCAATCCCAGAAGCCGGTTTTCGACCGTGCCGTCCTCCGAGACGAGCACGACCAGCGCGCGGGCGGGGTCGAGCCGCACGAACTCGATATGCTTCAGCCGCACATCGGCCTTGGTGGTGACAACGACGCCGGCGCCGCGCGACAGACCGGAGAGCAGTGCCGAGGCTTCCGTCAGGGTCTGGTCGAGATTGCGGTTGCTGGCGGCGACCCTGATCTGGGCCTCGATGCGCGCGCGCTCGTCGGCCGTGAGATTGCCGACCTCCATCATCGCATCGACGAAGAAGCGCAGACCTCTCTCTGTAGGAAGGCGCCCGGCGGAGGTATGCGGCGCGTAGATCAGCCCGGCCATTTCGAGATCGGTCATGACATTGCGCACCGTCGCGGGCGACAGCGCCATCGGCAGCAGACGGGCGATGTTGCGCGAGCCGACGGGCTCGCCGGTCGTCAGGTAGCCGTCGACGATCTGGCGAAAAATCTCGCGCGAGCGCTGGTCGGTCTCGACC
>NZ_CAMFKW010000105.1 GCF_945957345.1 uncultured Allobosea sp. | reverse complement strand
AGCCGACCTCGGCGCTCGACCCCGAGATGGTCAAGGAGGTGCTCGACACCATGGTCTCGCTGGCGGAGGAGGGCATGACCATGCTCTGCGTCACCCACGAGATGGGCTTCGCGCGTCAGGTCGCCGACCGCGTCATCTTCATGGATGCCGGCCAGATCGTCGAGGTCAACGAACCGAACGAGTTCTTCAATAACCCGCAGCATGAGCGCACCAAGCTCTTCCTCTCCCAGATCCTGCACTGATCGAGCCGGGAACACAGGGCAGACCGTGCTCGATCGGCGATCCTCCCATTCGGAACAGGGGCCGCGCTCCGCGTCGGCGAGCAGCCTGCGTCATTTGGGGTGATTTATCGACGCGCCAGCAATCACCTCGGTTGCCGCGACGATGCGTTTGATGGGGCCGATCAAGTCCGGAATATCCACAAACGCCAGAAGGAGGCCTGCAATCCAAAAAATATGCATGTGCGTGAACATCGCCAGCAACCCCAACACACAGACGACCTGAAGCTGAATCTTGTTGTGCGCAATTCGGTCGGGAAGGGCGTGCAGGCGCAAATATAAGATGCCCGTAGCCAGCGTGAAAATGACCAAGGATATGCCCACCGCAATCATGAGCCAGTCCGTTTCACCGGGACCGGTCAAGAATGATGGCAAGTGCGTCGAAGCTGCTGCTGGATGAACGATATCGCTCACAACGCTCTCCAACGCAGGAATTGGTCAGCCCCCTGGAGCACGATAACATGGCCCGACGGCACCGGTATTGTCCTCTCGGACAAGGGATTGGTGCGCTGGACTCAGCCGCCTATTTTCGCTGGAAGAACCGTCTCACGCCGAGATGCACTTGACCTTCCCTCGATGGGAAGGTGCAGGCTGACATAATCGTCAAGCTAGGGACATTTGCAGCTATGTGCTCCTGCCAGCAACATTCGGGTACTGCCGCCAAGGCGACCACTTCTGAAGGCGCGATCAGCTTTCGCGTCGAGGACATGACCTGCGGACATTGCGCCGGCACGATCAAGAAGGCCATTGAGGATCAATTGCCGGGAACCGCAGTCACCGCCGACCCGGCTTCGAAGCTCGTCAGCGTCGTGGGCGCGGCCGATTTCTCCGCTATCAAATCGATCGTGACGGGCGCTGGATACACCCCCAGTCTGGACCGCGTGGGCTGAGAGCGAGCGGCCGACGTGAACTCGCCGGCCGCTCATGCATTGGCAAGGCAAAGGGGCAGGAGAGCAAAGCGGCGAGCCATGGCAGATCATCAGCATCACCGCGGTCACCGGCACGATGACCATTCGCACCACCACGACGGCCATTTTCACGGCGGAGGAGAGAGTGTGGAGGACCCGGTCTGCGGGATGACGGTCGACCCGCACGCAACCGCGCACCGGGCGCAGTACGAAGGCAAGCCGTATTACTTCTGCTCCTCTGGCTGTCAGTCGAAATTCATGGCGGAGCCCGCCAAATACGTCGAGCCGGCGGCGGCTCGCAAGGCGGAACCCGTGCCGGAAGGCACGATCTACACCTGCCCGATGCACCCCCAGATCAGACAGGTGGGACCAGGCTCCTGCCCGATCTGCGGAATGGCGCTCGAACCGGTGCTCGCGACGACCGAGACCGGCCCCAGCCACGAACTGGTCGACATGACGCGCCGGTTCTGGATCGGACTCGCGCTCTCCCTGCCGGTGGTCGTGCTGGAAATGGGTGGGCACCTGACGGGTCTGGGCCACTATGTCGGCCAGCAGACCTCGAACTGGATCCAGATGCTGCTCGCGACGCCGGTCGTGCTGTGGGCTGGTCGGCCGTTCTTCGAGCGCGGCTGGCAGTCGCTGGTCTCGCGCAACCTCAACATGTTCACGCTCATCGCCATGGGCACGGGGGTGGCCTGGGTCTACAGCATGGCGGCGACGCTGGCGCCGGGGATCTTCCCGGCCGCGTTCCGCGGCCATGACGGCTCGGTGGCCGTGTACTTCGAAGCGGCTTCCGTCATCACGGTTCTCGTCCTGCTCGGGCAGGTGCTCGAATTGCGGGCGCGGGAGAGCACCAGCGGAGCCATTCGCGCCCTGCTCGACCTCGCGCCGAAGACGGCCCGCAGGATCATGTCCGACGGCACCGAGCAGGAAGTCCAGCTCGACACCGTGCAGGTCGGCGACCGCCTGAGGGTGCGGCCGGGTGAGAAGGTCCCGGTCGATGGCGTCGTCATCGAGGGACGCAGCGCGGTCGACGAGTCGATGGTCACAGGCGAGTCGATGCCGATTACCAAGGAGGTCGGGGCCGCGGCCATCGGCGGCACGATGAACCAGTCCGGCGGCCTCGTGATCGAGGCGCAGAAGGTTGGGCACGACACGATGTTGTCGCGGATCGTCCAACTCGTGGCGGAGGCCCAGCGCAGCCGCGCCCCGATCCAGCGATTGGCTGACCACGTCTCGGGCTACTTTGTGCCCGCGGTCATCGGCGTCGCGGCGCTCGCCTTCATCGCATGGGCAGTCTGGGGTCCCGAGCCGCGGTTCTCCTACGGCCTCGTTGCGGCCGTGGCGGTGCTCATCATCGCCTGCCCCTGCGCGCTCGGTCTCGCCACGCCGATGTCCATCATGGTCGGGGTCGGCCGCGGCGCTCAGGCGGGCGTTCTGATCAAGAATGCCGAGGCCCTGGAACACATGGAGAAGGTCGACACCTTGGTGGTCGACAAGACCGGCACCCTCACCGAGGGCAAGCCGTCCGTGACTGCCGTGATTCCGGCTCCGGGCTTCGCCGAAGCCGAAATCCTGCGCCTGTCGGCCAGCGTGGAACGGGCAAGCGAGCATCCGTTGGCGCTGGCCATCGTCGCGGCCGCCGACAAACAGGGTATCGCCACCGCGCCGGTCGCCGATTTCGACTCACCCACCGGCAAGGGAGCGTTGGGTGTCGTCGAGGGACGGCGCGTCGTGCTCGGCAACGCAGCCTTCCTGACCGAGCATGGCATCGATCCCGTCCCCCTGGCAAAGCAAGCGGACGAGTTGCGTGAGGACGGCGCCACGGTGATCTTCGCCGGGATAGGCGGGAAGGTGGCGGGTGCCATCGCCATTGCCGATCCGGTCAAGAGTTCGACGCCGGAGGCACTCTCCGGGCTCAGGGCGGAAGGCATCCGGGTGGTGATGCTCACCGGCGACAATTGGACGACCGCGAAGGCAGTCGCCAGGCGGCTGGGAATCGACGAGGTCGAGGCCGAGGTTCTGCCCGACCAGAAGAGTGCCGTGGTCCAGCGTTACAAGGCAGACGGCAGGGTGGTCGCCATGGCGGGCGACGGCGTCAACGATGCGCCGGCGCTGGCGGCGGCGGATGTTGGCATCGCCATGGGCACGGGCACCGATGTGGCGATGGAAAGCGCGGGGGTAACCCTGCTGAAAGGCGACCTGACCGGAATCGTGCGGGCGCGGCGGCTGTCGCAGGCCGTAATGCGCAACATCCGACAGAACCTGTTCTTCGCCTTCATCTACAATGCGCTCGGCGTGCCGGTGGCGGCGGGAGTGCTCTTCCCGTTCTTCGGGATCCTGCTGTCGCCGATCATCGCGGCGGCCGCGATGGCGCTGTCCTCGGTCAGCGTGATCGGCAACGCGATCCGTCTGAGAACTGTGTCGCTCCGGTAGGGCGGTGCTTAACGCTTGTCGGGATTGAATGTGATTCAGGGCTTGGTTTCGGGCGTCTGCTGACGGGCGGCGCCACCGGCTGGTAATGCGCGGATCTGAATCGTGAGTTTGTTGCAAAGCGTGTTTATTCCCAAGGTCAGCTCGGGCAAGTCGTTTGGTGTTTATCAACGCTGGATCCACTGGAGCGTGCCGGTGCTGTGCATCGCTCAGGTGCCGACATCTTGGGCGATCCAACGCACTCATATGGCGCATGGCTTCACAAGGCCCGACCCATTCGATCTTTTTTTGCATCAGGTTCATGCCTGGGTGGGCTGGCTGGTCATGGGGCTGGCGCTGACCCAAATTGCGCTGCGCTACATCTATGGCCGCCCGTCACTCGAAGGCTTGTCGCCGCTCGAACGATGGGCTGCGACAGGCGCTCATGTCGCTCTCTATGGCCTGCTGCTGCTCTTGCCGTTCACGGGCACTGTTGCGATGTATCTCAGCTTTCGTGCAGCGCCGTTGCACCGGTTACTCAACTGGGCGCTGTTGGTGCTAGCTCTGATCCATGTTGCCGCGGCGCTGTGGCACCATTTCTATCGGCGCGATC
>NZ_CAMFKW010000104.1 GCF_945957345.1 uncultured Allobosea sp. | reverse complement strand
AGACGA
The DNA here is from genome assembly GCF_945957345.1 of uncultured Allobosea sp. GTDB lineage: Bacteria > Pseudomonadota > Alphaproteobacteria > Rhizobiales > Beijerinckiaceae > Allobosea. The sequence continues at coordinate 4,661 of NZ_CAMFKW010000104.1, read as the reverse complement.
GGGCGCTGACCGAGCATATCGGCCGCTTCACCTTCCGGCAGGGCCATGCCGCCGAGGAGCATGGCGAGCGCAGGCACGCTGCTGCGGCCTGACGCGACGATCCGAGCCATTCGGCTCACAGGAACGGAACAGGGCCTCCCGGTATGCCGGGAGGCCCTTTCGATTCCCACCTTATGTGCCTTGCTTGCCGGGCTGCGGCGATGCTAGGCGAGGAGTGGGCCGGTAGCTCAATGGTTAGAGCTCGCTGCTCATAACAGCGCCGGTGCCGGTTCGAGTCCGGCCCGGCCCACCATTTTCTGCTTCGTGCAGGAACCTCGGAAACTCCGCGCAAGATGGTTCCGCGGATTCCGGTTCCAAATCAAAAGCTTGGGCGCAGCACTCTGAAACTGCCTGCCGAAGCGGCTTGGTGCTACCTGATGCTGCTCTGGCTTGCCGTGCAGAAGCGTCGCTAAGCCGGCAGCCGGAAGGTGCTTGGTGACCCTCAACGCGATCACGATGAGCGAGGATTCCATCGCGCTGTTCGACGACATCCGCGAGGGGAAGCTCACGGCCAGGGAGATCCGCGACTTGATCAACGGGCTCGATATCGCTGCCAAGCGCCAACGCGACGGCGCTATCGCTCGCGCAGAAGCCGAGGCCCACGCGGACGCAGACGCCTATCCGGCACGTTGAAAATCGGCGTTCAGCGCGACGGCGGTCGCGCTGATGCGATCGAAGAGGCAGGTGAAGCAGGTCGCGTCAGCATGCGACCGGGATTGGCACCTCTGCGAAAGACGCATTGACCTGGATCAACTCGCTATCGTCGAACGACCGACCCAGCCATTCCGAGAGCCCTCCGCAACTGGTACCGGGCCGAGGCAAGCGGGCGGGCTCGGGCGCGCTACTCCCTAGAGACGTCGGCCCAGTTGGCTTTGTGTCCAGCGATCGCACGAATATGGGGTGATCTCTCGCTTTTTGGTGATGAAACCGAGCTCTGCACCATGCTGCATTTTGCAGCCATAGCGAGCCAACCCTACTTTGCGGGATATCAAACAACGCGATCAATCGAAGGGCTAGACAACAGTTAATCGAACCGCCTGTCGGAGCCGCGGGATGCAGACCACGTCATATCGAGACGAGCGGCTACCGCGCTATACGAGTTATCCGACTGCTCCCCATTTTCAGGCGCATGTGGACGGCTCGTCCTACGCAAGCTGGTTGAAGGCGCTGGCGGCCGGCACGACGACGTCGCTCTATCTGCATGTGCCGTTCTGCCGCTCGATGTGCTGGTATTGTGGCTGTCACACCACTGTGGCGCTGCGCAACGGCCCCATCATTGACTACCTCGCGGCGCTACGCGGCGAAATCGCGCTTGTCGCGGAACATCTGGCGGCGCCTGTCGACGTGCGGCACGTCCATTTCGGCGGCGGCACGCCGACGATCCTCGAACCGGCGGATTTCGTTGCGCTCGTCAGGCACTTGCGCCTGCATTTCGCGGTTCACCCCGACGCTGAGATCGCCGTCGAGATCGACCCGCGCCGGCTCGCGCCAGCCATGACCGCAGCGTTGGCGGCGGCCGGCGTCAATCGCGCGAGCCTCGGAGTGCAAAGCTTCGATCCCGACGTGCAGAAGGCGATCAACCGCATCCAGAGCGTTGAGCAGACTGCTGCCGTAGTCGCCGGCTTGCGCGGCGCTGGCATAGGCTCCGTCAGCTTCGATCTGATATACGGTCTGCCGAAGCAGACCGTGCAATCCTGCGTCGACACCGTCGAGCAGTGCCTGACGATGCGGCCGGACCGGTTCTCGATCTTCGGTTACGCGCATGTGCCGGAGTTCAAGAAGCACCAGCGCCGGATCGCGACAGAGAACCTGCCGGACGGCGCGGCGCGGCATGAGCAGGCGGGGGCGATGGCGCGCAGGCTCGTTGCCGCAGGCTATATCAGCATCGGGCTCGATCATTTTGCCCGGCCGGAAGATCCTATGGTCAGGGCACTGTCGCAAGGTCGGCTGCACCGCAACTTCCAAGGCTACACCACCGACCCGTGCGAAGCGTTGATCGGCCTCGGTGCATCGGCGATCGGACGCCTGCCTCAGGGCTATGTCCAGAACGAGGTGGTGATCGGCCGTTACGCCGAGCGGATCGCAGACAGCAAATTGCCGATCGCCCGAGGATATCGGCTGACCCCGGAAGACAGGCTGCGCGCAGAGCTGATCGAGCGCGTGATGTGTGACCTCGCCGTGGATATCGACGCCGTTTGCGCACGTCATCCCGTGGATGCCGGCGCGCTCGCCTCGTCACGTTGCGCCCTCGAGCAGCTCGCGCGGGAAGGGGTGGTGAATTTTGACGGCCGCCGCGTGCAGCTTCCGGAGGATGCGCGACTATTCGTCCGCAAAGTCGCCTCGACCTTCGACGCCTATCTCGATCACGCGCCGAGGCAATACAGCCGCGCCGTTTGAGCATCGGATCGGGGAAGCCGGCGTGGCAGCCGCTCGACCGCAGGAGTGCGGGCTGGCGAGCGCGTATCGAGAAGGCACAGATGGGACGAGCGATGGGGCGAAGGTGCGGCCTTTAACCGTTACGCTTCACCACCGCGCCATTCTCTGGAGGCGACGGCTTCGCCTTTCAGGTCGAGCAGCCCCAGTGCGCGCAAGGCGATCTGATCAACGATCTCGGAGATATCGCATGGTTTCAGATAGAAGGCCGGAACGGGCGGTGCGATGATCGCGCCGAACTCCGTGACCTGTGCCATGGCCCGCAGATGGCCGAGATGCAGCGGGCTTTCCCGCGCCACGAGCACGAGGCGCCTCCGCTCCTTGAGCTGGACATCGGCAGCGCGCGTCAGAAGATCGCCAAGCTGACCATAGGCGATGGCGCAAAGGCTGCGCATTGAGCAGGGCGCGACGATCATGCCCGCCGTCCGGAAGGAGCCGCTGGCGATACTCGCGCCGACATCGCGGTGATCATGGCACCGCGATGCCAGTGCGCGTGCCCGCGCGGGAGCCTCCGGATCGATCTCGGCTGAAAGTGTCCGTTCTGCCGCTGGCGAGATCACCAGATGCGTCTCGACCGTGCCGCTCTCGGCCAGCCTCTCCAGGACCCTGAGCCCGATGGCAGCGCCCGAGGCGCCGCTGATCCCGACGACGACGCGGTGCAGCTGGCTCATCCCGAGCGCCCTGATGCTGGTTCGAGTCCGAGCGAGGGCCAGAGCGTGTCGATACGGGCACTGACGCCCGGGTCCATCGCCATCGGCCTGCCCCATTCCCGTTCGGTTTCGGGCGGTAGCTTGTTGGTGGCATCGATGCCGAGCTTGCCACCGAGCCCCGGCTTCGGCGAGGCGAAATCGAGATAGTCGATCGGTGTGTCGGTCAGCGTGACATGGTCGCGGCCGGCATCGGAGCGTGTCGCCACCGCCCACATGACCTGCGCCCAGTCGCGCGGGTCGATATCGTCGTCCACGACGATGACGAGCTTGGTGTAGCAAAACTGCGGCAGCAGTGACCACAGGCCAAGCATGAGCCGGCGGGCCTGGCCCGGATAGCGCTTGGCGATAGCGACGACAGCAATCCGATAGGAGCACGCTTCCGGCGGCAGCCAGAGATCGACGACCTCAGGGAACTGCCGTTGCAACAGTGGCAGGAACAGCACATTGAGGGCTTCGCCGATGCGCGAGGGCTCGTCCGGCGCCCGGCCGGTGAAGGTCGAGAGATAAATCGGTGCCCGCCGCATCGTGACCGCCGTGACCCGCATCACCGGGAAGCGCTCGACCGAATTGTAATAGCCGGTGTGATCGCCATACGGACCTTCCGGGGCGGTCTCTTCGGGGGAGACGAAGCCCTCGATTACGATCTCGGCATCGGCCGGAACCAAAAGAGGAACGCTGACGCAAGAGACGAGTGCCGGTCGTTCGCTGCGCAGCAGACCGGAGAAGCGCATTTCCGATACCGTTTCGGGCAGGGGGAGCACAGCCGAGAGGATCGTCGCCGGATCGGCGCCGATAACCACCGCGACCGGCATCTCGCAGTCGAGCCGGCGCCATTGGGCATGGTGGCGCGCGCCTCCGCGATGGGCGAGCCAGCGCAGGATCGCGCGGTCGCGTCCCAGCACCTGCATCCGGTAGACGCCGAGATTGCTCTCGTCTCCTGGGGAGGGCTCGGGCGGCGTGGTGAGGACCAGCGGCCAGGTGATCAGGGGCGCGGGCTCGCCCGGCCAACAGAGTTGCACCGGCAGTGCGGTCAGGTCGATCGCGTCGTCCCGGAAGACGCGTTCCTGCACAGGCGCCCGACGACGCTCGCGTGGCCGCATCGAGAGAGCCGCGAGCGCCAACGGCAGCGCCTGCCAGGCTTCGCCGAGCCCGCGCGGTGGCCGTGGATCGCGCAATTCGGCGAGCTTGCCGCCGAGTGCGGGCAGGTTCTTCGTTTCGACGCCGAGCCCCCAGGCGACACGCTCGACGGTTCCGAACAGATTGGTCAGAAGCGGCATGGAGGAGACTTTTCCGCCCGGGAGCAAGGGGCGCTCGAACAGCAGCGCAGGGCCGCCATCGGCGATGACGCGGCGATGGATCTCGGTGATTTCGTGGACGACGCTGACCGGCTCGGCAATCCGCCGGAGTTGTCCGGCGACGTCGAGATGGGTGAGGAAGGCGCTGAGATCGCGGAAGCGGGGCAGGTCGCGGATCGGCAAG
>NZ_CAMFKW010000103.1 GCF_945957345.1 uncultured Allobosea sp. | reverse complement strand
CCAGCACCGGCATGTAGTTGTCGACGATGAAATCGAGGATCGCATAGAGGATGAAGTCCTCGCCCTTCGCCAGCGAGGTCGGGCAGGTTTCCCAATGCTGCCTGACCGATTTGTACGAGGTCGAGGCGCCGTGCCTGACGCTGACGATATAGCCGCGCCCGACGAAGATATGGGTCTCGCCGAAGGCGATGCGCCCGTCGATCAACTGGGCGGTGCGGGCGACGACGAAGAGCGCGTCGCCATATTGCTCGAGCTTCGGGCGCTGATGCGCGTTGGTCGCGTCCTCGACGGCGAGCGGGTGCAGATTGAACTGCTGCTGCACGCAGCGCAGGAGCGCGGAGTCCGGCTCGAACAGGCCGATCCAGACGACATGGTCGTCCTTGCGCGCCCATTCTCCGGCTTCCGTGACCGGGATGTCGGCGACGCGCACGCCATGGACATAGACACCGGACGCGACGACGCCGTCCTGATGCGGGTGATTCTGTTCGAGGGGGACGGCGGCAGGCACCGTTTCCCGCGCTGCGGCGGACGTGAACCGGACTTCCGAGACTGACATGCGACCACCTCGCCGATCGCTGGATCATCGAAGGGCAGGCTAGAACTGTTCGATCTCCGAGGAAATCACTTTTCCGGCAAAAGGGAGAGTTGCGGGAGGCCTCGTCGCCACGGCGATCGACCCATCCGGGATGGCGCTCGCGTCTGACGAGTTTGGAGAATATTTTTATCGCGTAGAGGCCAGAGAACGAAAATATCTGCTTTTGCGGCAGCCGGTTCCGGAGGTGTATAGGAACATTCATCTACGGCCATGGGCCGAACCAGAAGAGATCCTGTCATGACCACCGCAATTCCCCGGACCGGCACAGCCGGAGCCGGTTCAAAACCGTTCTATTCCAGCTTCGGCTTCCAGGTTCTGGCGGCCATGGTGATCGGCCTCGTGCTGGGCTGGGTCGCACGCAACATGGGGCCGGTCGCTCCGGGCCAGCCGAACTGGCTGACCGTCACGCTCGCGACCACCGGCTCGATCTTCGTGCAGCTTCTGCAGGCGCTGGTGCCGCCCTTGATCTTCACGGCCATCGTCGCCTCGATCAGCAATCTCCGGCAGCTCTCGAATGCAGCCGCTTTGGTCTGGCAGACGCTGCTCTGGTTCGCGATCACCGCCTTCATCGCGGTGCTGATCGGCATCGCGCTCGGCCTCCTGATCCAGCCCGGCATCAATGCAGGCGTCGCCGCCGCCAGCGCCAAAGCGCCGGGCTCGGTCGGCTCCTGGCTCGATTTCCTGAAGGGCCTCGTCCCCGCCAACATGTTCGGCCTGCAGGCGACGACGCAGGTCGGCACTGGCGGCGCGACGACCCGTCTCGGCTTCAACGTGCTGCAATTGCTGGTGATTTCGATCGTCGTCGGCGTCGCGGCGCTGAAGGTCGGCGAGCGCGCCAACAGCTTCCTCGCGCTAAACGAGTCCTTCCTGGCGATCGTCCGCAAGATCCTGTGGTGGGTCATCCGTTTGACGCCGATCGGCACCATCGGCCTGCTCGGCAACGCTGTCGCCCAGTACGGTTGGCAGACGCTGGAGCAGCTCTCCTGGTACGCCTTCGCGATCTATCTCGGCCTCGCGATCGTCCTGCTCCTCGTCTATCCCGCGCTGCTGATCCTGCACGGGCTGTCGCCGATGCGCTTCTTCGCGGGGGCCTGGCCGGCGATCCAGCTCGCCTTCGTTTCGCGGTCTTCGATCGGCACCTTGCCGGTGACCGAGGCCGTGACCGAGAAGAGCCTCGGCGTGCCCCGCGAATACGCCGCCTTCGCCGTGCCGCTCGGCGCCACCACGAAGATGGATGGCTGCGCCGCGATCTATCCGGCGATCTCGGCGATCTTCGTCGCGCAGTTCTACGGCGTGCCGCTCGGCATCCAGGAATACGTCCTGATCGCCTTCGTCTCGGTGATCGGATCGGCTGCGACCGCCGGCCTCACCGGTGCGACGGTGATGCTGACGCTGACGCTCTCGACGCTCGGCCTGCCGCTGGCCGGCGTCGGCCTGCTGCTCGCCATCGACCCGATCCTCGACATGGGCCGCACGGCGGTGAACGTCGCCGGCCAGGCGCTGGTGCCGACCCTTGTCGCGAAGCGCCAGGGCATGCTCGATCAGGCGCAGTACGACCGCGCCGGGGATATCGAGGCGATCGACGCGACGCCGCGCGCGGCTTGAAGGCGAAGGAACCACGGCCGTCATTCCGGGGCGCCGCGAAGCGGCGATCCCGGAATCCATGAACACGCGGCTCTCGTCATGGTCGGGCTTGTCCCGACCATCCACGTCTTTGTAGATGCCGGCCGGTGTTCAAGACGTGGATGCTCGCCACAAGGGCGAGCATGACGGCGCTGGAAGCAGGCGGTGGTTACGGGCTCCGCCTCAGGCCATCACTTTCGCGACGACCTGCTTCAGCGCCGAACCGTCGCCCTCCAGCCAGCCGGGAACCGGCAGGTTCTTCGAGCGCAGGAAATCCGGGTTGAACAGCTTCGACTGGTAGCGCGTGCCGTAGTCGCAGAGCACGGTCACGATGGTATGGCCCGGCCCCATCTGCTTGGCCAGCCGGATCGCGCCAGCGACATTGATACCCGACGAGCCGCCGAGGCACAGGCCCTCATGCTCCAGCAGGTCGAAGACGATCTGCACCGCTTCCGCATCCGGGATCTGGAAGGCGATATCGACCGGCGCGTCCACCAAATTGGCGGTGATCCGGCCCTGGCCGATGCCCTCGGTGATCGAGGAGCCCTCGGACTTGAGAACGCCGTTTGTGTAGTAGGAATAGAGCGCAGCCCCCATCGGATCGGCCAGCCCGATCGTCACTTTGGGATTGCGTGCCTTCAGCGCCATGCCGACGCCGGCCAGCGTCCCCCCTGAGCCCACCGCGCAGATGAAGCCGTCGACCTTGCCTGCGGTCTGCTCCCAGATTTCCGGGCCGGTCGTGTCGAGATGGCCCTGCCGGTTCGCGACATTGTCGAACTGGTTGGCCCAGATCGCGCCGCTCGGCTCGGTCTTCGCCAATTCCTCGGCGAGCCGGCCGGAGACCTTCACGTAGTTGTTGGGGTTGGCATAGGGAGCGGCGGGCACCTCGACCAGCGTCGCGCCGGCCAAGCGCAGCATGTCCTTCTTTTCCTGGCTCTGCGTCTCCGGGATGACGATCACCGAGCGATAGCCCAGCGCATTGCCGACGAGCGCGATGCCGATGCCGGTATTGCCCGCCGTGCCCTCGACGATGACGCCGCCGGGCTTCAGCTGCCCCTTCGCCTCGGCGTCGCGGATGATGGCGAGCGCGGCGCGGTCCTTCACCGACTGGCCGGGATTCATGAACTCGGCCTTGCCGAGAATGGTGCAGCCGGTTTCCGCCGAGGCGCGCTCGAGCTTGATGAGCGGGGTGTTGCCGATGGCTTCAATGACGCCGTTGCGGATAGTCATGGCAGGATTTCCCAATTTCTCTCCGACCTGATAGGCGAAAGCCTCTCAGCGGTCATCAGTGAGCGGGCCTTTCGCCCCGAGTTCGGAACAATGCCAGTCGCCAAGCCGCAAGCCGGAGAAATTTCTTCTCCGAAGCTCGTCATGAATGAAATCCTGGCTGTCGATCGCCTCGGCCAGAAGGGCGATGGCATCGTTCAGGCCGCCTCCGGCAGCGTCTTCATTCCCTATTCGCTGCCCGGCGAGACCGTGCGCGCCGTGGTTGATGGCGAACGCGGCCAGCTCGTCGAGATCATCGCGCCCTCCGAATCCCGCATCGCGGCGATCTGCCCGCTCTTCACCCGTTGCGGCGGTTGCGCGGCGCAGCACATGGCGCCCGGCCTCTACCGCGAATGGAAGCGCCAGCAGGTCGTCACCGCCTTGAGCCGCGCCGGCATCGAGGTGCCGGTCGCCGATCTCGTCGATGCCCATGGCGCCGGCCGTCGCCGCGTCACCTTCCATGCCCGCCGTCAGGGCGAGGCGATGGTCGTCGGCTTCATGGCGGCGCGCAGCCACGATCTGATTTCGGTCGAGACCTGCCCGGTGCTGGTGCCGGGGCTCGATCGCGCGCCCGCCGTCGCCCTGATGCTGGCGAACCGCATGGGCGGCGCCAACAAGCCGCTCGATATCCAGGTCACCGCCTCGGAAGCCGGGCTCGATGTCGATATCCGCGGCCATGGCCCGCTCGGTGACAAGCTGAGGCTCGCTTTGACACAGCTCGCCGAGCGGCTCGATCTCGCCCGGCTCTCCAACCATGGCGAGATCGTCGTCGAGCGCCGCCCGCCCTTGCAGCGCATGGGCAAGGCGCTGGTCGCGCCGGCTGCAGGCGGCTTCTTGCAGGCGACGGCGGCGGGCGAGGAGGTGCTGGCCGGGCTCGTCATGGCGGCTTTGCCCAAGGGCAAGCGCGCCGCCGATCTCTTCGCCGGCTGCGGCCCGTTCAGCTTCCGCATCGCGGAAAAGATGCAGGTGCTCGCCATCGAGAGCGACAAGGCGGCGATGCTGGCGCTGGCCAAGGGCGCTGGCGCGACGCAGGGGTTGAAGCCGATCGCGACCGAAACGCGCGATCTGTTCCGCCGCCCGCTGCTGGAGCATGAGCTCAACGGTTTCGACGTGATCGTGCTCGATCCGCCGCGGGCCGGCGCGGAGGCGCAGGTCAAGCGCTTGGCGGCTTCGAAGGTCAAGGACGTGATCTATGTGTCCTGCGATGCGGCGAGCTTCGCGCGCGACGCCGCGACCCTCGTTGCGGGCGGCT
>NZ_CAMFKW010000102.1 GCF_945957345.1 uncultured Allobosea sp. | reverse complement strand
ACCGGCAAGCCCTTCATCGCGATCAACCATCTCGAGGCGCATGCGCTGACCGCGCGCCTCACCGACGATCTCGCCTTCCCCTATCTGCTGCTGCTCGTCTCCGGCGGCCATACCCAGTTGCTCGCCGTGCGCGGCGTCGGCGATTATCTCAAGCTCGGCGGCACGATCGACGACGCCGTCGGCGAGGCCTTCGACAAGATCGCCAAGATGTTGGCCCTGCCCTATCCCGGCGGCCCCTCGGTGGAGCGCGAGGCGCTGAAGGGCGATCCCGAGCGCTTCGATTTCCCACGCCCGCTGCAGGGAAGGCCGAGCCCGGATTTCTCGCTCTCCGGCCTCAAGACCGCCGTGCGCCTCGTCGCCGAGCGGATCGCGCCGTTGTCCGACAACGACGTCGCCGATCTCTGCGCCTCCTTCCAGGCCGCCGTCGTCGACGTGATGGTCGACCGCACCCGCGCGGGCCTGCGCGCCTGTCGCGAAGCGGGCATCAGCCCCTCGACGCTCGTCGTCGCCGGCGGCGTCGCCGCGAACCAGGCGATCCGCAGCGGGCTCAGCCGCCTGGCCACCGAGGCCGGCTTGCCGATGGTCGCCCCGCCCTTGGCGCTCTGCGGCGACAACGGCGCGATGATCGCCTGGGCCGGCCTGGAACGTCTCAGGCTGGGCCTCGTCGATGACATGAGCGCGGTCGCGCGCCCACGCTGGCCGCTGGACGAGCTCTCGGTCGCGCCGTCGACTGCCGCATGAGCCCCCGCGCCGCCTATCGGAGCGTCGGCGTCGTCGGAGCGGGCTCATACGGAACGGCCCTGGCGCTCGCCGCGGCCCGCGCCGGGCGCGAGGTGCGGCTTTGGGCCCGCGATGCCGCGACCATCGAGGCAATCGCGCGGACACGGCAGGCGCCGAAGCTTCCTGACACCGACCTGCCCGAGAGCATCCGTGCGACCAGCACCCTCTCGGATCTCGCCGATTGTGACACCCTGATCGTCGCGGTGCCGACACAGGCTCTTCGGTCAGCCTGCCAAAGCCTCGCCGAAGCACTGCCGCCGCGCGCGCCGGTCATCTCCGCTGCCAAGGGCATCGAGCAGGCCAGCGGCCGTTTCGCGACCGAGATCATCGGAGACGCCTGGCCAGACGCAACCGCCGCGATCCTCTCCGGCCCCAGCTTCGCCGCCGATATCGGGCGCGGGCTGCCGACTGCCGTGACGCTCGCAGCGGGCGATCCCGATCTGGCGCAGGCCCTGGCCGAGGCTCTGAGTTCCCCGGCTTTCCGCATCTATCATTCCGCCGACATTCGCGGCGTCGAGATCGGCGGCGCGGCCAAGAACGTGCTCGCCATCGCGGCCGGCATCACGGTCGGGCTCGGGCTTGGCGAAAGCGCCCGCGCCGCTCTGGTGGCGCGCGGCTTCGCCGAGTTGCGCCGCTTCGGTGAAGCTTATGGCGCCGATGCGGAAACGCTGATGGGTCTCTCCGGCCTCGGCGATGTCGTGCTGAGCTGCGCCTCGCCGCAATCGCGCAATTTCTCTTACGGACTGTCGCTCGGCCAGGGCCGAAGCCCGTCCGAGGCCGCCGGCGGCAAGCTGGCGGAAGGCGCCTTCACGGCCCCGATCCTTGCCGAGATGGCGCGGACGAAAGCCGTGGAGACCCCGATCGCCGAGGCCGTGGCGGCGATCATCGCCGGCGATGTCGGCGTGCGCGACGCCGTTGCTATGCTGCTGGCACGGCCGATCCGGGCGGAGTGAGGGAAGAGAGCATGGCGGGAGACTGGTCCGACCTGACGAAGCGCGTCGCGCGCGGCATCGCCGAGGTCAAGAAGACGACGGGCTCCGAGCTCGTCGCCGAGAGCGGCCCGGTGCCGCTGGCCGGCCGCATCGCCGGTCCGGTGATCCAGCACCGCAAGCGTCGTGCGGAGGGCACGCATCGCTTCGTGCTGATCCTGCCTTTCGGCGAGGGCGAGGTCCGCGTCGAGCTCGACCCCAGGGATTATGCCGCGCTGACCCGCGAGATGGTGCGGTTCTGGAACGAACAGGGCGAGGCGGCCTCGCAGCCGCCGGTGCCGCTCAAGGAGGACGAGGCCTGATGGCTCACTGGCTGATCAAATCCGAACCGTCGAAATGGTCCTGGGACCAGCAGATTGCCGCCGGCGCGAAGGGCACGCATTGGGATGGGGTGAAGAACCACACCGCCAAGCTCAACCTGATGGCGATGAAGAAGGGCGACCAGGTCTTCTTCTACCATTCCAACGAGGGGCTCGAAGTCGTCGGCATCGTCGAGGTCATCCGGGAAGCCTATCCCTGGGAAGATGCCGGGCCGCCTTGGGTCCTCGTCGACTTCAAAGGGGTGAAGCCGCTGCCGAAGCCGGTCTCCCTTGCCGCGGTCAAGGCCGAGCCGAAGCTCGCCAAGATGTCGCTCGTCACCTCCTTCCGCCTCTCGGTCCAGCCGGTTACGGACGAGGAATGGGACATCGTCTGCAAGATGGGCGGGCTCTAAAGCATTTTCGAGCGAAGTGGACACCGGTTCGCGTGAAGAAAATGCGATAGAATAAAGAATAAGAGCATTTTCGCGATTCGGAGAAACGCCGAAATGCTCTGAACGCTCAAGCCTGATAGTAACCGGCGAAAAGCGGGTAATCCGCCAGCGCGCGCGGCCGATAGGGCAGCATCTCCTGGAGGATCGGCACGGCCGCAGCCTGCAGGCGCGGCTCGACTGCAGGCGCCATCCGCGCCGGCTGCGGCTGGAAGCCGTTCAGCACGAAATCCTCCCGCGTGCCCTCGCTCCACGGCAGCCAGGAGGTCTTGCGCTCGTCATGCTGCTGGCCGAGGGCGTCCGGCCGCAACTCCGCGATCAGTCCCGGCTCGACGATGAGCGGATGCGCGATGGCCTGCGCCTCCGCGATCATCCAGCCGAGCGACAGGTCGGAGAGCCCCATTTTCAGGCCGTAGCCGCCGCCGATATCGGTATGAACCCCGGCGAACCAAACCTGCCTGATCTGCCCGGGTGGCGCCCCGTTTTCGTCCCAGAGCTCGAGTGCGAAGACCTGCCGGTTCTCGTCGATGGCCAGCGCATGCCGGCCATGGGCGACCTGCCGGTTGAGGGTCGCATCATGGAACTTGTGGCGGCCCGGCAGGCTGCCGATGCCCGGGAGCCCGAGCGCCCTGACCGTATCCCAGACCCCGACGAAGAAGGGCGGCGCCGGCTGCGTGCCGTGACGCTGGCGGAATGCCGCCGCAGCCTCGGCCCGGGCAGCCGCATCCTGGACCATGTAGACGTCCTTGACCGCGCTCGCAGCGAGCGCCCGCACCTCGTCCGTTTTGATCGCATCGCTGAACCCGTCCCAGCGCGTCACCCGTGCGAAGCCGCCCGGCACGCCGCAAAGCGCCAGCACCCCACCGAGACTGCGGACGGTATAGGCGCCGCGGCTGAAACCGAACAGGAAGATCCGATCCCCCGGCCTGTACGCGCAGAGCAGCGCCGCATAGCAGTCGATGATGTTGTCGGTGATGCCATAGCCGGTCGCCTGGGCGAGCAGGTCCTTGACGCGCCGGAAGGGTCCGCGAATCTCGCCCTCGTCCGGATTGGAGCCGAGGCCGGGATCGTAGAAGCAGATTTGCTCGGCGCCATCAGCCTCGCGCGTCGCCATGAACAGGCGATAGACATTCGTCCAGTTGATCGGGTTGGCGCCGCCGGCCTGTCCCGTCCCATCCGAGAAGATGCCGATATTGCGCGCCATGACGCCTCCCAGGGCCCTATCCTACCATTGGATGAGGCGAACCGGGGATGTTTTGGCGCTGCGCCATGCCCAAAACGCCTGCCCCTGCCACGAAAGTGCGATGCACAATGGGTTGCCGCGCCGCGCGCGCATCCTATGATGCGTCGAAATCGAAGAAGCGACGTCCGCCGCGCCTATCCATGAGGCGGACCAGCGCAACACAGACGGTCCAAGTCTGGGGAGACGCCCGAATGTCCGAGATCATCTACGACGTCCCGACCTCCTGGTCGAAGAAGGCCTGGGCGACCGACGCCAAGTACAAGAAGATGTACGCGGCCTCGATCAAGGACCCGGACAAGTTCTGGGGTGAGCACGGGCAGCGGATCGACTGGTTCAAGCCCTATACCAAGGTCAGGAACGCCAGCTTCAAGCCGGGCAAGGTCTCGATCAAATGGTTCGAGGACGGCACCACCAACGTCGCTCATAACTGCATCGACCGGCATCTCGCGACCCGCGCCAAGCAGACGGCGATCATCTGGGAGGGCGACGACCCCTCCGAGTCGAAGAAGATCACCTACGGCCAGCTCTATACCGAGGTCTGCAAGTTCGCGAACGTCCTCAAGGCAAACGGCGTCAAGAAGGGCGACCGCGTCACCATCTACCTGCCGATGATCCCGGAGGCGGCCTACGCGATGCTCGCCTGCGCCCGCATCGGCGCGATCCATTCGGTGGTCTTCGGCGGCTTCTCGCCGGATTCACTGGCGAGCCGCATCGAGGATTCCGATTCGAAGATCGTGATCACCGCCGATGAAGGCCTGCGCGGCGGGCGCGCCGTGCCGCTCAAGAAGAATGTCGATACCGCCGACGACAAGGTGAAGGGCGGCATCGGCACCGTCATCGTCGTCAAGCGCACCGGCGGCAACGTCACCATGAAGGAAGGCCGCGATCTCTGGTACCATGACGAGGCTGCCAAGGTCTCCGGCCATTGCCCGCCGACCGAGATGAAGGCGGAGGACCCGCTCTTCCTGCTCTACACTTCCGGCTCGACCGGCAAGCCGAAGGGCGTGCTCCACACCTCCGCCGGTTATCTCGTCTATGCCTCGATCACCCACCAGTACGTCTTCGACTACCATGACGGCGACATCTACTGGTGCACAGCGGACGTGGGCTGGGTCACCGGCCACAGCTACATCCTCTACGGGCCGCTCGCCAACGGCGCGACCACGCTGA
>NZ_CAMFKW010000101.1 GCF_945957345.1 uncultured Allobosea sp. | reverse complement strand
CGAGCGCCTCGGCCATCTGCGGCAGGGCCGGCAGCATCGAATCGATGGCGAGCGCGTTCGTCGCCATCAAGGCGGCGGTGAGGCCCACGAAGGGGTAGAAACCCATGCCGTGGCGCGGCCGGGCGATGGCGGACATGTCGTTCATGGCGATCGCGAGGTTTGCTGCGAGACCCGGCGGCTGCGGTCATCCGGCAGCGGCGGGCAAGATTCTGACCGCAGGATTAGCCCTGTCGAGCGCGCGGGGCAACCGGTCCAGCCGGCCATGGGCCATGCGCCGGGCGCGTTTCCCGGCGCATGGCGGGCGCATCAGGCCGGTTTCTGCATCTTGGCGATCAGGGCGTCGTCGATCTCGGCGGCGCGTCGTGCTGCCGGGCGCGCGGTGAGGCGGGCGCCATAGGCCTCGAAGGCCGGCCGCTTCTCGATCGTGCCGAACTGGAGGCCCCACAGAACCTGCGAGCCGACATAGACATCGGCAGCGCTGAAGCGGTCGCCGGCCACGTAGTCGTTGCGGGTCAGCGCATATTCGAGCGTGTCCATCACATCGGCATAGGTGCCGTAGCCGATGGCGCGCGTCCGGTCGGGCGGCACTTCCAGGCCGAAGGCCTTGTTGCTGACGGCGGCCTCGACAGGGCCGGCGGCGAAGAACATCCAGCGATAATACGGGCCGCGCAAACGGCTGTTCGGTTCGGGCGCGAGCCCGGCTTGCGGGAAGGCATCGGCCATATAGGCGCAGATCGCCGCGCATTCGGTGACGACCATGTCGCCATGGACCAGCGTCGGCACCTTGCCCATCGGGTTGAACGCCTTGTAGTCGGCGCTCTTCATCGACGCATCGAAGCCGAGGATCTCGGCGCGATAGGGCTGGCCGATCTCCTCCATCATCCAGCGCGCGATGCGCCCGCGCGACATCGGGTTGGTATAGAGCACGAGTTCGTCTGCCATCGTCTTTTGCCTCCTTGATCGGCCGAGGATGCACTCATCCTGCGGCATCGTCGTGACGCTGTCAGGAGCCTCGCCTGACGCGAGTCGTCCGAACTGCTATCGTGGCGGCGGAACAGGACGGGGACATGGACGAATCAAGCGTGGCGCGCAGCGTATCCGTCAGCGACGGACGGATGGCGATCGATGGGTCGCCGACCCGCTATGTGCAGGATGCGGCGCGGCGCTTCCGGCTGTCGGCCTCGGGGCTTCGCTTCGTCGGCGGCTTCGAAAGCCGTGACGGCCGGCTGGAGGAAAACCGGCGCTTCCTCGCCGAAGCGACGATCACGGATGGTGCCTTGCGCCGTGCCGGATTCGAGGGTGAGGCCGGCCCGATCGCGTTGACCTTGCGGCCCCTGTCGCAGGCCGGCGACCAGCCGCGCCTGCTGCTGATGCTTGGTTATCGCGACGAGGATGGCGTCTCGCTGCCTTTCGCCGAGGCCTTCCTGGCGCCTGCTGTCTTCGAAGCGCTCAAGGCGGACATGCTTGCCGGTCTGGCGCAGGAACTGACGCTCAGCGCCACGACAAGCCTCTGGATCCGCGAGGAGGATCGCGGGCGCGGGGCCGGGGAAGGGCTCGACTGGTATCTCGGCCTCGATGCCGACGGCCGCTCCGCCCAGCCTGCGCGGGGCTTCATCGAGACCATCGAATGGCGGCCGAGCCCGCTTGCGGTTCCGGCTGAGGCCGCACCGGCTCCCGCGCCCGCCCCGGCTGTCGCTCACGATGCCGAGGAAGACTGGCACGAAGGCAGCGCCGATGAACTGCGCCGGATCAACTGGAGCTTCCGTCTGCTCCTGCTGATGCTGGCCTTCCTGCTGATCATCGTCGCGATGAAATAGGGGGACGGGCGCTTAAGTCTCGTGGCGGCGGATGCGGCGGATCATTTCGTTCAGCGCCAGCAGCACCAGCGCCAGGACGAAGGGCAGGATGTAGTAGACCACCCGGAAGATCAGCAGCGCGCCCAGCACCTGCTCGTAGGGGAAGCGGTTGAGCGCGACGAGCATCGTCGCCTCGAACACGCCGAGCCCGCCCGGCGCGTGGCTGGCGATGCCGATCAGGCAGGCGAAGATATAGGCGGCCAGGAAGGTCGGGTATTCCAGGCCGTAGCCGCCGGGCAGCAGTACGAAGAGCACGGCGGCTGCCGCGCAGACCTCGCAGGCGCCGAGCGCCATCTGGCCTAGCGTGGTGCCGAGGCCCGGCAGGTGCAGGTTCCAGCCGCGCACACGGATCGTGCGCTCGTCCGTCGCGATCCAGGTGAGATAGCCGAGGATGCACAGGCCCACGAGCCCGCCGACGACCTGAACGACCAGCGGCGTTGTTCGCGCCAGCATCGCCACCGCATCGGCCGAATAGATCAGGCTGGCGCAGAGGATGGCGCCGAGCCCGAGCCAGAAGGTCAGGCCGGCGATGACAGTCAGGCTCGCGACCTCGGACGCTCGCACTCCCTTCGGCGAATAGATCCAGTAGCGCACGGTGCCGCCGGTCACGATCGGGAAGCCGAGCGTGAAGGAGACGGAATAGCTGGTGAAGGAGGCGAGTGCGGTGGTGCGATAGGGAATCGAGAGGCCGAGCCGGCGCAGCGCCAGCGCGTCGTAGCCGGTGAGCAGCAGGTAGCTCAGCGCCGTGAAGGCGACGGCAAGCCCGAGCTGGCGCAGGCTGGCCTTGGCGAAGGCGCCGGCGAGCTGGCCGGGTTCCATCCCGCTGATGATGTGCCAGAGCACGACAAGCGAGGCGCCGAAGATGACGATGCTCGCCAGCGGGCCGAGCCACCACCAGCGGCTGCGCTTGCGCAGGGGCATTCCGGGCTCATGCGGGCCGAACGACATGCGCTCTCGGGGTTGCGCGACGCAGCGGGCGCGGCGGCGCGGTGGCGGGTAGGGCTCGGATGAACCCCGCTCGACAGATAGCGCCTCGGCAGCAATGCACAAGCCGCTGCGACGAATGGGGTCTATGAAGGGTGCTGTCACGGGCAGTGTGCCGCTGCCGGATCATGGCTGGCTTAGCGGGCGCTCGAGAGGGAACAGCGACGAAGGGGCCGGCGTTCCTCGTTCAGATCCATGAGGGAGGCCCGCCATGCCGCGTGGAGACAAATCCGCCTATACCGACAAGCAGAAGCGCAAGGCCGAGCATATCGAGGACAGCTACGAGGAGCGCGGCGTCCCGCATGAGGAGGCGCAAGCGCGCGCCTGGGCAACCGTCAACAAGGATAGCGGCGGCGGCAACAAGTCCGGCTCCGGCCGGGGCAAGCCGGATACCAATGCGTCAGCCCGACGCGGCGGCAAGCTGGGCGGCGAGGCTTCCGCCGCGCGGCCGAAAGCCGAACGTTCCGCCTCCGCGAAGAAGGCGGCCGCGACGCGGAAGAAGAACGCCTCCTGATGCTCGTCATTGCGAGGAGCGGAGCGGCGAAGCAATCCAGGGGGTTTTGCGCTCTGCCGCCCCTGGATTGCTCCGCTACGCTCGCAATGACGGCTTGGCCTATCCGCCGATATTGAACGCGGCGAGCGCGGCCATATTGACGATGTCCGAATCCTTGGCGCCGAGCGGCACGATCTGGATCGGCTTGTCGAGGCCGACGATCAGCGGGCCGATCACGGTCGCGCCGCCGAGTTCCTGCAGGAGCTTGGTCGAGATCGAGGCCGAGTGGAACGCCGGCATCACCAGCACATTCGCCGGGCCCGAGAGGCGGCAGAACGGATACTGGCTCATCACCTCGCGGTTGAGCGCGACGTCCGCGGCCATCTCGCCGTCATACTCGAAATCGACGCGCTGGCTGTCCAGCAGCGCCACAGCCTCGCGCACCTTCTCCGAACGCTCGCCGGCCGGATGGCCGAAGCTGGAGAAGGCGAGCATCGCGACGCGAGGCTCGTAGCCGAGCCTGCGGCCAACGCCTGCGGCCTCGATCGCGATCTCCGAGAGCTGCCGCGCCGTCGGCATCTCGGTGATCGCGGTGTCGGCCACCAGCACGGTGCGGTCGCGCGAGATCACGATCGAAACGCCGATCACGCGATGACCGGGCTTCTCGTCGATGACGCGGCGCACCTCCTCCAGCGCGATCGAGTAGTTGCGGGTGACGCCGGTGACCATCGCGTCGGCATCGCCCAGCGCCACCATGGCCGCGGCGAAATGGTTGCGGTCCTGGTTGATCAGGCGCTGGCAGTCGCGGAACAGGTAGCCCTGTCGCTGCAGCCGCTCGTAGAGATATTGCGCATAGGCGCTGTTGCGGTGGGAAAGCCGGGCGTTCTGGATCGAGATGCCCTTGGATTCGAGATCGACGCCGAGGAAGGTCGCGGCCTCCGAGATGCGGTCCTCTCGCCCGACGAGGATGGCCTGGCCGAGCCCCTGCGCCACGAAGGAGGCGGCGGCGCGGATGACCTGTTCCTCCTCGCCCTCGGCGAAGACGACGCGCTTGGGATAGCGCCGGACGCGCTCGAAGATGCGGTTCAGCGTACCGGCGATCGGGTCGCGCCGCGCCGAAAGCTGCGCCTTGTAGGCGGCGGTGTCGACGATCGGCTTGCCGGCGACGCCGGACTCCATCGCAGCCTTCGCGACCGCCATCGGCACGACGTGGATCAGGCGCGGGTCGAACGGCACCGGGATGATGTAGTCCTTGCCGTAGCGCGGCCGCGAGCCCTGATAGGCGGCGGCGACCTCGTCCGGAACGTCCTCGCGCGCCAGCATGGCCAGCGACTCCGCCGCCGCGATCTTCATCTCCATGTTGATCGTGGTGGCGCGCACGTCGAGCGCGCCGCGGAAGATGAAGGGGAAGCCCAGCACGTTGTTGACCTGGTTCGGATAGTCCGAGCGGCCCGTCGCCATGATCGCGTCGTCGCGGATGGCGTGGACCTCCTCCGGCGTGATCTCCGGGTCGGGATTGGCCATGGCGAAGATGATCGGGTTCGGCGCCATCGAGGCGACCATTTCCGGCGTCACCGCGCCCTTCTGCGACAGGCCGAAGAAGGCGTCGGCCCCTTCGAGCGCCTGGGCCAGCGTGCGCCGGTCGGTCACCGCCGCATGGGCCGATTTCCACTGGTTCATGCCCTCGGTGCGGCCCTGGTAGATCACGC
>NZ_CAMFKW010000100.1 GCF_945957345.1 uncultured Allobosea sp. | reverse complement strand
GCGCAAGGGCGATCCCATCCGCGTTGAGATCGACGAGCATCCGCGCGGTGACACCACGCTGGAGAAGCTCGCCAAGCTCGGTACGCCGTTCCGCAAGGAAGGCGGAACGGTGACCGCGGGCAATGCGTCGGGCGTCAATGACGGGGCCGCTGCGCTGATCGTCGCCTCCGAGAAGGCGGCGGCGAAGTACGGGCTGACGCCGATCGCGCGCGTCCTCGGCGGGGCGACCGGCGGCATCGCGCCGCGTGTGATGGGTCTCGGGCCGATCCCAGCCACGCGCAAGCTCTGCGAGCGTTTGGGTCTCAAGCCCACGGATTTCGACATTGTCGAGCTGAACGAAGCCTTCGCCTCGCAGGGCATCGCCGTGCTGCGCGAGCTCGGGATCGCCGAGGACGGTGCGCATGTGAATCCGAATGGCGGCGCGATCGCGCTCGGTCATCCGCTCGGCATGTCCGGCGCCCGCATCAGCGGCACGGCCGCGCTGGAACTGTCCCTGACCGGCAAGAAGCGCGCGCTCGCCACCATGTGCATCGGCGTCGGCCAGGGCATCGCCGTTGCCCTCGAACGAGTCTGACACGACGGGATAATTTCCCGCCGGCACCGGGTAGCGCGCCAGGACGGCGCCGGTGGCCGAGGTCGTGAAGATTGATCCGGTGCGTTCGCTCTATCCGGAGCGGTCCGAATGCCCGCCATTGGTGTCAACCGGATCATCAAAAGCCCGCTATCGGGCCGTCCTCCTCGCGGTGTCGTGTATGCTTGGCGTAGTCGGGGCATACTCGCCTGACTGAAGGCCGATCAAAAAAACGAGATTCGGCGGCTGAGGCGGCAGGCCCGGCGCTCGCCGATCCCTTCCCGGCATCGAAACCATGGCGATGGCTGCAGAAGACGCAGAAGACCGGCAAGGCGGCGCTTGCCTGCGATCTCGCGTCACCGGGCGTCGGTGTGGATATCGGCGAAAGCGCAGCACGGGTCGCCCCGTTGCTCGCTTTGCCGTCGAGCCACATTCGTGAATGTTCAGGAGAGGACATCGCCGGCTGAGCTGTTTCCCGTGAGCCACGGAACAGCACGACCGAAATGCTTTCCTAATGATATGCTTCTTATCGGCTATCGATTATTCGAGCGATACTACGCAGGCAAAGTTGATAGCCATGCGTCCCAAACCCTGCGATGACCCCATCGGCGCGGAGGGAGACATAGGAATGATGCCTGAACGCTTCACGTTTGTGGACATTTGAGATGTGGCATTCGAACACCGGATTGTCGAATGTATTCAGGGCATCAAGGATCGCAACCGACGTATGGGTGAATGCGCCTGGGTTGATGATCAAACCGCCGGCGATCTCTCTCGCCTCATGTATCCAGTCGATGATCTCGTATTCGCGATTGCTCTGATGGAAGCGCAGTTCAAGTCGAAGCTCCTCAGCAAGCTTGCCGCATTCGCGTTCGACGTCCGCAAGGGTTTCGTCGCCGTAGATATGGGGCTGGCGCTTCCCGAGCAAATTTAGATTTGGTCCGTTGATAAGGAAAACAACTCGGCTCATTGATCATCCTCGGTAGTTAATTTAAGATTTTTCGATTTTAGAGCATCGCCTCGATAAGTGAAAAGCGGTCAGTGAAAAGCCGATGCTGAGGCAAATCCTAGACCATCGGGCCGGGACGACATTCGGCCCGACGGTCTAACGCGCCGCGATCTGTTCGAAATCACTGAGCATTCGCTCAATGTCTGGCTCGACGCTGGCGAATAGGCGGAACTGCCCGGCAGCCTGCAGGACGGTCATTGTCCCGCCGTTCAGGGCTTTTGCGCCCAGCGCGCGCGCCTTGCGCAGCAACTCTGTCTCTCGTGGGAAATAGATGATGTCGATGACCCACAAATCGGAGCGCAAGAATCGCTCTGGCAGCGGCATCCCCGGATGCGCGTCCATGCCGACAGGCGTCGCATTGACGAGGCCTTCCGCCGAGGCGACCGCGGCTTCGAGATCATCTCCGCGCCGGATCCGTCCTTCTCCGAAATGCCGCGTCAGGGTATCCACGACACGGTCAGCTTTGCCGGCGTCGACGTCGAAGATTGTCAGGTTCTGCACTCCCACGGTCAGTGCTGCGAAGGCGACCGCGACGCCGGCGCCGCCGGCGCCGAGCTGGACGACGTTCGCTCGCGGCTGCCCGTCCATGTCACGGCGGAACATCTCGGCGAACCCTACCCAGTCGGTGTTGTGGCCGATCCGTTTGCCGTCCCTGAAGAGCACGGTGTTGGCAGATCCGAGCGCCTGTGCCGCTTCGGAGAGTTCGGTCAGATGCGAAATGACGAGCTGCTTGCACGGATGCGTGATGCCCAGGCCGTCGAAGCCGCATCGTTCAGCGCCAAGCAGCAATTCGGGCAAGGCGGTTTCGTCGAGCCCGAGCCTGGCGATGTCGATGAGCCTGTAGAAGTAGCGAAGACCTTGCTGTTCGCCTTCGCGCATGTGGATCTCAGGCGCGAGCGACTGTTGGATGTCAGCGCCGATCAGGCCGATCAGCACGGCGGGCTTGCTTGAGGGCATGGGATTCCCGGGAGTTGTTAAAGCTTCGTGAATGCGCCTGCCGCGGCAGCGGATCGTCGACGTTTCGCTACCTCGCGACCGGAATGACGCCGCCGGTGGTGATCGCCTTGAGAATCGCATCGACGACCCGCAGATTCTGGAGGCCGTCGCGCACCGTGACCAGCGGCTCTGCCTTCCCCTCGATGACGTCGCAGAAATGGTCGATCTGCTGGGCGAGGGGGTCCGTCACGTCGAGTGGCAATCTGGTTTTCTCCAGGGCCTTATGCCAGGAGCGGTCCTCCTCCCTGATGTATCTCTGCAGCCGCATCGTCGGGATGGCCAGTGTGCCCCAGGTTCCGCTCACCAAGTAGCAATCGTCATCGTCCGTATGAGCCTTGGCGAAGCGGAACTTGTCTTCCCCGGAGGTGTGCTCCCAACTCCTGTCGGTCGCGGCGGTATCCGAGAGAAGGAACGTGCCGAGTGCGCCGTTCTCGAAACGCAGCGTGATCGCGGCGGTGTCCTCGACTGGAAAGCCGCGGGTCGCGCTGGAGGCCATGGCCTGGACTTCGACGATCTCACCGACCAGTGCCCGCAGATTGCTGACTTCGTGGATCATATTGAGCATGATCGGGCCGCCGCCCGGTTCGCGCCTCCACGAAAACGCGCCGTCGAAATAGCCCTCGGACTCGGCCTTGTAGAACAGCGCGGTCCCGACCACCGCTACGATCTTACCCAATGCTCCGGAGCCGATCGTCTCGACGGCCTTGGCGATGACCGAGCCATACCGGCGGTGATGACCGACCAGCAGTTTCGCATTCGCTCGCTCGGCGATTTCAACGAGCTCAATGCCGCTTTCCAGAGTGTCGGCCACCGGCTTTTCGATGATCGCCGGGACACCAGCCTCGATACACTGCTTCGCGTGGACGACGTGCAACTGATTGGGAGTTGCGAGAACGATGCCATCGGGCTTCGCGGCCGCGAAGAGGGCTTCCATCGTCGGATACAACGGGACGCCAAGCTCTCGCGCCTGTTGAGCTGCGGCTTCCGAGGGGTCGACGATCGCTGAGAGATTGCAACGGTCGCTGTCCATGATCATGGCGATGTGGCGGCGGCCGATCAGGCCAGCACCGGCAACGGCTAGATTGAGATGTGGCAAAGGAATCCTCCCGCGATTCAGTCTGATTCAATTTCAATTTGGGGTTCGACGGAGCTACGCCGGCAGACGCTGGCAGCTTCGCGAGGAAGGCGGCCTCTACGGCGCGATTTTATCGGCGAGATGAGCGCGGAGATTGGTGCCGGTGCGATGGATGTGATCGCGCAGCCGCTCACATGCGAAGGCTGCGTCCCGCGCGACAGCGCCTTGCGCGATTTCGCTATGCTCGACGCTGACATTGCGATCGCCGGCGGTGGTGCGAAGAAAGGCGCGGCGATAGCGATCGTTAAGGTTGAGCAAAACGCGGCAAAAGCCCAGCAGGATCGGCATGCGGCAGCCCCCGATTAGAGTCAGGTGAAATTCGCGATGCCGGGCCTCCCATTGTTCCAGGAGTTCCGGTTGCCCGGCCTCGCGCGGCGTTCGGTTGAGACGATGCAGGGTCTGCATCACGCTGCTCTCCCAGTCCCTGTCGGCGACAGCAATGGCTTGGCGCAGCGCCAGCACTTCGAACTCTTCGCGAAGCCGGGTGATTTCCTCCAGATCTCCCAATAGGAGGGGGGGGACGCGGTAGCCCCGATTGTCCTCAAACTCCACCAAGCCGTCGGCGATCAACCGAGCCAGCGCCTCGCGCAGCGGGCTGAGGCTGACATCGAATGTCTCCCGCACCCGGGAGAGATTGATCTTGCTGCCCGCCTCCAACTGCCCGGAGATAATCGCTTCGCGGACTCGCTGAGCGAGCTGCGTAGCCATGGTATTTTTGCCGTCATCGGACCAGCCAGGCGATGTGTCCAACCCGCCCGCGGCGGGATCAATCGCGGCCGTCATAGGGAATTTTTCCAACTCGTCGCTCTCACGGCGGGCCGGGGACCCAGCCTCGCCAGCATGCGGTTTCGGAGCGCGGGTCAAGGGCATACTTGTGTCGGTCCATCTGAATAATCGATCTTTTGCAGTATCTAGGGCCGCCTAGGCAAGCCGAATTTTTCTTTCCCCATGCCGATGGGCTTTGCGCCCAGCGAGCGCAGTTAAATTATATTCATAGAATCAGTAAGATAGTCGCTTTCAAAAAAATGAGTTCACCAATACGCCTCGCATCGAGTGCCATTCGCCGAAATCAAGCTTGACGAATAATCGATAATCGTGCATTTCGACCCTAACGGAGGAAGTCAGTGTGTTGATTGAACGTCAGCAGGATGTGACACCCGCGGTCATCGCTGTGATGCAGCAGACAAAGGTGTGTTTCGGCGTGCAAGTTTGACCCCGTGAGGCGGGGGATCGGCGTCCAACTTTGACCCCCTTGAGCCGGTTTCGGTGAGACTGCCCGTCCTGGTTTCGGATGGGCGGGCGGGGGATG
Source organism: uncultured Allobosea sp. (assembly GCF_945957345.1). Taxonomy (GTDB): domain Bacteria; phylum Pseudomonadota; class Alphaproteobacteria; order Rhizobiales; family Beijerinckiaceae; genus Allobosea. The sequence goes on along the minus strand of NZ_CAMFKW010000100.1, from coordinate 598 downwards.
AAGGGCGTGGATACGATTGCGCGGATCCGGCGCGAGTTTTCGATCCGCGGGAAGACGATCAAGGAGATCGCCCGCGAGCTGCACGTCTCTCGGAACACGGTGCGCAAGGTGCTGCGCTCTGGCGCGACGTCGTTCGAGTATGAGCGGAAGGTTCAGCCGCAGCCGAAGATAGGGCCCTGGCGCCCTGAGCTGGATCGGCTGCTGATGGCGAACGACGGCAAGCCGGCCCGCGAGCGCCTGACGCTGATCCGTCTTTTCGAAGAGCTGCGGGATCTCGGCTACGAGGGCGGATACGATGCCGTTCGTCGCTATGCGCGAGGCTGGCGCCGCGAGCAATCCGCCGTCACAGCCGACGCCTATGTGCCTTTGAGCTTCGCGCCCGGCGAGGCCTACCAGTTCGACTGGAGCCACGAGATCGTCGTCATCAATGGCGCCACGACCCAGGTGAAGGTGGCGCATGTCCGGCTTTGTCACTCGCGCATGCTGTTCGTGCGGGCCTATCCGCGCGAGAGCCAGGAGATGGTCTTCGATGCCCATGACCGGGCCTTCGCCTTCTTCAAGGGCGCCTGCACGCGCGGCATCTACGACAATCTATGGA
>NZ_CAMFKW010000099.1 GCF_945957345.1 uncultured Allobosea sp. | reverse complement strand
AAGGCGAGATGATGCGCATCGTCGTCGCCGACGAGATCAGCCCGGATTCCTGCCGGCTCTGGGACATCAAGTCCAAGGACAAGATGGACAAGGACCGCTTCCGCCGCGACATGGGCGGCCTGATCGAAGCCTATTCCGAAGTCGCCCGCCGCCTCGGCATTCTCGGCGAGAACGAGAACCCCGGCCCGACCGGCCCGCGCCTCGTGCAGTGAAAGCCATCGCTGCGCCATTATCGCGATTGAAACGGGAGCGCATGCGCTCCCGTTTTCATGTCGCAGCCCTGATCCTCGCTGGCAGCCTCCTGCTCGCCGCCTGCTCGCATCATTTCGGGCCGAGCATTGCCGAATTGCCGGCCTCACAGGGCTGGCAGCCACTGCCCATCGGTTCCTGGGTTCTCAATGACGGCCTGGAAGCCCGCTCGATGGTGTTCTGCCCGCGCGAAAGCTGCACGCGTCAGGGCTTCGCTGCCGTGATCGCTCTCGAAGGCGATCAGGCCCGCGACATGGAAAAGGCCCTGTCGGAAAGCCCTGCAACCCTCGGGCGAGCCTTCGCTCAGCTTGCCGCGGCGAAGGCGGCCGAGCGCCGCAAGGCGCAGCGCAAGCTGAAAAGGAAGCAGGCAGCGAAACCGGAGGCCCGCAGCGCGACCGACGTCGCCCGCATCGATTCGACCGAAGCCAAGGGCGTGCTCGTCACGATCCGCTCGCTCGACACCGCCGGCCGCGAGGCCGGCACTGCGATCCTCTATGGCCGCGAGGCCGACCGCTTGGTCATCGCGCTCGGCGTCAGCGACACCCCCGAAGCAGCCCGCCGCGATGCCGAAGCCGCCTGGCGCAGCCGCTGATTCACGTGAAACGGCGGGAAACGGTTGAGCCCGCTCCGATTCACCGTTAAGGCACCCCGTAACAATCCGCGTCCGGAGAACCCCATGAAAGCCCGCGTCACCGTCACCCTGAAGAACGGCGTGCTCGATCCGCAGGGCAAGGCGATCGAAGGCGCGTTGAAGTCGCTCGGCATCGCCGGCGTCGATTCCGTCCGCCAGGGCAAGGTCTTCGACATCGAGCTCTCGGGCTCGGACAAGGCCGCGGCCGAAGCCGTCCTCAAGGCCGCCTGCGACAAGCTCCTTGCCAACACCGTGATCGAGAACTACCGCGTCGAGATCGGAGCCTGAACGATGAAAGCCGCCGTCATCACCTTTCCCGGCTCCAACCGTGACGGCGACGTCGCCAAGGCGCTGAAGCAGGCCGGCGCCGAGGTCACCCATGTCTGGCACGCCGATAGCGAGCTGCCGGCCGGAACCGATCTCGTCGTGCTGCCAGGCGGCTTTTCCTATGGCGACTATCTGCGCACCGGCGCCATTGCCGGCCGCGCTCATATCATGGATGCGACCCGCGCCCATGCGGCCCGCGGCGGCTACGTGCTGGGGATCTGCAACGGCTTCCAGATCGCCTGCGAGGCGGGGCTCCTGCCCGGTATCCTCGTGCGCAATGCTCACCTGAAATTCGTCTGCAAGCGCCAGCACCTCAAGGTCGAGCGCAACGACACCCCCTATACCCGCGCCTATGCCCAGGGCCAGGCGATCGATGTCTGCATCGCGCATGGCGAGGGTAATTACATCGCCGATGCCGAGACGCTGGCTCGGCTCGAAGGCGAAGGCCTCGTCGCCTTCCGCTATGCGGATGCCGAAGGCAATGTCACCGCGGCAGCGAACCCGAACGGCTCGCTGAACAATATCGCCGGCATCTATTCGCCCGGCTTCAACGTTCTCGGCCTGATGCCGCACCCGGAGAACCTGATCGACTCGCTGGTCGGCGGAACGGATGGGCGCGGTCTGTTCCAGAGCCTCGTCGCCAGCCGCAAGGCGGCCTGAAAAAGGCGTCATTCTCGGGCTTGACCCGAGAATCTCATGACAAGAATGCGATTTCCTGGGAAATGCTCGGGTCAAGCCCGAGCATTATGGCGGCTCAGCGGGCCTTCAGCGCCCGCTGAAGCAGCTGGCTCGCCGCCATCTGATCGAGCGGGCCGACATGCTTGTCGAGAATATGGCCGTCCGGCCCGATGACGAAGGTCTCAGGCACACCGTAGACGCCCCATTCGATCGCCCCGCGCCCGGCAGAGTCCGCGCCGACAGCCGAGAACGGATTGCCGAGCGCGCCGAGGAAGCGGCGCGCATTTTCGGCCTCGTCCTTGTAGTTCATCCCGACCAGCGCGACCTTGCCCTGCCTGACCGCATCCGTCTCGGCGAGGCCCATCAGCACGGGATGCTCGACACGGCAGGGCGCGCACCAGCTCGCCCAGACATTGACCAGCGTCGCCTTGCCCATCACGAGATCGGCATTGCCGAAGGCGGGCACCGGCTTGCCATCCCTCTGCAGCCCGTCCAGCGGGGCCAGCGTGATCGCCGGTGCGACGCGCCCGATCAGGGCGGAGGGGACCTTGCTCTTGTCACCGCTGAACAGGCCCACGCCAAAAACGATGGCGAGTAGGCCGAAAATAATCAGCGGCGCGAGGAAGAGCAGCGGCGAACGCCGCCGTGGCGCGGGTTCAACCTGGCTCATGTCGCCTCCCGGCCCGAACGGCGACCGGCACCGCGGCGCTCCAGCGCATCGAGCGCCCGCTTCTGGGCGGCGTGATCGCGCAAGATCGCCAACGTCAGCCCGACGAGGACGAGCGCGGCGGTGCCATAGGAGGCCAGGATGAAGCCGGCATGCGGCCCGAGGCCTTCGAGAAACCCACTCATGCCGGCGCTCCTTGAGCCGCCAGCCGGTCGAGCCGCTCCGCCTCGAGGATCGTCAGCGTCCGCACGCGCCGGCGCATGATCTCGGCGCGCATCGCGACCATGTGCAGCGCCAGCGCCATCAGCGTGAAGCCGACAGCCAGGATCAGGAGCGGCCAGAGCATCGAGGGATGGATCGTCGGCCCACCCATGCGCAGCACCGAGGCCGGCTGGTGCAGCGTGTTCCACCAGTCGACCGAGAACTTTATGATCGGCACGTTGACGAAGCCGACCAGCGTCAGGATAGCGACGGCCCGCGCCGCGCGCGAGGGATCGTCGAGCACTCGCCAGAGCGCGATGATGCCGAGATAGATCAGGAGCAGCACGAGAACCGAGGTCAGGCGCGCGTCCCAGACCCAGTAGGTGCCCCACATCGGCTTGCCCCAGAGCGCGCCGGTGATCAGGCAGATCAGCGCGAAACAGGCGCCGATGGGCGCGGCGGCCTTCTGCGCGACATCTGCCAGCGGATGGCGCCAGACCAGCGTGCCCAGCGCCGAGAGCGCCATCATCGAATAGAACATCATGGCGAGCCAGGCGGCCGGCACGTGGATGAACATGATGCGGATGGTCTCGCCCTGCTGGTAATCGGCGGGCGCCTTGAACCAGGCAAGATAAAGCCCGACAACGATCAGCAGCGTCGCGATGGCGGCAAGCCACGGCAACAGCACGGCCGAAAAGCGCATGAAGCGCGTCGGATTGGCGAGGTCGATCAGGCTGGCCATGATGCCGGCGGTATCAATTGCGGGGGCTTGAGCGCCATGCCGTGAGCTTTAGCAATCTCGACCGGTTCCAAGCAATGCATGCCTGGGGGCTGCGACAATCACGCTTCGGCTAGGTTTCCTCGTCCGAGGAGGCATCCGCACCGCCCTTGTCGACGATACCGAACTGCTTGGATTGGACGCCTTCGCCGGCGAGGTCGAAACCCTCCGCCGCCAGCCCACGCCGCAACAGTTCGCGCACGGCAGCGGCCCGGCTGGGCATGCGCTTGGAGAAACGCCAATCCTCCAGGGCGCGCAACTCGTCCTGATTGAGCATGATCTGGAGGCGTTCGCCCCGTTCGTCGGACGGCATCTTTGGTGCAACCGCATCAAAATGAGTAAGTGACGATAACAGCGGCAAGCGCTGCGATGCAAGCAGCGCCCCCGATACCGCCACCGGAGTCTTTACCTCCAACTTACTATCTTGCTAAACTATTGAAAATATTATTCTTTTTTGTATTTTAAGGTTGCACTGGCAGCGCTCTTCCTCTAGCCTGTCAATCAGGAGGATCGACCATGTTGATCAAGCTGTCGGAGGATATGCAACGTGCCGTCGAGATGAAGGTACGCAGCAAAATCGACGAGGCGCCCGTTCTCGACGTGAACGCCGCGGCCGAGGAAATCCGCCAGGTCTTCGCGGAACAGAACGTCGCTCTTGAGGATATCGCGGCCTCTGTCGCCAAATTCGCGACGCAGTGCGGCCACCCCGTCGAATTCGTCGCGCTGGCGCCCCAGCGGGACTGAACCGCTTATTCGGCTGACCGCAGCGCTGCTGCGGCAGCCACCGTGCCGACCACGATCGCGCCCAGCGAGATCGCACACAGGATGAGGAACGGCGTCAGGAAGGGCACGGTGCCCCCGACCGCCGCATTGGCGGCGGAGACGCCGAAGATCAGTACCGGCACCGTCAGCGGCGCGACCAGAACCGGCACGATCAACCCGCCTCGCCGCAAGCTTGCAGCCAGCGCAGCCCCGCCGGCCCCGATGAAACTCAAGGCCGGCGTGCCGACCAGAAGCGTCGCGACCAGGGGCAGAACGCCCTCGCCCGGCAGCGCCACCAGCAGACCGAGAAGCGGCGAGACCAGCGCCAGCGGCAGCCCGGTCGTCAGCCAATGCGCTAGCCCCTTGGCCAGCACCGCCAGCTCCAGCGGCAGGGCCGAAGCGCGGATCAGGTCGAGCGAACCGTCTTCCTCGTCGCTCTGGAACAGCCGGTCGAGCCCGATCAGCACCGAGAGCAAGGCGCCGAGCCAGAGGATCGCCGGCCCGATCCGCGAGAGCAGATTAAGATCGGGCCCGAGCGCGAAGGGCACGAGCACGACCATCGTCAGGAAGAAGACGAGCGCCAGCTCGCCGCCGCCACCGGCTCGGCCTGCGACCGCGAGGTCACGCTTCAGGATCGCGAGAAAAGCGCGTCTCACGGCCCGATCCTGACTTCACGCGCGCCTTCGATGCCAAGCGGACCATGGGTCGCGGCGAGAATCGCGCCGCCCTCCGCCAAATGATCGCGCATCAGCCCGGCAACCATTGCCTGCGAGGCCGTGTCGAGCGCCGAAAGCGGTTCGTCGAGCAGCCAGTAGGGCCGACGCGAGACCAGGAGCCGCGCCAGCGCCACGCGCCGCCGCTGCCCCGCCGAGAGATAGCCAGCCGGCAATTCCGCAACGTGGCCGAGACCGACGACCCCCAGCGCCTCATCCGGGGTCGCGGCGGCATCGCCGAGCATGTCCTGCGCGAAGGCGAGGTTCTCGCGGGCCGTCAGCGCGGTCTTGAGCCCGTCGCGATGACCGACGAGATGCGCGATTTCGGCGAGTTCGGCCTCGTCCTCGCTTCCCTCCAGCCGAATCCGACCGCCATCCGGCCGCAAACGCCCGCAGAGCATGGCGATCAGGCTCGATTTACCGGCACCATTGCGGCCGGTCAGCGCGATCGCCTCGCCCGATTGCAAGGTGAAGCTCAAGCCCTCGATAATCAGCCTCCCGCTACGTCGGCAGGAGAGATTCTCGGCGAGAAGGCGCGTCGGCGGGAATGGAATTGGCTTCAAGGCAGCGCTGCCGCAGATACGTCCGAGCTCATATCGTTCATCTAGCGCGCTTCTTGGAATTGCTCTATAGAACCCGCGGCTACGCCGC
>NZ_CAMFKW010000098.1 GCF_945957345.1 uncultured Allobosea sp. | reverse complement strand
TGGCCTGCTTTTACTCCGCCACGATGGCCTGGAATCCGACCGCCGTTGACAAATCGCGTCGCTTCGGTCTCATTCCACATCGTTGCTGTTCCCACGATGGCATCTCGTAAAGAATTGGATGAGTTTTAGCGCTTTGCACCCGACTGAGGCCGGATTGCACAGCCCTCGGCGAGCATTCACGCAAGCGCTTCGCGGCTGTCGCATGGCGCCTGCGCACGCTCGGTCATGCCATAGTCGCGCAAGACGGCGGCGACCCGCAGGCGGTAATCCAGGAACACATCCTTGCGGCTGTTGGCCTGGACTGCGCGATGGACATTCCAATTGCGGAAGGCGTTGACCGCTGCTTCATCGCGCCAGAGAGACAGCGCCAGCAGCTTGTTCGGATCGGAGAAGCTCTGGAAACGCTCGATGGAGATGAAGCCGCCTATCCGCTCGAGTTGCGGGCCAAGCCGGGCACCCAGCGCCAGGTAGGTCTGCATCTTTCCAGGTGCCGGCCACGACTCGAAGATCACAGCAATCATGTCCTGCTCCTCGTGTTGTTGAAGGACGTCCCGGCCCCCGGCTTCGCGCTGCGGGCGGCCAGGAACCATCTCCCCACAGGGTCAGCCCGCCGTGTCGGGCGGCGCCTTGGCCAACCAAGCTCGCGCCCGGATGACGCTGCAGATCTGGTATTTGAATTCACTGTAGAAACTCTCGAAGCCGCGTTTTTTGGCTTCACGGTGCTCGATATCGACGCGCCATTGGTTCAGCGCCTCTTCGGTTGCGAACTCGACGATCGTCAACCGCTCTCCATCGTCGGCCACGAAACCCTTGTGTGAGACGTAGCCGGGCACCATCCGCGCCCGCTCGCTAATGCGCCGGGCTGTCGGGCCGTATTCGTCCTGCACGCCGGGCTTAAGTCGGCTGCGCAATACTGTGACGATCATAGGAATGCCTCCATCCTGGTGCTGCCTTTGCGTGCCGGTGACGCTGCGGAATTCGCGCTGCGGTGCCTGCCGTCCCTCATGCGGAGGGCGGCCGGGAAGCGAGCCTCAGCTTGAAGAAGGTCAGGATTTCATCACGAGCCGCGATCGTCGGTTGACCGGCTTCGTCGATCAGATGGGCCGTCACGACGCTGTGCGGGGTCGCGACATGGCGCTCAAAAAACGGGGACAGATCGGTATTCGCCGCGCTGTCGGGCAGCACCCGGCCGATGAAGCGATCGCCGAATGCCTGTCGATAGGCTGCGAAGCGCTGGGCCGGGCAGAACCTGTCACCGTCGAAGCGATATGCCATGACGATCAGGTCTTCCTGCTCCAGCCGCTTGCGGATCATCTCGATCTCGTCAGGCGCGATTTCGAGGCCGGCGGGATCGTCGAGCGGGAGAGATGGCTGAGATAGAACCGGCGCCAGCATCGCGGGTTCGAGCATCATCGACAGCGCGAAATTCCCGGTGAAGCACATGCCGATGGCGCCGACGCCGGGGCCGCCGCACTCCCCATGTGCAAGCCGCGCCAGCGACCGCAGCCATCCCGTCACCGGGCTGGTTTCATTGGCTGCCATGGCGCGGAACTCGGCACTCACGCAAGCGCGCCGAAAGACCGCAGCGCCTTCCTCGGCGCTAGGAACGGCGCCGTCCCGGCCGAACAGCGACGGCATGTATACGGAGAAGCCTGCGTCGCGCACCCAGCGGGCAAAACGCGCGACCTGTGGGCTGATGCCCGGCATTTCCGCCATCACCACGACCGCGGGCCCGGCGCCGGCGACCAATACCACCTTGGTGAGGTCATCGAAAGCGATGTCGCGGCGCTTGAAATCCTCAAGCGGATCATCCTGTTTCATCGATCGCTTCGGCATGTGTTCTCCGCTGCCGTTTCTCGAGGAAGCCGTCCGGTTTGGGGGCCCGCGTCGATGCTTGTCATGCCGCCCGCGTCAGAACGGGATAGAGCGAGGCGAGCAGCAGCAGCGCCATGACCAGGTTGAAGAGGTGCAGGAAGCGGCTATTGCCGAGAACACCGCGCAGTGCCGTGCCGATGCCGGCCCAGGCGACGATGCAGGGGGCATTGATGACCAGGTAGACCAGCGTCACGATCAGGATGTTCGCGAAGAAGCCGTCCTGCGGCGTGTAGGTCGCCACCGCCCCGATCGCCATGATCCACGCCTTGGGATTGATCCATTGGAACGCGGCCATCTGGATGAAGCCGAGCGGTTGTCCGCCGGCGCTTCCCGCGCTCATCGCTCCTGACCGCGCAATCTTCCAGGCGAGGTAGGCGAGATAGGCCACCCCGCCATAGCGGAGCAGATCGTGCAGGATCGGAAACGCCGTGAAGACGCTGCCTATGCCGAGCCCGACCGCCAGCACCATCGCGGAGAAGCCGAGATTGACGCCGAGGATCGCGGGGACCGTAGAGCGGAAGCCAAAATTGGCACCGGACACCAGAAGCATCGTGTTGTTCGGACCCGGCGTGATCGATGTCACGAAGGCATAGACGGCAAAGCCGAGGAGAAGATCGAAGCTCATGGACCACCGGGATATCTGGATCATTCGGCCGCGCGCTCAGGGCGAGGCGGCGCTCTTTCCGCGATCGGAAACATGTGCGCGGCTGTGTCGAGGCTTCGCCAGACGGCGGCCGCCAACGAGCCGCCGACACTCACCCGGCGGACGCCGATGGCGGCGAGATCGACCACGGGAGCGGCGCTCGCGATCATGACATTAACCGGCTTGGGCCGGACCGCCGCAACGATGCGGGCGACGTCGGGCAATGCGCTCACGCCGGGCGCATAGAGGCAGTCGGCGCCTGCTTCGGCATAGGCAACCAGCCGGCGGATCGTATCCTCGAGATCAGGCTGGCCGACGGCATAGCCTTCCGAACGCCCGATCAGCAGGACATCCGCACCGGAGCGATCGATGGCGCGCCGCGCGGCCCGCACCCGCTCCACCGCGACCGGCAAGGGACGGAGAGCCCAGCCGTCACGGTCTTCGATCGACAGGCCTGCGACCCCGGTCTCGATCGCCATCAGGACGTTTTCGTAGACGCCGTCGGGATGCTCGGCATAGCCGGCCTCGAAATCAGCGTTGACCGGCAGATCGGTCGCGGCGCACAGCGCCCGAACATGGTCGAGTGTTTCGTAGGGGGACGCTTGGCCGCCGTCGCGCGCCTGCGACCAGGCGTAGCCTGCGCTCGCCGTGCCAAGCGCCTCGAAGCCGAGCTCTTCCAGCTTTCGCGCGCTCGCGACGTCCCAGGGGTTCGGCAGGACGAAGCACCCATCCTGATGCAGGACGCGGAAGCGGGCCCTCTTCTTGGAATGATCAATCGCCAACTGGCGCCCTCCCGTCGAGACAGGAGAGGATTTAGGGAGCCGCTATCGCGCGGGGCAAACGAGTAATACTGGCGTCCGCGTGAACAATATTCATCTACGTCACGGCGCCGTGCTTTCCTGCAGGATCCAGGCTCGAAAGGCGGCGATGCGCGGATCGTCCGCCCGACTTTCCGCGCCGACGAGCCAGTATGAAACCTGGCTCGGCACGGGTTCCCAGATCTCCACCAGACTGCCCGAGGCCAGCTCCGCATTGACCAGAGGCTTGCGCCCGATCGCCACGCCGAGTCCCTGGCATGCGGCCTGGAAGGCCATTTGAATGGTGTCGAAGCGGAGCCCCTTCGCCGGATCGGGCGCGGGGTGGCCAGTCGCGCTCGCCCATACATTCCAGTCTTCGCTGGTGCTCGTCACATGGATCGTCGGCGCCAGCTCGATATCGGAGAGGTCGCGCAGGCGCTCGTAGATCGACGGTGCGCAGACAGGGACCAGCTCCTGCGCGGCCAGCTTGTCGGCGACGACGCCCTGCCAGTTGCCGCGGCCCATGCGGATCGCGAGGTCGACGCCATCCTCCGACAGCTCGGCACGCTTCTGGGAGGTGTCGATGACGATCTGGATCTCCGGATGAAGCTCGCGGAACTTGTGCAGCCGCGGCAGCAGCCATCGGGCTGCGAATGTCGGCGCCGCGCTGATCGAGAGCTGGCCGGAGCCGTGCTTGTTGATGACCTGGGCGCTCCCGCTGGCCAGCAGATGGAGCGCCTGGCGGACGATCGGGACATAGGCGTGCCCCGCCTCCGACAGTACAAGTCCCTTGCTCGTCCGCAGGAAGAGCGGCACGCCGAGCCATTCCTCCAGGGATTGAATGCCGTGACTGACGGCACTCGGCGTCAGGAACAGCTCTTCGGCCGCGTTCTTGAAGCTCAACAGCCGGGCTGCCGCCTCGAACAGGCGCAGCGCATTCAGCGGGGGTAACCGGGAGCGCATCGCACTCACCTCCTGCCGGGCCTGTCGTCGCACGCACTCCGCCGCAAAGCACCGAGGTGAAGTTTTCTCATGCGCCGAAGAAGATTATCCGTTTGTTCGATCGCTAGCACGATTGCAACGTCCGGCCACGCAGCAGAGGCAGGAGCCGCGATCATGACGTCGACGACAGAACCCCCCGTCCTGATCGACATGGCCGGCGGCATCGCCACGCTCACGCTCAACCGGCCGGAGAAACTCAACGCGCTGAACTACGCGACGATCGATGCGCTCCAGCGGCAGCTCGATGCCATCGAGCGCGACGATTCCGCTCGCGTCGTGATCCTGACGGGCGCCGGCGGCAAGGCCTTCAGTGCCGGCGCCGATATCGCCGGCTTCTCGCTCAGCGTCGCGGCCGGCGTGACCGCCGCGATGCGGGACTTCGTCGGGCGCGGCCAGGACCTGACCCGGCGCATCGAGAACTTTGCGAAGCCGGTCATCGCCGCAGTGAACGGCCTGGCCTTCGGCGGCGGCTGCGAGATCGTCGAGGCCTGCCCGCTCGCCATCGCCAGCGGGCAGGCCCGCTTCGCCAAGCCGGAGATCAATCTCGGCTTTCCCCCGACATTCGGCGGAACGCAGCGCCTGCCGCGCCATGTCGGCCGCAAGCGGGCCTTGCAGCTCATCCTCACCGGTGAGCCGATCTCGGCCGAGGAAGCCGTGCGGATCGGGCTGATCAACGAGGTCGTGCCCGCTCACAGGCTCCTGAAGCGGGCGCGGCAGCTCGCGGCGACGATCCTCGGAAAATCACCGGCGGCGGTCAGCGCCTGCCTGGCGAGCGTTACCCGCGGCATCAACCTGACCATCGACGAGGGACTCGCGGTCGAAGCCGGCCAGTTTGCGCAATTGGCCCATACCAGCGACGTGCGCGAGGGCATCACCGCCTTTCTCGAACGCCGGCCGGCCCGGTTCGCCGGACGCTGACGCCCACAGGAAACAACAGCCGCAACCGAGGTCACCGCTGGTGATGACGCCTTGGAAAAAGCCCTGTGGTTTAATCTCAGAATCGCCAACCGCGAGCGCCCCGACACCACCCTGTCAATCCAGACCGCCGGGAGGGGCTCCTCTCTCATAGTCCCAGATCGATCAGCGACGGATAGTCGCCGGGCCGACGCCCGAGAGGACAATGATATTTGCGTTCGTTCTCCCGAATTGGCACGTCGTTGAGGCGAAGCGGAGCCGCATCAGGCTATCCTGATAGAACTCCCAGTTCTCGTTGCCATGGGAGCGGAACCAGTTGCCACTGTCGTCGTGCCACTCAAAGGCGAGCGCGCAATGCGGCGTTTTCCGCTTCGAGTTGGGTCACGCGGTCATGGAGCGGTTGGATCGCCTCGATGACCTCCTGCTCGGCAAAGCGCGGGGTGGCGAACGAAAGCAGCCCGCGTGTTTTTGTTGGGGCGGCGTCGGCGGGGGCCTCGCGCTCCTTCTTCGCCAGCAGTTCGGCCGAGATCACGTCGAACGTATTGGCATTTGTGAGCGCCTGCGTGACCCGCTCCAGCTTCTTCTGCTGGTTTGGGTTCTTGCCCTCGCGCAAAAGGCCTCTCGCCTTATCACGAAGCTCCCGAGCGTCTTTCAGCGTCACTGCCGGATAGGCTCCGAGTGACATGACACTTTCCTTGCCCGCGAAGCGATAGCCCATGCGCCAGAGCTTTGAGCCGTTGGGGTTCACCACAAGGAAAAGCCAGTCGTCATCGGAGAGTTTCCGGGGCTTATCGCCCGGTTTGGCATTGCGGATTGCGGTATCGGTGAGGGCCATCTGCGGGTATCCCGCGAGCGGGTAAGGCGTCGATACCCGCTGATTCTACCCGCAATTCGGTTGGCTGCAACTCGTCAAGGATACCCGCAGCAAGGCGCGGATGGACAGCGCCGCCGCGAATTTCGCTGCCGTTTCAATCAATTCTGGTCGAGAGCGGATGTTTTTGGAAAGATAAATGGTGCCCAGGGGCGGAATCGAACCACCGACACTGCGATTTTCAGTCGCATGC
>NZ_CAMFKW010000097.1 GCF_945957345.1 uncultured Allobosea sp. | reverse complement strand
CCGGCACAAACGCAGGCGCTCCACTGGATGGTTTTCTCACCGCCGTGCACAGGCGCCTACGCAGTCGACGAGCTGCTGAGCGAGGGGCAGCTCAGCCAGGAGCTCGGGATCGGCCGCACACCCGTCCGCGAGGCCCTGCAACGGCTTGAGGCGCACCGCCTGGTCACGATCGTGCCGCGACAGGGGCTCCTGGTCACGAATTTCGATACCTACGACCTGTCGCGCCTGATCGAGGCGCGCCGCCCGCTGGAAAGCATGCTGTGCCGCCTGGCCGCCCGGAATGCCGATCGCGAGGCGCGCGCGCAGCTCGGCGCAGTGATCAGGGGCATCGAAGGCATCACCGACTACGAGGACGGCGAGGCGATCGAACTCGACCAGGCGGCCAAGATTCTGCTGCTGCAGGCGGCGGGCAACATCTTCCTAGAGGACGCGATCGCCCCCGTGCACGGCCTCTCGCGCGCTCTGTATTTCCGTAGACGCTCGACGCCCGATCTCGACGTCGTGCTCGCGCAGCTCGGGATGCTGCGCGCCGTGGTGGACGGCAACGAGCACGAGGCGGCTCTGGGTGCGATCAGGTTCGTCGCAGAAGTCGCGCGGGTGATGCGGCAGCGACGTTAGGTGAGGAGATGACCATGGCTGACTTGAGACAGACGATCCTCGACTGGATCTCGCAGGACGAGGAGGAGCTCGTCCAGTTCTACCGCGATTTCGTGCGGGCCCGGTCGCCCAACCCGCCGGGCGACACGCGCGAGGCGATGGGCTTGGTCGGAGACCGGCTGTCCGCCTGGGGCATCAAGCACGACGTCGTGCACGCGCCCGGCAAGGACCACCTGCCCAACATCGTCGCAGATTTCGAGGCCGCTCAGCCGGGCCGGCATCTGGTCCTGAACGGCCACGTCGACGTGTTCCCTATCGGCAATCCGGATTCCTGGGAGCGCGATCCCTGGAGCGGCGAGGTCATCGACGGGCGCGTCTTCGGGCGCGGCGCCACCGACATGAAGCCGGGCACGACCGCCAGCATATTCTGCTACCGCTATCTCGAACGCCTGCGCGACCAGTTGAAGGGCCGGCTGACCTTGACCGTCGTGTCGGACGAGGAGACCAGCGGGCGCTGGGGCACGGGCTACCTGTTCGAGACCATGCCGGAGCGCGTGCGCGGCGACTGCCTGCTGAACGGCGAGCCCACGGGCGTCGAGACCATCCGCTTCGGCGAGAAGGGCATCATCCGCTTCAAGGTCCGTGTGAGGACACGCGGCGCGCACTCGCCCTATCCACATCTCAGCCCCAGCGCCATCGACAAGGCCTGCGAGACCATCCTCGCGCTCAAGACGATGGCGGGCTCGGAAGGCGAGGGCATCCCGGCCGAGATCCTCGACCACCTCAACAAGCAGGAGGTCCGCGCCCTCGTCGACAAGATCATGGGCGTGGGCACGGCCGACGTCATCAAGCAGTTCACGGTGAACATCGGCACGATCACCGGCGGCACGACCGCGAACATGATCGCCGACTACTGCGAGTTCCATGTCGATATTCGCGAGCCCGTCGGCACGCCTTCGGGAGAGACGCTGCGCCGCGCGACCGATATCGTCCAGCGCACCCCCGGTGCGGAGGTCTTCGACGTCACCGGCGGTTCGGAGACGAACTGGAGCACGACGCAGCACGAGCTGATCGACATCATCTCGGACACCGTGGTCTCGCTCGGCCGCCCGGCGCCAGTGCTGCTGCCCATGCTAGCAGGCTCCGACTGCCGCTTCTGGCGCAAGGCCGGCGTGCCGGCCTATGTCTACGGCCCCGGCTCGCGCAACATCGCCGCACCCAACGAATCGGGCTCGATCGAGGACTTCCTGCACGTCGTCAGGGTCCATACGCTCGCCGCTGCGACCTATCTCGGCGCCGGCGGCGCAGGGGCATAGCCGGCAGGCGGCAGCGGCCGCCATCTCAAGGGCAGGGCGCGTTTGGACCACGCGCCTGACAAGATCCCCGCAACCGCATGGCGGCGGGCGACCGGGATGGGGCTTAGGGGCGCCTCATCCGGCTTTCGATACGTCGACCCAAGAAGGATAAGGACAAGGTTATGGCATACATCACTGCGCGGATTCGCCCGGACAAGGTTTTCCACGGTTACGACGAGGATCTGCAGATCGTCACGACCAAGTTCGAGGGCGGCGATTTCGTCGAGAAGGTGATCAAGATCGACCGGATTCTCTCCTTCACCGAGGCCTACATCTTCATCGAGTGCCCGCACGACACGGTGCAGACCTGGGAGTATGAGGGCGGCCTAGGCTACATCAAGGAGAGCCTCCGCGCGGCGGGCCTCCTGATCGCCTGATCGGATTATCGGGTCGCAGCGCCCGCAGCCGGCCGCTGCGACCATCTGTCGGGGCCAAACCCGAAAGGGGAACCGGTCGCTATGACCACATCAGTCACCGTGACGGTCAATGGCAGCGAGCGACGCCTCGCGGTCGATCCGCGGAGAACGCTGCTGGATCTGCTGCGCGAGGATCTCCGGCTGACCGGCACCAAGAAGGGCTGCGACCACGGCCAGTGTGGCGCGTGCACGGTTCTGGTCAACGGGCGCCGCGTGCTGTCCTGCCTCAGCTTGGCGGTGATGGCGGAGGGCGCCGATGTCACCACGATCGAGGGCGTGGGGACGCCCGATGCGCTGCACCCGCTCCAGGCGGCCTTTATCCGGCACGACGCCATGCAATGCGGATACTGCACATCCGGACAGATCATGTCCGCGCTCGAGGTGCTGGCCGACCCGGAGGTGACCACGCGCGAGCAGATCGCAGAGGCGATGAGCGGAAATCTGTGCCGCTGCGGGGCCTATGCCGGCATCGTCGCCGCCATCCTGGACGTCAAGGCGCATGCGCCCGTTTGACCTGATCCGCCCCGAAAGCCTCGACGAGGCCCTGAAGGCGCTTGCCCTGCCGGGCGCGCGCGCCGTGGCGGGCGGGACCAATCTGGTCGACCTGATGAAGCTGAGCGTCGAGGCCCCGGCGGCCCTTGTCGACATCCGTCGCCTGCCGCTGCACGAGATCAGCCTCGGCGCGGACACGGTCGTCATGGGCGCGCTGGTCGCCAACAGCGCGGCCGCCGCCGATCCCGCCATCGTGCTGCAAGCGCCGGCTATATCCGAGGCTCTGCTGTCGGGCGCCTCCGGGCAGATCCGCAACGCGGCGACACTGGGCGGCAACCTGCTGCAGCGGACCCGCTGCGGCTATTTCCGTGCCGCCGACTGGGCCTGTGGCAAACGTGAGCCGGGATCAGGCTGCGCGGCCGCAACCGGCATCAATGCCGGCCATGCGGTGCTGGGGACGAGCCCGCATTGCATGGCGGTCCATCCCTCCGATCTCGCCGTCGCCTTGCTCGCGCTCGATGCAACCGTGCATCTCAGGAGCAGGGATGGCGCGCGCCGCATTCCGCTTGGCGACTTTTACCGGCTGCCCGCGGACACGCCGCACATCGAAACGGCGCTGGCATCGGGCGAGCTGGTGACGGCAATCGAGGTGCCGCTGACGGCCCCGGCCAAAACCTCGCGCTATTTGAAGCTGCGCGGCCGCGCGTCCTACGAGTTCGCCACGGCCTCCGTTGCCGCGGCGGTGCTGGTCGAGCACGGCGTCGTCGCGGAGGTCGCCATCGCGCTTGGCGGTGTCGGCACCGTGCCCTGGCGCGACCGCGCGGCCGAAGCGCAACTCGTGGGGCGCCCGCTGTCCGCGCCGTCGATCGAGGCATTTTGCGACGCACTCCTGGCCGGTGCCGTGACCACACCCGCCAATGCCTACAAGCTGCCGCTTCTGCGCGGCGCGATCCACCGAGCTCTGGAACGGAGCGCGACATCGTGATGGCGATCGGTCAGCCCATCGATCGGGTCGATGGCGCCCTCAAGGTGACGGGGAGGGCGCTCTACGCCGCCGACAGACGCTTCGAGCGGCAGCTTTACGCGCTGGCGGTGCGCAGCACCGCCGCCGCCGGGCGCATCGCCGAGATCGATGTCGCAGCGGCGAGCGGCACGCCGGGCGTGGTGGCGGTCTACACGCATCTGAATGCAGGTGCCGCGCTGAACTGGCGCAAGACGGACGCCTTGCTTGCCCTCGGAGCAGAGGCTCTGGGCCTGTCCGCCCTGGCCGCCGCCGAACCCGACAAACCGGAGGGCTACCTGCCTCTAGCCTCCGATCTGGTAAGCTTCGCCGGCCAGTGGATCGCAGTCGTCGTGGCGGAAAGCCTCGAAGCGGCCCGCGAAGGCGCCGACCTCGTGCGCGCACGCTATGAGCCGCAGCCGGCCACGGCCGAGATCGGGCAGGGCGACGAAACCTGGCTGGAGCCGACCTTCTTCTTCGGTGCCGATATGCAGGTCCGGCGCGGGTCGGAGCCGGAGGGCCCGGCGCGGCACGCCTCGGTGGACGCGTTCTATACGACGCCGATGCAACTGCATCACCCCATGGAGCCCTCGGCGACGACGGCGGTGTGGGGAAAGGATGGCGTCACGCTCTACGACTCCACGCAGGGAACCTGGGCAACGCGGGCCTACGTCGCGGAATCCCTCGGGCTTGCGCAGGAGCAGGTCCGCGTCGTGTCGCCTTATGTCGGCGGCGGCTTTGGCGGAAAGAACCAAATCTGGCCGCATCAGGCGCTCGCGGCCCACATCGCCCGGACCCTGCAACGGCCCGTCCGCCTGCAATTGACGCGCGCCGACATGGCGGTTGCCTCCGGCCATCGCACGGCGACCGAGCAGCGCGTCGCGCTCACCAGCGATGCGGACGGCAGGCTCACCATGCTGCGCCACGTCTCGCGCGTGCCGACATCGATGACCGGCGGCTTCTTCGAGCCCTGCGGCCTGAACTCGCTGACGCTTTACGAGACCGCGGCGCTGGATGTCCGGCACCAGGTCACGCGCAAGGCGATCCCGACGCCCACGCCGTTCCGCGGCCCCGGCGAGACGCCCGGTTCCTTCGCACTGGAATCGGCGCTCGACGAGATGGCGCACCGGCTCGGTCTCGATCCCTTGGAGCTTCGGCGGCGAACCTATCCCCAGCGAGACGGCTATCACGCGCGCGACTGGTCCTCGAACAACCTGCTCGAATGCTATCGCCGCGGCGCGGACGCCTTTGGCTGGCCGGACGGTCCCACCGCGCCGCGCTCACTACGCGAAGGGCATGAACTCATCGGCTTCGGCATGGCGGCGACGGCCTATCCGGCTCCCGCGCTGACCGCGACGGTGACGCTGAGGCTCGACACGCGCGGGCATGTGGTGGTCGAGACCTCGGCCACCGACATCGGCACCGGCATGTACACCATTCTCGCGCAGGCGGTGTCGGATGATCTCGGCCTCGCTCTCGGCGATATCCAGGTGCGCCTGGGCGATTCCAGCTTTCCACAGGCGCCCACGGCGGGCCGTTCCAAATCGACAGCGAGCCTGCTGCCGGCAGCGCGCAGGGCCTGCCTCGCCCTGCTGGAGCAACTGGCGGCCTTGCGGAACAAGGCGGATCCTGCGCCGGGCTCGAACCTGCCCGTGGGCGATCTGCTCGTGCGTGCCGGTCTGGCCGAACTCGTCGCCGAAGGCACGTCGGCGGGCATGCCCACCGACCGGAACCTCAGCTTTTACTCGTTCGGCGCGCACTTCGTGGAGGTCAGGGTCGATGAACAGATCGGCAGGCTGAGGGTGGCGCGCGTCGTCAGCGCCCTCGATTGCGGCCGCATCATCAATCCGAAGACCGCCGCGAGTCAGATTCGGGGCGGTATCATTTTCGGCATGGGGATGGCGCTGATGGAGCGCAGCGAGTTCGACCCGGTCCAGTCCCGGCTCGTCAATGACAACCTGGCAGACTACCCGATTCCGGTTCACGCCGACGTTCCGCCTATCGAGGTCATCTTCCTCGACCTGCCCGATACCCGCTTCAACGATTTCGGGGCGCGCGGGGTGGGCGAGATCGGGGTGCCGGGTACAGCCGCCGCGATCGCTAACGCCGTCCACTGCGCCACCGGCCGCAGAATTCGGCATCTCCCGATCACGATGGGCCAGCTGCTGTAGAGCGAGGAAACGCGCTGGCGGACGTCAGCCTTGCCTCGGTAGCGGCGCTCTCGTCAGCGCCAGCCGGCGGCGGCCTCGATCTTAGCGCCTTAGTTCGCGGCCCATGACTTGAGGCTCCGGCGTGCCGCTCGATCGCGAAGCATTCCGGCTCGAACATGTCTGCTTCGAGCTCCGTCCCCGTTTCGGCATCGTCGCGTCTGGTAGAGCCGACTGCTTGCACTCACGAAATCGCCGCGTCGCCGCGACGCTCGCCGGGTTTGCATGGCTCAGAAATTCGTTCAGCTTTTCCGCGAAAGCGGTTTCCAGCTCGTCCAGCACCTGGCGGGCGACACGCTCCGCGCCTCTTTCGAATTTTGCAATGGCCTGTTGCCTTACGTCCAGTACAAGCCCGTCCATACACCGCATCATGCTGCAGCTTTTCACGAGGCGCGGAGATCAGTTCCGACGTCACCAACCGCGGTGCCAACGAGGGCAAATAAGGGACAACTGAAAACGGCACCTTTCGCAACCGGACCTGAGCCAAAAGGCGAATAGGGGCTGACCTGCGACGGCCAGTCGAAGCAGGGCTATCGGCGTCAGATCGCCACCTCCAACGAGTGTCGGAATCGGTAGCTGCGCGCCCCCGCAACCAATAAGAGTGAAAGCCCCATCTCCCCAGGAGGTGGGGTTTTCGTTTGTTCAGAGCTGATCGCGAGGATCCGCGCCAGATCGCCTGAAGCTCCAGCCAGACGCCGCCGGTGCGGGCGTGACGATGATGCGCTCAATCATCGA
>NZ_CAMFKW010000096.1 GCF_945957345.1 uncultured Allobosea sp. | reverse complement strand
AGGGGCTCGGCAAGGCGATGATGCGCGAGGCGCTCTGGCGCGCGGCCTGCCGCGGGCACGGCGCGGTCATCCTCGTCGGCGACGCGCCCTATTACGCGCGGTTCGGCTTCGATCCGGCGCTGACCCGCGAGCTCGCCATGCCCGGCCCGGTCGAGCGCGAGCGTTTTCTCGCGATCGAGCTGCGCGATGGCGCGCTCGACGGGGCAAGCGGCGTGCTTGTCGCCAGCGGCGCTGCCATCGCCGCAACCTTCGAAGCGGACGAGGTGGCGCAGGCCGCCTGACCCTTCCGACCCATCGTCATCGCGCCGTCATCGCCCGGCGCTTTCCATGCGCTCACCCGCGTGGAAGGCGCCCCCCGCGATTGACGGCGCGATTTTGCGCTCATACGACCCTTTCGACCCGTTTTTATCCCCAGAACCCAGGAGTTACAGAGAATGACGAATTGGCCCGTCTACGGCGAGATCACCGGCCCGATCGTGATGATCGGCTTCGGCTCGATCGGCCGCGGTACGCTGCCGCTGCTCGAACGGCACTTCAAGTTCGACAAGAGCCGCTTCGTCGTCATTGCTCCCGATGATTCCAATCGCCATCTGCTCGACGAGCGTGGCATCCGCTTCATCCAGGAAGCCGTCACCATCGAGAACTACAAGACGATGCTGGAGCCGCTGCTGACTGCAGGCGGCGGGCAGGGCTTCTGCGTCAATCTCTCCTGCGATACCGGCTCGCGGGACATCATGGAGCTTTGCTCCAGCCTCGGCGCGCTCTACATCGACACGGTCAACGAGCCGTGGCTCGGCTTCTATTTCGACGAGAGCAAGGGGCCGGGCGAGCGCTCGAACTATGCGCTGCGCGAGATGACGCTGGCCGCCAAGCGCGCCCGCGCGCCCGGCTCGACGACGGCCATCTCCTGCTGCGGCGCCAATCCCGGCATGGCCTCCTGGCTTGCCAAGAAGGCGCTCCTGAACATCGCCGCCGACATGCGCCTCAACGTGCCGCAGCCGAAGACCCGCGAGGAATGGGCCGGGCTGATGAAGCAGGTCGGCGTCAAGGGCATCCATATCGCTGAGCGCGACACGCAGCGTTCGAAGAACCCCAAGCCGCCCGGCGTCTTCGTCAACACCTGGTCGGTCGAGGGCTTCATCTCCGAGGGCGTGCAGCCGGCCGAGCTGGGCTGGGGCACCCATGAGAAATGGATGCCGGAGAACGCGCGCACTCATGAGACCGGCTCGCAGGCCGCGATCTACCTGATGCAGGCTGGCGCCGAGACCAAGGTGCGCAGCTGGTGCCCGACGCCTGGCCCGCAATACGGCTTCCTGGTGACGCATAACGAGTCGATCTCGCTCGCGGACTACTTCACCGTGCGCGACGAGACCGGTAAGGCGATCTACCGGCCGACCTGCCATTACGCCTATCACCCTGCGAACGACGCGGTGCTCTCGCTGCACGAGATGTTCGGCAGCGGCCGCCCGCAGGAGGAGCACCACATCCTTGAGGAGAACGAGGTCGTCGACGGTATCGACGAGCTCGGCGTGCTGCTCTACGGCCATGACAAGGGCGCCTACTGGTTCGGCTCGCAGCTCTCGACTGAGGAAGCGCGCAAGCTCGCTCCGTACCAGACCGCGACCGGCCTGCAGGTTACCTCGGCCGTGCTCGCCGGCATGGTCTGGGCGCTGGAGAATCCGAAGGCCGGCATCGTCGAGGTCGAGGAGATGGATCTCGACCGCTGCCTGGGGATTCAGATGCCCTATCTCGGGCCGGTGAAGGGCTACTATACCGACTGGACGCCGCTCGATGGCCGCCCGGGGCTGTTCCCGGAGGATATCGACACCAGCGATCCCTGGCAGTTCCGGAACATCCTGGTTCGGTGACGGCTGTCATCCCGCACGCGCTGCGGCACGTCAGTTCTGCTGCGTGGATGCGGGATCGTTTTCAGAAAAGGGCGCCTTCTCGTGCAGGGAGGCGTCCTTTTGCTTGAATGGAGCCTTCTGGTCGCGCGGCCCCGTGTCTGCGCAGCAGCGTTGCACGCTGCAGCGCGCACGGGATGACGCCCTATGGCTTGCGGGCGACCTTCATCGTTCCTGTCCGGAATGTCGTTGTTTGCTGACCGCTGTCTTCCCGTGCGCGCTGCGGCATGGAATGCCGCTGCGCAGACACGGGACCGTCTTCCGATAAGGGCGCTCTCTGATGCAGAAGGCGCCTTTTGCTTGAAGGGCGCGTGCGGGATGACACCCTATGATGCACGACACTCTATGGCCTGCGGGGAATCTTCACGCCGGCCAGCAGCGTCGCCCCCGCCAAGAAGAACACGATCAGCACGGCCAGTCCCGCCCGCTGGCTCGCGAAGATCGTCGTCGCCAGCGCCACCAGCGTCGGTCCCAGGAAGGACGTCACCTTCCCCGACAGAGCAAACAGCCCGAAGAACTCGCCGATACGCCCCGGAGGCGCCAGTCGCGCCATCAGGCTGCGCGAGGCCGCCTGCATCGGCCCGGCGACGAGGCCGATCAGCAGACCCAGGCCCAGATAGACCCGCTCCGGCACCGAGGCGTAGAGCCCGTCGCCCGGCACGGGCGGGGTGGCGGAAATCACGAAGAGGATATGGTCGGCGCTCAGCGAGAGAATGCCGAGGCAGGCGAAGAGCAGGCAGGCGATCGCACCCAGGATCACTGGCTTGCCGCCGATGGCGTCGTCGAGCTTGCCGCCGGCCCAGGCACCGAAAGTGCCGGTGATGGTGAGCAGGATGCCGAAGATGCCGAGCTCGATGGTCTGCCAGCCGAAGACGCCGGCCGCATAGATGCCACCGAAAGCGAAGAGAGCGACCAGTGCGTCCTGATAAATCATGTTGGCGAGCAGGAAGCGGCCGAGCGCGGGCAGCCTCGGCAGTTCGGCCAGCGTCGCCTTCAGCCGCCCGACGCCACCCTGTGCGGCTTCGGAGAAGCTCAGGCCCGTCCTGCGCGAATCCGGCGTGAGCAGGAACATCGGCGTGACGAAGACGACAAACCAGAGCGCGGTGAGCGGGCCGGAGAAACGGTCACCCTCGCGGGCGGCGGCATCGAGTCCGAGGATCGGCGCGATTCCGGCGAGCGTCTTGCCTGTGTGCGGATCGGCCGCGAGCAGGCCGAGCGTGATCGAAAGCGACAGGAGGCCGCCGATATAGCCGACGGCCCAGCCGGTGCCCGAAAGCCAGCCGAGCCGCTCCGGCGGCACCAGCCGCGTCATCATCGCATTGTTGAAGGTGGTGGCGAATTCCGCGCCGATCGTCGCGATGACGAATCCGGCAAGCGCGATCGGCACGGCCGAGGCCGCACCCGGCACCGCGAACCAGAGCATGGCGGAGCCGATGACCAGCAGCGCGCCGAAGGCTGCGATCCAGGGTTTGCGTGGCCCGGTCCGGTCGGCAATGCCGCCGAGCAGGGGCGAGAGCAGGGCGATGCACAGGCCGGCGAGGCCGGTGGCATAGCCCCAGAGCGCCTGGCCATCGGCCGCGTCCCTGGCGAGCGCCGAGGCGAAGAAAGGCGCGAAGACGAAGGTCGTGATCAGCGAGAAGAAGGGCTGTGCCGCCCAGTCGAAGAAAATCCAGGCGGTGACCGCGCGGCGAGGCGGCCAGACGGCAGGCGGAGCTTCAATCGGCGGGGTAGCGGGAGTCACTGCAGGGTCGTGTCCGGGTCACCGCCGCCGCGGGCAAGCTCGATCTCTGTGATGGCGACCAGAACTTCGGCCCGGTCCTTCAGCGTCGGCGCTTCCAGCAGAGCCTGCTTCTCGCGCGGCCCGAACGGACACATCATCGAGAGCGCATTGACCAGGGCCTCGTTCGGCGCCTCGTTGACGCCCTTCCAGTCGATCTTGAGATCGTTGGCCTTGGCGAAGTCGCGGAGTGCCTTGAGCAGGCCCTTGCGGTCGACCTCATCCTCGCCGGTGCGGGCGACGAAATCGGCAGCGAAAGCGTCATAGCCGACTCGGCCCTGGCGATACGGCGTGGTCACCGCCAATTCGTCGAGCAGGCGGAAGCGGCTGATGCCGGTCAGCGTGACGATGTAGCGGCCGTCGCCAGTCTCTGAGAACTGGGTGATGCGACCGAGGCAGCCTACCTTGAGCAGCGGCGGGATCTCGGGCTGGCGCCCGGTTTCGGGCTCGGGCTGGATAATGCCGATGACGCGATCGCCTTTGAGGACGTCATCGATCATCGCGAGATAGCGCGGCTCGAAGATGTTGAGCGGCATCTGGCCCCGCGGCAGGAGCAGGGCGCCGCCCAAGGGAAAGAGCGGGACTGCCTCCGGGCAATCCTGAGCTCCCTCGTAGACGGCGTTCATGCCCATGCGCACCTCGTCCTTGTGCCGGTCAGGAGAACAGCAGGGCCGACAGCTTGCGGCGGCCGGCGACGCTCGCCTCGTCCATCGGGCCCCAGGCCTCGAAGAACTGCAGAAGCTGCTTGCGTGCGCCGTCGTCGTTCCATGTCCTATCGGCCTTGATGATGGCGACGAGATGGTCGACCGCCTCCTCGCGCCTGTCGCGGGCGTTCAGCGCCAGCGCCAGATCGAAACGGGCCTGATAATCTTTCGGATCGGCCGCGACCTTGGCTTCCAGCTCGGCTGTGTCGCCGAGCGAGGCGGCCTGCTCGGCGAGCTCGATCGCGGCGCGGATGGCCGTGATCGCCGGATCGGAAGCCTTGTCCTGCGGGGCCATGCCGAGAATGCCCTTGGCGCCCTCGATATCGCCGTTGTCGAGATGCAGCCGTGCCAAGCCCGCGATCGCCGCGAGATTGTCGGGCTCGATCTCAAGCACGCCGGCATAGAGTTCGCTCGCACCGGCGGGGTCGCCGGCCGCGACCGCGGCTGCGGCAGCTTCGATCAGCTCGGCGGTCTCGCCCGGACCCATCGGCCCGACCAGGCGCTCGATGAAGGCCTTGATCTGCCCCTCGGGCTGGGCGCCCATGAAGCCGTCGATCGGCTGGCCCTGCTTGAAGGCGATGACGGCGGGAATCGACTGGATGCCGAGCTGGCCGGGAATCTGCGGGTGCTCGTCGATATTCATCTTGACGAGCTTGACCTTGCCGCCGGCGGCCTTGACCACCTTCTCGATGACGGGGGTGAGCTGCTTGCAGGGGCCGCACCAGGGCGCCCAGAAATCGATCAGCACCGGCTGCTTCATCGATTCTGCGATGACGTCCTGGCGGAAGGCCTGGGTCGTGGTGTCCTTGATCAGGCCGTTCGCTTCGGCCGCCTCGCCATTGACCAGCATGGGTCGTCCTTCGTGAGATATCCTGGAGGCACAGGCATGTCCTTACGGCCGCCCGCGCAGTTGCCCCATAGATGGGATGCTTCAGCCGTTCTGTCCATCGGGCGGGACGGGCAAATCGACGATCAGCGGCTCATGCCCCGTACTCCGGAAAAAGGCCAGGAGATCGTCGCGGCTGACGCGCAGCGTCGCCGTGTTGATCAGGGGGTGGAAATTGACGTCGTCGCCGTTTGCGAGCGTGGCGTCCAGCACCATGGTCACGTCACCCGCGCGATCATTGATCACGGCGAAGGCGGTGACGGAGCCCGGCGTGACGCCGAGCTTCTCCAGCAAGAGCTCGGCCGAGCCGAAAGAGAGCCGCCCGCTGCCGCCGATGCGCTCGTGCAGGCGCTTCAGGTCGATTCGCGCGTGAGCCTCGGCGGAGACCAGGAAGATCTGCCCCTTCTTGTCCTTGAGGAACAGGTTCTTGGTGTGGTGGCCGACCATTTCGTCGCGATGCGGCGCCGTTTCGGCGACGGTGAACACCGCCGGATGGTCGGTGCGGTGGAAGGCGATGCCATTCTCGGTGAGATAATCACAGAGCTGGTCGGGCGTGACGGGCGCGGTCATGGCGAAGCGATCGGCAAGGGGTATGGTTCGAATCGGCATTGAAACGCCTGCCGGAGCGACTGGAACAGGCCGGAAGATGCCTATCCTCGCCGGTCGCTGGCAGCAAGAAGGAGCCGGCGAATTCGCGCTTTTGTGGAAGGCGGCAAAAAAACTTTCACTGGGGTGCTTGCGCTTCGCGGCGCTTTGGGGCAATAACCCGGCCGCGCCGCCAACACGGCGCGACTGTCTCGGATGCGGGTGTAGCTCAGGGGTAGAGCACAACCTTGCCAAGGTTGGGGTCGAGGGTTCGAATCCCTTCGCCCGCTCCAGACAATCTTTAACGAAATGAATCGCTTAGGCTCCAGGCTCATATGAGTAGCTGGGGCCTTTTGCGTTCTTGGGGTCCACATGGGGTCCACCGCTGGAAAAATTAGCGTCTGACGACTGAGGTTTTTCAGCCCCTAGCTTACTCCCAGGCGTCCACATCATCATGGCGAGCTTCCCACTTCTCGATCGCCTCGATGAGTCCGATTAGCTCAAATTCCTCTGGTGAACCTGCCGGAGGATTACCAAGCTCCATCACGCGCTGAGTGGCTCTCTCATAGTCGTCGACGCACCGTACGATTGCCCTCTTGGGGTCCGCATCGGTTGCGCGGCGTGGCGACAGGAATGAGAACATGTGCGCCTCCTATCCTTCCGCTGGCGTGGCAACACTCGCCTCGTAGGCCACCATGGCAGCCGAGAGATCTAAGAATTCAGCTTCGTCCCATTGATCGTCCGGTACGCCGGCAAGGGCCTTCAATCGCGCGATGGCATCCTGGTACTGCTCTTCCGTATCGATCGTCATGAACCTCGCCTCGCTTCGATTGGCGACCGGACTAGAGAAGCATTCCACTCGATCGGGCAGCGGTCTCGAATGCTGACCGGGCATCTGCGGTTTGTCTGCCGTCAGCGCTCTTGAGACAGTTTAGGGGTTTTCGGGAAGGGAGGATTT
>NZ_CAMFKW010000095.1 GCF_945957345.1 uncultured Allobosea sp. | reverse complement strand
AGTGGCCTGCTTTTACTCCGCCACGATGGCCTGGAATCCGACCGCCGTTGACAGATGTTCATTGTAGTTTGGGGGACAGAACCTCTAGCGTCTGCGCCGGAGGCGGGCCCGGCAGAGCGAGTTCAACCCGCTCGGCATCCACGATCCGCGCTGCCCGCATCCAGACGAAAACGCGATTCCAGACCTCCCAGTTGATTTCCTCCATGATCAGGGCGTAATCCGCCGGGCTGAGGTGACGGAGAAGCAGCTCCGCCACCATGCGCGACCGGTCGCCGCCACCGTTGTTTCGTTGCTCGCTGGGGGTGGAGCGAGGCTCGTGCGCGAAGAACGCCGACGAGAACCCCTCCTGCAGTGAATGATCCTCGGCTTTCGCCCTTGCCGTCGTCTTCATGGCCGAGGACTGGGAGTACAGATCGCTGCGGGATATGTGCTCGCCGTTCTCGATGCGCTTCAGGATGGTGTCGCGAACCGCGGGGGGCGTCTTCTTGGAGAGATAGACCCGCAAGGTCGAGGGAACCATCAATGCGACGAGTTTCGCGTCCGTCTCTGCTTCGCGGGCGAGCTTCATCAGGTCTTGTGCGGTTCGAATCTTGAACTCGCAGGATTTCTCGACCCATCTGACGAAGGCGCCATGCGGCGTTTTCTCTTTGACGCGGAGAAGTTCGCGGCCGATCTCGATGGCATGTTCAGTTGCAGACCGCCGAAGCGCCCGGATCTTCTGGGCGGCTTCCTGGAGCTCCGCAGCAGAGAGCTGGATTTCCGAAATCTTGGCGCTCACTGACACAGCGTAACCCTCGATCCGTCAAAGCAACGTCCTTCAGGTTACGCGAGGTGATCTGTGCGACGAAGCGAGCAAAGGGATTCCCGGCCGCACAAAGGGGGTACCCCTTTCGAGCTACTCGCTCCTGCGAAGAGGCCGGCTCGTCACGGTGACCGTGGCAGCAGTCGCGTGGATCGAAGCCGGTGGGTGCGGTCTAGATTGCGGCCGGCTGCGCCGGGGCCGGAGTGGCCGGGCGGCGGCTCAGCTTGCTCATCCAGAGATAGATGACGGGCGTGGTGTAGAGCGTCAGGATCTGGCTGAGGATCAGGCCGCCGACGATGGTGATGCCGAGCGGGCGGCGCAGTTCCGCGCCCGGCCCGGTCGCGATCATCAGCGGCACGGCGCCGAGCATGGCCGAGAGCGTCGTCATCAGGATCGGCCGGAAGCGCTCCAGGCAGGCCTCGAAGATCGCCTCGCGGGAGGGCAGGGCGCGCTGGCGCTCGGCGCTGATGGCGAAGTCGACCATCATGATGCCGTTCTTCTTGACGATGCCGATCAGCAGGATGATGCCGATGAAGGCGATGATGGTGAGGTCGGCGCCGGCGATCCGCAGCGCGATCAGCGCGCCGAGGCCGGCCGAAGGCAGGGTCGAGAGGATCGTCACCGGGTGGATCAGGCTCTCGTAGAGCACGCCGAGGATGATGTAGACGGCGAGGATGGCGACGAGGATCATCATGCCCTGGCTGCCGGCCCCTTGCGTGAAGGCCTTGGCATCGCCCGCGAACTCGGCCCGCAGCGACGCCGGCATATGCAACCCTTCGACCGCTGCGACGACGGCGTCGCTCGCCTCCTGAAGGCCGACGCCGGGCGCGAGGTCGTAGGTGATCGTTACGGCCGGGAACTGGCCCTGATGATTGATGACGAGCGGGGCCGTGCCGCGCTCGACCTTGACCAGGCTGCGCAGCGGCACCTGCGCGCCGTTGCGGCCGGGCGCGTAGAGATCGAGGATGTCGTTGGGGTCGCGGCTGCGCGAGGGCGCGACTTCGAGCACGACGCGGTACTGGTTGCGTGCGCCATAGATCGTCGAGATCTGGCGCTGGCTGAAGGCGTCGGACAGGACGTTGTCGATATCCTGGATCTTGACGCCGAGCTGTGAGGCCTTGTTGCGGTCGATCACGACATCGGCCTGCAACCCGCCCTGCTCGCGATCGGTCGCGACATCGACGAGCTCGGGCAGGGTGCGCAGCTTTTCCAGAACCTTGGGCACCCATTCTTCGAGCTCCGGCAGGTTCGGGTCCCAGAGCGTGAACTGGTATTGCGAGCGGCCCTGGCGCCCGCCGGCGCGTACATCCTGCACCGGCGTCAGGAAGATGCGCAGGCCCGGAATGGAGCCGAGGCGCCCGCGCAGGCGGTTGACCACCTGGGCCGAGCTCAGGCCGCGCTCCTCCAGCGGCTTCAGGCTGACGAAGAAGCGCCCGACATTCACCGAGCCGCCGCCGCCGATAAAGGAGGCGACGCCGAAGACGGCCGGGTCGGCCGCGACGATGGCTGCGCCCTGCTGCTGGAGCTGCGCCATGGCGGGGAAGGAGATGTCGGTCGAGGCCTGGGTGAAGCCGATGATCAGGCCGGTATCGTCCTGCGGGAAATAGCCCTTCGGCGCGCTGCGGAACATCTGCACGGTCAGCCCGACCGTCGCGATCATCACGACGAGCATCAGCCAGCTATGGCGCAGCACGACCGTGAGCGTGCGGCCATAGAACCCCGTCATCGCCGAGAGCACGCGTTCGACCATGCGATCGAAGCGGTTCTCGCGATGCGGGCCGGCCTTCAGGAAATGCGCGCAGATCATCGGTGTGACGCTGAGCGAGACCGCCGTCGAGACGAGGATCGCGAAGGTCAGCGTCAGCGTGAATTCGCGGAAGAAGCGACCGGCCACCCCGTCCATGAAAAAGAGCGGGATGAAGGCGGCGATCAGCGACAGGCTGATCGAGACCACGGTGAAGCCGATCTGGCCGGCGCCTAGCAGGGCGGCGCGCAACGGCGACATCCCCTTGGCGACGTTGCGCTCGATATTCTCGATCATGACGATGGCATCGTCGACGACGAAGCCGACCGAGATCGTCACCGCCATCAGCGAGAGATTGTCGAGCGTGAAGCCGGCGGCCCACATCGCGGCGAAGGTGCCGGCGATCGAGAGCGGCACGGTGACGCCCGCCGCGATGGTCAGGGTCGTCCGCCGCAGGAACAGGAAGACGACCAGCATCACCAGCGCGATGGAGATCAGGAGCGTGTGCTGGATATCCGTGATCGAGGCGCGGATCGTCACCGTGCGGTCCGACATGATCGAGATTGCGAGACCCGCCGGGACCCAGCGCTGGATCTCTGGCAGCAGCGCCTTCACCCGGTCGACGGTGTCGATGACATTGGCGTCGGACTGTTTTGTGATGGTGATCAGGATCGCCGGCTTGCCGTTGTACCAGCCGGCGGCGCGGCTGTTGCGCACGCCGCGCTCGACCGTCGCGACGTCGGCGAGCCGGACCACCGTGCCCTTCGCCGAGCGCACGACGATATTGCCGTAATCCTCGGGCTGCCGGATCTGGTTGTTGGCTGAGAGGGT
The DNA here is from genome assembly GCF_945957345.1 of uncultured Allobosea sp. Lineage (GTDB taxonomy): Bacteria > Pseudomonadota > Alphaproteobacteria > Rhizobiales > Beijerinckiaceae > Allobosea. The sequence goes on along the minus strand of NZ_CAMFKW010000095.1, from coordinate 3,895 downwards.
TTCGCTCAGCCGCTCTCCGTCGAAGGAGCCGACCGCCGAGACAGTATTGGCATTGACGATCGCCGTGCGGATCGTGTCGAGGCTGAGACCCATCGCGGCGAGCTGGGCAGGGTCGACACGTACGCGGATCGCCGGCTGCTCGGCACCGGCGACGGTGACCTCGCCGACGCCCTCGATCTGCGCGATGCGCTGGGCGATGACGGTGTCGGCCGCGTCATACATCGCGCTCGGCGTCATCGTGTCAGAGGTGAGTGCCAGGATCAGGATCGGCGCCGCGTTGGGATTGGCCTTGCGGAACTGCGGCAGGGTCGGCAGGTCGCCGGGTAGGTCGGTCGCGGCGGCGTTGAGTGCCGCCTGCACGTCGCGGGCGGCGCTGTCGGTGTTCCGCGTCAGGTCGAATTGCAGGACGATCGAGGTCGAGCCGAGCGAGCTCGTCGAGGTGATCTCGGTAACGCCGGGAATCGAGCCGAGCCTGCGCTCCAGCGGCGCAGCGACGCTGCCCGCCATCGTCGCGGGGTCGGCGCCCGGCCGGCTGGCGAAGACGCGGATGGTCGGGAAGTCGACGCTCGGCAGGCTCGCCACCGGCAGGAACATGTAGGCGACCATGCCGACGAGGAAGAGGCCGATCGCCATCAGCGTTGTGCCGACCGGGCGCAGGATGAAGGCGTCCGAAAGGCCTTTGACCGATTTCCAGCCCTTGTCCTCGTCGTCCTGGCCCTGCGCGGCGCTCATTCGGCCGCCTCCGGATCAGGATAGGGCACGACACCGTCCGGGCCGCCGCCGAGGCGGCGGCGGATCTTCTCGAGCGCGAGATAGATCACCGGCGTGGTGTAGAGCGTCAGCAACTGGCTGAGCAGCAGGCCGCCGACGATGGTGATGCCGAGCGGCTGGCGCAATTCGCTGCCCGTGCCCGTCGCCAGCGCCAGTGGCAGCGCACCCAGCAAGGCGGCCAGCGTGGTCATCATGATCGGCCGGAAGCGCAGCAGGCAGGCCTTGACGATGGCCTCCTCCGGCGAGAGGCCCTCGTGACGTTCGGCCTCCAGCGCGAAGTCGATCATCATGATCGCGTTCTTCTTGACGATGCCCATCAGCAGGATGATGCCGATCAGCGCCACGATCGAGAGCTCGCGGCCGGTCAGGACCAAGGCGAGGAGGGCGCCTACGCCCGCGGAGGGCAGCGTCGTCAGGATCGTGAACGGGTGGACATAGCTTTCGTAGAGGATGCCGAGCACCAGATAGATCGTCACGATCGCCGCCAGGATCAGCCAGGGCTGGTTGGCGAGCGAGCGGTTGAACTCCGCCGCATCGGCGCTGAACGATCCGGAGATCGAGGCAGGCATGCCGATCTCGCGCTCGACCGCGGCGATCATCTTGACGGCATCGCCCAGCGCCTCGCCCGGAGCGAGATCGAAAGAGACGGTCGCGGCCGGGAACTGTTCCTGATGGGCGATGGAGAGCGGCGCGGTCTCGCGGATCAGGCGAGTGAAGGATGAGAGCGGCACCTGCACGCTGTTCTGCGTCACCGTCGAGGTGCCGGCGGAATTGGTCTGACCCTGCGTGTTGGTGTTGCCGGTGACGTAGAGCTTGGTGAGAGCGGCGGGGTCGCGCAGATATTGCGGCGCCGCCTCGATGATCACGCGATACTGGTTCGACTGCTCGTAGATCGTGGCGATCTGGCGCTGGCCGAAGGCGTCGTAGAGCGTGTCGTCGACGGCCTGAATGGATATGCCGAGCCGCCCGGCCTTGGCCCGGTCGATCTCGACGCGGGCGCGCAACCCGCCATCCTGGGTCTCGTTGGCGACGTTGCGGACGATCGCCTCGCGCCGCAGCGCCTCCGAGAGCTTGCGGGCCCATTCCATCACCTGCGCCTGGTCAGCGCCGGTCAGGGTGTATTGGTATTGCGAGCGGCTGGCGCGGGTTGTGATCTGGATGTCCTGCACCGGCTGGACATAGGCGACGACGCCGGGGATCGTGGCGGCCAGCGCACGCAGCCGTTCGGCGATCACGACCGCGTCGTCGTGCCGGTCGTCCTTCGGGCGCAGCGTCACGGTCAGGCGGGCGGTGTTGAGCGTGGCATTGGCCTGGCCGATGCCGAGCACCGAGATCACGCCGGTGACGTCGCCATCCTGCTCGAAGGCCTGCGTCACCTTCTCCTGCAGGCGCTTCATCTCGTTGAAGGAGACGTCCGGCGAGGATTCCAGCACGACATTGAGCAGGCCGGTATCCTGGCTCGGCAGGAAGCCCTTGGGGATGACGACATACATCCACACCGTCAGCACCAGCGTGGCCAGCGTCGCGAGCAGGACGAGCCCGCGCACCTTCAGTGCCCAGCCGAGCGTCACCTCGTAGAGCCGGGCCATCGCCGAGACCGGCCATTCCGCCAGCCGCATCAGCGGGTTCTCACGCTTGCCGTCGTCATGACGGAGAAGGCGCGCGCACATCATCGGCGTCAGCGTCAGCGACACGATTGCCGAGACCACGACCGCGATCGTGAGGGTCAGCGCGAATTCGCGGAACATGCGGCCGACCAGCCCGGTCATGAACAGCAGCGGGATGAAGACCGCGACCAGTGAGACGGTCAGCGAGATCACGGTGAAGCCGATCTCGCGGGCGCCGTCATAGGCCGCCCGCAGCGGCTTCTTGCCCTGCTCCATGTTGCGCACGATGTTCTCGATCATCACGATCGCATCGTCGACGACGAAGCCGGTGCCGATGGTCAGCGCCATCAGCGAGAGATTGTCGAGGCTGAAGCCGGCCAGCCACATCACCGCGAAGGTCGCGATCAGCGAGAGCGGCAGCGCGACGCCGGCGATGATCGTGGCGCGGACCGTGCGCAGGAAGAGCAGCACGACCAGCACGACCAGCGCGCAGGCCAGCACCAGCGTGAACTGGACATCCGCGATCGAGGCGCGGATCGTCTCGGTGCGGTCGCTGACCACCTGCAATTCGACGCCGGCCGGCATGCCGCTCTTCAGGCGCGGGATTTCTTGTTTCACCTGCGCGACCGTGGTGACGATATTGGCGCCGGGCTGCCGCATCACGTCGAGGACGACGGCGGTCTTGCCCTTGTACCAGGCGCCGACACGGCTGTTCTCCAGGTCCTCCAGCACCACCGCGACGTCGCGCAGGAAGACCGGCGCGCCGCTGCGATAGGCAACGACGATGTCGCGATAGGCCGCCGCGTTGCCGATCTGGTCGTTGGCGCTGATCGTGTAGGCCTGATGGTTGCCGTCGAGCGCGCCTTTGGACCCCGCGACATTGGCGGCGACGATGGCGTTGCGCAGGTCCTCCATGCCGAGCCCATAGGCGGCGAGCCGGGCGAGATCGGCCTGGATGCGGATCGCCGGCCTGACGCCGCCTTCGAGCGAGACATGGCCGACGCCGGAGACCTCGGAGAGGCGCGGCGAGAGCAATGTGTCGGCGAGGTCGCTGAGCTGGTGCAGCGAGACCGTGTCCGAGGTCAGCGCCAGCACCATGATCGGCGCGTCGGCCGGGTTGATCTTCGCATAGGTCGGCGGATAGGGCAGCGTGCGCGGCAGGGTCGAGCCGGCCGCGTTGATCGCCGATTGCACGTCTTGCGCGGCCGCATCGATGTCGCGGTCGAGGTCGAATTGCAGCGTGATCTGGCTGAGCCCGAAGGAGCTCTGCGAGTACATCGTCGATAGCGCGGGGATCTGGCCGAATTGCCGTTCCAACGGTGCCGTCACCAGCGAGGCGATGGTCTCAGGGTTCGCGCCCGGCAGCTGCGTCGTGATCTGGATGGTGGGGAAATCGACCTGCGGCAGCGCCGAGACCGGCAGGCGCAGATAGCCGAGGATGCCGCAGAGCAGCACCGCGACGCCGAGCAGGGAGGTCGCGATGGGCCGGCTGATGAAAGGCGCGGACACGCTCATCG
>NZ_CAMFKW010000094.1 GCF_945957345.1 uncultured Allobosea sp. | reverse complement strand
TGTGTTAAGCCTGCCGCCAGCGTTCGCTCTGAGCCAGGATCAAACTCTCAGATTGGATTGAGATTTTGTTCCGGCATCGCACTGCGTATTGACGGAGCCATTACTTGACCGATCAAGCTTTCGCTCAACCAACCAGGCAAATGGTTCTTGTTAAAACGCAGCACACCGAAGTCTCGTTCGACTTGACCCGTAAGCCAAGTCCGCAAGAACCCCGCCGTCCACGTTTCTCTTTCTGTCTTCAATTTTCAAACAGCGGCACTTCACCAAATTCAGACAGGAAACCGTCCGGCGAACCGGCCTAAGCCCCAGCGTCCTAAGGAAGCGCAGAAGAGGCGCCGCTCAGCGGCGGCGCCGTCTCGATGGGCGGTTTATAGGCCAGGCCCGGATTGGAAGTCAACACGCTCGATGAAGTTTTTTTGACGGATCGCATTTCTTTTTCCCATCCCCCTCAAAACCCGCTCCCAGAGCCGCTTTTCGGGGAGTTTTGGCCGATTGGCCGCCAGGTCATATCTCGCCCTGGGCGCCATTCGGACCGATCGACCCTGTTGCGGTGCAAAATTTTTATCCGCGATGATCGCTCGGAACTCGACGCTTCGCATTCTTCGCTCCGCGGCACTGCTTTCGGGCGGCAATCGGTCAGATCAACCCAGCCCGGGATACAGTACGCGCGGGCGCTCGTGCGCAAGCTTGGGTGCGCTGCGGTACGCGGCCCGCGGCGCTTCCCAAAACAGCCGCAATCTCACAGCACAGGAGATCGCCCAAGGCTGAACGGATTGATTCCGGCTTCCGGCGCGGGCATGGTCCTGCCGCGCTTTCGTCAGGACGCGTTCAGGGCGCTCTCGCTTCGGTGAGGGCTGCCATCGAGATTTCGAGACAGCCCGCAAGAAGCAGCCGCCGCTCCATGAACGCCCATCCCGAGTTCGCACAGCCGGTCGAGCCGCTTGCCCCCGAGGCGGCGGCCCTGCTGGTCGACCTCGGCATCGAGCCGCCGATCCAGCCGGCCGACTCCCGTCAGCAGCCGCTCGATCGGCGCGGCGTGTCGCTGCGATGGCTCTTTGCCTGCGCCCTTGTCGGCTCATGCGGCGCCGCCTTGCTCGGCGCGGCGATCCTCGTCGCGATGCGCGGCGACACCAGCTATCCCGAGCAGCCCGAGACGGTCACGGTCCGCTCCTCCTCGGCTGCAGGCGATGGCGGCGGAGCCCGCAAGGCCGACAAGCTCGTCGCCGACCAGCCGGTGATGTCGGCTCGCCATACGCTGCGGGCGCCGATGTCGCAGCGCACCGGCGACCGCGAGGTCATCCGCGTCCGGCCCTTCGTCCGGTTGGCATCCAACCTGTCGCTGACCACCGGCGTCTATGCCACCAATATCCCGCCCTTCAATCCGCTGCGCCTCTTCGCCGAGGGCGGGCAGCCTGAAGAGCGCTATGCGGAGCCGGCCCAGGACATGCCGGATGCCGACGTCACCATCGTCAAGCGCGATCTCGGCGAGCTGACCCTGCCCTCCGGCAAGCCGCAGCTCAGCGATGCCGAGGTGATCTCGCAGATCGAGGAAGAGCGCGCCAACATGGCGAACTCGGGCCGCCAGCGCGCCCTGCCGATCCCGCCGCAACTGATGCTGAGCCGCACGCTGACGGGCACCACCGCGCCGGGCAACGATATCCTCGCTTATGCGCCGGCGACCGACACCCGCTTCTCCGGAATCGAAGTCCGCGTCGTGCCGGAGAACGTCACGAACGCACCGAAGACGCCGATTCCCGCCTCGCGCGAGCCTCTGGTCGAAGACAAGCTGCTGATGGCCAAGCGCGGCGAGAATTTCGAACAGGTCATGCGCGGCGTCGGCGTCACGCCCGAACAGATCCGCACGATGATCGCGGCCTTCGGCGGCAAGATCCGCACCTCGGCCCTGCCCGACGGTCAGGTCCTGCAGGTTCTCTTCGCACCGGGCCCGCGCCCGGGCGATCCACGCCAGATCATGCGCGTTTCGTTGCTCACGAACGGCCAGCCTGACGGCACCATCGCCATGAACGACAAGGGCGCCTTCGTGTCCGTCGACCTGCCGCGCCAGGATACGGCCGGCCCGCAGAAACCGCAGCGGCGCAACGCCGAAGATGGCGACGAGGACGAGGATTCAGGCGGCGCCCGGCTCTATGAGAGTCTCTACGAGACCGGCGCGCGGCATGACCTGCCACGGCCGCTCGTCGACGAGCTCGTCCGCATCTTCTCCTACGATCTCGATTTCCAGCAGCGTGTCCATGGCGGCGACAATCTGGAGGTGATCTTCACCGAAGAGGACGAAGGCGAGCGCGCCGAGATCCTGTCTGCGACGCTCACCGTCAATGGCGAAGCGCGCCGCGTCTTCCGCTACCAGTCCCCGGATGACGGGTTGATCGAGTATTTCGATGAAGAGGGCAAATCGCTGAAGAAGTTCCTGCTGCGCAAGCCGATCGCCGATGGCGAGCTGCGTTCGGGCTTCGGCATGCGCTACCACCCGATCATGCGCTATTCGAAGATGCACACCGGCGTCGATTGGGCCAACAAGATCGGCACGCCGATCCTCGCCGCCGGCAACGGCACCGTGCTCAAGGCCGGCTGGTCCTCCGGCTATGGCAAGCATACCGAGATCCAGCATGCCAACGGCTATGTTACCACCTATTCGCACCAGTCGAATTTCGCCGCCGGGATCGTCCCGGGCGCCAAGGTCAGGCAGGGCCAGGTCATCGGTTATCTCGGCTCGACCGGCCTCTCCACCGGCCCTCACCTGCATTACGAGGTGCTGGTCAACGGCAACTTCGTCAATCCGATGAAGATCCGCGTGCCCCGCGGGCGCGAGCTCCAGGGTGCGACCCTGGCCGAGTTCAAGCGCCAGCGCGACGAGATTCGCGGTTTGATCGAGAAAGCCGGCGGCACGGTCGCGCAATTGCGCTGAACGCATGACGGCAGAGCATTCTGCTGTTCGCTAGGTCTTCGCTGCTTGACAGCGCCCGCGCAAACGGACACCGCGGAACGAGGCGTTTCTCTCGCGCGAGTTCCGAAGCCATGCTCGCTTCCCTTCTCGTCGTCCTGCCCGTCTTCGGGCTGATCGGCCTCGGTTATGTCGCGCGCTGGAGCAAGCTCCTGCGCGAGACCACGGGCGAAGGCCTGTCGGATTTCGTCTTCGTCCTCGCCGTGCCCTGCCTGCTGTTCCGGACGCTCGCCAAGGCCGATATTCCGGCAACCCAGCCCTGGGGCTACTGGGTCGCCTATTTCGCCGGGCTCGCCGTTGTCTGGGCGCTGGCCATGGTCCTCGCCTCCAAATTCTTCTCCCGAAAGGGGCCGGAGCTGGTCGTCTCCGGCTTTGCAGCCGCGCAGTCGAACACCGTCTTCGTCGGCGTCCCGATGATCCTCAAAGCCTATGGCGATGCCGGCGCCGTGCCGCTCGGCCTGCTGCTCGCTGTCCATCTGCCGGTCACGATGACGGCTGCGACCTTGCTGGCGGAAGGCCGCACGGCCTCGATCCCGTTGCTGATCAAGCGCCTCTTCACCCATCCGATCATCATCGGAATCCTGCTCGGATCGGCCGTGCGCCCGATCATCCATCTTATTCCGACGCCGGTCTGGACATTGGTCGACCTGCTGGCAGGCGCCGCCGTGCCTTGCGCGCTGATCAGCCTGGGCATCGCCATGCGCCGTTACGGGCTCGAATCCGGCCTCGCCCTGCCGACGGTGCTGAGCGGGCTGAAGCTCGGCCTGCATCCGCTCCTGGTCTACTGGCTGGCGACGCGGGTCTTCGAGATGCCAGTCCACTGGTCCGGGGTCGCGGTGCTCTTCGCCGCCTGTCCCTGCGGGATCAACGCTTATCTCTTTGCCGAGCGCTACCGGCAGGGCGTCGCCGACGCATCGAGCGCGATCACGCTCTCGACCCTGCTCTCGCTGTTCTCGACCGCCGCCTGGCTGACCTTCCTCGGCGTCGGTTGAACGAGTCAGGTGAAGCCGAGCTGCCGGCGAATCTCCGCCGCGCTGATCCCGTCGTCCCGTAAAGCGCCGAGGCTTTGGGAATCCCGGCTCTTTGCGAGTTTCTGCCCGCCATCGTCGCGCAGCAGGCGATGGAAATGATAGAGCGGCGTCGGCAGGCCCAGCAGATGCTGCAAGAGCACATGGACATCCGTCGCCGCTTCCAGGTCGCGGCCGCGCACGACATGGCTCACCCCCTGCGACGCATCGTCGACGGTGACGGCGAGGTGATAGCTCGTCGGCACGTCCTTGCGGGCGAGCACGACATCCCCCCAGCGCTCCGGCGCGACCGGCACGGAATGCCGGACATCATCCGCATCGAAGACCTCATAGCTTAACGGCCGCCCTGACGCGGCGATCGCCGCCGCCATGTCGAGCCTCAACACATGCGGCGCTCCGGCTGCAATACGCCGCTCGGCCTCGCCTGAATCGAGCCCCTTGCACAAGCCGGGATAGAGCGGTGCGCCGTCGGGATCGACCGGCCAGGACTGCCCGGCCTCGGCTTCGCGTGCAGCAGCGGCGTTGCGAATCTCCTGCCGGGAGCAGAAGCAGGGGTAGATCAGCCCTTGCTGATGAAGCTTCGCAAGCGCGGCAGCATAATCGTCGAAATGCTGGGATTGCCGGCGGAAGCCGGGTTCGAACCGGATACCGAGCCATTCGAGATCCGCCCCGATCCCCTCGACGAATTCCGGCCGGCAGCGCGTCAGGTCGATATCCTCGATCCGCAGCAGCAGGCGGCCTCCGAAACGGCGCTCCAAGGCCTCATTAGTAAGGGCCGACAGCGCATGGCCGAGATGGAGGCGGCCGTTCGGGCTCGGGGCGAAGCGGAAGACCGGCCTGCTGGAATCGGTTGGAGCGGACGCCATCTCCCTTGTTTAGAGCATTTTCGAGCGAAGTGGACGCCGGTTCGCGTGAAGAAAATGCGATAAAACAAAGACCTGGGGCAATTCCGCGATTGGAAGAATTGGGGAATTGCCCCGGGGATTGCACATGCAGGTGCCAAGCCGCTCCCTACTGACGGAAGCCGTCGCCTCTGCCAACGATAGGGGATCATGATTGAGAGAATCACATCCAACGCCGATCTCGAGGAAGGGATGGCGGCGCTTGTCGCCCTGCATCCGGGTTGGCAGCCGATCGTCGCGCGCACGGGCTTGCCGCCGCTCAGGCTGCGCGAAGGCGGCTTTCCCGGCCTCGCCGCGATCATCGTCTCCCAGCAATTGTCGGTCGCGAGCGCGCGCGCCGTCTGGAACCGCTTCGCCGGCGTCTTCGTGCCGCTGACGCCCAAACGTGTCCTGGCGGCGACCGATGACGACATGCGCCTGTCAGGGTTGTCACGACCCAAGCAGCGCACCTTGCTGGCGCTCGCAAACGCCCTGGTCGAGCGCCGCTTCGCCTTCGAGGCGCTCGAACATGCCTCTCCCGAGGAAGTCCACGCGCAGATGACGGCGATCTCCGGCATCGGCCCCTGGACGGCCGATGTCTACCTGCTGTTCTGCCTCGGGCATCGCGACGGTTTCGCGGCCGGCGACCTCGCCATCCAAGAGGCCGCCCGCCACGCCTTCGGCTTGGCCGCCCGCCCGAAGCCGGCCGAGCTCCAGGCGATGGCAGAGGCCTGGCGGCCCTGGCGCGGCGTCGCGGCGCGATTGCTCTGGGCGGATTACGCCTTGCTGAAGCGTCGCGAGGGCATCAACGCCTGAAACACCCGCCCGAAGAAAGGGAACCATTCCCGGGCCGATGCTCGGACCGCTCAGCTCCGCGTGATCTTCAGCGCCGTCGACGCCGCGGCGCGCAGCATCGACGAATCGCTCATCACCGTGACCATGCGTGCACCCATGGCGAGGCCCTGCTTGGCGCGCTCCGCCGTCGCGCAATAGAAGGCGACCGGCTTGTTCACCGCCGAGGCGCGGGCCACGACATGCTTCAGCGCTTCATCGACCTCGCGCGCGGTCGCATCGACCTTCGCCCCGCCGGACAGCGCGATCGACAGGTCGGACGGCCCGACGAACAGCGCGTCGATCCCGTCCAGCGCCAGGATGTCGTCGACGATCGCCATCGCCTCGCGCGTCTCGATCATCGCGAAGGTCATCGAGAAGCTGTTTGCGGCCTTGAGATAGCTGTTCTGGTCGAGGCCCGAGGCCCCGAGGCCGCCATAGCTGCCCCAGCTGCGCTCGCCCATCGGCGGATATTTGGCATAGGCCGCGAAGCGCCGGGCATCCTCCATCGTATTGATCATCGGCGCGATCACCCCGGAGGCGCCGCTGTCAAACAGCTTCGAGACATTCTGGAACTCGCCCACCGGAATGCGCCCGATCACCGGCTTGCCGGCGGCATTGATCAGCGGGATCGCACGGATCACCTCGGCCAGCGTGATCGGGCCGTGCTGCATGTCGAGCGTGATCGCGTCGAAATCCTCCTGTGCCAGCGTCGCCGAGACGGACGGATCGGGCAAACCGCACCAGGCCGAGACGATGCTGTCCCCCTTGGCGAAGCGATCGGCGAGGGAGGACAGGACGGTGGACTTGGCCATGGTTTTCATCCGCTTTCGGGCCGCGCTTCGGACTGTGGCTGCGGCGAACGCAGGTTGCCCCGCGCCAGGCCCGAAATGCAAACGGGCGCCCATGCGCCCGTTTCAGAGACGTCCTGCGTCAGCCGGGATGCACCCGGCGGCCAGACCTTACCGACCCGCCTGGATTTCGTCGGCAGCCTTGATCAGCAGTTCGCTCATCACGGTCCGGATTTCGGCATCCGCCACGGCGATTCTGGCAAGCGCGAAGTCGTTCTTGACCTTGCGCACCACGTCCTCCTCGCCGGCCTCCTCGAAATCGGCCACGACCACGGACTTGGCATAGGCATCGGCCTCGGCGCCGCTCTTGCCGAGCTTCTCGGCAGCCCAGAGCCCGAGCAGCTTGTTGCGCCGGGCGGTCGCCTTGAAGCGCAGCTCCTCGTCATGGGCGAACTTGTTCTCATAGGCGTCCTTGCGCTGGTCGAAGGTCGTCATGCGGCGTCCATGTCCTTTCCGGGGAATATACCTTCCAATCATATAGGTTGGCGGCGGGCCGAGGGCCAGTCTTCAGCGGTCTTTAAGCCTTGGGAAGCCTCCAAACGCCGATTTGTTGCGTTTACGGCCGAGACACTCCATATAGCAGGCGCGTGGATGCCTCTGGTGCCCGCGCAATGCTGCCAGCGCCGTTGCCGCCATCGGATTCGCGTCCGACAGGCCGATAGCGCCGGATTAAGAACAGATCAGGGGCCAGATCCCGCCGCGACCCCATCGCGTCCAGAGAAGGGC
>NZ_CAMFKW010000093.1 GCF_945957345.1 uncultured Allobosea sp. | reverse complement strand
AGTGGCCTGCTTTTACTCCGCCACGATGGCCTGGAATCCGACCGCCGTTGACAGCATAGGGAGCAACCGTCCACGCTGCCGGACTCGGCAGCGAAACGTCGGCGTCTCATCCCTGCAGCGCCGGGCGCTTGCTGCGCCTCTTCGCCGGAACGAGCCCATCAGGACCGTCCCATTTGCAACGACCTAGCATGTCGGAATGTCGAAGCAAAGAGAAAATGAAACGGCGTTTCAAAAAAACTTGCGACATTGCCGCGCCAGGAAGTGAAGAGAGAGGCGCCACTGCGCGCATGCTCCCGCCTTCGACCATCGACGGCATGGAAACGAAGTCGTCTGGTAGCTCGGTTCGGGAGGCTGGGTTTCTAGCCGGCGGACGATCTGCCGTGTTCGACAAGCGACACCCAGAAGCCGATTCCGTAGGGGATGGCTTCGTCGTTGAAGTCATAGGCGGCATCGTGCACGCCGGCCGTATTGCCATTGCCGATATAGCCGATGGCGCCCGGCCGCGCTTCGAGCATGTAGGAAAAGTCCTCCGATCCCATCGAAGGCGGATAGGCGTCGTCGACGGCCCCCCGCCCGAACGCGCCGGTGATCGCCTCGACATAGAAATCCGTCTGAGCGGGGTGATTATAGGTTGGGGGCGTGCCGTCCCGGATCTCGATATCGTGCTCAAGGCCGAACGAGCGCATCTGCCCGTCGACGATGTCCACGATGCGCTGTCTGACGCGGATGCGCGTCTCCGGCCGGAATGTCCGGATCGAGCCGCGAAGAGTGACCTGATGCGGGATGACGTTCACGGCCTCGCCGCCGTGGATCATGATGATCGATATCACCACCGAATCCAGCGGGTCGATGTTGCGCGATGCGATCGTCTGCAGAGCGGTCACCAGATGACAGGCCGCGATCACAGGGTCGCTACCCCGCTGGGGAGCAGCGGCATGCCCGCCGCGGCCGCGAACGACGAGGAAGAGTTCGTCGGAGGCGGATTTCGCAGCCCCCTTCGTCACCGCAAATTGGCCGACCGGCAGTCCCGGCTTGTTGTGAATTCCATAAACTTCCTGAATGCCGAAGCGCTCCATCAGCCCGTCATCGACCATCGCCTTGGCACCGGCGCCTCCCTCCTCCGCCGGCTGGAAGATAAGGACCGCCGTCCCGTCGAAATCGCGCGTCGCGGCCAGATATTTCGCCGCGCCGAGGAGCATGGCGGTATGCCCGTCATGTCCGCAGGCATGCATGCGGCTGGGTACGGTCGAGCGGTACTCCAGATTGGTGAGTTCCTGCATCGGCAAAGCGTCCATGTCGGCTCGCAACCCGATGACCTTGTCCGAGGCTCTGCCACGAACCACGCCGACGACACCTGACTGACCGATGCCGCCGACGACCTCGTCGACGCCATAGGCGCGAAGCCGCTCAGCGACGAGTGCTGATGTCCGCGGCAGGTCGTAGAGGATTTCGGGATGACGATGCAGATCGTGCCGGATCGCGACGATCTCCGGAAGCATGGCATCGATGATTTCTTGCCGTGGCATCGTCGACGATTCCTGTTCCCGAGTGTGGCCCGAGCGAAGGCTTGAAGGTGAGTCGCCCGAAGGCAGATGCCGTCTGGATCGGTTGCGGCACATGCATGCCCGCGCCGCCATTCGCCACGATTGACAGTCGGCGAAACGGCACCCTACCCATAAAATGCAACGTCGTTCCATTTTTGACAAGGCAGCCGAACAGGCAGCGTGTCGGCGGGATCGAACGAGCGATCGCGGTCGCAGAACGGCGGTCTGGGAATAAAATGCATTGGAGGAAAACGACGTGGATCACGATAGGCGGAAGGGTGCGGGCCAAGTCATGGGAGCGGGTATCGATCGTCGCGAGCTCGTTCGGCGGCTCGCCGGTCTGGGTCTGACCGCGCCGATGGTCAGTCAGCTTCTGCTGTCCAGCGGCCCGGCCGTCGCCGCGCCGGCGGCGCCCTACAAGCCGGCCAAGGCGGGGGGCGGCGGCACGCTGCGGCTGCTCTCATGGCAGGCGCCGACCTCCCTCAATCCGCACTTCGCGAGCGGCAACAAGGACCGCGAGGCGGCCCGGATCTTCTACGAACCCTTGGCCGGCTGGGATCTGGACGGCAATCTCGTCCCGCAGCTGGCCGCCTCGCTGCCCAACCGGGCAGACGGCACGGTCTCGGCGGATGCCCGGGAGGTGATCTGGACGCTCAAGAAGGGCGTGACCTGGCACGACGGAAAACCGTTCACGGCTGCGGATGTCGTCTTCACCGCGGCCTATGCCTCCGATCCCGATTCCGCGACGTCGACGATCGGTTCCTATCAGCGTGCGGCCTTTTCAAAGATCGACGATCATACGATCAGGATCGTGTTCGAGGAGGCGACCCCGTTCTGGGCCGACGCCTTCGTCGGCGTCTCGGGAATGATCCTCCCCGAGCACCTCTTCTCTGGGTTCAAGGGCAAAAATTCCCGTGAGGCGCCGGCAAATCTGGCGCCTGTCGGCACCGGTCCTTACAAGTTCGCCGAGTTCAAGCCGGGCGATATCGTCACGGGGGTACGCAACCCCGATTATCACGTCGCCAACCAGCCGTATTTCGACGCCTTCGAGCTGAAGGGCGGCGGCGATTCCGTTTCGGCGGCGCGCACGGTCCTCCAGACCGGACAATTCGATTTCGCGCGCGATCTGCAGGTCGAGGACGAGGTGCTCAAGCGCCTGGAGACCGGCAGGAAAGGGCGTGTCGAATTCTATCCGAGCGGGCAGACCGAAATCGTAGTTCTGAACACAACCGATCCTGTGCTCGAAATCGATGGCGAACGGTCGCACCCTCGCTCCCAACATCCGACGTTGAGCGATCCCGAGGTGCGCAAGGCGATCAATCTCCTGATCGACCGGGATTCCATCCAGAAGTTCATCCACGGGCGCGCAGGTTCGGCCACCGGCGCTTTCGTCAATCAGCCAGAACGCTTTCGCTCCCCGAAACTGACTTACGAATTCAGCATCGACAAGGCCAATGCGATCCTCGATGCCGCCGGCTATGCGCGCGATACCGATGGCATCCGCCAAAAGGGTGGGAAACGTCTGAAATACGTCTTCCAGACCACCATCACGGGCCCGCGCCAAAAAGCCCAGGCGGTCATCAAGGCGGCGTGCCAGAAGGCCGGCATCGAGCTTGAGCTGAAATCGGTGACGGCATCGGTGTATTTTTCCTCCGATATCGCAAATCCAGACACGCTGAAGAAGTTCTATTGCGACATCGAGATGCATGCTTCGACCGGTACGCAGCCCGATCCCCAAGCCTTCTTGCGTCAGTTCACGTCCTGGGAAATCGCCGCGAAGGACAACAAATGGCAGGGGCGCAATTTCTCGCGCTTCCGCAGCGACGAGGCAGACGAACTCTACAGGTCGGCCGAAAAAGAGGTCGATCCACTGGCCCGGCTCGCCCAGCTCCTGAGGCTGAGCGAAATCTTCGTCGAGGCGAATGTCTATCTGCCGATTCTGGCCCGCAACGTCAGCGTCGCGATCACCAACGATCTGGTGACGGTGCCGAGCGGCTGGGACAGTGATTTCTGGAATATCGCCGCCTGGTATAAGGGCTGAGACACCCTAAGGCCACTGCACGCGGACCGGCGCCTGCCAGAACGGTGCCGGCCCGCCCTACGCGAGGCCGCGCTATTCCTGCATGGCGCCTCCCAGCGCATGCGTCAGGATATCGGCGGATTTCTTCAGAAGCGGGCTGATCTTGCCCGCGCTGTCGCTCGTCAACCGAGAGGCAGGCCCAGTCAGGGCAAGTGCGCCCAGAAGACGCCCGCCCGCCCCGAACACCGGTGTCGCGATCGAGGCGACATGGGGATCGGTGACGCCGCTGGAATAGATCGGCGTCTCGACGGCGCGATCCTCGGCGCTGCCATGGGGATCGAACCGGCGCAGGACTTGCGCGATCGAGGAGGCATCCATCGGCCGCAGATCACCTGGCCTGACATGCATCCGCAAAGGCGAAGGCGAATCGACCCTGAACAGGCACAGTCGTTGGTCACCCCGGCGGATATAGAAGGATGCCGTTTCGCCCGAAGCCGCGACCAGATTTTCCAGTGCCGGCATGACATGGGCCTCGAGCGCGAAGGATTGGAGGTAGACCGAGCCCAACCGCGCGATCTCGGTGCCGAGCCGATAGCGGCCGCTATCGAGCCGCTCGATCAGCCCGAAACGCTCCAGCGAGATGCAGAGCCGCATGATGGTGCTCTTCACCAGTTGCGTGCGCTGCGCGAGCTCGCTGAGCTCCAACGCGTCGTCACCGCGACGGAAAGCGGTAAGGACGGTCAGCAGCCTGTCGGCTGAGGCGACACCCTCCAGCTTTGGTCGCGCCTTCGCCTTCTTGTCGAGCATGGTTCCAAGTCTCCGCGACGCCGCATCACGTCGCGGCAGCCCTCAGTCTTGATGCGAGAACATCGCCGTTCCTGCAACATCAAGCTTAGCGCGCAGTATTGAGCCCGTCTGCGATTCCGTGATGAAGAGATCATGCCCGTCCGGGCCGCCGAACGCCAGATTGGTCGTCGAGATACCGGCGCAGGAGCGTATCCTGAGCTGCGGCTCGGCCGTGCGCGACAGACGCCAGACCGAGCCGAATCCGGTATGGGCGATGAGCAGGTTGCCTTCGGCGTCGAGGGCCAGCCCATCCGGCCCGCCGAGCCCGCCGTGCAGTTGCGCGAAGACGCCGACCTTCGTCGTCAGGCCGCTGTCGTTCAGCGGGATGCGCCAGATCTGCTGGGCCCGCGTCACCGCGATCAGCAGATGCGTCATGCCGGGATCGATCACGATGCCGTTCGGGCTGGGGACGGTATCGAGCAGGCGCGTCAGCCTGCCCTCCGGCGTCAGCCGGTAGACCCGACCGGTGGCATCATGCAGGCCGGTCTGCCCCTGATCGGTGAAATAGAGGTCGCCATTCGCCGCGAAGACGAGGTCGTTGACGCCCTTGAAGCTTTCGGAGGCCGCCGTCTCGAGGAAGGGCGTGACTGCGCCGCTCTCCGGTTCGAGCACCATGATGCCGCGCTTGTAGTCGGTAATGAAGATCCGGCCGTCGCGATGGATCTTCAGTCCGTTCGGCCAGCCGTCATATTCGGCGACCAGTTCCCACTCGCCTTCGGCCGAGATCCGAAAGATCCGGCCGAAGGGAATGTCGGTGACGTAGAGCCGGCCTTGCCGATCGAAGCTCGGACCTTCGAGAAAGGAGTCGATCGCGAGTCCGCCGCGATTGGCGGCGGCCCAGGCCGTTGCGCGGGGCTTGCGGAAACGGTCCGGCAGGCGCGTGAACACGGTCGTGGCGACCTCGGATGGCGGCGCGAAGAACATCAGCCTGTCTCCGTGATCGAGAGGTCGAGCCGATAGGCTTCCATCGCGGTGCGATGGAACAGCCAGGCCCGCTCATGTGAGGAAAAAGTTGCGACGATCCGCTTGAAGCCGTTCCAGAGAACGCCATAGCCGACCATGCCCTTGTCGACGGGGAAATTGCTTTCGAACATGCAGCGCTGCGGACCGAAGAGTTCGATGCAGAGCAGGATATAAGGCGACCAGGCCTCGGCCAATTGTTCGGACGAGGGCGGCAAAGGCGCCTGATGGAAATCGAAGCCGCCGACCCGCATCGCCAGCCCGCCGAGCTTGACGCGCAGGTTCGGCCGCCGGGCAAGAGCAGCCATGCCGGCCGACCATTGCGCAAACACCTCGCTGCGCCGCCCACGATATGAGCCCGCACCGAGCGGGCCGCCGCAATGATCGAGCACGATCATCGTCTCGGGGCAGGCATCGGCGAGTGCCGCTACCTCGTCGAGCTGCGTGTGGTAGGCCCAGACATCAAGAGCAAGACCGTGATGAGCAAGCTGCCGCACCCCGGCGGCAAAGGCCGGATCGCGCATGACGCCCTGCTCGGGCGGAACGGGGTTGGAGGCGATCGCCGGGTCGGAATGCCAGGCCGTCTGGTTGCGGATGCCGCGCAGGCGGCCGCCGCCGGCGCGCGACAACGCTCCAAGCACGGGCTCCAACCGATCGGCGAGCCGCAGATCGGCATGGGCGACGATGCCGGCGCAGGCCTGATGCCGACCATAAAGCCCGCTTGCCGCCTGAGCCGCGACACCATTGGCGAACTCGACCTCGCCGACGGGTTTGAACGCCTCCGGCAGGTCCGGCCGGTACATCGAGCGGCTCTGGACGAAGATGGTCGCCCGGATATCGTGGCCGCCCGCCATGTCGGAGAGCAGCTCGTCGAACAGATAGCGCTGGCCCTGCGGCCGATCCCAGAGATGGTGGTGCGCATCGACGATCGGCATGCCGGGGTCGAGCGCCGCCTCATCGCGGAGCGCCAGCCAGTCCGGCCGCACCGGGACATGAGTCGGTGCGGCCATGGCGATCAGCCCTCGATCTCGCAACCCAGCCTGGCGAGCGCGGCATCGACCCAGCTGCGATCGTTGCGCCCTTCATGGATCGCGGTCATCTGCTTGGTCTCGGCCTTGTGCTTGGCGTCGGCAGCGGCATAGACCGCCTCGACCTCTTCGTAAGGCACGCAGAGCAAGCCGTCATCGTCGCCGATCACGAGGTCGCCGGGCGCGATCACCATGCCTTCGATCGCGATCGGGACATTGATCTCGCCCGGCCCATCCTTATAGGGCCCGCGGTGGCTGATGCCGGCGGCGAAGACCGGGAAATCATGCTCGCGGATCCAGGCGCTGTCGCGTACCGCGCCATAGATGACGATACCGGCAAGGCCGCGCTTCTGCGCATGAGAAATCATGAGCTCGCCGATGAGCGCATTGGTGAGGTCGCCGCCAGCATCGACCACCACAATGTCGCCGGGCGACGCGATATCGAGCGCCTTGTGAATCATCAGATTATCACCCGGACGCGACTTCACCGTGATGGCCGGGCCGGCGAGGACACCGCCGCCATGCATCGGTCGCAGCTTCGCGCCGCCTGCCGTCATGCGGGACATCGAGTCGCTGATATTGGCGACCGGCAAAGCGCGGAAGCGCTCCACGACGTCAGCGGTCACCTGGCGGCGACGCTTGAGAACACGAAATCCGACCATCCTTGGCTCCCTGATCCACTTGGCGGTGCCCGACGGTTGTCGCCGATTGACAGGGCGCCACGATGCGGAATAGATTTTTTGAAACGACGTTTCAAAAATAACTTTCGGAGGGAACATGCAAGCTCTTTTTTCACGCCGTGCCGTGTTGGCCGGCTCGGCCGCCGCCGCGGTAACGACCATGACGATGGTCCGTGCCCGCGCAGCCGAAGCCGCGACGGTGACGATGGCGATCCAGTACGGATATGCCTATTTGCCGGTGACGGTCGCGGAGAAGCTCGGCCTCTTCGCCAAGCAGGGCGCAGCGGCGGGGCTGCCCAGTCTCACCGTCAAGATTCAGAAGATCAGTGGCGCTCCGGCAATCAACGATGCGCTGATCAGCGGCTCGATCGATATCGGCGCCTATGGCCTGCCCGGAATGCTTATCGCAGCTGAGAAGACACGCGGCTCCATCGACATCCGGGGCCTGGCTGCCCTCGTGGCGGGCGATAACGGGCTCTACACCAACAAGCCTGAAATCAAGACGCTTGCCGACTTCAAGCCGACGGACAAGATCGCGGTGACGTCGACCACCGGCCAGCAGGGGCTGCTGGTGCGCATGGCGGCGGCCAAAGCCTTCGGCGAGGGCCAGTCGCGCCGCCTCGACACCAACATGATCCAGCTGCCGCATCCCGATGCGACGTCGGCCCTAATCACCGGAGGGACGATCAGCGCCTACGCGGCGCCTCACCCTTATAGCGACATCGTCGAGAAGAGCGCGAATGTCCGGCGCCTGTTCTTCTTCTCGGACTATCTCGGCGAGCGCGTGACAAGCGGCCTGCTCGCCAGCAAGCGCTCCTTCGTCGAGGCAAATCCGCTGGCGGCCAAGGCGATCGTTGCCGCAATCGACGAGGCTGGATCCTACATCAAGGCCAACCCGCGCAAGGCGGCCGAGATGTTCCTCGAATCCGAGAAGTCGTCGCTGGATCTCGACGAGACCGAAAAGATGCTGAAGAGCGTCTCGCAGGAATGGGGCGTCCAACCGAAGGGCGTGATGAGCTTCGGCACCTTCATGGCCAAGGCTGGCCTGCTCAAAGCGCCGCCGGTCAAATGGCAGGACACGTTCTTCGCCCCGGTTGCAGCGGGCAAAGGCACCTAGACGCAAGTCACGGACAGGCTGGAGCGAATGTCCGGTTTAGGGCGTGGGCCGAACGTCAGCTTGTGGCGCGAATCGGAAGCGCATCACTAATTGAAGGACGGGAGCCTCACCATCCGAGACGTTTCCGGGCAGGAACGAACGTTGGGGTGTTGAGCGCCGGCCAAGTTTGATTTCTAAATCAAATCATCTGCTTAGCGCAGATAAAGTGGCGGACAGGGAGGGATTTGAACCCCCGATACCCTTGCAGGTATGCCGCAT
>NZ_CAMFKW010000092.1 GCF_945957345.1 uncultured Allobosea sp. | reverse complement strand
GACCGGCGCGCGACAAGGCGCTGCTGCTCGGCATCAAGCCGGAGAACATCTATATCGAGGACCTGCGCGAGGAATTCGTACGCGACTACGTCTTCCCGATGTTCCGGGCGAACGCCGCCTATGAAGGCGTCTACCTGCTGGGCACCTCGATCGCGCGGCCGCTGATCGCCAAGAAGCTGATCGAGATCGCCGAGAAGACCGGCGCCGACGCCGTCTCCCATGGTGCGACCGGCAAGGGCAACGATCAGGTCCGCTTCGAGCTGACCGCCTATGCGCTGAAGCCCGACGTCGTCGTGATCGCGCCCTGGCGCGAATGGGACCTGCGCTCGCGCGAGCAGCTGATCGCCTTCGCCGAGCAGCACCAGATCCCGATCGCCAAGAACAAGCGCGGCGAAGCGCCGTTCTCGGTCGACGCCAACCTGCTGCATGCCTCATCGGAAGGCCGCGTGCTGGAGGATCCGGCGGTCGAGGTGCCCGATTACGTCTATTCGCGCACGATCTCGCCGGAAGACGCGCCGGACAAGCCCACGATCGTCACGATCTCCTTCGAGAAGGGCGACGCCGTCGCGATCGACGGCGAGAAGCTCTCGCCGGCTACGCTGCTCGCCAAGCTCAACGACCTCGGCCGCGACAACGGCATCGGCCGGCTCGACCTCGTCGAGAACCGCTTCGTCGGCATGAAGTCGCGCGGCATGTACGAGACGCCCGGCGGCACGATCCTGCATGCGGCGCATCGCGCCATCGAGTCGATCACGCTCGATCGCGGCGCGGCGCATCTCAAGGACCAGATCATGCCGCAATATGCCGAGCTGATCTATAACGGCTTCTGGTTCTCGCCCGAGCGCGAGATGCTGCAGGCGCTGATCGACAAGAGCCAGGAATTCGTCACCGGCGACGTGCGTCTCAAGCTCTACAAGGGCGGCGTCCACGTCATCGGCCGCTCCAGCGACTACTCGCTCTACGACCAGGACCTCGTCACCTTCGAGGAAGGCGCGGTGGCCTACGACCATCGCGACGCCGCCGGCTTCATCAAGCTCAACGCGCTGCGCCTGCGCACGTTGGGACAGCGCAAGAAGAAGCTGGGGCTCTGAGGCCGCGGCTATCGCGGGTGTTGAAGAGTGTCATCCCGCACGCGTTGCAGCACGCAGTGCTGCGGCGCAGATGCGGGATCGCTCCCCGATAAAAGCTCCCATCACCCGGCGAGGGGTGGCCCTTGATCGCATGGGTCTTGTGCTCGGCGATCCGGCGCTCAAGGTCACTGGTGATGCCGATATAGAGCGGGCCGTCCTTCCGCGTCGCGAGGATGTACACAGCGTAGATGCGAGCGGTCATCCGAACCTCGCGTCGAGAACGAGACGATACCCTATCCTGCACGCGGTCCCGTGTCTGCGCAGCGGCACTTCGCGCCGCAGCGCGCACGGGATGACACGCTTCATGAACCGCTGCCAGCGACTTCATGAACCCGCGCCGCGTTCGCGCGTTCAGCACTCACCGATCAATCTGAGTGCTCCTCGCATGCTGCGCTTCCTCGCCCCTGCTCTGATCTCCATCCCGCTGCTCGCACCCGCTCTCGCGCAGGAAGTTCCGCCGAAGAGCGAGAAGCCCGCGACGCCTGAAATCGCGACCTGCAAGGCGGCTGCGCTCCAGACGCTCCATGCCAAGGAGCCGGAAATCAAGGACATCTATATCGACGAGGACGGCGCCACGGTCGCGGTCTCGGAATCGAAGATCGAGGACATTCCTGTCACCCGTATCGTCATGAGCGAAGCCTATCTACGGACCGATCGCTCCGACAAGCCGCGCCGCTTCCTCTGCCTGCTCGGCGAGAAGAACAAGGTGCTGCTGACCTTCTTCACCGCGCGCTGAGACAGAAAAGGAAAGGGCCGCCTTGCGGCCCCTGCCGGTTGTGACGGGAAAACGCCCTCAGCTTCCGTCGACCACGCGGGTCGCGGGCCGGTCATGGCCATCCGCCAATTCCTCGTGCCAGCGGCCGTTCTGATCCTGATAGACGATGCCGTCGGTATTCCCGGCCACCGTCTGGCGCGCGGCGGCGCGGGTCGCAGCCTTCAGCGCCGCGTCATGCGTCGGAAAGGTTTCCGAGAGGGCTCCGCCAGCCCGATAGGCCCAGCCACCATCGTGCTCGACAACCTCGTATTTGACCATGACCATCGCGCACCCTCCTTTCGTTCAAAGGAAAACCGCGCGCCGGCCACGCGGTTCCGGCTACTCGCCGTTACCGCTATCGGCCGCGCGCAACGAATCCAGTGCCGGCATCGAGGTGATGTGATAGCCGGCATCGACATGATGGACGTCGCCGGTGACACCTCCGGAGAGATCCGAGAGATAATAGAGCGCCGAGCCGCCGATCTCTTCAAGTGAAACCGACTTGCGCAGCGGAGAATTGGCACGCTGCCAGGATAGCATCGCGCGCGCGTCCGAGATGCCGGCGCCGGCCAGCGTCCGCACGGGCCCGGGCGAGAGCGCATTCACGCGGATGCCACGCGGACCGTAATCGCCGGCGAGATAGCGCACGCTCGCCTCCAGCGCCGCCTTGGCGACGCCCATGACGTTATAGTTCGGCATGATCCGGGTCGAGCCGCCATAGGTCAGCGTGATCATGCTGCCCCCCTTCGGCATGCGCTCCGCCGCGCGCTTCGCGACCTCGGTGAAGGAGAAGCAGGAGATCACCATCGTCCGCGAGAAGTTCTCGCGGGTGGTGTCGGCATAGAGCCCCTTGAGCTCGTTCTTGTCGGAGAAGCCGATGGCATGGACGATGAAGTCGAGCGTGTTGCGCTCGGGATCGCCGCCCCAGGCCTCGTCCAGCGTCGCGAAGGCGGCATCGACGGACGCGGTGTCCTCGACATCGCAGGGCACGACCAGCTTCGAGCCGATGCTATCCGCCAGCGGCCGGACGCGCTTGCCCAGCGCATCGCCCTGATAGGTGAAGGCGATCTCGGCACCATGGGCGTGAAGGGTACGGGCAATGCCCCAGGCGATGGAATTCTGATTGGCGACGCCCATGATGAGGCCGCGCTTGTTGTGCATCAGCGGGAGCATGGCAAACTCGGAAGGGTCTTCAGGATCTGGCCCGAAGGCCGGAGAACGGAGGGACAGTCGGTTATTCGGGTCGGTCGAACTCTGAACGGCGTCTCATCATTGCAGGGCCGTTGCCGGCCCGCAGGGCTAGTCGGTCTTGGTGATCGCGGCAGCGGCCGCCTTCGAGGTCGAGACCGGTACGATCTCGAAACGCACGAGGTCGTTCCACTGCAGAACCCATTCCTGCAGCAGGGCTATATCGTCGCATTCCATGATCTGGAAGCAGCGGCCGAGATCGGCCGAGACCCAGCTTTCGACATAGCGCACGCCCGCCGGAGCCATCCGCCCGCTATGCTGGAAGCGGGCGTAGACATCCTTCACGCGGGCCTGATCGAAATGCTCGATCACCATGAAGAGCATGGCGCTTCTCAGGCCTCCAGGCGCTTCATCACGATGGTGGCGTTGGTGCCGCCGAACCCGAAGGAGTTCGAGAGCACGGTGCCGAGGCCCGCATTGTCGATGCGCTTGCGCACGATCGGCATGTCGGCGAAGGCCGGGTCGAGCTCGTCGATATGGGCGCTCTCGCAGATGAAGTCGTTGTTGAGCATGAGCAGCGAGTAGATCGCCTCCTGCACGCCGGTGGCGCCGAGCGAATGGCCGGTGAGCGACTTCGTCGCCGAGATCGGCGGCGCCTTGTCGCCAGCACCGAAGACCTCGCGGATCGCCTCGATTTCCTTGCCGTCGCCGACCGGGGTCGAGGTGCCGTGCGGATTGATGTAGTCGATCTTGGTCTTCACGCCTTCCAACGCCATGCGCATACAGCGCACCGCGCCCTCGCCCGACGGGGCGACCATGTCGTATCCATCAGAGGTCGCACCGTAGCCGACGATCTCACCATAGATCTTGGCGCCACGCGCCTTGGCATGCTCCAGCTCTTCCAGCACGACGACGCCGGCGCCGCCGGCGATGACGAAGCCGTCGCGAGCCACGTCATAGGCGCGCGAGGCGCGAGCGGGCGTGCCGTTGAAGTCGGAGGACATCGCGCCCATCGCGTCGAAAAGGACGGAGAGCGTCCAGTCCAGCTCCTCGCAACCGCCGGCGAAGATGACGTCCTGCTTGCCCCACTGAATCAGCTCATAGGCATTGCCGATGCAGTGGTTGGAGGTCGCGCAGGCCGAGGAGATCGAATAGTTGACGCCCTTGATCTTGAACCAGGTCGCCAGCGTCGCCGAAGCGGTCGAGGACATGCCCTTGGGCACGGCGAAGGGGCCGACCTTCTTCGAAGAACCGCTCTCGCGAGCCTTGTCATAGGCGTCGATCAGCGCGCGGGTCGAGGGGCCGCCCGAGCCCATGATGATGCCGGTGCGTTCGTTGCTGATCTCGGCCGGCTCCAGGCCGGCATCGACGATCGCCTGCTCCATCGCGACCTGGTTCCAGGCCGAACCGCCGCCGTGGAAGCGCATGGCGCGCCGGTCGAGCACCGTCGCCGGATCGAGCGAAGGCACGCCCGCAACCTGGCTGCGGAAGCCGTGCTCGGCGAAATCCGGCACGTAGGAAATGCCCGATTTGGCTGATTGCAGCGAGGCCAGGACCTCCTGCGTGTTGTTGCCGATGGACGAGACGATGCCCATCCCGGTGACCACGACGCGTCTCATGCTCGCTACTCCAGCTGTCAGCACGCGGCAGAGCTAAGCCCGGCCGCTTCTGGATTCATACCGCGCAAATGGACCGAGCGGGCGCCTGGCGCAAGGTCGCGGTGCGTTTTTCCTCAGGCCGCTTCCGGCTTGAACAGGCCGACGCGCATGTCGCTGACCGTGTAGATGCGCTTGCCGTCTGCTTCCAGCCAGCCATCGGCGATGCCGAGAACGAGCTTCGACTTGAAGACGCGCTTGAAGTCGACGCCGTAGACGACCTTCTTGACGGTCGGCAGGACCTGGTCGGCGAACTTGACCTCGCCGACGCCGAGCGCGCGGCCGCGGCCAGGCAGGCCGAGCCAGCCGAGGAAGAAGCCGGTGAGCTGCCAGAGCGCATCGAGCCCGAGGCAGCCGGGCATCACCGGATCGCCCTTGAAATGGCAGTCGAAGAACCAGAGGTCGGGCTTGATGTCGAACTCGGCGCGGACCATGCCCTTGCCGTGCTCGCCGCCCTCTTCAGCGATCTCGACGATGCGGTCGAACATCAGCATCGGCGGCAGCGGCAGCTGCGCATTGCCCGGCCCGAACAGTTCCCCACGACCACAGGCGAGGATCTCCTCGTAGCTGAAAGACGACTGACGCTGCATTCCCGTACTGCTCCCTGGCACCCGCCGGATTCGGCCGATGTCTCGTGAGCCGTGCTAACACAGCGTCAGCCGGGAACGAAAGGGCGCAGGCAATTTCCAGCCCGCAGAACGCTCAAAATCCACGCCATCCCTGCCAGAGCGTCCAGGCGGCGACCAGGATCAGGAGCGCACCGACGGCGCGGCCGATCCGATCGACGGCGAGATCCCGTCCCGTCCACGCGCTCCGGGCCTGCGACACGGCCAGCGCCAGCCCGCCATAGACCAGCAATTGCGTAGCGGCGATGACCAGCCCGAGCGCAACCGCCTGGGCTCCGACCCAGCCGCGCTCGGGGCGCAAAAACTGGGGAAAGACCGCCAGCATGAACAGATAGGCTTTCGGATTGAGCAGATTGGTCAGCGCACCGCTGCGAAAGGCTGCCCAGGCGCTGACGGGCCGCCGCTCGCGGATCGCCTGCATCGCCGCCCCGCCCCGCAACAGCCCGAAGCCAAGCCAGGCGACATAGACCGCCCCCGCCAGCAGCATGAGGCGGAAGGCCGCGGGCCAAAGCTGAAGCACGATGCCGACGCCGAGCGCCCCGACGACGACATGACAGACTCCACCGACCATGACGCCGAACGTCGCCAGCAGGCCATCGCGACGGCCGCCGCCGAGCGCATTGGCGAGCACGACGGTCATGTCCATGCCGGGAACGATCACGATTCCGAAGACAAACAGGAAGAACAGCCAGAGATGTGCCGCCTCGATCATGACCGCCCTCGCCTGCGACAGGTTCGGCCTTATGCTTGCCGTGCCGGACAAGGGCCGTCAGGAGCCGGGGCCGGGCTCCGCGCTTGCGGCGCGTGAGCCGAGACCTTACATTTATTGAAATGTGATCCACTCTACTGGCGGAGCGTCCGGACGTTCGTTGCGCATAAGGGGTAAGAACAAGGCATGAGCGACCTGACCTCCCAGGACCAGGGTTACGGGACGCCGGTGCGGCAGGGCTGCCCCTTCCACGATATCCGTCAGAAGCTGCGGCGCGTCGGCTTGCGCCCAACCCGCCAGCGCGTCTCGCTCGGCTGGGTGCTGTTCGCCAAGGGCCAGCGCCATGTCAGCGCCGAGATGCTGTTCGAAGAGGCGATGAAGGAGCGCATCCCGGTCTCGCTGGCGACGATCTACAATACGCTAAGGCAGTTCACGGAGGCCGGCCTGTTGCGCGAGCTGACGCTCGACGGCGCCAAGGCCTATTTCGACACCGCCGATCATGACCATCACCATTTCGTCGTCGACGGCGAGAACCGGGTGATCGACATACCTGCCGACGAGATCGACGTCGCGAGCCTGCCGGTTCCACCGGAAGGCTACGAGATCGCGCGGGTCGATGTGGTGGTGCGGCTGCGCAAGATCAACGGCTGACCACCGCCCCGCCGCTTCCGGAGACGATGGGATACGCATGACCGATTCGTCGATCTCGCGCCGCGCGTTCGCCGGCTTCGTGCTTGCGGTCGCCGTTCCCGCCACGCCGGCGTTGGCAGCGCGGCGGGCCCTGCGCGGCACCGTCTTCTATCGCGAGCGCATGGCGCTGCCGCCGACGGCGGTGATCGAGGTCGCACTCGTCGATATCTCGCTGGCCGATGCGCCGTCGCGCACCATTGCAAAGACGCGCGTCTCCGGCCGCGGCATTCCGGCGCGCTGGACACTGCGCTTCGATGATCGGCGGATCGAGCCGCGAAACCGCCACGCGCTCCAGGCCCGGATCACTGATGGCGGCCAACTGCTCTTCATCAACACGACCCAGCACACGGTCCTGGCCGGCGGTCCCGACGATGCCGAGATCCTGGTCGAGCGCGTCGGCGGATGGGATCAGCCGCCTGCCGCAGCGCCCTCACCCCTAGGAAGCTGGCGCCTTACCAGCCTCGCCTCCATCACGACCACGATCGCCATCGCGGCAGACGGCAAGGTATCGGGGCGCGGCGGGTGCAACGGTTTCGGCGGCAACGCGACCGTCCGAGGCCGGACAATTCGGTTCTCACGCATGGCTTCGACGATGATGGCCTGCGCACCGGACGCGATGGATCAGGAGCAGCGTTTCCTCAAAGCGCTGGAGCGTGTGCAGCGCTGGAACGTCGAGCGCGGCGGCGGCCGGCTTGTTCTCCTCGACGGCAGAAGCCGGCCAGTGATGACATTGGCCCCGCAGTAGGCGCCTCTCAGTCGACCTTCTCGTTGGGATAGACGCCCCAGAGGCGCTCCTGACGGATATAGCCGTTGATGTTGCCGACGCTGACGCGGCACCAGGAATTGGCACAGGATGCGACGCTGGTGACGACGCCGGGCTGCAGCCGGGCGACGACGACCGCCTCCTCGTTCGCGGCGCTGCGCATCGGGAAGATCTCGTCCTTCTTCTTCGACCAGGGCGCGACGAGCGCCGTCCGCCGGCCGGAAAGCAGGCTGTGCAGCACCCAGCCCTCGGTGCCGTCTGCATCGCGCACGCGGCGCCAGGTCTCGAATTCCGCGGTGACTTCCATCGGCAGGCCGGCGCGCTGATAGACCCAGCGTGTACGGTGCTCCTTCGAGGGGCCCTCGCGCAGGTTCACGCGGTCGGTCTTCAGGCTGACATAGCGCGGCACCGGCAGACCGGTGACCGAGCCTGCCTGCATGTCCTGGGCTGACGCGATCGCGGGCAAGCCGATGAGGGCCAACGCCGCCAGGGCCAGGCAGCGCATCGACGGGACCTTCATGGCGCCATTCTCCTTCGCATTCCACTCGCCTCCGGCAAAGGGGCAAGTTGTCATCCGCTGCGCCGCCGCCTAGACACGCGTATGGTGCCGCGCAACAATTCCCATTCCTGGGCCACCAGGGTTAATGGCGGGTTGAGGATATCAGGCCGATACGGCCAATGACGGAGGGGTGACCGCCATGTCGAAGAAAAAGCCGCTGGTGGTGGTGACGCGCAAACTGCCCGCCGTGGTGGAAACCCGGATGCGCGAACTGTTCGACGCCCGGCTCAACATCGACGACAAGCCGATGTCTCAGGCTGCGCTGGTCGAGGCCGTGAAGACCGCCGACGTGCTCGTCCCGACGGTCACCGACAAGATCGATGCCGCCGTCATCGCGCAGGCCGGCGACCAGTTGCGCCTGATTGCCAATTTCGGCAACGGCGTCGACAATATCGACGTGGCCAGCGCCGTGCAGCGCG
>NZ_CAMFKW010000091.1 GCF_945957345.1 uncultured Allobosea sp. | reverse complement strand
AGGCGCCGAGCTGGTTGGTCGCCATCGAGACGGCATTGCTCTCCTCGCTGGTGCGCTCGGCGAGATCGGTGACGCCGTCGAGGATCTCGCTGGTCGCGCTGCGGACGGCCGAAACCGTCTCGGCAAGGCGGGCGAGCGTGCTCTCGAACTCCTCGGCCAGCGCATTGGTGCCGTCCTTGAGCTCGGCGAAAGCGCCCTGATACATTCCCTCGACCCGGGTCGAGAGATGGCCGGCCGACAGCTCCGCCAGCACATCGCAGGTCTCCAGCAGGCCGGTCTGGACCGTCTCCAGCAGCGTGTTGACCGAACCGGCGAGCGCATTGAGCTCGGGGTCGGCGAACTGCGCCGCGACGCGCTGGGTGAAATCGCCCGCCGCTGCGGCCGCGACGACGACGCCGAAGGCTTCGCCGAGTTCGCGCATCATCTCGCGGCGCTGTTCCTGCGCCCGCGCCTCGTCCTCGACCTTGGCAAGCTCGGCGGCGCGCAGCGCCACCGCGTTGTCGCGGAACAGCAGGACGCTCTTCGAGATATCGGAGATCTCGTCATTGCCCTTGGTGTCGACCACGGTTTCGAGCGCGCCGTCGGCGATCGCCTTCGTGGCGGCCCAGAGCCGGTTGAGGCGACCGACGATCATCGGGCGGACGAAGAAGAAGGACAGGGCGAGCGCTACCAGCAGCGAGGCGATGCCAATCGCCGCGAGCGTGTACTCGCTGCGCTCGATCATGGCCTTGGTCGAGTCGCGCCCGGCGATCGCGCCGCTACGAGCGGAAGAGACGAGCTCGCCAACCTCGCGGCGAACCTTCTCCGCTGCCTGGTCGAGATTCTTGAGACCCGCGACGATCGCCGCCTGCGTCGCGAGCTCACGCTCGCGGATGGCGACGATGCCGGCAGCGCCTTCGCCGAGATCGGTCACGGCATTGACCGCCTGCCCGCGCGCCGGATTGGCCTGCAGCATATCCGCCGCCGCCAGAAGGCCACGGACCTGACCGAGCTGAGCCTTGAGACGCGACTTGGCGATTTCAAGCTTCTCGGTGCTGTCGACCTGCGAGATCTCGCGCAGGAGGCCGACCGTCTCGCTGATCTGCAGCTGGAGCGCCTGAGCGGTCTGAAGCGAAGAGAGGTCCTTGTCGAGCACCTTGGACAGCGCGGCATCGAATTCGCTGCCGGTGAGCTGCGCCGCGCTGGTGATGTTCATCTTGACGTTGAACTGCGCGTCGGATGTCTCGAAATCGGCCATGGCGCTGAAGCCGTCGCGAGCCTTGGACAGGGCGGTCAGCGCGGTCGCGGTGTCGGCGGCGTTGCGCAGCCGCTCTCCCGTCAGGTCGTTGATGTCGTTGATCTGGCGCGCCAGGTCGTCGATCGCCGCTTGCGGCTTGGACTTGTCGACCTTGCCCTGCTCGGCGATGCGACGCAGCAGGTCCAGCTGGCGCGCCTCGACGCCGTCGAGATCGCCGGTCAGGGTCGCACGTTGCTGCAGGGTCGAGACCTCGCTGAAGCGGGCCGCCAGCGCGGTCGACTGCGTCGCGGCCTGGGAGAGCTCGAGCGCGAGCTCTACCACGGGCATCTTCTGGCTGACGAGGTCGTCGACCGTCTTGTCGACGCTGTCATAGGAGAACCAGGCGACGGAGGACGAGACGATGGTCAGGGCCGTCATCACGCCGAGAGCGGCGTAGATCCGAGGCGCGATACCGATCCGCAACGGCTTGCCCTCACGCACGGGCTTGGCTTTCGTCATGAAGTCGTACTCCGGTATTCACGCAACGCTGGAGAAGGAGTTCAAAAACAGGAAAACTACCCGTTCAGGATTGCCCTGAACCGAACCGACCATCCCGCAGTCATGGGAATCCCCTCCCTCCCCCGGCATGAAAGCCAGGCGGCTGGATCCGCATGCGGCGTCGAAAAGGCCATGAAAGTCCCCTGGCCGAGGCGTAACCCTCGGTCTGGAGCACAGCATCGTCCAGGCGCGCTTAAGGAACGTTTAAAAGTGGATTCTTTTGAATCACTCTCGCAGCGAGGGGATTCACCTGACGTTAGAGGAGGTTAAATCGCTTTAACCTTCCAGTTTCGGGACGGGGCGCGGGCGCCCCTCCTCGTCGATCGCGACGAAGGTGAAGGTGGCCTCGGTGACCTTCTCGTGCAGCGTCGTACGGAAGCGCTTAGCCCAGGCCTCGACAAGGATCTTCATCGATGTCCGGCCGACGGATTCGATCTCCGTATAGACGCTGAGCACGTCGCCGACCTTGACCGGCCGGAAGAAGGTCATCGCATCGACCGCGATGGTGACGACGCGCCCCTGCGCCCGGTCGACGCCCGCGATGCCGCCGGCCTGGTCCATCCGCGACATCACCCAGCCGCCGAAGATGTCGCCATTGGCATTGGTGTCGCCGGGCATGGCGATCGTGCGCACGGTCAGCGTCCCGCGCGGGGCTTCGTCGGGACCGTCGGCAGCAGGGCTCATGAGCATCCTTCAGGCTGGCGGGGAATCCGCTTGGCCGATGATGCTGACGCCGCGGCAGCTACGCAAGCGGCGCTTTGCATTGCCCGCCGCTATCACTGACAATCGGTGAGGCCACGCGAACAGGGATCGACACCATGCCGAGCGCCGAAGCGTCCAAAGTCGAGCCCATCATCATCATCTCGCTGCGCTATGCCGATGCGCCACGGATGTATGACTGGCTGATCGAGGCCTTCGGCTTCGAGAAACATGCCGCCTATTATTCCGAGGACGGCAGGACGCTCCTCCACGGCGAGTTGAGGATGGGTTCCAGCTTCGTCATGCTCGGCTCGGCCGAGAACAACGAATTCGGCAGGCTGGTCGCCCGCCCGGCCGAGCTCGGCGGCACCACCGCCTCCCCCTATATCGCCACCGACGAAATCGACGCCCGCTGCGAACGGGCCCGCAAGGCCGGCGCCGAGATCTGCATGGAGCCGCGCGACCAGCCCTATGGCAGCCGCGACTTCATCTGCCGCGATCCAGAAGGGCACCTCTGGTGCTTCGGCACCTATCGCCCAGCTCAGCCCGCGACCTGAAGCGGCGGCACCGACCGCCGCGCCCGCAGCATCAGCCAGCAGACGATGCTGAGATTGACGAGGTTCCAGGCGAGGCCGTTGAGGAAGGCCATCCGGTACGAGCTGAAATAATCGAAGATCACGCCGGAGAGATAGCCGCCGAAGGCCATGCCGAGCACGGTCACCGACATCACCAGCCCGATGCGGATCCCGGCCTGCTTGGCCGGGAGGTACTCGCGAATGACGACGGCATACATCGGCACGATGCCGCCCTGGAACAGGCCGAAGATGCCGCTGACGACATAGAGGGACTGCAGCCCGTCGAACCAGAGATAGAGGAACAGCGCCACGCCCTGCATCAGCGAGCCCAGCGCCAGCGTCGCCGCGCCGCCGATCCGGTCCGAGACGAAGCCCGAGCCGATGCGGCTGATGATGCCCAGCAGCATCATCAGCGAGAGCATCTCGGCGCCACGCGCCACGCCATAGCCGAGATCGCCGCAATAGGCGACGATATGGACCTGCGGCATCGCCATGGCAACGCAGCAGGCGAAGCCGGCGACGCAGAGCAGGAGCTGGAGCTGGCCGGCGCTGAGACCGAGGTCGCCGCGCGCGCCTGCGCTGCTCGCCTCCGCTGCGGCCATGGTCGCGGCCGTCGGCTGGCGCCGGAAGAACGGCGCGAGCGGCAGCAGCACGACCAGCGTGACGATGGCGATACCGAAATGGGTAGCTCGCCAGCCGTAATGGGCCATGCCCCAGGTGATGACCTGCGGCCAGAACACGCCGGCGAGATAGCTGCCCGAAGCGCCGCAGACCACGGCGAGACCACGATGCTTGCGGAACCAGTGCGACAGGTCGGA
The DNA here is from genome assembly GCF_945957345.1 of uncultured Allobosea sp. GTDB lineage: Bacteria > Pseudomonadota > Alphaproteobacteria > Rhizobiales > Beijerinckiaceae > Allobosea. The sequence goes on along the minus strand of NZ_CAMFKW010000091.1, from coordinate 4,806 downwards.
GATCAGCGGCGAGAAGCCGGCAGCGCTACCCATGCCGATCAGCAGTCCATGGGCCAGCGCGAACTGCCACAGCGAATGCGACATCGCCGCGGCGGAATAGCCGGCCGCGAGCAGGAACGCGCCCATCACGATGGGAACCATGATGCCGTAGCGATCGGCGACCCGGCCCATGATGATGTTGCCGGCACCGAAGCCGAGCATCGCGAAGGTATAGGGCAGCGAGGCTCCGGCCCGCAGCGTATCGAACTCGCCCTGCATCGCCGGCAGCACGACGACAACCGACCAGGAGCCGACACAGGCGACCGTGCCGATCACCAGCGCGACGGCGAGCCTCAGCCAGGCATAGGAGGAATCGGGTTGGTAGCGGTCGGCGTCCTGGGACATGCTTCCTCGGCGGCCACATGTTCGGAGGTGGCTCTTCTCGGGAGGAGCTTTAGCGGCTGGAAGCCGCCGGGCAAGCGCCTGCAAGGCAGCCCTGCCGCGCGCCAGCGACAGATATCCTCGCTCTCACGCCCGCAGGACCACATCCATTGAAACGCGGGTCATCCCGGGCGAGCCCAGGGAGACTTGGAATCCATGCCGGAACGCTTCCGATCGAGGTTCGGGTATGGATCACGGATCTCCGCTTCGCTGCGTCCGGATGAGCCGCATTTTCAATCGACTGGATACAGGAGGCTGCCGCAGCCTCAGCGGAAGATGCGATCGCCTTCCATGTCGACGATCTGCTGGCCCTTCACCAAGGTGAAATCGGCGGCCTCGGCCTGACCCGGAAAGCGATCGGCCCGAATGAAGCGATGGCTCTTGGTCTCGCCGTCGACGACCTTTTCGATGACGCCGCAGAGCTGGTACTGCCCAGCCTCCTGATAGGGCGTGGCATGGATGGTGAAGCCGTTATGCTCGATGCTCTTGACCGGGCCGGCGGGCTTTTCCTCGGCCGGCTTGCGGCCCCCGAACAGCGATTTGAAGAAAGACATGGCACCTCCGCATTGCTTGCGGCCTGATATAGGGCAGGAGCAGCGCCAAGGGGAGCGCTGTTTCGCCTGGCGAAGGATAAGGCGCCCACCGGCCCGCCGCTTGAACGGCGCTTCGCGGCTTCCCACATTCAGTGATGTTCAGGGCAGCCGTCAGGCTTCCCGAGATCGCGCCGCCCCCAGCGGCTGCCTCCGGACAGGGAGGTGGTCATGTCATTCGGCAAGTTCCTGATGATCGCGGGCTTGGCCTGCGCGACGCTGGCGACGCCCGCCTTCGCCCAAGACCCCTCGCCGCACGGATTGCCTTGCGCCGACCGCGACCATGTCGCCGGGCAGCTGCGCGAGACCTTCGGCGAGCACATGATCGGCAGCGGGTTGGCCGAGAGCGGCGTTCTGTTCGAGCTTTATGTCGGACAGGCCGGCACCTGGACCCTGCTCGCCACCACGCCGACCGGAAAGAGCTGTCTCGTCGGCGCTGGCGAGGCCTGGGAGCCCCGGCCGGATCCGGACATCTTCGCGGCGCGCTAGGTGTCTTGGCAACTCCAGTCCGATCGACTATGGAACCGCGATCGGGCTTTCGCCCCGTTCGTAAGCGTCTCACGTCAGGCAACGCATACATTCGGCATGAGCCGTATCGGATGCGTCCGAGCGGCATGCCCTTGCGAAAGCCTGTCCTGATGACAAGTTCTGCCTCCCCGCCCGCTACGCCGGCGTGGTGATGCCGTTCTTCCTGTCCGTGCTGATGACCTTCGTCGTCTCCGGCATCTCGACCCTGAAGGCCCTCGGCCTCACCGCCGAATGCCTCCAGACCTGGCCGACCTCCTGGGCCCTGTCCTGGATCGTCGCCTTCCCGACGCTGCTCGTGGTCCTGCCGGTCGTCCGGCGCCTCGTCGCGCTCGCGGTGGCGCCGCCGGCCTGATCCTCACACCGAAAGATGGAGGGCGACCTCGCGCCGATGCGGCCTCTGACGGTGCTCGAACAGATAGATGCCCTGCCAAGTGCCGAGCGCGAGGCGCCCGCCCATCACCGGAATCGACAGCGAAACCGGCGTCAGCGCCGCCTTGATATGCGCCGGCATGTCGTCCGGTCCCTCGTCGCGATGCACGAGATAGGCCATCGCCGGATCATCGGCCGAAGGCACGAGCCTTCGGAAGAACGTGTCGAGATCGACACGCACATCCGGGTCGGCATTCTCCTGGATCAGCAGAGAGCAGGAGGTGTGGCGCACGAACAGCGTCAGCAATCCGCCGGCCTCGCCGCTCGCTTTCACGAAGGCGATAGCGCGGTCGGTAAACTCGTAGAGTCCCGGGCCGCGCGTCTCAATCGTCAGAATCGTCTGCCGCGTCATCAGCGCTCGGTCAGCGCGAGCTTGGCGCCGAGCGCGACGAAGGCTGCGGCGAAGCTCCGGCGCAGCCAGGCCATCACCGCCGGCCGACTGATGACCTTGTCGCGCATCGCCGCCGCGAAGAGCCCGTAGAGCGCGAAGACGATGAAGGTCATCGCCATGAACACGCCGGAGAGCTCCAGCATGCGCGCGCCCGGGCTCGCCTCGTCTGCCGCGATGAACTGCGGCAGGAAGGCGACGAAAAAGATCGAGAGCTTGGGATTGAGCAGGTTGAGCGCGAGCCCGTCGCGCAGCACGAGCCAGGCCGAGCGCGCATCCGCCTTGGTCTCGACCTTGAGCGCGCCATGCTCCCTGAGCGTCTGCCAGGCCATGTAGAGCAGATAGGCGACGCCGGCATATTTCACGACGGCGAAGGCGAGCGCGCTGGCATGCAGCAGCGCCGCGATCCCCATCATCGCCGCGATCAGGTGCGGCACGATCCCGATCGTGCAGGCGAAGGCGGCGAGCACGCTCGCCCGCGAGCCGCGCGTCAGCCCGGCGGCGATGGTGTAGATCGCGCCGGTTCCCGGCGACGCGACGATGATCAGCGAGGTCAGCAGGAATTCGGGGGACATGGCGCCTCCAAAAGCAGGATGCGCAGGAAGCCCTTTCCCACGGCCAAGATCAAGGTCCCGCAGCCACTCTCAAAACTTAGGTATTGACCTAAGTATTTACGATGCGCTATCCGAACCCCATGGCCGTCCCCCAGCCCGCCCTCGACGATACCTTCCGCGCACTGTCCGATCCGACACGTCGCGCGGTCGTCCAGGCGCTCGGCCGCGGGCCGGCCTCGGTCAGCGATTTGGCGAAACCCTTCGAGATGGCGCTGCCGAGCTTCCTGCAGCATCTCAAGGTGCTGGAGGATTGCGGCCTTGTCGCCACCCGCAAGACCGGGCGCGTGCGCACCTGCACCCTGCGCGCGGAGCCACTCGCCGCAGCCGAACACTGGCTGGAGGCTCAGCGCACGCTCTGGACGAAGCGCCTCGACCAGCTCGACCGGCTGGTGCTGCAACTGAAGGATCAGGAGGACAACGGATGACCGATACGCACGCGACCGCCTTCGACCCCACGCTCGACCTGGAATTGCGGCGCGAGACCGACGTCCCGCCGCGCCTGGTCTGGCGCGCCTGGACCGAACCCAAGCTGCTGATGCAATGGTTCACACCGGCGCCCTGGAAGACGACCGCCTGCGAACTCGACCTGCGCCCCGGCGGCCAGTTTCACACGGTGATGGAAGGGCCGAACGGCGAGAAACACGACAACAACGGCTGCGTGCTGGTCGTGGTGCCGGAGACCTTCCTGCTCTTCACCGATGCGCTCGGCCCGGGTTTTCGCCCGATCGAGGGCGGCTTCATGACCGCCTCGGTGACGATCGAGCCGACCGCGACCGGCACGCTCTACATCGCCCGCGCCTATCACAAGGATGTCGCCGGCAAACAGCAGCACGAGCAGATGGGCTTCCACGAAGGCTGGGGCAAGGCTTGGGAGCAATTGGTCGCGCTGGCGCGAACGCTATGAAGCAGACTCGGCCGTGACGAATGAAAGGGCGCCACTGGCGCCCTTTTCTTTAGCGAGCGTTACCGCGCCTTCCAGAAATAAAGCTGGCCCTCATGGTTGTTGCCGCTGAGCAGATATTCTTCGGCGACCATGTTGATGCCGTTGAACAGATCCCAGTGATCACCGTTCACGCGCTGGAAGAACAGGAACGACGAGCTCTTGTCGCCCTCGGTCTGATAACAATCTTCCAGGTAGAGCACGCCCTTCTTGCCGATCACCGAGCGCCAGACTTTTTTGGAGACGCCCTGGACATCCGGCTCGCCATAGACCCGCCGGACGCGCGGCTCGAGCTCCGCCGCCCGGATGAAGAAGCTGGCACTGAGCGTGGTCAGCGGGCGCGCGCCGCCCGCAGGCCCACCGCCGGCATTCACCCGGCTCGCGACCTTCGCGAGTTTCTCGATCGTCGCATCGTCCTCCGACGGCGTCAGCCGCAGCGTATAGCCCATGCAGATGGCACAGCGATTGATGCTGTCGCCGATCGTCTTCTTCGCCCAGGGGCGAACCGTGGCGAAGCGTTCAGCAAGCGCGTCATAGGTGAAGGGGAGCACGAGCAATCTCCTGGGCCACAAGGCGGCGGCAGACTGCCCAGCAGCCGGCCCGGCTGCGTCCTACGTTCATAGGAGGACTGGCCGGGCGACACTCCCAAAGAAAAACCCGCCTCCGCAGTGCGGAAGCGGGTCTCATTCACGATTGGCCAGAAATCGGCCGCGCAGCCGATCAGTTGTCGAGGAAGCTCCTGAGCTTCCGCGAGCGGCTCGGGTGCTTCAGCTTGCGCAGCGCCTTCGCCTCGATCTGGCGAATACGCTCGCGGGTGACGCTGAACTGCTGGCCGACCTCTTCGAGCGTGTGGTCGGTGTTCATGCCGATGCCGAAGCGCATGCGCAGCACGCGCTC
>NZ_CAMFKW010000090.1 GCF_945957345.1 uncultured Allobosea sp. | reverse complement strand
AGATCTGGCGCGACACCGACAAGGCCCGTTCCGGCATGCTCGCCTTCGCCTTCGATGAGGGCATGTCCTATGAAGGCTATGTCGACTGGGCGCTGGACGTGCCCATGTATTTCGTCAAGCGCGGCGACACCTATCATGACGTCGCCGGCGCTTCCTTCCGCGACCTGCTGGCCGGCCGGCTGCCGCAATTGCCGGGCGAGAAGGCCACCATGTCCGATTGGGCCAACCATCTTTCGACGCTGTTCCCGGAGGTCCGGCTCAAGCGCTTCCTGGAGATGCGCGGCTGCGATGCCGGCCCGCCCGACATGCTGACCGCGATGCCGGCCTTCTGGGTCGGGTTGCTCTACGATGCGACCTCGCTCGATGCGGCCTGGGACCTCGTCAAAGGCTGGAGCACGGCGGAGCGCCAGGCGCTGCGCGATGCCGTTCCGCGCGAGGGACTTGCTGCTTCCATCGGCGGGCGTAGGCTCGCTGAGATCGCTGCCGAAGTGGTGGAGTTGTCGCGCGCCGGCTTAGCCCGCCGGGCCCTCAAGAACGCAACCGGAGAGGACGAGACCCGTTTCCTGGCGCCGTTGAAGGCCATTTTGCAGCGCGGCCAGAACCTCGCGCAAGTGCTGGAAGCGCGCTATCGCGATGCCTGGAACGGCAAGGTCGAGCCCGTCATGACCGAGATGGCGCTCTGACGCTGTCCCCGGAACCTTCATTCTGCACTCGAAAGCCGCGGTTTCGAGCGGATTGTGCCGCGGAAATTAACGAGTTGGATGGGGCTTGTCGCTAACCTAGCGACATGGAGCGGATCAAAGACAGCTTTCTTGAGCTTGTTCGTGACGAACGCGGTGCGACCGCGATCGAGTATGGTCTGGTCGCCGGCCTCATCTCGATCACGATCATCGCCTCGGCCACCCTTTACGGGACCAGTGTCAGCACGATGCTGATGGCAGCAGCCAACCGCCTCGCAGGATTCTGAGGCACGTTATTCGGCCGCCGTCTTGAAGCTCGCCAGGTTGTCGAGGCTCTGGATGATGTGCTCGGCCAACGCATTCGACAGAACCGATGGGTCGAAGCGGGTCCGCAGCAACCCGATCTTGCATGACGGCAAGGTCGCGAAGCCTTCGGATGGGCCGAGGATGCGCATGCCTGGCCTGACCGCACTTTCCGGCAGAACCGAGATCGCAAGCCCGGCCAGGACCGCTGCGCCGACCGCGGTCGAATTCCAGCTCGCGTAGAGCACGCGGAAGCGCCGCCCCTTCGATTCCAGCGCGTCGACCGCAGCCTGCCGCCAGTTGCAGGTCGGCCGCCCCAGCGCGAGCGGCAACGGGTCCTCCTCATGCACGCCGTGGCGCGCCGAGGTGACCCAGAGCAACGGCTCGATCCGGATGATCTCGCCCTGGCCGCGGCTTTCGACATGGGTGATGATCGCGAGGTCGATATCGCCGGTGGCGATCCGCTCCGCCAGCATCGGCGTCGGCTCGCAGACCACCGTGACCTCGGCTCGCGGATTCGAATGGGCGAAGCGCGCCAGGATCTCCGGCAGGTAGCGATCGGCATAGTCGTCGGGCACGCCGAGGCGGATGCGGCCCTTGAGATCCGCATCGGCGAAGGAGGCGACGCATTCGAGATTGAGGCGCACGATCCGGCGGGCATAGTCGAGCAGGCGCTCGCCATCCTCGGTCAGCTTGGCATGGCGGCCGTCACGGCCGAACAGGGGCCGCCCGACCCGCTCCTCCAGCCGCTTCATCTGCATCGAAACGGCAGACTGCGTCTTGAAGACGATCTCGGCTGCGCGGGTGAAGGAGCCCGTATCGGCGATCGCAACGAAGGTCTTGAGCTGATCGGCATCGAGCACATGGGCCATGGGCGATCCCCGTCACTGTTCATCAATATCAGTGTTGCGAGACATCATAACCATTCGTTTGGCTGATGACCAGAGCTTCGCTAGGGTCTCGGTGCTCTCCGAAGTTCTCTGTCAATGGCGCGTCCGGGCGGGGTGGAGAGGCTCAGATTCACGTTCTGCACCGCCAAAGGAGGCCGTCATGCTGCTCATGACCATTACCGCGAAGTCGCTCTCGTCCGTTTCGGCCGGCGTCACGCGTGTTGCCACCATCGGGGTTGTCGGAACGATTCAACTCGTGCGCGCTCTCGCCCATCGCCGTGAGGTGATGCGCCTGGGTGCAGAGCTCGACGAGCGCGGTCTCAAGGATATCGGCCTCGTCCGTTCGGATATCGACGGCGCGCTGGCGACATCTTGGCTGGACGACCCGTCCACCGTCCTGGCAGAGCGCTCGCGCTCTTCCTCGAATCTCGCCGCCGCGCGGCGTGAGCATGCCCTGCGCCATGCCGGTTCGGCACCGATGCTGGCACAGAAGGCCGATATCACGGTTGCACGCTGCGCCTGACCCCTTGGCGACAGCGTCCCTGCGGGCGGGAGCTTCGTGCTTCCGCCCTTTTTCTTGTCTGCGTGAGATTGCGCGCCTGATCCGCGTCAGCGGCGATCCTGGCCGCCGCCGAGCATGGCGTCGAGGATCGACTTCAGCGCGTTCTGATGGTCGTCCTGGATCTGGCGGCCATGCTCGAACATCTGGTTGAGCGCGTCGAGGCCGATCGAGCCCGGCCCGCTGGCGGCGGAGGAGGGCGGGGGGGCCTCAGGCTCCGGTTCTGGCGCGGGCGCACGCCGCGGCGCGCTGCGGGGAGCAGGCGCCGGCTCGGGTGCTGGCTGTTGAGCCATGCCGCCGAACATGCCGCCGAGAATCTGGCCGAGCCCGCCGAACGGGTCGGAGGGAGCCGCCTGCGGGCTGGGCTGTGGCTGGCCGGTCTGGCCGAACATGCCCTTGAGGATCGCCTCGAACGGGTTGCCCGGCATCTGCGGTTGCTGCGGTGCCGGCTGCATGCCGGGCATCTGGCCGCGCATCATCTCGGCGAACTGGCCGAGAATGCCGCCCAGCCCCTCGTTGCTCGATGTCTTGGACAGGCCGCCCATCAGCATCGCGGCGATCACCGGCAGCATCTGCTTGAGGATCGCCTGCGAGACACCGCTGGTCGCGGCCGCCTGCGCCGCGATCGCCTGGCTGACCTCGCGCGAGCCGAAGAGCTGGCTCAACACGTCGTTGCCGGCATTCTGCGCGCCGGCGGGGATGCCGTAGCCGCCGGCCTCGAAGAAGCGGGCATAGGGCGAGGCGGTCATCATCTGGGCGAGCGAGCCGAAGGCGTAGGGGTCGCGCGTCTGCCGCTGCAGCCCCATCGAGAAGGCCGGCAGCAGGGCGTCGAGCGCTGCCTGCGTCTGCTGCATGGACAGGCCGTATTGCTGGGCGAGATTCGGCAGCGCCTGGCCACTCTGGGCCGATTGCATGATATCGAACAGGTTCATCATCGACGCTTCTCCCCGGCCGGCCTTTGGCTCGATGCCTAGGAGGACGATAGCAGGGTGTCCTTGCCTGGCAAATCGATTGCGGCGCTGCGTTGCGCGGCCTTGCGCTCCAATCTTGTGATGCCACGGAAGGCGAAGACCAGCGCCAGCACGCCGAAGGCGACGGCACCCAATGCCGAGCCGGCCAGCGCCCCCTTCGGCCCGGCGAGATGCGCGCCGAGGATGGCGAGCGGCATCGTGCCGAGCGTGGCGCGGCCCCAGCTGAACAGCGTCGACAGGAACGGCATGCCGAGATTGTTGAAGGCGGCATTGGCGACGAAGAGCATGCCGACGAAGATCCACATCGGCCCGGCGATCAGGCAGAAGAACAGCACCAATTCGGCCGTCAGTCCCGTCGCATGGAAGGCCGAGACGATGGCGCCGCGGAAGGTGAAGAGCAGCACCCAGGAGACGAGCACGGAGGCCCCGGCGAAGATCGCAGCATCGGTCAGGCCCCGGCGCATCCGGTCGAAGCGCCCTGCGCCCCAGTTCTGTCCGAGGATCGGCCCGACGGCGCCCGACAGCGCGAAGAGCACGCCGAAGGCTACCGGCACCAGCCGGTCCATGATCGCGAGCGCCGCGACCGCCGTATCGCCGAACCGGGCGACCACGCCGGCAAAGACCGCGTTGGCGATCGGGTTCGAGAGATTGGTCAGGATTGCCGGCCCCGCGATTGCCAAGGTGCGGGCGCTGTCCTGCCGGATGAAGGAGGGGCGCGGCCGCTCGATCATCTCGTGCACGACGACGCAGCCGTGGAAGCCGATGGCGCAGATGATGATTCGCGCCAGCACGATCGCGATCGCGGCGCCATCCGGCCCAAGCCCGAAGCCGAAGATCAGCAGCGGATCGAGCCCGGCCGTGACGATGCCGCCGCCGAGCGTCACGAACATCGCGCGCTTGGCATCGCCGATGGCGCGCAGGATGCCGGAGAAGCCCATTCCGATCGCCATCAGGATGTTTGACGGCAGGACGATATGCAGGAAGGAGAGAGCGACCGCATGCGACTGATCATGCGCGCCCAGGAGCGTGAGCAGCCGCGGCAGAAGCGGCAGCGCGATCAGCGAGAGGATGAGCGCAACGATCGCCGAGAGCGCCATGGTCGAGGCCGCGATGCGCCGCGCCGCCGGACGGTCGCCCGCCCCGACGCTGCGCGAGGTCAGGGCCGTGACGGCGATCATCAGGCCGACATTCACCGAGACCATCAGGTAGAGCACGATCGTGGCAAAGCCGACGCCGGCCGTCGCCTCCGGCCGCCCGAGCCAGGAAACGTAGAGCAGCGAGAGCAGGTCGACGACGAAGACCGCCATCAGGCCAACCGAGCCCGTCGCAGTCATCACCGCGACATGGCGCATCAACGGACCTTCGAGGAAGACGGCCTGCGGCCGGGCCGAAGCCTGGCTCATCGCTCCGGCTCTCCGACGCCGCCGACGGCGACCTCGGCTCCACCATCCTCGATGACCTGCCGCGTCTCGGGCGTGAGCGGCTTCGACTTGCCCTTGGGCGCGACGAGCGGCTCGGGCGTGACGCGCGGCACGCGGTTGATCGCGGCGGCGAGCCCTTCGTTGAACTGGATCTCCATGCGCTGCGCGTCGCGGTCGCGGACATGGTCGATGACGAGCTCGGCCTCGTCGCGGGTCAGGCCCAGCGTTTCCAGTGTGACGCGGCCGAAGCCGAGCGCCGATTCGAATGTCTCGCGCATCTGGAAGTCGACATTCGCCTTCATCAACTCGATCGCATGGATGCGGTCATAGGCCCGCACATGCAGCCGCACGCTTGGGAACTCGGCTTTGACCATCTCGACGATCCTGAGCGCCGCCTGCCTGTCGTCGACGCAGATGCAGATGACGCGCGCCTTGCCGGCGCCGGCCGCACGCAGCACGTCGAGTCGCGTGCCGTCGCCGTAATAGATCTTGAAGCCGAACTGCGCGGCCGAGCGAATGCGTTCGACATCGGAATCGATGACGGTCACGTCGATATGCTGGAGCAGCAGCGCCTGCGTTACGATCTGGCCGAAGCGGCCGAAGCCGATCACCATGACCGGGCTGTCGCCGGCGCCCTCATAATCCTCGTCCATCGTCGCGGGCTTGATGCGGGCGAGCAGCACCGCATCGATCAGCTTGGCGACGACCGGGCCGAGCAGCATGCTGATCGCCGCGAGCGCGGTGACCATCGCCGACTGCCGGTCGGTGAGCAGCCCGTTCGCGAGGCCGAGCGGCAGCAGCACGAAGGCGAACTCGCCGGCCGGCGAGAGCAGGGCGCCGGCCCGGATCGCTTCGAGCCAGGACGAGCAGGACAGGCGCAGGATCGAGGTCACCACCGCGATCTTGAACAGCACGAGCAGCGGCGCGGCGAGCGCCAGCAGCATCCAGTTGTCGGCGACGAGCTTGAGGTCGAGCGACATGCCGACCGCCATGAAGAACAGGCCGAGCAGGACGCCCCGGAACGGCTCGATATCGGCTTCGAGCTCATGCCGGAAATGCGAGTCGGCCAGCATTACGCCGGCGAGGAACGCACCCATCGCCATCGAAAGCCCGACATGCTCCATCAGCAAGGCCGAGCCCAGCACGATCAGCAGCGCGGCCGCCGTCATCACGTCCTTCGCGCCGGTATGGGCGAGGATGCGGAAGAACGGGTTCATCACATAGCGCCCGGCCAGCACGATCAACACCAGCGCGAAGAGCGCGATGCCGAGGCTCGCCAGCGCCATCATCGGGCTGCCGGTCTCCTTCCCGCCCGTGGTCGCGAGCAGCGGCAAGAGCGCCAGCACGGGTGCAATCGCCATGTCCTGGAACAGCAGGATCGAGAAGGTGCGCCGGCCATAGGTCTCGTTGCCGTCGCCACGCTCCTCCAGCAATTGCAGCGCGATCGACGTCGCCGAAAGCGCGAGCGACACGCCGACCGCGACGGCGCCTGCCGCCGACAGGCCGAAATACCAGCCGGTGAGGCCGATGCCGCCGGCGCTGAGCGCCATCTGCGCGAGGCCGGAGCCGAGAATGTCCTTGCGCATCGAATAGAGTCGAGAGGGCTGCAATTCGAGGCCGACGAGGAAGAGCAGCAGCACGACGCCGATCTCGGCCGTGCCGCGGATCGCGTCGGGATCCTTGATCACGCCGAGGAGCGAGGGGCCGATGACGATGCCGGCCGCGAGATAGCCCAGCACCGCCGACTGGCCGAGCTTGCGGAAGAGCGGGACAGCGATCACCGCTCCGGCGCAGAAGGTCAGGATCGGCGGGAGATAGCTGGCATGCGAGGCGGCGTCGGCCATGCGGAACTCGGGGCTTTTGGAACGGGCTTGACGGTCCGGCGCGACGCGCGGCGTGGCGGGCCGTTGCTCTATCTAGGCTTTCGATGACGATCCTGCGAGAGGCAATCGCCGATCAGGGCGGCCTGCGCCGCTTCGCTTCCTTGACATCGCCCCGATCCCGCCGAAAGAAGACGCGGACCGATGGAGATATTTTCGCGCGTGACCAAGCCGCCGCTCGACATCCTGCTTTGCGCCCCGCGCGGTTTCTGCGCCGGGGTGGTGCGCGCCATCGACGCCGTCGAAAAGGCGCTGAAGCTGCATGGCGCGCCGGTCTACGTCCGCCACGAAATCGTCCATAACAAATACGTCGTCGAATCCCTGAAGCGGAAGGGGGCGGTCTTCGTCGCCGAGCTCGACGAGGTGCCCGACGAGACGCGCCCCGTGATCTTCTCGGCCCACGGCGTCGCCAAGGCGGTGCCGGCGGCGGCGAAGGCGCGCAATCTCTTCGCCATCGACGCGACCTGTCCGCTGGTCACCAAGGTCCATCGCGAGGCCGAGGTCCATCACAAGCGTGGCCGTCATATCCTGCTCGTCGGCCATGCCGGCCATCCCGAAGTGATCGGCACGATGGGCCAGCTCCCCGAAGACGCGATCACGCTGATCGAGACGCTTGAGGACGTCGCGACGCTTCAGGCGCCGGAAGGCCGACCGCTCGCCTATGTCACGCAGACGACGCTCTCGGTCGATGACACCCGCGAGATCGTCGAGGCCCTGCAAGCCCGCTTCCCGGAGCTGATCGCACCGCACAAGGAAGACATCTGCTACGCCACGACCAATCGCCAGGAGGCGGTGAAGCGCGTCGCCCCGCAGGTGGATGGGCTGATCGTGGTCGGCTCGCCCAATTCCTCGAATTCGCAGCGTCTGCGCGAGGTCGCCGAGCGCGCCGGCTGCCCGCTCGCAAGGCTCGTGCTGCGTACCGACGAGATCGATTGGTCCGTCTTCGGTAATATCCGCAGCCTCGGCATCACGGCCGGCGCGAGCGCGCCCGAGGTGCTGGTCGAGGAGATCATCGACGCCTTTGCCGCGCGCTACGAGGTCCGCGTCGAGACCGTCTCGACCGCCGACGAGAACGTCTTCTTCCCGCTGCCGCGCGAGTTGCGCGGCGAGGCGACGCCGGACGCGGCCGAATAATCCCAGCAGAAGAGTGCGACCGTGGCCGTCTATACCGAAGTGCCCGATGACGAGATGGCCGCCTTCGTGGCGCGCTACGGCATCGGCGAACTCCTCTCCGCAAAAGGCATCGCCGAAGGCGTCGAGAACTCGAACTACCTGATCCGCACCACGCAGGGCGCCTTCATCCTCACGCTCTACGAGAAGCGGGTGAACCCGGACGACCTGCCGTTCTTCCTCGGCCTGATCCAGCATCTGGCGTCGCGCGGGGTGATCTGTCCGCAGCCGGTCAGCGACAGCCGCGGCGAGATGCTCGGCCGCCTCGCGGGGCGTCCGGCCGCGATCGTCACCTTCCTCGATGGCCTCTCGGTCCGCCGCCCGACCTCCGCCCATTGCCAGGAGCTCGGCCGCGGCCTCGCCTTGCTGCACCAGGCCGGTGCCGATTTCGCGATGGAGCGTGTCAACGCGCTCTCCGTGCCGGGCTGGCGTCCGTTGGCCGAGCAGGCTGGCGCTGACGCCGACAAGGTTTCGCCCGGTCTCGCGCGCCGTGTCGCTGCCGAGATCGCCGTGCATGAGGCGAGCTGGCCGCAAGACCTGCCGCGCGGCGTGATCCATGCCGATCTCTTCCCGAACAACGTCTTTTTTATCGGCGACCGGCTCTCCGGCCTGATCGACTTCTATTTCGCCTGCACCGATGCCTATGCCTATGACCTCGCGATCTGCCTGAATTCCTGGTGCTTCGAGGCCGATGGCTCGTTCAACCTGACCAAGGGCCAGGCCATGCTCGCCGGCTATGAGAGTGTACGGCCCTTGAACGAGGCCGAGGTCGATGCGCTGCCGCAGCTCTGCCGCGGCTCGGCGCTGCGCTTCCTGCTGACGCGCCTGGTCGATTGGCTTAACGTGCCCCCGGGCGCCCTGGTCAAGCCGCATGATCCGCTCGAATACGACCGCAAACTCGCCTTCCACCAGCGCGTCGCCGACGCCCGCGAATACGGATTGAAGCGGTGAGCGGCGATACGGTCGAAGTCTGGACGGACGGTGCCTGCTCGGGCAATCCCGGGCCGGGCGCGCTTGGGGCTTGCCCCATTCGCGCAGCAAAAAACCGCCGGGGCCTGCCATGAGCGATACGGTCGAAGTCTGGACGGACGGCGCCTGCTCGGGCAATCCCGGGCCGGGCGCGCTTGGGGCTTGCCCCATTCGCGCAG
>NZ_CAMFKW010000089.1 GCF_945957345.1 uncultured Allobosea sp. | reverse complement strand
CGGCGCGCCAGCGCGAATTGCTGGAGGAGTTCGAGCGCGAAAGCTCGCACACCAATCACCCGGAGACGGCGGGCTTCTTCGGCAGGGTCAAGGATTTCCTCGGCGGCTTCGGCGGCACCGCCTGAGGCATCGCAGGTATAGACATGAAAAGGGCCGCCTTTCGGCGGCCCTTTTGCGTTGAGGCTGATGCGTCAGACCTTATCGACGGCCTTCTTGACGGCGTCCTTGCCCTTGCCGAGCGCCTGCTGGGCTTCGCCCTTCAGCTCCTGCGCGGCGCCCTCGGCCTCCCATTCCGGCTTGTTGAACGCCTTGCCGGCGGCCTGCTTGACGTTGCCGGCGGCCTCGTTGGCCATGCCCTTGATCTTGTCGGTCGTGCTGCCCATTGCGCTGTCTTTCCTGAAAGGTCGGCCCCCAGCCGTTATCCGCGGGAAGAACCGTCGCTGTGCGGAAAGGTTCCGGCGCTCAGGTCGCGCTTTCCGCCTGCGCTGCGAGTGCCCGCAATGCTTCGCCCGTCGCCGCATCCGCCGGGAAGAAGGTCTCCAGGGCGAGTTCCGAGAGGGTCACGTCGACGGACGTTCCGAACACGGTGGTCGTCGAGATCAGCGACAGCGTGGTCTCGCCCAGCTTCAACTGCATGGGCACCACGATCGCGGCTTCCGCCTCGGCTTCATGGCGTGTGCCCGTGCCGGGATGGGGATAGCTCATCAATTCGCCCAGGAATTCGCCAAGCTTCGGATCGGCCGTCGCACGCACCTGCTGGCGTAAGCGTGCCAGCAGATGGGCGCGCCATTCCGCGAGATTGAGGATGAAGGGCGCAAGCCCGTCCGGGTGCAGCGACAGGCGCAGGACATTGACTGGGGGCTTCAGCAGCTCCGCATCCGCGACGAGCCCGAGCAGCCGCGTCACCGCATTATTGTAGGCCAGTAGCGTCCAATGCCGGTCCACCGCGATCGCGGGGTAGGGCTCATGCCCTTTGAGGATCAGGTCGATCGCGCTGCGGGCGGCGTTCAGCGACGGGTCTTCCAGCGGGCGCTCCGGATAGATCGGCGCATAGCCGGCCGCCAGCAGCAAGGCGTTGCGCTCGCGCAGGGGCACGCCGAGATGCTCGGCCAGCAGCAGCACCATCTCGCGGCTCGGTCGCGAGCGGCCGCTTTCGATGAAGCTCAGATGCTTTTGCGAGATCTCGGCTTCGAGCGCGAGATCGAGCTGGCTGAAACGGCGGAGCTGGCGCCAGTCCCGCAGGAGTGCGCCGATCGGGGGAGGCTGGTGTGTGTTCATGGCGGAGAAGCTAGCGATCCCGGCGGGCGGTTCCAATTACCTCCCGCTTAATCGACGGGCCGACGCGGTTCCGTCAGCATTCCCTCCATCGAAATGGGCTTGAGGCCCAAACCGCGAAGGAGAATGCCATGTCGCTCATCCAGTCCTCGCCCTTGCTGCGCGGCGCTCTTGCCCTCGATGCCGCCGCCTGTGCCGGCATGGGCCTCATCCTCGCCGCCGCGGCCGGGCCGCTCGCCGCCCCGCTCAGCCTGCCCGTGGAGTTCCTGCGCGGTGCCGGGCTCGTGCTGCTGCCCTGCGCCGCTCTGATCGGCTGGTTCGCCAGCCGGAAGGCCCTGCCGCGCGTGGCTGTCTATGCCGTGATCGGCGTCAACCTGCTCTGGATTGCCGACAGCATCGCGATCCTGCTGATGGGCTGGTTCGCGCCGACCGGCCTGGGCATTGCCTTCGTCCTGGCCCAGGCCGCCGCCGTGGCGATCGTGACCGAGCTCGAAGTGATCGGCTTCAGGCGTTCGGGCGCGGTCCAACCGGCCAGTGAGGTGGCGGCGCTTCGATAGGCCAGGCGGACTGTTGTCCTGAAAGCGAGCAATAAAAAGCCCCGGATGCGATCCGCATCCGGGGCAAGGCGCCTGGCCGATGATCGAAAAGCCAGGTGGGAGGAGCGGTTACCAGCCGGCGAGCACGGCGCCCTTGAAGCGCTCGGCGACGAAGGCCTTGATCTCGGGCGTGTGGTAGCTTTCGACCAGCGTCTTGACCCAGGGCTTGTCCTTGTCGGCGGTGCGGACTGCGATCAGGTTGACATAGGGACCCTTGGCGTCCTCGCGCAGGATCGCCGAGGCCGGGTCGATCTTGGCATCGACGGCGTAGTTGGTGTTGATCGCGGCGGCGGCGACATCGGCCAGCGAACGCGGGGTCTGCGCGGCCTCGATCTCGATGATCTTCAGCTTCTTCGGATTGCCGACGATATCGGCCGGGCTCGGCTTGAAGCCGACGCCGTCCTTCAGCTTGATCACGCCCTTGTCCTGCAGCAGCAGCAGCGAGCGGCCGCCATTGGTCGGGTCGTTCTGGATCGCGACGGTCGAACCATCCGGCACCTGCGACCAGTCCTTGTACTTGGCCGAGTAGATGCCGAGCGGGAAGTTCACGGTCAGGCCCACGCTCTCGATCTTGAAGCCGCGATCCTTCACCTGATTGTCGAGATAGGGCTGGTTCTGGAAGGAATTGGCCTCCAGCTCGCCGGCATCGAGCGCCTGGTTCGGCACGACATAGTCGGAGAACTCGATGATCTTGAGATCGATGCCCTTCTGGGCGAGGACGGGCTTCACCTTTTCCAGGATCTCGGCATGGGGGCCGGGCGAGACGCCGATGCGGACCACCTGGCTCTGCTGGGCGAGTGCCGGGACGGCGGCGAGAGTGAGGGCGAAGCCGGCGAGCAGCGCGGCGCGGCGGTCGAGGAGGGTCGTCATGAGGGTCGTTCCTTCTGTCTGATGCGGATGAGCTTGGAAGCGTCAGGCGTGGCGCAGGCGCTTGTTGAGATGGCGGGCGAGCCGGTCGCCGATGCTCTGGACGAGCTGGACGAGGACGATGAGCACGGCGACGACCGCCGCCATCACGTCCGGCATGAAGCGCTGGTAGCCGTAGCGGATGCCGAGATCGCCGAGACCGCCGCCGCCGACCGCGCCGACCATGGCCGAGAAGCCGATCAGGCTGACCAGAGCCAGCGTCAGGCCGAGCACGATCGCCGGCAGGGCCTCGGGCACCAGCACCTTGCGCACGATCTGCACGGGCGTGGCGCCCATCGCACGCGCGGCCTCGACCAGCCCCTGATCGACCTCGCGCACCGCGCCCTCGATCAGGCGGGCGATGAACGGCGTCGCCGCGACCGTCAGCGGCACGATCGCGGCTGTAGTGCCGATCGAGGTGCCGGCGATCAGGCGGGTGAACGGGATGATCGCGACGACCAGGATGATGAAGGGTGTCGAGCGCGTGGCGTTGACCAGCGTGCCCAGGAGCACGTTGGCGGCGGGCGCCGCAAATAATTCGCCGCGCTTGCTGGTGGCCAGGAAGACGCCGAGCGGCAGGCCGAACAGGATGCCGAGCCCGGCCGCGACCGCGACCATGGCCAGCGTGTCCAGCGTCGACTGCGCGATCAGGTGGATGATTTCAGGAGACATGGCCGATCACCTCCGCCTTGAGCCCGAGGCTCTTCAGGGCGCCAAGCACGGCGTCGCTCTCCGGCGCGCGCGACGACACTGAGACGAGCAGGCTGCCGAAGGGCTGGCCGGCGATGGCGTCGATCCGCCCGGCCAGGATGTTGACGTCGACGCCGACGATGGCGCTGAGCCGGCTGATCACCGGGGCCGTCGCGTTCTCGCCGAGGAAGGTGATGCGCAGCACGATATTGTCGCCGGGGCGCGCCTCTTTGCGGATGCGATGGGCGAGATGCTCGGGCAGTTCGACGCCGGTCACCGTCTCGACGAAGCTCGCCGTCGTCGGATGCTGCGGGTTGGTGAAGACTTCGAAGGTCTCGCCCTGCTCGACGATACGCCCACCTTCGATCACCGCGACGCGGTCGCAGATCTCCTTGATGACGGGAATTTCGTGAGTGATCAGCAGGATGGTGATCCCGAGTTCGCGATTGACCTGCTTGAGGAGGGCGAGGATCGAGCGTGTGGTCTCGGGATCGAGCGCCGAGGTCGCCTCGTCGCAGAGCAGCACCTTCGGATCGGTAGCCAGCGCCCGGGCGATGCCGACGCGCTGCTTCTGCCCGCCCGAAAGCTCGGCCGGATAGCGCGTGCTCTTGTCGGACAAGCCGACCAGCGCGAGCAGGCGCTCGACCTTCGCGGCGATCTCGGCCTTGCCGGCGCCCGCGATCTCCAGCGGCAGCGCGACATTGTCGAAGACCGTGCGCGACGACAGCAGGTTGAAATGCTGGAAGATCATGCCGATCCGCCGGCGCTGCTGGCGCCAGCCGGATTCGGTGAGGGCCGTCACATCCGTGCCTTCGATCAAGATGCGGCCCTCGGTGGCGCGCTCTAGCCCGTTCACGAGGCGGATCAGCGTCGACTTGCCGGCGCCGGAGCGGCCGATCACGCCGAGGATCGTGCCGGCGGGCACGTCGAGATCGATTCCCGCGAGCGCGCTCACCGGCTGCTGGCCGCGGCGGCCCGGATAGGTCTTGCCGACCGCCTCGAAGCGGATGGCCGCCTCGGGCAACGACAGGGGGATGACGCCGGCGCTGAGCGTGCCGGGTCTGACGGGGGCGTTCATCATGTCCTCAGAAATGCGTGTGGCAGGACCAGTGGGCGATGCCGAGCTGCTCGATGGTCACGTCATGGACCGAGCGGCGCTGGTCGTCCGCTGTCGCGGCGTCGAGCGTGTCGAAGGCTGCGGGAACGGCCTGGGCAAACCAGGCCACGAGGCCGTTCAAGAGCGTGGAGATAAGCTGCATCGCCGCCTCACGAAGCCAGCAGCAGCGGCGTGCGCCGCAGCGAGCGGAAGAGCCGGCGCGCGGCGGTCTCGGCGGCGCCGGGCGTGGCGAAGCGCTGGCCATCCAGCGCCCGGAAGGCGGCGGAGGCGGAGACGAAGGTGAAGTCGCGCTCGTCGGCGCGGCGGCTCACGAGCCCGACCTGAGCCTCGCCGAGCTCGATGACATAGGCCTGCTGCGCCGGGCGGGCCCGGCCGGGAAGGGAATGAAGCTGGGACATGGAACTGCCTTTCGCCGCGCGGGCGGCGTTCGTCGAAACGATCGGATGGAAATGGCCTCTCGGCCTTGCGATCTCAGCGTCGACAGCGGCAGGACATGCGGCGGAAGCGGGTCTGACTTCGGCTCTTTTTCGCAACGGTCATGTCAGTCTCCTCGATCTGGAGCCCACGACCCAGTCGTGGCGCTTTAGCGTTTGGTGACGCGGCGCAAGCTGCTGCTCAAATCTCCGCGGCTCCCCGATTGCTCCGGGAACATCTGCAATCTGATGGGTATCGTCCTGTTTGTCAATCGGATCGTTCTTTTGAAGAAACGATCCGGCGGAGAAGAATATTCTTCGCGCGCTGTTTGCTCTCTGCCAAGGATGCGGCAATGCGCGGCTTGACGAAGCCGGGGAAGCGGCGCCATTTGCAGCCATGCAGGCTCGCGCCGCCCTTCTCGATTGTCTTCGCCGCTCCGGGCTCGGAGCCTGGCTGGCGACGGCCTATGCGTTGTGCGTGCTGGCTTTGGCGCTCGCGCCCGCTCCGGCGCTGGCGACGCTGAGCGGCCATGATGGCTTCGTGCTCTGCTCGGGCGCGCCGGTACCCGACGAGGGGCAGCCGCTGCCGCTCGGCGATCTCACCCATTGCAAGGGCTGTCCGCTCAATCCGGTGCTCGCCGGCCCGCCGGTCGAAGCCGCGCCGGCGCCGGGGCGGCTCGCCACGCGTCTGGCAGCGCCTGCGCTGCTGGCAGAAGGCTTGCCGCATCGTTTCGCGGCCGGGCTCGCGCAATCGCGCGCGCCGCCCGCGGGCTGAAATCTCCGCCTGCCCATCCGCATCCAATTCCGGCCTGTCCGCTCCGATGCCGAGACAAAAACTGGATCGCATAGCGATCCAGGGAGCGACGGCACCTTTTCACGAGGCTGCGTCAGCAGCCCGCCCGTTCGGGATATCCATCATGAAGCTTTCCTATTCGCTCGCCGCCGCGGCGCTCCTGCTCTCGGCCGGCTTCGCTACCGCCCATGAATTCAAGGCCGGCCCGCTCAAGATCGGCCATCCCTGGTCGCGCGCCACGCCGGCCGGCGCCAAGGTCGGCGGCGGTTACCTCTCGATCGAGAATACGGGTTCGACCGCCGACCGGCTCATCTCGGTTTCCGTTCCCTTCGCGGCCCGCGCCGAAGTCCACGAGATGGCGGTGAAGGACGGCGTCATGACGATGCGGCCGCTGGATCAGGGCGTCGAGGTGCCGGCCGGTGCCAAGGTCGAGTTCAAGCCCGGCGGCTACCACATCATGTTCATGGACCTGAAGCAGCCGCTCAAGCAGGGCGAGATGATGAAGGGCACGCTGACTTTCGAGAAGGCCGGAACCGTCGATGTCGAGTTCAAGGTCGACTCGATCGCCGCCAAGGGCGGCGAGGGCGAGCACAAGGGGCATTGAGCCTCGGGCTGCCACCTGCCGTCATGGTCGGGCTTGTCCCGGCCATCCATGTCTTCGTCGATGCCATGCGGTGTTCGAGACGTGGATGCTCGCCACAAGGGCGAGCATGACGGTTCTGATCAATCAGATCTTCGCGCGCGGATCGTGCTTCGCGATCCGCGACAGCAGGTAGTCCACCTCGGCCTTGGCCGCGGCGCTGAGCACCGAGCCCGGCTTGCGCTGGGCGTCGTGGCTGAGGATGCCGCGCTTCATCATCGTGTATTTGCGCACGGCAAGGCCGACGCCCTGCTGCTGCTCGTAGCGCATCAGCGGCAGATGCGCGTCGAAGATGTCATGCGCCTCGTCGCGCTTGCCGGCCTTCTGCAGGCGGACCACGTCGATCAGCAGTTCCGGGAAGGCATAGCCGGTATTGGCGCCGTCGGCGCCGCGCTCCATCTCGAAATCGAGGAAGAGGCCGCCATTGCCGGTCACGATCGAGATCGGCCGCAGCGAGCCTTCCTTCTGGAACTTGCGCAGCGTCGAGATTTTCTCCAGCCCCGGCCAGTCCTCATGCTTCAGCATCACGCAGGAGGGGTTGTCCATGACGATCTTGCGGATGACGGCCGGCGTCATCACCACCGAGAGCGTCAGCGGATAGTCCTGGATGACGAAGGGGATGTCGGTCCCGATCGCCTCGACGGCTTGCGCGTAATAGCCGGTGATCTGGTCGTCGGTCCGAAGCGAGGGCGGCGGGGCGATCATCACCCCGCCGGCGCCGAGATCCATGACCTGCCGGGCGAGTGAGCGCATCGCGGCGAAGCCGGGAGCCGAGACGCCGACGATGATCGGCTTAGTCCCCATCCGGGCGACGCAGCGCTTGACCAGCTCGACCGATTCCTCGGGCTCGAGCTTCGGCGCCTCGCCCATGATGCCGAGCACGGTGACGCCGTCCGAGCCGATGTCGTGGTAAAACTGGAACAGCCGGTCGGCCGAGGCCCAGTCGATACTGCCATCCGGGTTGAACGGGGTCGGCGCGATCGGGAAGACGCCGGAAGCGTCGGGGGTGAGGCGCATGATGCGATCCTTGTCCTGGCTGCCGGATCAGGCGATGCGGGTGCGAACGGTGCCGACGCCGGCGATCTCGCCTTCGAGCACGTCGCCCTTGTTCACCGCGGCGACGCCTTCCGGCGTGCCCGTGAAGATCAGGTCGCCCGGCTTCAGTTCGACCAGGCCGGAGAGATAGGCGATCGTCTCCTCGACATTCCAGATCTGCTTGGCGAGGTCGGAGGTCTGGCGCACGACGCCGTTGACCGTAAGCTCGATCTTGCCGGCGCTGGGATGGCCGGCACGGCTCGCCGGCACGATCTCGCCGATCGGCCCGGAGAGGTCGAAGCCCTTGGCCATGTCCCAGGGACGCCCGGCCTTCTTCGCGGCAGCCTGCAGATCGCGGCGGGTCATGTCGAGTCCGGCCGCGTAGCCGTAGACATGGGCCAGCGCCTCGGATTCCGGGATGTCCTTGCCGCCGGTGCCGATGGCCACGACGAGCTCCATCTCGTGGTGGAGGTCTTTCGTCTTGGTCGGATAGGGCATGTCGGCGCCGTTGATCAGCAGCGCATCGGCCGGCTTGGTGAAGAAGAACGGCTCTTCGCGGTCGGGGTCGCCGCCCATCTCGCGGGTGTGCTCTGCATAGTTGCGGCCGACGCAGAAGACCCGCCGCACCGGGAAGGAACCGCCGCCCGCGACCGGAACGGCCGTCACGGCCGGCGGGTCGATCACAAAATTGCTCATCCTGCTGCTCCCTCGATCGCAAGCTTGCGCCGTTCATGAGCGAGCGGCGCTCGGACCGCAAGCGGCTTGCTTCGGCGGCGGGCCTGCACGGGAGGCATTGCGGCCCGTTTTTCGCAGGCGCGGAACCGGTTGTGCAGCGCGTCGTTGCAACCGGAGCGATTTGCTTTCTACACTGCGCTGCCGGGGGGATCCGGCGAGCCTATGGAAGGAACGGCATGTGAGTACGGGAACCGTGAAATGGTTCAACGAGACCAAGGGTTACGGCTTCATCACCCCTGATGGCGGCGGCAATGATGTCTTCGTCCATATCAGCGCGGTGACGCGGGCCGGTCTGCGCGGGCTGAACGAGGGGCAGAAGATCAGCTATGATCTCGAGCCGGATCGCAAGACCGGCAAGAACTCGGCCGTGAACCTTCAGACGACCTGAGAGTGCCGCGCGCCGGCGCGGCGCGCGAACGGTTCTCAGGAAGGCGCGATCGCTCTCATCTTCCGAAAAGTGGAACCCACTTTTCGGCCTGAAGCGGCAGCGTTGTTACGGGAGGGCACTGGCGGCACCTCTCCCGAGCCTAGGATGGATCGCTTCCGGTCTTGAGGGCCGGGGCGGATTCCAGGCATTCCCGTCGCCTTGGGCGGCGGTGAGAGGGCGAAAGCATCGGGCTGAAAAGTGAAATCCACTTTTCGGAAAATCCGATGCGATAACAATGATCTGATGCCCTCAGGCCCGGCCGGGCGCCGGGTGGAACAGCCGGCCCTTCTCCACGATCAGCACGACCACGAGCGCGGCGAGGCCGCAGAGCGCGAAGCCGAGCGTCAGCGGCACGACCGTGCCGTTGAAATGCTGGCCGATATAGAAGCCGAGCAGCGCGCCGATCACGGTGGTGACGAAGCCCTGCACCGAGGAGGCCGTGCCGGCGACATGGCCGAGCGGCTCCATCGCCATCGCCCCGAAATTCGGGCCGATCAGCCCGAAGCAGAACATCGCTCCACCCTGCAGGATCGCGAAGCTCCACAGCGATTCATGGCCGGCCAGCGCCACCAGCGCATGGATGCCGGTCAGCGCGATATAGCCGAGCAGGGCGCCATGCGAGACGCGGCGCATGCCGAGCCGGCCGACGATGCGCGAGTTCAGGAGCGAGGACGCCGCCATGAACATCGCGATCAGCGCGAAGATGGTGGTGAACAGCTCCGGCGCGTGGAAGACGTCGACGAAGACCTGCTGCGCCGAGTTGATGAAGCCGAACAGGCCGCCGAGCACGAAGGCCATGGCCAGCATGTAGCCGACGCCGATGCGGCTGGTCAGCGTCGTCCGGAAGGAGGCGA
>NZ_CAMFKW010000088.1 GCF_945957345.1 uncultured Allobosea sp. | reverse complement strand
CTGCCGCTGATGGCGCTGGTCGTCTCGCCGGTGACGGCGGCCGCGATCATGCTGCCGCTGCTGATCGCGCAGGATGTCGTCTCGGTCTGGTCCTATCGCCGCGATTTCGACCGCCGCAATCTCGCGACGCTGGCGCCCGGCGCCCTGCTCGGCATCCTCATCGGCTATCTGCTGGCGGCACGGGTCTCGGACGCCGCTGTCGTGCTCGCGGTTGGGCTGATCTCGGTCGGCTTCGCGCTGCGCCGCATGCTGAGCGACGGCAAGAAGCCGGCAGTTGCCACGCAGGCGAACTGGAGTGCCGGCAGCCTCTGGGGCTTCCTCTGCGGCTTCACCAGCATGGTCGCCCATGCCGGCGGCCCGCCCTTCCAAATCTATGTCATGCCGCAGAAGCTGAAGCCCGCGATCTTCGTCGGCACCGGTGCGATCTTCTTCGCCGCGATGAACCTGGTGAAGCTCGTGCCCTATCTCGCGCTCGGGCAGCTCAACAGCCAGAACCTGATGGCCTCCGCGGCGCTGCTGCCTTTCGCGATCGCCGCGACCTTCGCCGGTGTCTGGCTGGTCCGGCGCGTTCCGGCCGAGCGCTTCTATGGCATCGTCTACTGGCTCCTGCTGCTGGTCGGCGCCAAGCTGGTCTTCGACGGCGTGCGCGACCTGCATCTCCTCGGCTGAGCCGCGCCCGCGCGATTGCGCCGCATCGGAAAAAGGGATGGATTACGCAGGCAGGCGCCAGCCGCTAAGGCTGTCCGCGCTTGCGAGGAAGGCTCCCGATGACCCGTTCGGCCTATGACACCGATCTCGACCGCAATCCGGCGAACTACCAGCCGCTGACGCCGCTCGCCTTCCTGGAGCGCGCAGCTTCGGTCTTCCCCGACCGCACCGCGATCATCCACGG
Organism: uncultured Allobosea sp.; assembly: GCF_945957345.1. GTDB lineage: Bacteria > Pseudomonadota > Alphaproteobacteria > Rhizobiales > Beijerinckiaceae > Allobosea. Next base: position 8,765 of record NZ_CAMFKW010000088.1, on the reverse strand, counting down.
ACCGCTGCGCCGCTCCTATGCCGATTTCTACGCCCGCTCGCGCCGCCTCTCCTCGGCACTGGCGAAGCACGGCATCGGCAAGAACGACACGGTCGCGGTGATGCTGCCGAACACCCCGGCCATGCTCGAATGCCATTACGGGGTGCCGATGGCCGGCGCGGTTCTGAACACACTGAACACCCGCCTCGACGCAGCGATCATCGCCTTTTCGCTGGATCATGGCGGGGCGAAGGTGCTGATCACCGACCGCGAGTTCTCCGGGACGATCAAGGCGGCGCTGACGCTCTGCAAGGCGAAGCCGATCGTCATCGACTATGACGACCCCGTCTATGACGGCCCCGGCGAGCGGTTGGGCGAGATCGAATACGAGGATTTCATCGCCTCCGGCGACCCGGATTTCGACTGGCTGATGCCGTCGGACGAGTGGGACGCCATCGCGCTGAACTACACCTCTGGCACCACCGGCGCCCCCAAGGGCGTGGTCTATCACCATCGCGGCGCCAACCTGCTGGCAACGTCCAACGTCATCACCGGCAATATGGGCCGGCACCCTGTCTATCTCTGGACGCTGCCGATGTTCCACTGCAACGGCTGGTGCTTCCCCTGGACGATCTCGATCGTCGCCGGCACTCATGTCTGCCTGCGCCAGGTCCGCGCCAAGGCGATGTACGATGCGCTCGCCGACCATGGCGTGACCCATCTGTGCGGCGCGCCGATCGTGATGTCGACACTGCTCAACGCCCCGGCCGAGGAGCGCCGCGACTTCCCGCAGACGGTGTCCTTCTTCACCGCCGCCGCCCCGCCGCCGGAGGCCGTGCTCGCCGGCATGAAGCAAGCCGGCTTCGAGGTGACGCATCTCTACGGGCTGACCGAGTGCTACGGTCCCTCCGTCGTCAACGACTGGAACGACGACTGGAACGCCCTGTCGCCTGCCGATCAGGCCGCCAAGAAGGCCCGGCAGGGCGTGCGCTATCCCGCGCTGGAAGGGCTCGACGTGCTCGATCCCGAGACGATGCAGCCCGTCCCGCGCGACGGCCAGACGCTCGGCGAGGTGATGATGCGCGGCAATGTCGTGATGAGGGGCTATCTCGGCAACCCGAAAGCGACCGCGGCCGCCTTCGCGGGTGGCTGGTTCCACACCGGCGATCTCGGCGTGCGCTATCCCGACGGCTATATCCAGCTCAAGGACCGCTCGAAGGACATCATCATCTCCGGCGGCGAGAACATCTCCTCGATCGAGGTCGAGGACGCGCTCTACAAGCACCCGGCCGTGCAGGCGGCAGCCGTGGTCGCCCGCCCCGACGAGAAATGGGGCGAGACGCCTTGCGCCTTCATCGAATTGAAGCCGGGCAAGGCAGCGACCGAGGCCGAGATCATCGCTTGGTGCCGCGAGCATCTGGCGTCGTTCAAATGCCCGCGGACGATCGTCTTCGCCGAGGTGCCGAAGACCTCGACCGGCAAAATCCAGAAATTCCGCCTGCGCGAGATGGCGCGGGCGCTGTAGCGCAGAGCACTCGGCACCCACGCTCCTGAACCGTCATGCTCGCCCTTGTGGCGAGCATCCACGTCTTGAACACGACCTTCGACCAGCGAAGACGTGGATGGTCGGGACAAGCCCGACCATGACGCAGAAAGCCGGACGGCCGCGGCCCTCAAGCCCCGGCGCGGTCGATCCGCCCGTTTGGCGTGAAGCGGTCGACCGTTTCCGGTAGAACCTGGGACAGCCGATCCAGCAACTCGTCGCGCGATAGGCCCGTCCGCTGCGCGATCGCGTCGATCACCTGCGGGCCGAGCGCCTGTTCGAGATCGTTCGGAGCGACGTTCTGGTTGGGGCCGTGCTGCACCCAGGAATCGACCTTGTCGCCCTGCCCCGCCTGCCTGAACCGGTCGGAAAGCTCGCCGAGCCCGCCATTCAGCACGCTGCCGATACCACCGGCGCCGAGCAGACCGCCGAGACCACCGAGAAGCCCGCCGCCATCGCCCTGCGGCGCCGCTCCGGCCTGTCCCGGCTGCGGGGCCGGCACCTGCCCGGGCTGCGGCTGGCTGTGCCCGCCAAGCCATTCCGCGATCTTGTCGCGATTCTGAAAGCCTGCGACCGCGACGAGCCCGAGAAGGGCGGTCAGGGACGGAAAGCCGCTGCTGCTGTTGTCGTCACTCACGGCATTCACTCCATCTGGGAGAAAAACCGGCTCAAGTCTCGAGATGAACTCGGGCCGGTGCGAGAAAGCTCAGGGGTCAGACCGCGCGGTTGCGGCCGGCGATCGCACCCCAGACGACCAGCACGATAATGGCGCCGACGACCGCGCCGATCAGCCCGGCTCCCTGCCCCGGTGCGTACCAGCCGAGCGACTGGCCGAGATAGGTCGCGACGAAGGCTCCGATGATGCCGAGAATGGTCGTCAGAATGAAACCGGAGGGCTCGTTCGAGCCCGGCATGATGAACTTGGCGATGACGCCGGCAATGAAACCGATGATGATGGTCCAGACGATACCCATGGCTATCTCCCCCGCGCGACGCGCGCCCGGCCTCAACCGGCCACCGCGAAAGAAGTTCCCGCTGATTTGTGTCAATCCGTTGACGAAGCGTTTCGCGCGGGCCGCCAACGAAAAACCGGCCCTTTCGGGCCGGTTCATCCGCATCTTCATAGCCTTCGACGGGCCGGTCGGCCCATCGGCTCAATGCAAGGTTCGCTCCGGAATGGTCATCCGTACGCGTTCGATCTCATCCTTCAGTTGCAACTTCTTCCGCTTCAGCTCTGCGAGGCTGAGGTCACTCGAAGACGGGCTCGCCACAGCTTGGGCGATGGCATCTTCGAGCTGACGGTGCTTGCGCTCGAGTTCCGCAAGACGGGTCTGCAACGACATCTGGATCCTCCTGATGAGCGGTTGACGTCCCAATCTGGCATAGAGCCGGCTTCACGTCTTCCCCGTGCCGTCACACGGCATTCATGAGATTCTGTGATCGTCACCGGTCCGTTTCCGGAAAGCCGTGAATAGATGGCTTCCCGATGCCTGACGCCGCCTTGCCCGCACTTGCGGGACTCAGGGCGGCACGCGCATAGTCGCCCCCGATCAAGGCGATGATGAGATGCCCATGGGATTCGAGCTCAGCCCGGAAGAGGTCGAGACCTTCACCTCGGAGCTCGCGCGGTTGCGCGAGGAACATCGCGACCTCGACAGCGCCATCGACGCGCTGGAACGCGTGGGCTCGATCAACCAGGTCCAGGTCCAGCGCCTGAAGAAGCGCAAGCTCTACCTCAAGGACCGCATCGCCCAGATCGAGGACGCGCTGACGCCCGACATCATCGCCTGAATCGGACGTTTGCGTCCGATTCGCCCTTGCTTCTGCGGCCCTGGCCGGTCTAGATCGCGCGCTTCCGGAGCCGAGCCCGAGCGCATTCCATGGCAGCCAGCAGCCCCCCCGTCGCCATCATCATGGGCAGCCAGTCCGACTGGGCGACGATGCGTCATGCGGCCGAGGCGCTCGACGCGCTCGCCATCCCCTATGACGCCCGCATCGTTTCGGCCCATCGCACGCCGGAGCGGCTCTTCGACTTCGCCAGGGGTGCCAAGGCCGAAGGCTTCAAGGTCGTGATCGCCGGGGCCGGCGGCGCCGCTCATCTGCCGGGCATGACGGCCTCGCTGACGCCCCTTCCGGTCTTCGGGGTGCCCGTCGAATCCAAGGCCCTGTCGGGCCAGGACAGCCTGCTCTCGATCGTGCAGATGCCGGCTGGCATCCCCGTCGGCACGCTTGCCATCGGCCGCGCCGGCGCCGTCAACGCCGCCCTCCTCGCCGCCGCGGTGCTTGCCCTTTCCGATACGGCGCTGGCCGAGCGGCTCGACGCCTACCGCGCCCGCCAGAGCGCCGGCATCGCCGAGCGCCCCAACCGGGACGAGGCATGAGCGCGCCCGTTCCCACCGGCCTTGCGCCCGGGGCCATGCTCGGCATCCTCGGTGGCGGCCAGCTCGCCCGGATGATGGCCCTCGCCGCCGCCGATCTCGGCATCCGCTGCCACATCTTCGCGCCCGAGACCGATAGCCCGGCCTTTGATGTCGCGGCGCGCCACACGGTCGCCGAATACGAGGATGAGGAGGCGCTCGCCCGCTTTGCCGGCGCCGTCGATGTCGTCACCTACGAATTCGAGAACGTTCCGGCCGCGACCGCCGCCTTCCTCGCCGCGCGCGTGCCGCTGCATCCGGGCGCGCGCGCCCTGGCAGTGACGCAGGACCGGCTCAGCGAGAAGCGCTTCGTCTCCGAACTCGGCCTCGCCGTCGCGCCCTTCCGCGCCGTCGATACGCTGGCCGATCTCGAAACGGCGGCGGCCGAGCTTGGCCGCCCCTCAGTCCTGAAGACGCGCCGCTTCGGCTATGACGGCAAGGGCCAGGTCAAGATCGCGCCGGGCAGCGACCTCGCCGAAGCGCATGAGGCGATCGGGCGCTTTCCGGCGATTCTCGAAGGCTTCGTCTCGTTCGTGCGCGAGGTCTCGGTCGTCGCGGCGCGTGGGCTCGACGGCTCCTTCGCCGCCTTCGACGTCTGCGAGAACGAGCACCGCGACCACATTCTCGCCTATACCCGCATCCCCGCGAATCTCTCGGAGGGCGCCTCGCTGCAGGCAATCGAGGCGGCCCGCCGCATCGGCGAGGCGCTCGGCTATGTCGGCGTCTTCGCCGTGGAGATGTTCGTGCTGGAGGCGGAGGACGGCCTTGCCGAGCGTGTCGTGGTCAACGAGATCGCCCCGCGCGTCCATAATTCCGGGCATTGGACCAGCGAAGGCGCGCAGACCTCGCAGTTCCACCAGCATGTCCGCGCCGTCTGCGGCTTCCCGCTCGGCGCCACCGCCCGGCGCGGCCGTGTCGAGATGGAGAATCTGATCGGCGCGAGCGCATTGCGCTGGCGTGAATTGCTGGCCGAGCCCGGCGCGCATCTTCATCTCTACGGCAAGCGCGATGCCCGCCCGGGCCGCAAGATGGGCCATGTCACCCGCATTCTCGACGAGGGCGCCTAGGCGCTGGATGCAGGGCCGGTCTGAAACGGCCTCAGACCCGATTTTCACGGGTTTGTGGCGTGGACAGGCGAAATGAATTCTGCTATCCGCACCCATCTTCGCGTGGTGGGCTCGTTCCGCCGCCGGCCCCCATTTCTGGATCAACCGCTAAGGACGGACGTTTCACGTGCAGGTTCTCGTTCGCGACAACAATGTCGATCAGGCGCTCCGCGCCCTCAAGAAGAAGATGCAGCGCGAAGGCATCTTCCGTGAGATGAAGCTCCGTGGTCACTACGAGAAGCCGTCCGAGAAGCGCGCTCGCGAGTCGGCCGAGGCCGTGCGCCGCGCCCGCAAGCTCCAGCGCAAGAAGCTCCAGCGCGAGGGCCTTCTGCCCGCGCCGGTGAAGCCCAAGCGCCCCTGAGACCCTCATGGCGATCCTCGTGGGGTCGTCACGACAGGGCCGATAGCGATTCGCGCCTGGAGCCCGCTCCGGGCGCGTTGTCATTTCAGCGACGTTAACCAAGTTTTGGCGGGTTTCGGGCGTTGTCTCCGGCAGTGCGCTGTCGGCGGGGAGCGCGATCACGCCGCGGCGGCCGCAAGGCCGGTCATCTCCGGGGATCGGGGGCATCGCGGCAGGCGAAGCACGAGACCGATGAGGCAGAGCATGATCCGACGCAGTAACTGGTTGGCCGCAGCCGGCATCGCGCTGGCGCTCGCGGGTTGCGACACCGTTTCCAATCTCGGTTCCCAGCCCGCCGTCGCCGAGCTGGACACCCGCGACACCGCCGATGCCAGCGTCAATATCAGTTCGCTGAGCGACGTCATCTCGCGCAACCCGAACGATCCCGGCGCCTACAACACCCGTGGCGCGGCTTATGCCCGCGTCGGTCGCTTCTCGGATGCGATCGGGGATTTCACCAAGGCGATCCAGCTCGATCCGAACCTCGCCTCCGCCTATACGAATCGCGGCCTCGCCTTGCGCCAGAGCGGCCGTGCCGATTCGGCGCTCGCCGATTTCAACCGCGCCACCACGGCCAATCCGAACTATGCGCCGGCCTATATCGCCCGCGCCAACCTGCTGCGCCAGCAGAACAACAGCCAGCAGGCACTGGCCGATCTCAATACCGCGATCCGGCTCAATCCAGAATCCGCGGAAGCCTTCCATGCCCGCGGCCTCGTCTACCAGAAGGAAGGCCAGCACCAGAACGCCGTCACCGATTTCGACTCGGTGATCGACCGCAACCCATATACCGCGCCGCCCTATATCGCCCGTGGCCAGAGCCTGAACGCGCTCGGCAAATACGACGCAGCGCAGGAGGACTTCACCGCCGCGCTGAACGTCGACAATCGCAATGCCGATGCCTGGGCCGGCCGCGGCTTCGCCTTCGAGAAGCTCGGCAAGAAGGCCGAAGCCTCGGAAGCCTATCAGCGCGCGCTTGCGCTCGACGGCAACAACGCCATTGCCCGCGCCGGCTCCTCGCGCCTCGGCGGCGGTGGCGGCGGCTTCTTCCGGAGCTGACGCGCCCGTCAGGGGCGCGGGCCGGCGGCGTCTGCGACCGTCCGGCTCTCCGCGCCCTTGATGTCGCCTGAAGCGACATCCGCCAGGAAGCGCCGGACTTCGGCAGCTGCTCCGTATTGCGGCAGGTCGGTATGCCGGCCCGCCGGGAAGCGCAGGAAGCGCTTGGGCGGGTTCGCAAGCGCATAGAGCTCCTCCCCCTGAGCAAAGGGGATGATCTGGTCGCGCTCGCCATGCAGCACGAGCAGCGGCACCTTGACCCGGCCGATGATCTCGTCGGAGCGGAACTGGTCCTTCATCGCCAGGCTGAGCGGCAGATAAGGGTAGAGGCGCTGCGCCACGGCCAGCGTCGAGCGATAGGGCGCCTCCAGAACCACCGCCTGAAGCGGTACCTCGGCTGCCAGCTTCAGCACCACCCCGGTACCGAGCGACTCGCCATAGCCGACCAGCCTGCCGGCGCCGAAGCGCGCGGCAGCCGCGCCATAGGCGGCCCGCGCGTCCTGCAGCAGCCCCTCCTCGCTCGGCAGGCCCGTGGACCCGCCATAGCCGCGATAGCTGATTGCGAAGAGCCCAGTGCCATCCTCGGTGAGCGCGCGGAAGCGGGCGATGCGCCCGGCCCGGCCGAGATTGCCGGCATTGCCATGGAAATAGAGCAGGACCGGCCTGCCCGCGCGCGGCGGCACGACCCAAGCAACCAGCCGCTCGCCATCGGCCGTGGCCACGCTGGTCTCTTCGGCGCCAGCAAGCCCGGCCGCAGTGATGTCCGCCCGCACCGGATCGCGCGGAAACACCATCTCCCGCTGTCGCAGGTAGAGCGTGCCCAGCCCGGCCGCATAGACCGCAAGTCCGAGCAGCAGCACCAGTTTCAGCACGCGCCGGATCATCACGCGATACAGGCTCCGGAAACGAAAGGGCCGGCGATCAAGCCGGCCCTTTGCAGCAATCCGATGACGGCTCGGTGCCTCAGTGCGCCATCGCCTTGACGATCTCGTCGGTGACCTTCTTGGCGTCGCCGAAGAGCATCATCGTGTTGGGCCGGAAGAACAGCTCGTTCTCGACACCGGCATAGCCCGCCGCCATGCCGCGCTTGATGAAGAGCACGGTCTTCGCCTTCTCGACGTCGAGGATCGGCATGCCGTAGATCGGCGACGACTTGTCGGTCTTCGCGGCCGGGTTGGTGACGTCATTGGCGCCGATGACGAAGGCGACGTCAGCCTGGCCGAATTCCGAGTTGATGTCCTCGAGCTCGAAGACCTCGTCATAGGGCACGTTGGCCTCGGCCAGCAGCACGTTCATATGGCCGGGCATGCGGCCCGCGACCGGGTGAATGGCGTATTTGACTTCGACGCCTTCCTTCTTGAGCAGGTCGGCCATCTCGCGCAGCGTGTGCTGCGCCTGCGCCACCGCCATGCCGTAGCCCGGCACGATGATGACCTTGGCGGCGTTCTTCATGATGTAGGCGGCATCGTCGGGCGAGCCCTGCTTGACCGGACGCGCCTCGACGGTGCCACCGGCAGCAGCGGCGGCATCGTCGCCGCCGAAGCCGCCGAGGATGACGGAGATGAAGCTCCGGTTCATCGCCTTGCACATGATGTAGGACAGGATCGCGCCGGACGAGCCGACCAGCGCGCCGGTGATGATCAGCGCCATGTTGCCAAGCGTGAAGCCGATGCCGGCGGCAGCCCAGCCCGAATACGAATTCAGCATCGAGACGACGACCGGCATGTCGGCGCCGCCGATCGGGATGATCAGCAGCACGCCGAGCACCAGCGAAACCGCGACGATCAGCCAGAAGACGGCGTGGCTCTCGCTCTTGATGAAGATCGCGAGCAGCACGACGAGCGCGATGCCGAGCCCGATATTGATGCCGTGGCGCTGCGGCAGCATGATCGGCTTGCCGCTCATCCGCCCGTCGAGCTTGAGGAAGGCGATGATCGAGCCGGTGAAGGTGATCGCGCCGATCGCGACGCCAAGCGCCATCTCGAACAGGCTGGAGCCGTGTATCGACCCGACATGGCCGATGCCGAAGGCTTCGGGCGCATAGAGCGCCGCCGCCGCCACCAGCACCGCGGCAAGGCCGACCAGCGAATGGAAGAAGGCGACGAGCTGCGGCATCTGCGTCATCTGCACGCGCTTGGCCATCACGGCGCCGATGCCACCGCCGATCGCGATGCCGAGGATGACGAGCAGCCAGCCAGAGAAGCCGGAAGGCGGGTAGAACACCACGGTCGTGGCGATGGCGATCGCCATGCCGATCATGCCGT
>NZ_CAMFKW010000087.1 GCF_945957345.1 uncultured Allobosea sp. | reverse complement strand
TTCGACTGGGTGATCTGCGACAGCCCGGCCGGCATCGAGCGCGGCGCGACGCTGGCCATGCGCCATGCCGATATCGCGATCGTCGTGACCAACCCGGAAGTCTCCTCGGTGCGCGATTCCGACCGGATCATCGGCCTGCTCGATTCCAAGACGCTCAAGGCCGAGAACGGCGAACGGATGGAGAAACACCTGCTGCTCACCCGCTACGACCCCCTGCGGGCCGAACGCGGCGACATGCTGAAGGTCGATGACGTCCTCGAGATCCTCTCGATCCCGCTGCTCGGCATCATCCCCGAGAGCATGGACGTGCTGCGCGCCTCCAATATCGGCTCGCCCGTCACGCTGGCCGACCAGGGCAGCGCCCCGGCCATCGCCTATTTCGATGCCATCCGTCGCCTCAAGGGCGAACAGCTCCCGGTCACGGTCCCCGGCGAGAAGCGCGGCTTCTTCGGCAAGTTCTTCGGAAGGAAGGCGGCATGAGCATGAATCTGTTCCGCCTCTTCTCCCGCCCCCGCTCGGCCCCGGCCGCCCGGGAAAGGCTGCAGGTCCTGCTCGCCCATGAGCGCGCAACTGCCGGCGGCGATGCCGATCTGCTCGGCAAGCTGCGCGACGAAATCCTGCGCGCGATCTCCAAGCATATGCAGATCGACGACGACAAGGTCAGCGTCCGCATGGAGCGCGGCCCTCAGGTCTCGACGCTCGCCGTCGATATCGAGGTGCCGTTCGACGCCGGCAAGAAGGCGGCGTAACCGCCGAACATTCCTTCGGGCGCGTAGCGGCTAGGCCGTTGCGCGCCCGATGATGTCATCGACCTCGTCGCGATCGATGCGGCGTTGATCGGATAGTCTCCGGGCAATCCTGGCCTGAGCCGCCAGCATCGCCGGCCGGTAGAGAATGGCGGTGGCGGCCGTCGAACAGCGTGCCCGCAAGGCGGCTTCATCCGGCACCTGCAACAGGGCGAGATAGGGGGTCATCTGCCGCAGGTCATCCTCGTGAGAGGAGATCGCGCCCGGATACCATTTCAGCCCTTCCGCGTTCCAATAGATCATCTCGCCGCAATAGCCGGCGGACAGGATGGTGATCTCGACCTCCGCGCGCTGCCGGTCGACTGGGCTGCCGATCTGGAACCCGCGCGTGTAGGGCTCGAAACAGGTTTCGCCGGAGAAGCCGTAAGGCGGTCGCAGCCAGGCGTGGGTGATGTAGCGCCGATGCTCCCAGCCGACGACGATATGGCCGGCTTCGTGAAACGCGCAGGCGGCGCGCCGGATTTCCGGAGGGATGTCGTCGAGAATCGGCATTCAGCCTCAGTGTCACCGGCCGTGACGTCTCCGCAACGACCCTTCGCGTCTTGGACGCCATCTAGCTCGGCCGAGCTCTTATCAAATCAGCCAATCGTCCCGATGCGTCAGGCTCACAGTCAAGCTATCGAGAGCCCACCGTCCCCTTCAGCGCATACTGGTGATCGATCAACGGTCAGCTCTACACTCACTCCTCGCCACAGCCGCGGCGCCCGCGACACGATTCGAACGTGCGACCTTTGCCGTCTCGGGCTCTTGCTCAAATTCAAAATCCCGCATTGCCGAAGCAGCAGGGATCGGCTATCCAGCCTGCACGGTTAGCGCCCGTAGCTCAGCTGGATAGAGCGTTGCCCTCCGAAGGCAAAGGTCACACGTTCGAATCGTGTCGGGCGCGCCATTCACGGTCAAAGCTGGGCACCATGGTGCCGGCCTTGACATTTCCCTGAACGAGACCTTCCGCGAGAGCCTGCTTGGGGCCGAGGATGCGGATTTCGTCCGGGCCGATCACCACGCGTTCGACGAACAGATGCAGCCAGGCGCGGCGGAACGCCGGATCCGCGCTGCGCAATTTCTCCCGCACCTGCTGCGAGAACGCGGCGACCCGCTCATCCGAGATGCGCGTGCTGTGGAGCACGCGGCGATTCTTCAAGCCGCGGATCCGCTCCTCGCTTTCGCCGATGCGCAGCTTCACATCGGCGATCCGCTGCGCGAAGGCTTTGTCCAGCATGTCGACGATCCCTTTCTCGATCGCGAGATAGAGGCGTTCGAGCCCGGCCTTGTCGTTGTTGAGCGAAGCCTGCAGCCGCGCGATGTCCTTCTCCAGGGCTTCGACGCCGGCATTGGATGCGTCGATCACCTGGCCCATCAGGCGCTTCAGCCGCGGCGGCGCGAACACCTCCACCTCCATCGCCGAGAGCACGGCCTCGTCGACTATATCCATGCGCACCGACTGGCCCCGGCAGGATAACTTGCCCTTGTTCGCCTTGTTGGCGCAGGTCAGGTAGCGATAGGTCCCGCTCTTGCCGGTCCTGAGCTGCATTCCGCCCCTGCAATGCTCGCAGATGGCGATGCCGGAGAGCAGCGTGGGGCCGGTGGTCAGGCGCGGAGCCCGCACGTTCGGCCGATTGTCGCGCAGCGCCCGCTGGGTCGCGAGCCAGGTCTCCATCGGGATGATGACGGGAACCCTGACCTTGATGTGCTCGCTTTCGGGTCGCAGCTTGCGGGTGCGGCTGTCGATGCAGTTGTAGCGGAAGGTGCCGGTATAGACCTCGCCCTTCAGGATCTTCTCGACCGCGCTCGTGTAGAACGGCTTGCCGCGGAAGCTGTAGCCGTGGCTGTTCAGGTAGGCGACGATCTTCTTGATCCCCATCGGCCCCGAGCCGTCGCCCTCGCGATACAGCCTGAAGATCAGGCGAACGACCGGCGCCTCCTCGCCGCTCTCCACGAGAACCTTCTTCTTCTTGCTGCGCAGGACGAGCGCGACAGCGGTCTTGTAGCCAAAGGGCGGCTTCGCCCCGTTCCAGTAGCCGGCCTCGGCATTGGCCGTCATCACGGTTCGCACCTGCTCGGCGTTTTGATCCGAGGCATGTGCGTCGAAGGCCGCGAGCATCGTCAGAAGCAGCTTGCCGTTATGTCCGTCGGGCAAAGCCTGGGTAGCCGAGATCAGGCGAATGCCCCGGCTTTCGAGTTCGGAATGGTATTTGAGCAGCAGTTGGGCATTCCGGAACAGGCGCGAGGAATGGTAGACGATCACCGCCCCGACATCGTTCGCCGGATCGCGAATATAGCGCATCATCGCCTGGAACTGCTCGCGGGTCTCCGTGCGCCCGGTCAGGCCGCGGTCGCAGAAGGTCTGCGCCAGCGCAAAGGCGTTGAGCTCCGCACAAGCAGCGACCTGCCGCTGCTGCTCCGGCAAACTCATGCCCTGCTCGGCCTGCCGACCCGTACTCACCCGCAGATAGGCCACAGCCTTCTGCCGGGACGACATCCCGTCAGAAGGAGAGCGGTGATCCGGCATCTTCATCGTCATCCCTATCCAGTTGCTTCGACCGGTCTGCCTCGCCCAGGCAATCGCCCATCCAGAAGAGAAGGAGCCTGACCTCCGCATCCGAGATCGGCAGTCCAGGATCGAGAGCCAGCGACACAGGCCAGGGTTCGCCAGTTTGCCTGGCGTGGGGGCGGGCTTCTCCATGTCCGGCGCCGGCTACCGCGCCTTGCTCGATCGACCGCGTTTGCGTGCCAGGCACGCTGCCCGCGGCGGGGCCGGGATATTTGCACCTCACAGCGGGCCGTGACGTCCGGCATCGACCGACGGTCTACGACCCGGGGGCGACCGCCGGCCGATGCCGGAGGGTTTTCCTCACCTTCCCCAGGCGGCACGCCGGAATCCCCTCGCTGGGCGAGCGAATTCGGCGTGCATGAACAGGGTTGATCGGATCCCGGAATGGCACAAGCGCTTTTTCGGGCTCGTGCATGCGCCCTCATCCGCCGGGGCGCGGCCGGTCCTGTCCGCGGCCGAGCCGCGGCTCGCGCCGCCTCGACAGCGCCGGCTGGAGCGCGATCTGATCCGCCAGCGCGACGCCGTCGAGGACGAACCTGCCCACCAGCGCGTCTGCGACCCGTTCGATGACGGCCCTGTTCTCAGCGACGAGGCGCCTGGTGGAGACCATGAGCCCGGCGAGCTCCTGATCGATGGCATCGGCAAGGGACCTGTCGCGGGCGACGAGATCGAGCACCTGGTCCGGCGCGGCACGGGTGACGAGGCTGCCGGCCAGGCCGAAGCTGAGGCGCGCGGCGGCGAGCAGCCGGGTCGCTTCGATGAGATCGCTGGCGGCGCCGGTATCGGCCGAAGCCCCGAACAGTTGGTTCGCCGCTCGTCCCGCCAGCAGAATCTTGATCCGCGCCTCGATCAGCCCGCGGTCGGACACGCTCGGCAGGTGGACATCCGTCCAGCCGCCGGCATTGCCTTCGCCACGGATCGTCACCGAACTCACGGTGTGGCCGAGCAGGTGCGCAACGACGGCATGTCCGGCCTCGTGGATTGCGACATGGCGAAGCTCCCCCGGCGGGCGCGGATCCGCGGGCATGATCGCGGTGCGCAGATCGGCCTCTGTCAGTTCCCTCTTTGCTGCTCGTGCGAAGCGTCGGGCTTCCCGCACCACGCCCGCAACATCCGCTCCGGTCCTACCGGGCATGAGCCGGGCCAGCGCGCCCGTATCGGCCTCCGGACAATCATCTCCGAGATGCGAGCGCATGATGCCAGCAAGGCCGGCCGCATCCGGCGGATCGATCCGGAACTGCCGGTCGAAACGGCCCGGCCGCAGTAAGGCGGCGTCGATATTGGCGAGAAAGTTGGTCGCACCAAGAAGAATGACTCCGTTCTTCGCTTCTCTGATATTAGAGAGCGCCAACAGAACGCCTCCAATCGCAGAGCTCCACCAACTTTTGTTGCGAGAATCTAATTGAGCGCGATCAGGTAAACTATCTAATTCATCAATAAATAGAATACATGGAGAACTATTCTTCGCTCTCGTGAATACATCCGCAACCTGCTGCAGGAAGTCGCCGAGCGCGCCCTCCTTGTGCTGGAACCAGGCTGCGACGCTGGTCTCGATCAGGGGAATGCGAGCGGTCTTGGCGAGGCTGCGCGCCAGCGTGGTCTTGCCGGTCCCGGGCGGTCCGTAGAACACGGCCGATTCGAGCTCGCCGGCGGACAGCGTCCCGGCCCGGACAGCTTCGATGTCGGCCAAGGTCCCCAGGCACCAGTCGCGCGCCGCGCCGTACCCCGACAGATCATGGAGCAGCGGCGTGGAGTCGTGGCTCGTGCTGACACTGCGCGTCGCCGCGGCTGCCCTGAGCCGCCTGACGCAGGCCCCAGGCGTGGTCCGCGGCCGCAAGGCCGCGGCTAGGTCGAGCAGGTCGAGTCCGCCGATGTCCATCGCTGTGAGAGCCGGAACGCGAGCGCGGCCGGTGTGGAGCCTGATCGCCCGGCGCATCAGCGCCGGCGTCGGCGCCGGGATGGCCATGACGACGTCGGCGGCGGCGCGCAGGAGCGGCGGCAGCTGCGTGTCGGGATCGGAGGCGATGCCGAAGACGCTCTTGCCGTGATCGAGCGCGTCAACGATCAGGGCCTCCTGGGCCGACCAATCCTTCCTCCTGGCCTTGCCCTCGATGATCTTGGCCGCAGGGTCGTTCTCGTGCACGAAATCATGGATCGGATCGATCCAGGCGTCGCTCGGGACCCGGATGATCGCGGCCAGCGTCGCTCCGGCCGGCAGGCTGCGCAGATCGCCCCCCGTCTTGATTGCCTGCCAGGACAGGTCGAGCAGCAATCCGATGGGCGAGAGGGCGTTGCCCTTGGCCTGATCCGGTTCGGGCGTCTCGACCTCGGGCTCCGGCCCTTGCAGGAAGGCGAACGCGTCGTCGTCGTTCTGGTCGGTCGCGCTCATGACAGCGCCTCCACCAGGGCCTGGACGGCGGCACGGCGGATCTCGGCGCGCGAGGGGCCGCGCCAGGAGCGGGTCAGCGCCTCGACGTCCTCGCCGAGATAGCGGCGCCGATCGAGCGTGAAGGCCAGGGTCGTCTTCGCCGCGGGCGAGCCCTTCAGCGCATGCCAGAGCAGCATGCTGAGCACGACGTCGTGGCGATAGGTGTCGAGGACATCGATCCCGCAAAGCTTCAGAGCCATCGCCACGGCGGCGGCATCGTCGCCGGCGAGCGCCTCCTGCCAATGCTCGACGCCGAAGGGCCGTGCCGCGGCGAGCAGATCGCACAGCGCGGCGCGCTCAGGCTCGCCAAAAGCATCTGCCGGCAGTCGCCGCCAGAGTTGCTGGGTCGGGATCGTGGTGTCGGCTTCCGAAGCCGGCGGAAGCTCGGGCGTGGTGTCGGAGGGGAAATGCGTCTGCCGACGCGGGAATGCGAGAATGGCGTTGGCCATGGGACAAGGCTCCGGCGATCGCCGGGCACGCAGGCACCGGCGTCGCGATAGAATGAAAAGGAAGGGCGCGGCCGGCGCTCAGCGCAGCCGGACGCAAAGCACTCTCAGAGGGCGCGCCAGACCGTCGGCGGGGCATTGGTGCCGGACGCCAGCCTGGCACCATTGGTCAGCGACGGCACCGCTATGTCTCGCGTCAGGCGCTGAAACGACCCTGCCGGTTCGAGCAGGCCGAGCTCGCGCAGCCGAGCCCGCTTGCGCGACACGCCGATCTGATCGGACGTGTCGGCGGCAGCCGTCAGAAGCGAGCCGCGCTTCAGCACGGTCCAAGGCCCCTGGACGGCCGCCTCGGCCCGCAGGCCGCCGCGCTCCAGCACGAAATGCAGTGTCGCCGGGCTTCGCAGCAGATCCGCCGGGAAACCCTCATCCCAGCCCTGCCGGACCGCCCCGCTGCCAATCGTGGCGGACAGCTGGTTGATCGGCGCGGCGGCCTCAACCGCACGCTCGGCTGCCAGCGCGAAATCGGAATCGAACACGGAACAGCCGGCGGCGAGCAGCAGGGGCGGCAACTCGCCGAGCCAATGCAGCAGGTCCCGGTCGCGGGCGGGATCGAGGGCCGGCACCCGCAGCGGCGTACCGACCACCGGCATGACGCCGGCCTTGCGCACCGCCTGCGTCAGGATCGCCTCCAGCGTCGTGATCGCATCCGAGTTGAAGCCCGGGCTCGCGATCGCGAAGATCTGGTCGATCCGCGGCATCGGCATGGCGCGGCGATGGTCCCTGAGCCGGGCGTCGAGACCGGTGGTCTTGCCGATGCGTGCCTCGCTCCCGGTCAGGACGTAGAGGCAGGCGCCGGAGAAGAGCGGCAGGGCAGCGAGGCGCCGGGCATGGCGCCAGGGCGCAGCACCGATCGCGAGCGTGCTGGTCGGCGTGGAGACGATCCGCACCGAAGCCGGCAAGCCGGGCACGGTGCGGACATGCATGGTCGTCGGCGCCGCGGGCGCCGTCGGGTCGAACATGATCATGAGAAAATCCCTTCGAGCCGCGCCACATCCCTCGCCGGCGGTTCTCCCGCGGCGGTGAGCGACTGGCGTCGGCAGCGTGGATCCGGCCGCCTCAGACGAGGCTGCGGATAACCTGGCTGCGGTTGAAGGGAAGCCCGGTCAAACGGGGCGCGGTCACTTCCGTGCCCAGGCACGGGTCGATATGATGGCGCTTAGCCATGGGTGGATCATCCTCATACGATGATCGCCTTGTGGTCAGGCCGCCATCTCCGCGCCAACGGAGGTGGTGGCCGCCTGATTGCACGCGGCGCTATTACCCGGCCGCAGGAGCGCGACCGGCAAACGCAGCCTGCCGGATCCCGTAAAGCTCCGCAACAGCTCCTCGATCGTATGGATAACGGGTGGCTGCCCGCGAAGGCGTCGAACGCTGCCCGGCGCTCCTCAACGGGCAACTCTGGCCCCTAGCGGACTCCTTGAAGGTCCGCTTCTCGGCACTTCGATGATTGCACATTATCTGATTGTGTTGAAAAACGCGGCGCCCTCGCGCTTCGCGATTGCACGACTGCAACCGCGGGTACTTTTTTACGCAGCGTCATGCGGTATGTTGCATCGTTTCGTCGCGTACCCGATTCGCTGTTCCTTAGCATTGCGTGAGCTGCTGGCCGACGGACGATCAATCTTGGAATTCACATTTGGACTGGCCAAGATGCGAGCGATCGCCTTCGACCGGAAAGCGGCACAGAAGTCGCTCGGCGACGATCTCGCAGAGGCCTTTCTCAGCCTTGTAGCGGATATGGGGAACGCTATGTACCTGGATGAACTGGTCGACCCTCCGGCAGCCGTTCGGTCTGATCCTGTTATCCTGGAATATCAGCTCGGCCCGGATTGCATCCTGGAGGTTCAGCCCATAGGAGTCCACGCTGTTGACATGACGAACTGGGCGACGGCCCACCGGGTAAAACTGGTCCGGATCGTCCAAAATGGTGCGCAGTTATTATGAGAGCCGAGCCGAATTGGGCGTCCCCGCCAGGCGCCACCATTGCCCGGGTCATAAAGACGCGCGAAATCGACCCTTCTGAATTTGCTGACGTCATGGGCCTGAAAGCCCATGAGTTCGAGGCGCTGCTCCATGGCAAGCTTCGCCTGAACGAAAAGCTGGCCGAAGCTCTTGCCGAGCAACTCGGCTCGACAGCGAGGTTTTGGCTTGCTCGCGACAAGGATTACCTGAAGGAGCTCGCCAGGCTCGGCAATGCGGATATCACAGCGATCGATCAGTGGGCGCAATCCATGCCGGTTGCCTCCATGAGGCGTTTCGGATGGCTTCCCGCCGATAGCCGGGCAAGATCGGTCCGCAACAACGCCCTCCTGTCATTCTTCGATTGCAAAAGCATCCAGGAGTGGGGGCAGCGCTATTCTGCAGGGGTTGGCGCAGTCGCCTTCCGGAAATCGCTAGCATTCGCATCCGATGGTATGGCGACACTGGTCTGGTTGCGTGCTGGCGAGGCACAGGTAGCCTCGCGCCCAACCGCCCAGTTTGACCGCGACGAGTTCAAACACATTTTGCCATCGCTGAAGCGGGTGTCAGCCTTCAAGCATCCTGCTACTATCCTCCAACGGTTGAGAGAAGCGTGCGCCGTTGTGGGGGTGTCGATTACGACTGCCCGTGCTCCTGATGGTTGCAGAGCGAGCGGCGCCTCATGGTTCGACGCAAAGGGTCGGCCGGTTATCCATCTGAGCTTTAGGCATCTCTCAGAGGACCATTTCTGGTTCACCTTCTTCCACGAAGCGGCTCACATCATTCTTCATGGCCAGACCCACATTGATGGCGATGGCGTCGAGGTTATGGGGGCAGACACTGAGACCCAGGAGGACGAAGCCAATGCTTACGCACAGGAGATCCTGCTGCCCGACGACGTCCGCCAGGATTTGCTCGACAAGCAGGCTTTGAACGCCAAAGCCATCATGCAGGCGGCAAAAGCCGCTAAAGTGACGGCAGGAGTGATCGTGGGCCAGCTCGAAAGGGCCGAGGCCATCCCGCACGGCAAGTTCTCGTTCCTGAAACATCGCTATCGGTGGAGCACGAACTCGCACGTTCCGGAGCTCGTCGCGAGCTAGCCCTTGAAATAAACGTACCTCTCCGGGCTTTTCTGCCAATTGCAGAGGCTATCCTCGAGGACTTGCTTCCCCACGGTGAGATAGGGATCCAGGCCGTCCACGCGATCGCCCAGAGCCTTCGCTCCGGTCTGAAACGCTCGGTTGCCGTGAAAGAGGAGCTTTGCCCCTGATAGCGGTCCTGTAGCGCCTGGCAGATACACGCTGCCGGGTTCGATGGGGGCCAGGTGAAGCTTTCCGAGCATCGTCAGGAAATCGAAATTCCCCAAGCGACCAAACCCATAAACGTCCTTCATCGATCGATACAGCGCGTCGAAGGCTTGGATCGGTTGCTGGCCAACCCTCTGATGAATCGATCGGACTTTTGCGTCAAAGCCGCCGTTCTCGAACTGCCAGGCATGAAAGGACTGTGCACGGCGGTGAGAAAACCATCCAGTGGAGCGCCTGCGTTTGTGCCGGCGC
>NZ_CAMFKW010000086.1 GCF_945957345.1 uncultured Allobosea sp. | reverse complement strand
TGGCCTGCTTTTACTCCGCCACGATGGCCTGGAATCCGACCGCCGTTGACAGGCGGATTCGTGCAGGTCGCCCACGAGTTCGCGGATGTCGAGCTCGTCGGCATCACCTCCCCGCTCTGGCCGCGCACCGGAACGGGCTCGGGCTGGGTCACCGAGGATGCCTATGAGCATTTCATGGGCATCATGATCGCGGAGCTGAAGGCGCAGCCGCAATTCGACGGCGTCTATCTCGCGCTCCACGGTGCGCTCGCGGTGCGCGGCGTGCCGAAGCCGGAAGCCGATATCGCCCGGCGCGTCCGCGAGGTTGTCGGCGACAAGGCCTTCATCACCGCGACCTTCGACCCGCATGGCAATGAGGACGAAGCTTTCCTCGCGCAGGCCGACATGGCATTCTGCGTCAAATATTTCCCGCATTACGACATGCATCTGCAGGGCGAGCGCGCAGCGCGTATGCTGGTCCGCGCCCTCCGCGGCAGCTTCAAGCCGGTGCATCGCACCCTGCGCATTCCGATCATCGCGCCGACTGTGGTGATGTGGACCGGCGCCTCGCCCTGGTCCGATCTGATCCAGCACGCCCTGATCTGGGAGGCGCGCGAGCCCGATGTCTTCGTCAACGTGTTCTTCGGCTTTCCCTGGTCCGACGTGCCCGATGCCGGCATGTCGCTGCAGGTGCTGACCAACAACGACCCCGACCTCGCCGAGCGCGTCATCCGCGACATGGCGGAGTGGACCTGGCGTCGGCGCGAAGCTTTGCTGGACACCGTCAAGATCTACAAGGCGAAGGAAGCCGTCACTCTGGCCCGCGAGGCCGTCGCCGAAGGCAAGGGCCCCGTCCTGCTCGCCGACTACAGCGACCGCTCGGGCTATGCGACCTGGCTGCTCCAGGAGATCGTCGCGCAGAAGCTTGAACGCACGCTGATCGCGACGATCGCCTCGCCCGATGCCATCCGCGCCGTACTCGAATCCACCGCCAAGCCGGGCGATGCGTTCGATGCGGAGATCGGCGGCCTCTTCGACGAATCGGCGGGAGCGCCGATTCGCATCTCCGGCACGTTGCGCTCGGTGGGACCGGCAACGACCGCGCGCGGCCAAGGCAAGGACTGGATCTGCGTCGAATTCGGCAAGGGCAACGTGCTGGTGCTCAGCCCCTATCTCGTCCAGATCATCGAGCCTTCGGAGCTCTGGCAGCTCGGACTCTCGCCACGGGATTTCGATGTGATCGCGATCAAGTCGCGCGTCCATTTCCGCCGCGGCTTCGACGATAGCGGCTTCACGCCCACGATCCTGCTGGTCGAGCCGCCCGAGCCCTTCATGGGCACGGTCCATCTCGACGCGCTGCCTTACGAGAACCTGTCGCTGCAGGATTATTATCCCTATGGCAGCCCGCGCTTTTCTCTGGAGGGCTGAGGCGTCGGGGGCGGCGCGGCCAGGTCGGTTCGACTGATGCCCTGCCTTCACCCGCTCTTGAGGACGATTCCGCCGCTCCGCCAGCGTTGCAGCGAGGGCCGCAGCTTCGGGCCGTTCCTTCCGTCGAGCGAGCCCTGATAATATCCGGCCTGCTGCAGGCGTTGCTGCACGGCGCGGATTGTGTCGGCTGACCAGCTCTTGCTGGATTTGGTCAGCTCCTCGATCGCATCGCCGGAATCCGCGGCGACGGCGCGCAGCAGGAATTCGGCCGCGGAAGCCGGGTCCTTCGGCGTGCCCCTGCCTTCGTCGAGCAGGACGGCGGCGGCGCGATAGCCCCTGACGTCCCCGAGCTCGATGGCCTTGCGGAAATAGCCGAGCGCCTGGGCCGGCGTGCCGCTCACGGACTGCTCGGCGAGCACGCCGAGATTGAAGGCCGCGATCGCCGAGCCTTGCTGCGAGGCGGTCGTCAGCAGCTCGATCGCTCGCGGCACGTTGCGCGGCAGGGCCGTGCCTTGCATGAGGGCGACCGCCAGGTTGATCGCGCCATCGGGGCTGCCGGCCATTGCGGCGCGTTCGTACAGGGCATAGGCGCCGCTCACATCCTTCGGGACGCCATCGCCGGCTTCCAGGATCAGGCCGAGGCTGACCATCGCGCGCAGATTGCCCCGCTGGGCCGCCTCCCGGTAGAGCCGGAGCGCTTCGCTCCGTTGATTTCCGGCCCAAAGGGCGCGCGCGAGCAGAGCGGTGTAGTTCGGCATCTCGGGATGGGCCGCTGCCGCTTGCCGGCAGGCATCGATGGCCCTGTCGACATTGCGGACGAGCTCCTCGAGCGGAACGCCCTCGAGATTGGCGGTCACGTCCCTGGGATGGGTCGCAAGCCGTTCGCACTGGGTTTCCGGAGCGGCGTTGCTGGTGTCCGGCAGGGCTGTCAGGAGCTTTTGGGCAGCATCGATATGTTTGCCGGTCGGATAGCGGCGCAGGTAGAAATCAACCAGCGGCCGCGTGCGGATCTTCAGCGCCACGTCCCACAGGGCGTCGTCTTCCTTGGTGTCGGTCGCTGGGCTGTTGCGCGCCGCACCGGCATCGAGCGAGGCGAGCTTCGTCGGATCGAGATAGGAACGCGCTTCGTTGACATGGGCTCCGCTCGGGAAGCGCTCGATATAGAGCCGCAGCAGCGCGGGATCGCGCAGTCCGGCGCCGAGCTGCCAGAGCTGAACCTCGGGCGAGGCCGTCTCGGGATCGCCCGGCCGGAACGCGAACTGTCGGATCAGCGAGGAGTTTTCCCAGGGGATCTGTTGCCCGCCAGTGGCTGCGATCACGTCGCGGCGCACCTTGATCATCATCGAAGCGATGTCCTGGCCGCGCGTGGCGATATGGCTCAGCAGCGCCGTCGCGAAGGGGCTGTTACGCCCGGCGCCGTCATAGGCGACGTTGTCGGGCTGCGTCGCGAAGGCGAGCAGGAAATTGGCGGCATTGCCGACACGGGCCAGACCGTCCCGGAAAATTTCGCCGACGCCGGCCGCAGCCTTCGGCATCGGGTTGTTGCGGCAGGCATCGAGGAAGATCAGGTGAATGCCGCGCTGGTTTTCTAGCCCGGAAAGGACGGATTGAAGGCTCAGCGTCGACTGCTTGACGCTGATAGGGTCCCTGACCTGGGCATCGACGGGAACGAGATAGTTCTGGGAATCGATCTGGAAGCCGTGGCCGGCATAATAGAAGAGCGAGACGTCGGCATCGCGCGAGAGGGCCGTGAATTTCCGGATCAGGTCCCGCATCGCCGACAGGCCCAGGTCCTCGCCGAAGAGAACCTCGAAGCCCTGCTGTTTCAGGGCTTCCGAAATATCGGCGGCGTCGTTCCTCGGGTTCTTCAGCTCATGCAGGCCCTGATAGGCGCTGAGCCCCATGACGAGAGCCACACGCTTCTCGGCCTGCGCCGAGGAGGCCGCGGCGAGCGCGACGATCAGGACAGCGAGGATGGCGAGCCCGCTCCGCAGGCGCGCAACCCATCCGTCTCGCAAGCGGCTGCACACGGACATTGCAAAGCCCTTCCCGCCGCCCATCATCGAGCTATCGCAACGTAATGAACCCCCGCCGATTTTTACCTGCGTCCGCGGCCCGCGTCCATGTCGGGAGCGGGCTCAGCACTTCCATCGGTCGTACCATCACAGCCCCGTTGCGCGCGAAAGCCTGTTCTCGACGGAACCGAGCGCCGAGGCGATGCGATTGGCCTGTTGAACCTGGAGGCGGCCGATGGATGGGTCGTCCGCCCGGAGCAGGGCGATCGCCTTGCGGACCTCCGCTACGGCGGTACCGACCGCCGCCCGCGCTTCCTGGACCGTCCGGGCCGCGCGAACCTGGCGGGCCGCCTGCCGGATGACGGCAGGGATACCCCGCAGTGGTCCGGGCAGGTCGACGCCTTTGGCTTCGAGCGCATCGGCGAATTGTTCGAGCGCGTCGCCGACGCAGACCTTGTACTGGCTCGCGTTCTTCGACCGTTCGAACTGGCTGTCGCAACTCGCCACCTTCGCTTCGAGATCGTTGGAGGAGCGCTCGACCGTGGCCGGCTCACGCAGCGTGCCGGGCCCAAGGGTCGGTCCGCCACCGCCGCTGCCGCCGCTGCCGCCTCCGGGGCCGCCCAGGTCGAAGGTATCGGGTGGGTTCGGCAGCGAAACGGTTGTCGGCGGCAGATCGAGAGTGGGATTTCCCGCGGGCGGCGTGTCGATCAGCGTCGGATCGGTCCCGACGATCATCGTGCCAGGCACATAGGTGATGCTGTAATTGCTCGGATTGAAGGTTCCACCGGCGGCACTCCCGATCTGGATCGCATAGAGACCGATACCGGCGAGCGTCGGGCTTCCCAGGCTCGACAAGGCGGCGGACCCGATCGTCTCGCTGTTGCGCAGGCCGGTGGCCGTGAATTCCAGGCCGGTGAAGGTGAACGAGGTGCCGAAGGCCTTGAGCAGGGTATTGCCGGCGATGACGAGCGGCGCCGGTGTCACCGTCAGGCTCGGCGTGAACGCGGCGTCGCTTTGCGTGGCGACGACGCGGTAGTTGACGCCCCCGGTGCTGGTCTGGTTCACGCCGGTGATCGCATAGGTGCCGACAGGGCTTGCCGTCGTTGCGGGGCTCGCGAGCGCGTTGGAAAGCGAGACCGTGTCGCCGGCCGGCCCGAAGACATAGGTGCCCGGTCCGCCATAGAACGTGCCCGGCGCAAGGGACGAGGGATCGCCATAGAAGCGCGTCGGGTTGTCGCTCACCGCGCGGATGACCGGCGCGATCGAATAAAGCACTGGATAGAAGCCGGGACTCGGCGGTGCCCAGTTGGCCTCGAAGCTCCAGCCTTGCGCCTGCGCGAGCGGCACGAAAGTGCCGGGGTCCTGGAATTGCGCCGTCGTAAGGCCCGTCGCTGTCGCGCTGGTTGCGCTGGCACTGGAGCCGATGGCCTGGGACTGGCCGGTCGTCGTGGTGTCCCAGAACGACGATGTCAGCGTCCCGCTGGAGAAGAAGCCGACGAGCCCGCCGAATTGGGGCGGTGCCCCGCTCATGGCGGTGGTCGCGTAGGTCTGCGATATCGTGCCGCCGGCATTCTCTCCGACCAGCCCTCCGACGGAGGTGCTCCCCGCGCCCGTGGTGATGGCTCCGGTGGCGTAGGCGAGCGAGATGTCGCCGGCATTGTAGCCGACGAGGCCACCGACGGCGTTCGCGCTGGCGCCGGCCTGAACCGTCACGCTCGTGCTGGACTGGTCGATGCTGGGCGTGGGCGGGAAGGAGCTTTCCGGCGGGCTGTTGTCTCCGACCAGCCCGCCGACGAACTGGTTGCCGGCCACGGTTCCGGAGGCCACAACATGGCTGATCGCCCCGAAATTGCGGCCGGCGACCGATCCGACGGCGCTGTTCCCGGTGATGTCGACGCCGGCCAGCGAAAGATTCCGCACCGTGCCGGCAACCTCGCCGAAGAGACCGACCTCAGAAGACGAGGGCCGGTTGATGAACAAGCTGCTGATCGTGTGACCCTGGCCGTCGAAAATGCCCGAGAAGGCCGGAAGGTCGGGCGTAGAGCCGCCGATCGGCGTAAAGCCGACAACGCTGCGGCCGTCGGTCCATTGGCTTGTCCCGCTGGCGTCGATATCGTTCGCCAGCCGGTAGTTCAGCGTCAGGTCGGGAGCCCCGCCCGAACTCGTGACCGTATTGACGCCCTGCAGGCCATAGACATCGCTGATCGCATAGGGATTGCCGGCGCTGCCGTCGCCGCCGAGCACGCGCAGGAAGCTGCCGCCGGTCACACGGAAATCCGTCGCCGAAAACGCCGGTAGCGGGTTCGAGACCTGTGTCCATGCTCCCGCCTCAAGCTGGAACGTCCCGACATTGACAGCACCGGATGTAGCGGAGGCAGCGGTCATGCCGTCCGAACGTCCATAGCTCGCCGGCGTGGTGATCGCGCCGCCTGCATTGAGGATCAGCCCGCCGGCGGGAGCGGTAATCGCCTCGCCGATGATGATGTTGTTGTTGGCGTCCAGTGTCAGCGTGGTCGCCTGCGACCAGGTTACCGGTGCGCCGACCGTGATGTTGCCGTTCTGGGTGCCGGGGCTGGAGGAGGTCCGGCCCGTCTGGAGCGAGACGTTGGCGCTCGCCAATGCGGTTTGCAGGGTCGTGGCGTTGATCACGGAGTTCGGCCCGCTCGGCGTGAAGGTCGAGCCGCCGAGTGAGCCGTTCGTGGTCGGGCCGCTCTCGATATAGATGTCGTAGGGATCGAGCAGGAGCGTGCCGAACTTGCCGCGCGCCGCGGTCAGGATCGTCTGGCCGGTATAATCGAGCACGCCATGGCTCGACACCTCGGCAAAGCCGCCATCGCCGCCATTGGCCCCGCCGCGCGCGCGGATGAGGCCGCTGAAGCTGGTGAACGCATCCGACCAGACGACGACATTGCCGCCATTTCCGGTCTCGGTCGCATCGGCGAGGATCTGCGTCTTGCTGTCGATGACGACGCTGCTGGCATGCGGCAAGGTTCCTCCGCCCTGCAGATCGCCACCGATCTTGACGGTGCCGCCGCCTTTGCGGCCGCTGGCATCGATCGTCGCGCCGGTCAGCCCGATCCGGTCTCCGGTGATGGTGACGCTGCCGCCCACGCCCGATCCGCTCCGCACTGAGGCGGTTTTGCGCGCCCGGCGTGTCGCGCTGACGTCGAGCCTGCCGGAGACTTTGACGGTTCCGCCGGCACCGCCGCCCAGCACGATTGCGCCGGAGCGCCCGCCGACCGTGCGCGCCTCGATGACGCCGGAGAGATTGATCGACTGCCTGGCGACTTCGCGCGCTGTCGCCGCCTTCAGCTCGACCCGGCCGCCATTCGCGCGAATGCGCCCGCTCTGCTGGATCAGCGCCTTGTCGCCGGCCGAGCCCGACGGCATCGCGACCTCCAGGAAGCCGTCGCCGGAGATGTCGAGCGTCGCGCGCTCGCCGGCGCCGAGACCGACTCGTCCCAGTGGTACGCTGATCGTGCCCGCATTTTCGACCGCGCCGCCGAGCAGGGCCGCGTAGCCGCCGCGACCGACCTCGATCGTGCCCTGGTTCACCACCGCGGCGGAGTTGCCGGTTCCGGCGAAACTCCGCCGCCCGGCCATGAAATCCTCATCCGTGATTCCGAGTGTCGAGGCGACGAAGCCGCCGCCGGCCCGGACGGTGCCGGTCGGCGTGATCAGGATGCCGTTCGGGTTGACGAGATAGACCTGCCCGTTCGCGTTGAGCTGGCCGGCGATGGTCGACGTGGTCGAGCCTGTGACCCGGTTCAGCAGCGCGGACGAGGTCGCGGGCTGCTGGATGTTCACGGTGGCGCCCGTTCCGATCGAGAAGCTCTGCCAGTTGATGATCGCGGCAGCCGAAGACTGCTGGATCGTCATCGTGTTCGCACCCGGGCTGGAGATGCCGACCGCGCCGGACGCGATCGACGCCCCCGCCGGCAATTCCCCGGCCAGACCGGGGCGCAGCGCGATGAGACAGGTGCCTGCGAGAAGCGCGAACCTGAAAGTAGCGTGGCGAAGTCTCATCCAAGATTCCTCTTCGAATCCGGAAGGCAGCTACGATGTGCGATCAGAAGCGGAGCGAACCCACCATGGTGAAGCGGTTGTCGTTCCGTATCCGGTCGTCGCGGAATCTCCGGCCATATTCGAGAGAGAGCGACGCTTGCGAGAAGGACGGGTCGAGCGTGGCCGCGAGCCGGACGCCGAGGCCGACCGAGGTGACATGCGTCGTCGCCTGCTCGACCGCCGTGGGGTGCACGAGATAGAGGGCGCCGGTGGCGGCGAAGGCGTAGGGCGTTGCCGACACGGGAACGCCCGCGAAGGAGGTCGACCAGGGCGAGTTCACTTCGCCGCGAAGCACCCAGCCGCTATCCCCGCCCAAGGTGCCGGCATCGAAGGTCGACAATTCCTGGAACGAGGCGGTGCCGATCTGCTCCGCCCGCGGCAGCGCCTGATTGAACGAGGTCTGGCCGCGGGCCATGAAGGCCACGCCGAGATGCTCGGCCAGCGGCTGCGCGAGCGACAGGATCGCCTCGAACTTCCGGAAATCCGCATCGGCTCCGAAACGGGAAAGCGGCAGGAACGGCGATGCATCCGCCGCGGTCCGTGCGCCGAAAGCCTTGAGCCCCGCCGAGAGGATCGCGCGCCCCGACAGAACGCCGCCGGTCGGCAACAGCATCGAGCCATCGGCGGCGGCGCGAAGCACCCGCAAGCGATCGAGCGAAAGCGGCAGCTTGAGGCTCGGGAGGAACAGGTCGATGCGCTCTTCCTCGGCGTCGAAGATGAGCTCGGAGGCGAAGCTGAGGGTGCGGGACCGCAGCCAGGGA
Source organism: uncultured Allobosea sp. (assembly GCF_945957345.1). GTDB lineage: Bacteria > Pseudomonadota > Alphaproteobacteria > Rhizobiales > Beijerinckiaceae > Allobosea. The sequence continues at coordinate 1,566 of NZ_CAMFKW010000086.1, read as the reverse complement.
TAGCGCAGCCGCGCCGAATAGCGCTCGAACTGGCTCGCGGTCTGCGGCAGGCCGAATGGCGGCTTCGGGGCCGTACGGCTCTGGGTCGCCTCCAGATTCAGGGTCAGGCCATCGATGCCCAGCGGAATGACCGTTCCGCCCGATAGGGTCCGCATCCGTGGATGGCTGTCGAAGAGACCGCCGAAGCCCGAATTGTCGTTGCCGCTCGGATGGCCTGCGGCGCGCAGATAGAAGGTTTCGCCCCAGCCCAGGACGCTGTTGACTTCGAGGCCCGTCGAGACCGTCGAACGGCCAAGCGCGCTGGAAAGCGTATTGTCGTAGCCGACGCTTCCGGTCACGGGCCGATAGCCCGCCGAGACGACGAGCACGGTGGCGCCGGGTTCCGCGCCCGGCGACAGCGCGGAGCGCAAGGCGACGCCCGGCGTATCGCCCGCGATGACCAGCCGGCGTTCGATATCGGCGAGCCGGAGCTCGCGCTTCCCGACCAGGGGACGCAGAACGCTTTCGATCCGCCCGCGGACGTTTTCGGGAACGGCGCTGAGATCGAGGCGCTCGACATAGCCGTTGACGACCACAATCCGCAGCTTGCCGCCATCGTTCAGGTTCTGCGCGGGCAGCACGACGCGCATCAGGACGTAGCCCGCGCGCGCATAAGCCGCTTCCAGCTCGCGAGCTGCGGCGAAGAGTTCCGAAGCCGGAATGCGGCCGCTGGCGAGCCTCTTTTGCAGGCGCTGGTGCTCGGCGCTGAGCTCACCGAGCCCGCCCTCGATCGTGACGCCGGAGAGCCGGATCGACAAACGGTCGGCTCCGGCAGGAGCATCAAGCCCGGGCTTGCCTGAAAAGACCAGCGCCCCGCCGGAACGGAGCTGATCGGGGCGGAAACTCGGAGGGGTGATCTGGCTGGCAGTCTGCCCGAAGCTTGCGGTCGTGAGCAGAACGCCGCCAGCAAGAGCAGCCCATCTACAGGCCTCTCTCTCCCATGCTCTGCGTAATGCTTGTACTGGCATTCTCTGATTCCCTAAGGTCAGAGAGGGCTCGTTGGGGAGAGAAGTCAAGCGAAGTCGAGGAGGGCGTTTCTACTTTAGTCGATGAGTTGCGGACGGGCATCATCGCGATCGCTTGGCCTTCCCAGTACCCCGAAAGCCGGAGCGAATCTGTGCCCAATGATCGACCCTGCGAGCCATCTCCATAGTGCCGCGGAAGAGGTAGCGGCGCTGCCGAAGCGTTGACGATGGCGGCTTGTGAGGCGGATGGAGGTCTATTCTTAGCGATCGCGCCCGGCCGAGATGCGGCGCAATATCCGAATTTCCAACGCCATTTCGCGGCAGCGAGAAGGATGGCAACTGCCCCGTGAGCCCATGAAGGGCCGGCGCCATTCTTCGTTCAGAAAAGACCCCGCCTTGGTAGTGAGGGGATCATGCATCTTGAAGGTCGGGGCAGGGGCCGCGTTGAGGCGGGGTGCCGTCTAACTCATTCTCAATGCTCGGCTCTTTCTCCTGCTGAGAGAAAGAGTGGTGCCCAGGAGAGGACTCGAACCTCCACGCCCTTGCAGGCGCCAGCACCTGA
>NZ_CAMFKW010000085.1 GCF_945957345.1 uncultured Allobosea sp. | reverse complement strand
TCCTGCAGGATGGGCTGCGCCAGGCCTTCATGACCAATCCCGGTCTGAACGGCCTGATCGTCGGCTCCCTCTTCGTCGGCTGCCTGGTCGCCCTGCGCGAGCTCTGGCGCCTCCATAGCGAGGCCCGGGCCGCGACATCTCTTGCGGTCAACCCGGCATCGGCGGAGGTTCGCCGCGGCCAGGTCATCGCCCCGCTGGGCTCCGTCCTGCCCGCACTGGAGCGCGGTACGCTTGCCCCGGCACAAGCCGCCTCGACGCTCGAATCGATCGCGGTCCGGCTCGACGACGGGCGCGAGGTGCTGCGCTATCTCAGCGGCCTGCTCGTCTTCCTCGGCCTGCTCGGCACCTTCTGGGGCCTGCTCGATACGGTCGGCTCGGTCGGCACCGTCATCAAGTCGCTGCGTACCGGTGCCGAGGCCGGCGTGCTCTTCGACGAGCTCAAGGCCGGCCTCTCCGCCCCGCTGGCAGGCATGGGCCTGTCCTTCTCGTCATCGCTCTTCGGCATCGCCGGCTCGCTCATCCTTGGCTTCCTCGACCTTCAGGTCGGGCAGGCGCAGCGCCGCTTCCGCAATGAGATGGAAAGCTGGCTCGGCAGCCGCACCGGCACGCCCGAGGCGCCCGCCGCGCTGCTCGCTGCCGGCAACCCGCTGGCGGACCGCTTCGAGCAGCTCAGCGCCGCCATGGCCGACGGCGCCTCCAACAACCGCGCCGCGACCCAGGCGCTCTCCAATCTCGCCGAGGGCATCCAGGGCCTCGTCCAGCACATGCGCTCCGAGCAACAGATGATCCGCGACTGGGTCGAGGCCCAGGCCTCCCGCGAGAAGGACCTGAAGCGCCTGATCGACCGCCTTACCGCCGACCAGATCACCGAGCCATGATCCCGCTCGGCACATCGGAGCATTTTCGAGCGAAGTGGACACCGGTTCGCGTGAAGCAAATGCGACAAGACACAAAGCCAGGAACCTGACAGATGGCCCTCTCCCGCGCCCATCGCCGCGAGGACGTGAATTTCTGGCCCGGCTTCGTCGACGCGCTCTCGACGATGCTGATCGGCATCGTCTTCCTGCTGACTGTCTTCGTCCTCGGCCAGTTCTTCCTCTCGCAGGAGCTGACCGGCAAGGACACCGCGCTGGAACGCCTCAACCGGCAGATTTCCGAGCTCACCGACCTGCTCGCCCTGGAACGCTCCTCCAACCGGCAGGCACAGGAGAGCCTCCAGCTCATGCAGTCGACGCTCGCCCAGACGCAAGGCGAACGCACCCGCCTGCAAGGCCTGATCGACACGCAGGCCGGCAGCAATACCGATGCTCGGCTGGCCGAATCGCAGAAGGCGCTGGACGCCGAGAAGCAGCTTTCCGCCCGCGCCCAGGCGACTGTCGATCTCGTCAACCAGCAGATCCAGGCCATGCGCCGCCAGCTCGCAGCGTTGGAAGAGGCGCTCGCCGCTTCCGAAGCCAAGGACAAGGATTCGCAGGCGCGCATCTCCGAGCTCGGCTCGCGGCTCAACGTCGCACTGGCCCAGCGCGTGCAGGAACTGGCGCGCTATCGTTCGGACTTCTTCGGCCGCCTGCGCCAGGTGCTCGGCACGCGGCCCGATATCCGCGTCGTCGGCGACCGCTTCGTCTTCCAGTCCGAAGTCTTCTTCGATGCCGGCCAGGCCGTGCTGAAGCCCGAGGGCAAGGTCGAACTCGACAAGCTCGCCACCATCCTGCTCGATCTCGGCAACGAGATGCCACCCGACCTGCCCTGGATCCTGCGCGTCGACGGCCATACCGACAACCGGCCGATCAAGTCGGCCCAGTTCCCCTCGAACTGGTATCTTTCCTCGGCCCGCGCCATCGCCGTCGTCGAATACCTGATCTCGCGGGGCCTTCCGACCGACCGCGTCGCCGCCACCGGCTTCGGCGAATACCAGCCCCTCGACCTCGCCAATACCGACGAAGCCCACCGCCGCAACCGCCGCATCGAGTTCAAGATCACGGAGCGCTGAGCATGTCCGTCAGGCGCCTGTCTTTCGCCATCGCGAGCGCCATCGCCCTGCTGCTGGCAGCGCCGGCTTCGGCCCAGGCGCCCAAGGGCGGCGGGCGCTATCTCCACGACCTGATGAAGCAGCCGACTTATCGCGACACCTGGACGCGCATGCTCGGCAAGCTCGGCCCGCGCGAATCCTGGCTCAAGGCCGACAAGCTCGCCGGCCCCGGCGGCCCCAGCACGATCGTCACGGTCGGTGGCCAGAGCTTCGAGCGCGTCGACACCTGCAAGCGGCACGACTGCGGCGACAACCAGTTCTATGCGCTGTTTTCGCCCGATGGCAGGGAAGCGCTCGGCGTCCTCATCCAGCCGGGCAACATGCGCTTCTTCGGCCACCCCAGCGAGGAACAGCAGCGCGCGCTGGTCGGGCGCTAGCAGCAGCGCCCGTCTCAGGCCGCCTCCAGCCCGAACTGCAGCGCCGCCAGCCGCGCATAGAGCCCGCCGCGCGCCTTGAGCTCGGCATGGCTGCCTTCCTCGACGATGCGCCCGTTCTCCATGACGAGGATGCGGTCGGCCGAGAGGATGGTCGCGAGGCGATGCGCCACGACCAGCGTGGTGCGGCCCTGCATCAGGTGGTCGAGCGCGTCCTGCACCGCCCGCTCGCTCTCGGAATCGAGCGCCGAGGTCGCCTCGTCCAACAGCAGGATCGGCGCGTCCTTGAGGATCGCCCGTGCGATCGCAAGACGCTGGCGCTGCCCGCCCGAGAGCGTCACGCCACGCTCGCCCACCACCGTCTCGTAGCCGTCAGGCAGGGCGCGGATGAACTCGTCCGCGGCCGCGAGCCGAGCGGCAGCCTCGACCTCTTCCTGCGAGGCGCCGGGGCGGCCATAGGCGATGTTGTCGCGCACCGAGACACCGAACACGGTCGGCTCCTGCGGCACCAGCGCGAAGCGCTCGCGCCAGATGTCGGGGTCGGCTTCCGGTCCGGCGACGCCATCGACGACGACGCGCCCGTCCTGCGGATCGTAGAAGCGCAGCGCCAGTTGCAGCACGGTGCTCTTGCCGGCCCCGGACGGGCCGACCAGCGCGATCCGCTCGCCGGGGCGGACCGCGAAGTTCAGGTTCGACAGCGCAGGCCCGACGCGGCCGGGATAACTGAACGAGACATTCTCGAAGGCGAATTCGCCAAGCGAGGGCGCCGGCATCGGCTTGGGATGCGGCGGCGCTGCGATGGCCGGCTTCAGCGCCAGGATTTCGCCGAGACGGCTGGAGGCGCCTGCCGCGGCGCTGATATCGCCATAGACCTCGGAGAGCTGGCCGAGCGAGCTCGCGCACAGCACAGCATAGAGGATGAACTGCGAGAGCCGCCCGCCGCTCATCCGCCCGTCGAACACCTCGGTCGCGCCGGTCCAGAGCACCCAGACCACGCTGGCCGAAACCAGGAAGATCGCTACGCCCGAGAGCAGCGCGCGCGAGGCCGTCGCCTCCCGCGAGGCGGAATAGGCATCGTCGGAGGCCGCCTCGAATCGCGCAGCGGTCTGGCCGGCCGCGCCGAAGGACTGCATCGTGCGAATGGCGCCGACAGCCTCGGCCGCGAAGGCGGAGGCATCGGCAAGCCGATCCTGCGCCGCCCGCGAGCGCCGCCGGACCGAGCGGCCGGACAGGACCAGCGGAATCACGATCAGCGGGATGACGCCGATGACGATCGCTGAGAGGCGCGGGCTCGTCGCCACCATCATCCCGAGCGCGCCCAGCGCCATGATCGCGTTGCGCAGCGCAATCGAGGCCGTCGAGGCGAAGGTCGACTTGATCTGCGTGGTGTCGGCGGTCAGCCGCGAGACGAGGTCGCCCGCGCGACTCGAATCGAAGAAGGCCGGCTCCAGCCGGGTCAGATGGCGGAAGACGTCGGCGCGCAACGACGCGACGATGCGCTCGCCCACCGTCATCACCAGATAGAAGCGCGCCGAGCTCGCCAGCGCCAGCATCGCGACGACGCCGATCAGCAGGATGAAATAGCTGTTGGCGAGCTGCCGCTCGCCGCCCGCGAAACCGACATCGATGACGCGCCGGACGGCCAGCGGCAGCACCAGCGTCGCCAGCGACGCAACCACCAGCGCGACGAGCGCAAGCGCGATCCGGCGCTTCTGTGCCCGCGCATAGGGCCAGAAGGTCGCGAGCGAGCGGAAATCAGGCCGGGCCCTCGTCTCGTTCTTGTCAGCTTCGGCCACGCACCGGAACTCCTGCTTCTCGCGCACGCACCGCGCACGCTCTTTCGACCAATCTCAATCTCGCCTCCGTGAAGCCGATCGTGGCCGGATTGGCAAACGACGCAACGCCGCAGGGGAGCCCTCGGGAACGTGTTGTGCTTGCGCTGAGGCGCCGGCTGCGATATGTGCACGCGACTTCACGACAGGCTCATCCGAATTCTTTCGACGGGCCGGGCAGGCTCGCCTGCTTGTCGATGCGCCCGTTTTTGTAAGCTTTCGAGGATTTCGTCATGGCCAAGGCTGGCATCCACCCCGATTATCACACCATCAAGGTCGTCATGACCGATGGCACCGAATATGCCACCCGCTCGACCTACGGCAAGGAAGGCGACACGCTGAACCTTGACATCGACCCCAAGACCCACCCGGCCTGGACCGGCGGCACCCAGCAGCTGATGGATCGCGGCGGCCGCGTCTCGCGCTTCACCTCGCGCTTCGGCGGCATCGGCGCCATCGGCAAGAAGTGATGCTGCGGCGCTCCGGCGCCGCCGTCATTGATCTGAGACAAGAAAACCCGGCCTCGCGGCCGGGTTTTCTTGTCTCGGTGCGAATGTGCCTGATACGCGGATTATCCCGCGCAATTTCCCCGTCATTCCCGACGAGCGCAGCGGCAGCGCCGATCCGCAATCCATCGAAGGGCAGAACGCTTTGCGATGGATCCCGGGTCAAGCCCGGGATGACGGCGCGGTTCCCGAGAAAGCTACCGCCCGAACCCCAGCCGCGCTTCCAGGCTGGCGAGCTGGTTCAGCACGGGATTCACGCTCTCGCGAACCGGCGCCACGCCCGACATCTGGCCCTCGAGATGACGGATGCGCTCCTGAAGCCGGAAGGAATGCGCCATCAGGTCGCGCAGCCGCTCCGGCAGTTGCGCCACGATATGCTCGGCCGGAGGCGGCATCGGATCGCCCATCTTGACCTTGTTGTGCTCGGTGCGGGCCTGCTCTGCGGTAAGCTCGCCCTCGGCGACAGCGCGCTGCACTAGGAGCCAGGACGCGATCTGCATGAGCCGCGTCGTCAGGCGCATGCTTTCGGTCGCATAGGTCAGCGCGGTCTCGCGCGGCAGAGCGGCAGCGTCCTTGCGACCGTCCCCGTCGAGATAGCCCGCGGTGTCCTCGACCAGTCCCATCCCCTCGCGAAACAGCAGCATGAAGGCCTCTGAGCGCACGAAACCCCGTGCAAAGGAAATCGCGCCCTCTTCCGTCTGCGGATCGAGCAACTGGGCGTCGTTCATGGATGTCTCCCATCGGCACAAACCCGTGCGCCTCTGGAACGCGTCACGGATATGGTTGCCGACGTCGCAAGGATAACGCCGATCCCCATGTCCGGCGCAGGTAAGGTGCCGTTAACCTTAACGAGGCTAAACCCGTGTGGCGACAACAAGGCAGGCGGGTCCACAGGGACAACGCGACCTGCCGGACGCAAGGGAACGTGCAGACAAAAAAAGAGCCGCCAAAGGCGGCTCGAAGGTCAACAGGGAGGCGTCAAACAGAGTGGGCAGGAGCCACTCGACATCCAGACAAACTGGATAATGCGATTCATACTTTGGAATCATTAACACGCCCTTAACGGGCGTTTCTTTTTGACGCTTTTTCAGGCCGGCTTGCGGAAGAAGGCATCCGCTGCGGAGCGCGAGGCGTCCTTGCGCGCCCGCGTCTCGATCAGCCGGTCAATCTCGGCCTTGAGCGCGGCGATGCGCTCGTCGATCTCGGCCAGGGACAGCATCGACAGGTCCTGCCCGATCTCATGCACGCTCTTCTGTTTGGGGCGGTCGTCCTCCGGGAATATCGACATGGCGGCCTCGCATCTGCTCAAACTGCGCGCGGCACGCTACCCAAGTTTCGAACGCAGTCACGCTGCGACGCACCAATCCAGAGGACGACGGCCATGACGAGCATTCCCGAAACGATGACGGCGATCGGCATGGCGGCCCCCGGCGGCCCCGAGGTCCTCAGGCCGGAAACACGCCCGGTCCCCAAGCCCGGCCCCGGCCAGATCCTGGTCGCCATCGCTGCCGCCGGCGTCAACCGCCCCGACGTTCTGCAGCGTCAGGGCGGCTACAACCCGCCGCCTGGCGCTTCCGACATTCCCGGCCTCGAATTCGCGGGCACGGTGGTGGCGCAGGGCGAGGGTGCCGATCGCTTTCCGGTTGGAGCAACCGTCTGCGCCCTCGTCGCCGGCGGCGGCTATGCCGAATACGCCGTGGTCGACGAGAGCAATGCCCTGCCCGCTCCCAAGGGCCTGACGCTCACCGAGGCCGGTGCGATCCCCGAGACCTTCTTTACCGTCTGGACCAATGTCTTCCAGCGCGGCCGCCTGCAGGCCGGTGAGACCTTCCTCGTCCATGGCGGCTCGTCGGGCATCGGCACCACGGCGATCCAGCTCGCCAAAGCCTTCGGCGCGACCGTCATCGCCACCGCCGGTTCCGATGAGAAATGCGCGGCCTGCCTTGAGCTCGGCGCCGACCATGCCATCAATTACCGCACCGAGGATTTCGTCGCCGCGGCCAAGGCCATGACCGGCGGGCGCGGCACCGACCTGATCCTCGACATGGTCGGCGGCGATTATATCGACCGCAATTACGAACTCGCCGCCGATCAAGGCCGCATCGTCCAGATCGCCTTCCTCAACGGACCCAAGGCGACGGTCAATTTCAGCCGTCTGATGCTGAAGCGCCTGACCCATACCGGCTCAACGCTGCGCCCGCGCACTGTGCCTGAGAAGGCCGCCATCGCCGCCGAGCTGCATGCCAAGGTCTGGCCGCTGCTGGAGGCCGGGCGCTGCAAGCCTCTGATCAACGCGACCTTCCCATTGGCGCAGGCGGCGGAAGCGCACCGCCTGATGGAATCGAGCGCCCATATCGGCAAGATCGTGCTGACGGTCTGACCGGCTTCGATCACGCTGCTTTTCATGGACACTTGCCCCGCCCTCGCCTATAAGGCGCGCCATCCTGCTCATCGTCGATGATTTGGATGGCCGGCCGGGGAGGCCGGTCGGCGCATGAGAGCTATTGTCCGCGACCCTGCCTTTACGAGCCCCCTGCGAGCGGCGGCGCGAAGGCGAAGAGGAGACCGTCCCGTGTCACAAACCCCGCTGATGCCCAAGGCCACCGCGGTCTGGCTGGTCGAGAACACTTCGCTGACCTTCGAGCAGATCGCCGAGTTCTGCAAGCTGCACCCGCTCGAAGTGCGCGGCATCGCGGACGGTGAAGTCGCCGCCGGCATCAAGGGCCTCGACCCGATCACCTCCGGCCAGCTCACCCGCGAGGAGCTGGAGCGCGCCGCCAAGAACCCGAACCATCACCTCAAGCTCGCCGAGCGCAAAGTGAAGGTGCCGGAGATCAAGCGCACCAAGGGCCCGCGCTACACCCCGGTCTCGAAGCGCCAGGACCGTCCGAACGCCATCCTCTGGCTGCTGCGCAACCATCCCGAGCTCAAGGACGCGCAGATCATCCGCCTGATCGGCACGACCAAGTCGACCATCGCGCAGATCCGCGACCGCACCCACTGGAACGCCCAGTCGCTGACCCCGATCGACCCGGTCAGCCTCGGCCTGTGCTCGCAGATCGATCTCGATTTCGAAGTCGGCCGCGCCGCCAAGGACCGCCCGGCCGCGCTGGCCGAGGCCGGCTCGACCCTGCTCACGGTGGAAGAGGCGATCGCGCCGGAGCCGAAGCCCAGCGAGAGCCAGCCCTTCGCCGACATGAGCCGCCCGAAGCGCGAGGAGGAAGCCGCGATCGACGTCGATTCCGTCTTCGCCAAGCTGAAGCAGCTCAAGCGTCCGGCCGAAGACGAGGACGACGAGTAAGACTCTCCGACCACGGAAGCTGCGCATGTCGAGCCTGGACGGCCTCGCCTTCACCTTCCTCGGCACCGGCGCACCGCCCGTCAGCCTGCGTCGCGCCGGCCCCTCGCATCTCGTCGAGGCGGCCGGCCGCAAGCTGCTGATCGATTGCGGCTCGGGCGTCAGCCAGCGTCTTGTCGCCGCCGGCACGCGCGGCGCCGATATCGACGCTCTGATCGTCACCCACGAGCATTCCGACCATCTGGTCGATTTCTACCAGCTCGTCGTCTCCTCCTGGCATCAGGGCCGCGCCAGGCCCTGGCGCGTGCTCGCGCCTGCCCCCGCCCTCGCCAATCTTCGTGCGCAATATGCCGCCTTCGAGCGCGAGCGCACCTTACGCATCGCCTTCGAGAAACGGCCCGATGCGACGGGCCTCGAGGTCATCTTCGAGGAATTGCAGGAGGGCCCGGTCTCAGGCCTCGGCGAACTCTCGGTCGAGGCGTTCCTGGTCGATCACCGGCCGGTCGAGCCTGCTTTCGGCCTGACCCTGTCGCATAATGGCGCCCGCATCGTCTTCTCCGGCGACACCCGCCTCACGCCCTCGCTGGAGACACAAGCAGTCGGCTGCGACCTTCTGGTCTGCGAGGTCTTCATCGCCAGCCAGATGCCCGTCGTCGCGGGCGTCCGCTCGGCCGAGACTGTCACAGCCGTCGAGAGCTACCATATGACGCCCGCAATCGTGGCTGGCCTCGCCACGCGGGCGGGCGCCAAGGCGCTGGCGCTGACCCATCTGGTCCCACCGAACGCCGACACCGCGGCGCTTGCCCGCGAAGTCCGGGCTGCGGGCTATGTCGGCGCCTTGCTGGTCGGCGAAGACCTGATGCGCGTCGCCGTGCCGGAGCGGCTCCTGAGCTGGAACGGCGCAGCGATCGCCTACTAGCCTGCCCGAAACGGCCTGCGCTACCCGATCCCCCTGCCCTTCAACGCCGTGCCGATCTCGCCGAGCACGGCGATATCCTCGATCGTCGCCGGCAAGGCATAATCCTCGCCATCGGCAATCTTCTTCATCGTCGCCCTCAAAATCTTGCCGGAGCGCGTCTTCGGCAGCCGGGCGACCGTCAGCGCCAGCTTGAAGGCCGCGACCGGCCCGATGCGCTCGCGCACCAGCGCGACAAGCTCCTTCTCGACCTGCTCAGGCGTCACGGTCGCGCCGGCCTTCAGCACGACGAAACCGCAGGGCTGCTCGCCCTTGAGCGCGTCGCGGATGCCGACGACCGCGCATTCCGCCACGGCCGGATGCGCCGCCAGCACCTCTTCCATGCCGCCGGTCGAGAGCCGGTGACCGGCGACATTGATGATGTCGTCGGTGCGGCCCATGATGAAGACATAGCCGTCCTCATCGATGAAACCGGCATCCGAGGTGTTGTAGAAGCCCGGATAGGTCGCGAGATACGCCTCCTTGAAGCGCGCATCGTCGTTCCACAACGTCGGCAGGGCGCCGGGCGGCAAGGGCAGCTTCAGCACGATCGCGCCCATCTTGCCGGCCTCGACCGGCCGCCCGCCCTCGTCGAGGCATTGCACGTCCCAGCCCGGCAGCGGCACCGTCGGCGAGCCGTGCTTCACCGGCAGAAGCCCGAGACCCAGGGGATCGCCAACGATCGGCGAGCCGCTCTCGGTCTGCCACCAATGGTCGATCACCGGCACCTCGAGCATCGCCTCGGCCCATTTCAGCGTCTCGGGATCGGCCCGCTCGCCGGCGAGGAACAACGCTCGGAAGCGCGAGAGGTCATGCCCGGCGAGATATTGGCCCTCGGGGTCTTCCTTGCGGATGGCGCGGAAGGCGGTCGGCGCCGTGAACAGCACCTTGGCGCCATGCTCGGCGATCACCCGCCAGAAGGCGCCGGGATCGGGCGTACCGACCGGCTTGCCCTCGTAGAGCACGCTGGTCGCGCCCTGGATCAGCGGCGCATAGACGATATAGCCGTGGCCGACGACCCAGCCGACATCGGAGGCGCAGAACATCACCTCGCCCGGCCCGACATCGAAGAGCTGGTCCATCGTCGCCTTGAGCACGACCATGTGCCCGCCATTGTCGCGCACCACGCCCTTGGGCCGCCCGGTCGTGCCGGAGGTGTAGAGGATGTAGAGCGGGTCTGTCGCCGCGACCTCGACGCAATCCGCCTTGCGCCCCACGGATTTCGCGGCGGCGACCAGCGTGCGCCAGTTCTTGTCGCGGGTCACATGCATCGACGCGTCGGCCTGGGGTCGCTGAAGCACGACGCAGGCCTGCGGCTTGTGCTTGGCCATCTCGATCGCGCCGTCGAGCAGCGGCTTGTACTCGACCACCCGCGTCGGCTCGATGCCGCAGGTCGCGGTCAGGATGACCTTGGGCTCGGCATCGTCGATGCGTGTCGCCAGCTCCTTGGCCGCGAAGCCGCCGAACACCACCGAATGCACGGCGCCGATCCGCGCACAGGCCAGCATTGCGAAGGCAGCCTCCGGCACCATCGGCATGTAGATCAGGACGCGATCGCCCTTGCCGACGCCGAGATCCTGCAGGACGGCGCCGAGCGTCGCCACCTCCTCCAGCATCTGCGCATAGGTATAGCTCGCCTTGGTCCCGGTGACCGGGCTGTCATAGATCAGCGCCGTCTGCTCGCCACGCCCGTCGCGGACATGCCGGTCGAGCGCGTTGAAGCAGGTGTTGCAGGTCGCATCGGGAAACCAGCGGCCATAGATGCCGGCCGCCGGATCGAACGCCTTCTCCGGCGGCTTGATCCAGTCGATCGCCCTGGCCATGTCGAGCCAATAGGCATCCGGATCGGCTTGCCAGCGCGCATAGGTCTCGCGATAGCCTTCGGAGCGGGCGGGCGCCGCATGGGAGCCATTCATCGGAAGCGTTCCTCTGCGCCTGGTTTCATCCTAAAGCCCCTTGGCGAGCCGGCGGTGGCGGGGCTGGTTTTGCGCGAAATCCTGCGCTCGTCCCTTCGCTCTGCGCAAGCGCGCCGCCTTAAGACTTTCGCCGATCCCGCCCTGCATTTCCTCGCCCTGCGACGCAGTACCACATGCCCTTCGATCTTCTCTTCTTCGCCGCGATGGTGCCGGCCGTCGTGCTAACCGGCCTGGCCAAGGGCGGCTTCTCCGGGCTCGGCCTGCTGTCGCTGCCGCTGATGGCGCTGGTCGTCTCGCCGGTGACGGCGGCCGCGATCATGCTGC
>NZ_CAMFKW010000084.1 GCF_945957345.1 uncultured Allobosea sp. | reverse complement strand
AACGTGCCGCTCGCGGCATCGAAGACATGGTCGATGACCGTGACCTTCGCCGGATGGAAAGGCGACTGGTACAGGCGCTGTTGCGATGCGCGCTTGAACACCGAATATAGTCGCGACCCATCGGTCGGAAGCGAGATCCGCAGCAACCACAGCGCACCACGCCACTGAGGAGATGCTGGGCCCGTCTCTGTTCCCGGAACCGACCGACGCGGCTCGCAACAGAACGCGGAGAGGCCGCGACCTCTTCGAGCTTCTGCTGAACGGTGTTCCAAAGCCCTGGCTCGACGATCCGCAGCTCAGGGACGTCCTCGGTGATCCATTGATCAGGGGGATTGGGACGAGAGATCCGATTTCCGCTCTGCGGGTCCTTCACGTAACGCTGGCGATTCCAGACCAGGCACCCGACATAAAGCTCGTTGCGGAGGACGCCGGTCTTGCGGCCTGCGTGCCCGCGGATGGTGTTATCTCCCCATGGTCGCTTGCCTGGTCCCGGGATGGACTCCTCGTTGAGCTTCTTGGCAATCGCATTCGGGGAGGCGCCGGCGGAGAACATCGCAAAGATGCGTCGGACGACTTCTGCCTCGCCGGGCTCGATGTCCCGGCCACCGCGAACAGGTTCGCCGTGAGCATCAATCTCTCGCCGCACGCGATAACCATAACAGATCCCACCTGCGGACCGGCCGGCCGCAACCCGGCCCCGCATCCCTCTGTGGGTCTTGGCGGCCAGGTCGCGCAGGAACAGGGCGTTCATCGTGCCCTTGAGACCGACATGCAATTCGCTGATGTCGCCCTCGGCGAGCGTGACGATCCGGATACCGCAGAACTGCATCTGCTTGAAGAATGCCGCCACATGCTCTTGGTCGCGACTTACACGATCGAGAGCCTCGGCCACGACGATGTCGATCTTGCCGCTACGGGCGTCCGCGAGAAGAGATTCGTAGCCGGGACGGAGATGGCTCGAACCCGACATCGCCCGATCGGTATAGGTTCCAGCGAGCGTCCAGCCCTCCCGCGAGATCAAGGCTCCGCACACGGCGATTTGATCCTCAACAGATTGATCGCGTTGCTGATCGCTTGAATAGCGCGCGTAGATGGCCGCTTTCAGGATCCGCGCTTCCGTCCGCCGGGGCTCGATCTGCGCAGTCCGGCAATCAGCTCAGCATGGCTGATTGAGGCTGCCAAGGTCGATGCGTGATTGCAGCCTTGAGTGCGCCAGGAATTGGTATGACCTATGCCTGCTCGCGCGCCATCAATGCCGACGGTTTCCGCCGCGAACGTTGCAAAGCTGTGCCGCAATGAATGCGGTCCCAAAGCGATGCCGAATTCGCGGAGCGTCAGCTCCCGCAGCGCGATATGGATCGTGTGATCTGCGAGCGGAGCACCGCTTATTCCCAACCAGAGCCGAGCTCCCGAGCTCGTATTGGCTACAGCGGGCCTGACATTGGCGAGATAGCGCTCAAGGTGCAGGGCCAGGGGCGGATGCGCGGGGCCGCGTATTCGCGCCCTTTTTCGTTTCCTCCGGCTGCAGGGTCACCAGCCATTCGCCATTTCCCTTCGCAAGGTGACGGCCGAGTTCGAGGCTTGCAAGGTTGCAGAGCCGAACCGGGATGTAGGCCAGGAAGTACAGGATGAGCCAGTTGCGATAGCCTGGGATCGATTTCCGGGGGAGGGGGTGGGACGCAGCAGACAGGGCGCGCTCACAAGCGGCGACGACGATGACGATATCGAGAAATCGCGCGTTCACGGTGGAAGCCTTGGCTCGTCGACTCTGCAAGTTGGCGCGCGCGCGCAACCAGGACCAATCAGCCCCCGGTGCGATCGACGAGATCACCGCGAGCAATTCAAAGAGGCGGTTACGCAGGGTGCCGAGCTTCACGCCTTGTGCCTGCAGATCATGCACAAAGGCATCCACATTGGCGGGCGTCACGCGTGCGGCGGCCGGGAGCGTGAGGTCCTCGCCTCGCCTGATCAGGAAGGTTAGCCAGCGCCCATAACCGCGTTCATTCTTATGGCGGGTCGCCGGCCGCCATTTGGCGGCGGCGACAGGGTCACAAAAAGGGATCGTCGATCGTCGCCTGCGCATAAAGTTCGCGATCCTGGATCGGCCACGCAGGGACCTTCAGACAGCGTCGCGCGACATTGTTGTTGAAGCGGCCCATCAACGTCGCTTCCTCATCGCAGAAAGCCGCTGCTTGGTGATCTCTTCCTAGGCCTGACGAGTCAGCTCACGGTCGGCAAGGTAAGCATAGTTCCGACGGATCGTGTCGGCGTCGCGGTTGCCGATAAGCGCTCGGCCATTCTCAATACCATTTGGTCCATGGGCTTTGACCTGTAGGTAGATGGCGATCGAACGATAAAGTTGCGCGTGAAACGCCACGCCAAGACGGGATTCAACGGCCTTCTTGATTTGCGAACTGAGCGAACCCGAAATTTCAGGACCGGCTCTCCTCCCCGGGAAAAGCCAGCCCTCGGTCTGTTTGTACAAGCGCATCGCAGCTTTAACGCGGGCGACGGCTTCAGCCGGCAGCTTAAAGTTTAGCTCGTTACCATTCTTGACTGCAGAGGGAGGGAAGTGGATTCGCCAGATGTCTCCTCTGCATTTGACGTTCTCCTTGAGCCGGAGGGAGGTTAGGTTGGCGATGCGCAGCGGGGCATAGTATAGCCTTGGCCCGGGCGTCCCAGGTGCTTGGTCGTGGAGCGGAGCTGAAGGCGCCGCTCGAACGCGCGCTAGCACTTGCCGCGGGCACCAGCGAGCGCGAGAAGAGCCATGTCGCCATCTTCGCGAAGATACTGACCGGGCAAGGTGTCGCAGCGATACCGCTGGTTCTCGAACACACCAGGACATGGCCGCGAGATGCGATGGTGCTGGCACCGATCACCGGCGTCTTCGGACTTATCGCGTTTTCAGGCAAGGCCGGCCGGGAGGCAGAACAGCTTGCGGTCCTACAGCCGCTCGCATCGGCCTATGGCGATGACTGGTGGTTCCGAATGGTGTTCGCGTTCGCACAAATCGAACTCCAGGATTTCACAAACGGCCTTCGCAACATCGAGACGGCATTGCACGGCAATCCGCGCAATGGGCACGCCGCCCACATTCGCGGTCATCTCTACTATGAGCTTGGCGAGCGAAGGGAAGGCCTGCAGTTTTTGAGTCAATGGGCGAAGGACTATCCTAAAGACGCTCACATCCATTGCCATATCAGCGGGCACCAGGCGATCTGGTCGCTGGAAACCGGCCGGCGGGAAGATGCGTGGAGCATCTATCTCAGGGACCTTCACCCCGGCGGCTCATGGGGCCCCAGATCAACGTTCTCACCGATTGCGCCTCATTTCTCGCGCGAGCGGAGATGGCCGGGGAAACGGTCGATCCGGAGCTCTGGCGGGCGATCAGCCCATATGCGTCGCAATGGTTTCCAAACTCGGGGATCGCCTTTGCCGATATTGCACAGCGCGCTCGCGTTCGCGATGTCGGGCGACAGCGACGCTCTTCGCTCGCTTGTCGACAACCCAAAAGGCCCTGCCGCCGATATCCTCGCTCCGATTACGCGAGGTTTCGACGCCTTCGCGCGTCAAAGATGGAACGAAGCCGTTCAGGAGCTTCAGCCAGTTCTGTTGATGCATGAGCGGGTTGGCGGCAGTCGGGGCTGACGCGACCTTTTGGAATATACCGTCACGAGCGCTTTACTTCGAGACGGGCAGGTAGAGGCCGCTCACCAGCTCATTTCGTCGCGCCGTCCTCAGAATGGCCGTGGTGGCTTTCCGATTGCAGGGCTCGCGGCTAGGAGCGATTGGCTGTTTTGGGGGCCTCCAGAGTGCACCCTTTCGCCCTACGGATCTATCCCCACGGATGACGGGCACACCACCTCGGGGAGGCTTCTTCATGTCCGCACCATCGTGTACCTTCCTCGCGTCTGACGCCGATGCGTACGACCAACTCATGGGCCGATGGAGCCGCCGGTTGGCTACTCGGTTCCTCGACTTCGTCGGCGTAACGGATGGCGCAGTTCTTGACGTCGGTTGCGGCACCGGCAGCCTGACGGCCGCGCTGCTCGAACGCCCGGATATTCACAGCGTTCACGGCATCGACGTTCATCGGCATATGTCGCCGCCGCGCAGAAGCGATATGCGAGCCCATGTGCCACATTCGGGGTCGGCGACGCCTGCGCCATTGCTGCGCCGGACAAGTCGTTCGATCATGCGCTGTCGCTGCTCGTGCTACAATTCGCACTGCAGGCCGAACGAGCGATTACGGAGATGTGACGCGTGACGCGCCCGAGTGAAGCCGTAACCGGTCAAAGCCCTGGTATGAAAAGGGCCGAGAACTGTGAAACTCTCAAATCGCCGTCAAATAGCACCACAAGCGGACTCTGGCCAGTTGGCCGGAAGCAGACTTTTAATGATCAGCACGTCAGAGGCGCTACATCATTTCGGTGTCTCGTATCCGGCCGCAAGCGCCTCCGCATCCCAGACGCCGAGTAGGTCGTAGGATGGCTCGGAAACGGGGCTGAAGCCATTAAGGAGCAAGCGCTCCCGGATTGCCGCAAGCTCGGACGCTTCTTCGATGGCCAGGAAAGCCGCCCGCAGCGCCTCTACGACCTGCGGCGGGCAGGAATGTGTGGCGACGAAGAACGGGATCGGGGCCGGCGCCGTGGTCGCGACGACGCGCAAGCCGTGGGCTGGATCGTCCGGCGCGGCGCGCATGAGGTCGAAGGCATAGGAATCGAGCGGACCAGCATCGATCGCGCCGGACAGGAGCGCTGCGACGACGCCGCGCGGCGTATGCAGCGGACCGACGCTTTCCGCATAGAGCGTGGGCAGGCTCGCAGAGCGATAGCCGAGCAGATGATGGCGCAGGGCATTGAAGCCGGACTGCGATTCCTCCAGCGTGTAGCCGATGCGATGGCCGAACGTATCCTCCAGCGTCCGGAACGGGCTGTCGGCGCGCACGACGATATCGGTCATGTAGCGCGGAAGACCTTCGTAGCGCGGCGGCGCCGGCACGGGACAGGCGATCGGTACCGGCTTCGGCTCCGCCCGCGACCAGGGCCGGCCGCACATGAACGCGGCCCCCAGATCGGATCGCGTCCAGAGCGCCGTCATCGGCAGGCTCGTGGGATGCTGGATCGTCTCCAGATCGACCCCGCTCGTCCGGGCGATCCAGGCGAAAAGCTGGGCCCAGGCGGCCGAGGCGTCGGCGGTCACCGCATACATGCGGGCATTGGCCACCCAATTCATGCCGCCGCATCCGCTCCGTCGAGGATGGCGTCGCGGGTGACATGGCCGAGGACTGCGCCGTCAGCGCCACGCACATTCACGCTGCGGGCGCCGGAACCGATCAGGCGTGCCAACGCTTCGCGCACGGACGCGCCGCTGGCTATCGCGGGAGCATCCGCGACGGCGCCGGGCTGCATCAACCCATCGACGCTGCGCAAGCTCAGGCGCTTGAGCGCACGGTCGGGGCCGACGAAGGTCTCGACGAAGGAATCTGCCGGCGCTGCGAGGATCTCGTCCGGCGTCGCGTACTGGATGAGCCGGCCGTCGCGCATAATCGCGACGCGATCGCCCATCTTCATGGCTTCGTCGAGATCATGCGTGACCATGACGATGGTCTTGCGCACGCGCTTGAGGATCTCCTTGAACTCGTCCTGGAGCCGCTCGCGCGCGATCGGGTCGATCGCGCCGAAAGGCTCGTCCATCAGCATGACCGGCGGATCGGCGGCCAAGGCGCGCGCCACGCCGACGCGCTGGCGCTGACCACCCGAGAGGCGATGCGGCATCATGCTGCGGAAGCGCTCCGGCTCGAGCCCGACCAGCGCCAGGAGCTCGTCGATGCGCTCCTCGGTCTTGGCCTTCGTCCAGCCCAGCAGGCGCGGCACCGTGGCGATGTTCTCCGCTACCGTCATATGCGGGAACAGGCCGATCTGCTGGATGACGTAGCCGATGCGACGCCGCAGCGTCACCGGATCGAGTTTGGTGACGTCCTGCCCCTCGATGAAGATGCGGCCGGCGCTCGGCTCGATCATGCGGTTGATCATCCGCATCGTGGTGGTCTTGCCGCAACCGGAGGGACCGATGAGCGCGGTCGTCGTGCCCTCCGGCATCTCGATGGTCACATCGTCCACCGAGGGCTTGCCGGCGGCGCCAAAGCGCTTGGTGATGCCTTCCAGCCTGATCATCGCGCATTGCCTCCCTCGCGCACGTCCCTGAACAGGCGCCGCTCCGCAAAACCCAGCAGGATTTCGACGCCCATTGCGAGGACGGCGATCGGAATCGCTCCCGCGAGGAGGCGCTGCTGGTCCATGACCGCGATCCCCGCCGTGATAAAGTCTCCGAGGCCGCCGCCGCCGATGAAGGAGGCCAGCGTCGCTCCCGATATCACCTGGATGGCGGCCGTCCGCATGCCCGCGAAGATCGCCGGCGCTGCCAGCGGAATCTGGACCTTGCGCAGGATCTGGCCGCGCGTCATGCCCATGCCGGCCGCCGCATCGACGAGATCGGCATCGACCTCCCGCAAGCCCACATAGGTGTTGAGCAGGATTGGCGGCAGCGCCAGCACGACCAGCGCAACGACGGACGGCACGAGGCCGATGCCGAGCAGCGGCAGGGCCGCGGCAAGGATCGCGAGGCTCGGGATGGTGCGGAGCGTGTTGACGATGTTGATGGCGAGCGCGGCCAGCCGCTCACGCCCCAGAACGGAGATGGCGAGCGGAATGCCGGCCAGCAGGGCGAGACCGAGCGACCAGAGGCTCATCTCCGCATGCTGAATCAAGGCGGTCCGCATCAGGTCCCAATGGGCGGCGACCCAGGCGAAGGTTCCGACGATCAGCGACATCTTAGCCCACCCGTCCAAGGCGCAGGCGCCGCTCGAGGCACGTCAGGGCGAAATCGGCGCTGACCGCCATCGCCGAAGCAAGCAGGCCGCCGGTGAGGATCTTCTCGGGATAGCGCTGGTCGATGCCGGCGAAGATGATCGTGCCGAGCCCGCCCGCATTGATATAGGCGGCAACCGTCGCGATGCCGATGACGGTGACGGTGGCTATGCGGACGCCGGAGACGATGAGCGGCATCGCCAGCGGCAACTCGATGCGCAGCAGGCGCCGCCAGGGGTCGTAGCCCATGCCCGTCGCCGCATCGAGCACCTCGGGCGGCACCGACCTGATGCCGAGCGCCACGTTGCGGACAAGGGCCAGCAGGCAATAGGAGACGAGCCCGACGATCGCCGGCTTGAAGCCGAGCCCGAGGAAGGGGATCAGCAGCGCGAAAAGCGCCAGGCTCGGAATGACGAAGATGGCGCCTGTGAGGAAGACCACGACGGCATAGACCGCAGGCCGGCGCGCGCTGTAGACGCCTAGGACCAGCGATATGGCCAGCGCGATCGCGACCGAGACGACGACGAGCGTCACATGCTCCCACAGCGCCTGGGCGATATCGGGCAGATGCGTCGGAACCCAGCGCAGCATCACTTCGCCTCCTGCCAGATCCTGCCGAGGTCATCGAAGACACCGGCAGCGATCATCGCGTCCAGCGTTTCGATATCGGGCGTCGCAGGCCTGTCCTCGGTCAGCATGGCGACAGCGCTTCGCACGGCAGCCCGGACGCCTGCCGTGCCGCGGCCGAGCACGATGCCATCCCGTAGGTCGACGGCCTGGGCCGCGACCATCAGCTCCACGGCGATCAACAGCCGGAGCCGGGCCACGATGTCGGCGGTCTTCTCGATCACCGCCGTCGCCATCGTGGCGTAGTCCTCGACGCGGTCGGCGACAGGCAGGACGAAGACTGGCATTGGATTGGCCTTATGCTGGATCTCCGCGACCAGCGCTGCGACCGTCTTCTGCACCGTCGCATAGCCGTTGCGGCCGTTCTGGATGGGGCTGAGAAAGCGCGGCAATTCGCTGGAGGCCGGCGACATCAGCTTCATGATCCGCTCGCCGACCATGGCCGCGACCCGGGCGAGGGCAAGGCCAAGCATCTCGAAGGCGAGGGTCAGATGGGTGGTGTCGAAATTGGCGTTGGGCAGGGAGTGCCCTTCCGCCAGGATCGCCGGATTGTCGTCGCTGCTGTTGAGTTCGGCCTCGACGATGTCGCGGGCGGAATCCAGCGCTGCGACCGCTGCCCCCATGACAGGGGCTATGCAGCGGAAACTCAATGGGTCCTGCAGGCGCCGGGCCATGCCGGGCTGGACGAGGGAACCGTCCTCGAACAGAGCACGCATTGCGGCCGCGACAGCCTCCTGTCCCGGCATAGGCCGCAGCGCCAGCGCTGTTTCCGAGAGCGGGTTCAGCGAGCAGCGATAGGCTTCGAAGGAGAGGGCGCCGGCAGCGACGGCGGCCGAGAGCACCCGCCGCGCATCGGCGACGCAGAGCACAGCGAGACCGACCGAAGCCGCATTGGACGACACCAGCGCGAGGCCGTCCTTGCCGATGAGGCGGAAGGGGGACAGGCCGGCGCCTTCCAGAGCGACGGCCCCCGGCACGATCTCCCCCTTCAGAAACGCGAGGCCCTGCCCGGTTAGCACGGCTGCGATCGCCGCCAGCGGCGCGAGGTCGCCTTCCCCGATCGAGCCCGTCATCGGCACGACGGGCTGGACATCGCGTTCGACCAGCGCGGCCAGGCCGCGCGCCGTCGCGAGGCTTGCGCCGGAACAGCCCTGGGCGAGCCGCGCGGCCCGCGTTGTCATGATGGCGCGCAACTCCCGGCGCGAACCGGCCCGGCCGACGCCGACGCAACGCGCCAGCGGCACGCGCATCTGCACGTCGTCTTCCGCCCGCAACGCCGTATCGACGGCGGCGCCCAGTCCGGTCGTAACGCCGTAGATGCGTTCGCCCGCGGCGCTGAGCCGGGCAAGCGCGCCCGCCGAGGCCTCGATGCTGGCCTCAGCCGCTTCGGAGAAGGCGATGGCGTGCCGGCCATCGGCGACACCAGCGATATCGCCGATGGTCAGGCGGGCAGCCCCAAGCGTGACGATTGGCTTCATGGCGACGACCTGCATGACGCTCCGGTGCCTACTTGATCACGCCCTTTTCCTTGAGGAACGCCTTGGCGACGTCCTTCGGCTCCTCGCGGTCCTTCTCGACGCGCGCATTGAGCTTGCGCATCGTGTCGTTGTCCAGCAGCGGGGAGAGCGCGTCGAGCGTCGCGGCGATCTTCGGATTGGCCGCGAGCGTATCCTGCCGGATGACGGGCGCGACGTAATAGGGCGGGAAAAGCTGCTTGTCGTCGTCGAGCGCGACCAGCTTGCCGTCGGCGATCTGCCAATCGGTCGCGAAGCCGTTCGCCACTTCGATCTGCTTGGCGGCCAGTGCATCGTAGCGCAGGCCGAGCTTGGCGAACTGCTTGAACTCCTTGAACACGGCGCCGTAGGTGGCCTTGAGGCCGGGCAGCCCGTCCGCCCGCTCGCTGAACTCAGGGCCAGCGCCCAGGACCAGCGTGGAAGCGACCTTGCCGAGATCGCTCAGCGTCTTGAGGTTGTGAGCAGCCGCGGTTTCCGGCCGGACGAGCAGGGCGTAGCCGTTATTGATCGCATCGGGCTTCAACCATGTGACCTTGAAGTTGGTCTCGTAGAAGTCCTTGACCTCCTTGTAGACGGCATCCGGATCGCTCTGCACCTTGCCCTTCACGACGGAGATCAGCGCGGTGCCGGTATATTCCGGGTAGAGGTCAATCTCGCCGGTGGTCAGCGCCTGATGGGCGATGAGCGTTCCACCGAGATTGATCTTCCTGACAACCTTGATGCCGGCATTCTCGAGCGCCGCCGCGTAGATTTCGGCGAGTACATATTGTTCGGTGAAGTTCTTGCTGCCGACCTTGACCGGCTGCTGGGCGAGAACCGGGCTGACGAAACCAGCGAGAACAACGGCGCCGGCCAGCGCCTTGAAAACCTTGAACATGGTCGTACCCCTCTTGTTTTTGGATCTGTACGGTTGGCGGTATTCGCTCAGGCGAATCTCAGGCGTTGTCCGATTTTCAGCGCCCTGGCCTTTTCCAGCATGGCATGTCCCAGCGCGATGTCCGACGACGACAGGCCGCGATGCCAAAGCAGGTTTGTTTCATTGTCATCGGTGCGCCCGGGCTTCAGTCCTGCAACAATTTGGCCAAGCTCGCTGTGGAGCGTCTCCAGCGTCACCTTACCTTCGTCGACATGCCGGCGAAGCGCCCCGAAGGGGCGCCCTGGCTGGCACTGGCCCCAGTCGTCGACGACGACCTTGTCCATGATGTCGGTGAGATCGAACTCCAGCGCGCTCATCGTTCCGTAGGGGACCACGAAGGCACCCTTCTTCACCCAGCTCGTCTTGAACAATGGCGTCGGTTCGGGAAGACGGCTCGCCTCCACCAGGATATCGGCGCCTTTCAGGCAATCCTCCCAGTTATCCGTCACGACGATCTTCTTGCCGAGGTCCCTTTCCAGGCGCGCGGCGAACGCTGCGCGGCTCTCGGGACGGCGCGAATGGACGCGGATCTCGTCGAAATCGAACAGATGGTCGAGGAGCCGCACGTTCCAGTAGGACGTGCCGCGCGCGCCGACATGGCCGAGGATCTTGCTGTCCTTGCGCGCCAGATGCTTGGCGCCGAGCGCGGTGACCGCGCCGGTGCGCATGTCCGTGATCGCCGTCGCGTCGATGATGGCCTGCGGCATGCCGGTGCGCGGGTTGAATAGGTTCAGCACCGCCATCTCGGAGGGCAAGCCGACCTTGTAATTGTCGACGAAGTCACCGACCACCTTCACGCCGGCGCAGTCGAGCGGCTTCACGTAGCCGCGCAGGACGTTGAAATGGCCCTTGTCGGAGCTCTCGGGAACCAGATGGACCCGGGGCTCGATCACCGTTTCGCCTCGCCCTTGCGCTGCCAGCGCCTCGGAAACGGCATCGAGGATTTCGTCGTTGGTCAGTTCCAGCGCCCTGGTGTCCAGGGCGTTGATGTAGTCGATCCAGATTTCCTGCATGTGTCGTCTTTCCAGATTTCAATGCGAATGACGGTTGCGACCCTTGTTTGTCCGGCGGCCGCTCGGCAGTGAGGCCGGCATGGGCTTCGCGCAACCGGGCATGGCCGACCACGACGGGCGCAGATGCCGCGTTGGTATCGGGTATCGAGCCAGCTCTCCGCCCCGGCTGGAAGACGCGGCCGGCCGGCATCCCGGCGCGCAGCCGGGCGGCTGCCTCGCGGGCCGTTGTGATACGCATCGGTTCCCCTGAAGGTCTTCTTGTAGGGGCAGCCAAACACAGCTTCCAGCTGCTGAGAAGGCCCCTATGACCCTATCTCAAGGTGTATATGTTTTGGGATATCCCAAAATCCTGAGATCGGTCTATGATGTTCAGTATCCCGAGCTGCGACGTCCTGAATTTACAAGATTTATCCGATGGTTAGATGGCAACTAGGCTTCGTGGACAAAGGGTAGCCAGAGTTTGACTGCGGCAATGGCGAC
>NZ_CAMFKW010000083.1 GCF_945957345.1 uncultured Allobosea sp. | reverse complement strand
CGCCGGCACAAACGCAGGCGCTCCACTGGATGGTTTTCTCACCGCCGTGCACAGCAATGAAGTCAACCGCCATGGGAGGTCCTGCAATATCCGGCGACGCGTGCTCACCTACGCCACTTTGCCAAACGGTTCAACTGCGGAAAATTGAACACGCTCCATTAACGAACAATTTACCAGACTATTGTGACAAGCAATTCTTGGGCCGCTCGGCCAAGGAGCCGGCGGGGAAGCTAAGCCGTGTGGATAGAAGCTAAGCCGTGTGGATAAGTGGAGCTTCTGTCCGAAGGCGACATGATGTCCGGGACAGGAAAGAACACGAGGACACGATCGCGGCGGAGCCACGCACCAGCCTTTGAGGCGAAGATTGCCCTTGCGGCGGCCGGTGGGGCGAAGGCGATCGTAGACCTGCGGCAGCCGTTCGATGCGCATCCGAATCGGATCACGCAATGGCGCAATCCGCTTCCGGAGGAGGCTGTGGGACCCTTTGGCGGCGAGATCTGGGAGATTGCAGGTTTCGACTTAGCGGTATAGTGAACTTCCGCGCTTATGAGGTCACCGAGGCCCTCGACCGCATCGAGCGGCGACGCCGCGACCGGGTAACCTTCGGTGCGATAGCGGGCCGGCATTTGCCGATCGCCTGCTCAATCGATGGGCTGGCCACAACGGCGGCGCGGTCGCGCCGCATCGGGGCGATGTCGGTATCGCCGTTCACGCCTCGCGAGGGCCTCCGTGCCTTTCGATTGCCAACCGCAGATTGTCATCGCGGGCCACCTGAACTCGCCGCTCTACCGAGCCATAGCTCGCATTGGCTAGCCCGTTTGAGCATTTGTGCAATCGCTGAGATGGCTTCAGACTTCAGAGATTATCAGCGCTGGATGGCTGACATGCTTCGTGTATTGGTCGCGCTCTGCATATTTGAAGCGGCGGTAATGGCCGGCTCGACGCTCTGCAACATTGGCCCTTCCTGGCTTCTTGTCCTTGCCCCCATCTGGTTTCCGATCATCGCGTATGTTGTCTTCGCGGCGGCAAGCGTAACGCTCGTTGCGCTCGCGACGAGCCGCTGCGCCGAACGCACCTGAACCCTTCGCCAGCACGAAGGCGAAGAAGCGGGCGGTGTCGTCCGCCTCTTCATTCCTGATCATCCCCAGATCCATCCGGGTTTTCATGACCCGGAGCATGCTCTCTCGACTCAGGTTCACGGGGTTCCCTGATGTGGGTTCCGGCAGTGTGTCATCGCTCCTGGGGCCTTTTGACGGGGCACTCGCCATTTTGATCCATCCCGTTCGCCCAGTTCCAAACCAGCGAGAAAATCACTAAAGCTTGCCCTCTTCCACGGTACCACTTGAGTCCTCTCGCTATGACCAGCCTGAAATTCGGCACCTCCGGCCTGCGCGGCCTCGTCACCGAACTGGCTGGCCCGCCAACCTACGCCTATGTTCGCGCCTTTTGCGCCATGCTGCTGGAGGATCAGGCCGCCGGGCCAAGAAACCAAGTCCTGATCGGGCGGGACCTGCGGTCGTCGAGTCCCCTCATCGCCGCGCAATGCGCGCAAGCCGTCTCCGATGCCGGGCTCGAGCCGGTGGATTGCGGCGCCGTGCCGACGCCTGCCCTGGCGCAGGCCGCCATGGCTGCCGGCAGCCCTGCCATCATGGTCACCGGCAGCCATATCCCGGACGATCGGAACGGGCTGAAATTCTACCGCGCCCAGGGCGAGATCGACAAAGCCGACGAGGCACGCATCCTGGCCCAGCACGCCGCGCTGGCCCTTGCGGCGGCGCCCGATGTCGCGGTCACGGCGCCGTCGCGCGATGTCATAGCCGGCTACCGCGCCCGCTATGTCGATTTCTTCGGACGCGCGCTGGAAGGCTTGACCATCGGCGTCTACCAGCACTCCTCCGTCGGCCGCAACGTCATCGGCGACGTATTGACCGCGCTGGGAGCCACGCCGGTCGCGCTGGGTCGCAGCGAGGTCTTCATCCCGGTCGATACGGAGGCGCTGCGCCCGGAGGATGTGGATCTGGCCCACCGCTGGGCCGGCGAGCGCAAGCTCGACGCCATCGTCTCGACCGATGGCGATGCGGATCGCCCTCTGGTCGCCGACGAGACCGGGCTCTTCCTGCGCGGAGACCTGGTCGGCGCCCTCACCGCTCGCTTCCTCGGAGCCGACGCGATCATCACGCCGGTGACGTCGAATTCGGCGCTCGACCGCCCCGGTCTGTTCGACAAGGTCATCCGCACCCGCGTCGGCTCGCCCTATGTCATCGCTGGCATGATGCAGGCCAAGGCGGAGGGAGCCGCCATCGTCATCGGTTTCGAGGCCAATGGCGGCGTCCTGCTCGGCTCGGACGTCTCGCGGGGTGGGAAGCGACTCCAGGCCCTGCCGACGCGCGACGCCCTGCTGCCGATTCTGGCGACGATCGCGCTAGCCCGCGACGCTGACAAACCGCTGAGTGCGATTGCGGCGGAAGCGCGCTTCGCGGTCGCCCTGTCGAACCGCCTGCAGGAAGTCCCACAGGACCGGACGGCTGCCCTGCTCGCCCGGCTCGACGACGAGGACCCGAGCTTCCGGGACACGGCTTTCGCACGGCATGGCGGCGTCGCGGCGCGGGACCGCCGGGACGGGCTGCGCCTGACGCTCGGCAATGGCACGACAGTCCACTTCCGGGCCTCGGGCAATGCGCCTGAGCTGCGCGTCTATGTCGAGGCGCCGACGCCTGAAGCAGCCGAAGCGCTTCTGGCGGAGAATCTCGCTTTCGCCGCGGCGCAAACGCGCTAAACAACCTCAAGCGGACTCTTCGCGCGGCGAGCCAATGTAACTGCGCGGCGATGCAGGTCGTCCGCCGTTTCTGCAAGGACCCCAAGTGGATCAGGCCCCTTCGTTCGAACGCGTGCTCCTGACCGGCGCGGCCGGCTTTGTCGGCTTCCACGTCATTCAGGCTCTGCTCGACAGGGGCGTGCAGGTCCTCGGCATCGACAATCTGACGCCCTATTACGACCCCGCGCTGAAGCAGGCCCGCCTCGACCGGCTCACCGCCCGCAACGGCTTCTCCTTCGAGCCGATCGATATCGCCGACTACGACGCCGTGCAGGCTGCCTTCGCCGCCTTCCGCCCGCAGGTGGTGATCCATCTCGCGGCGCAGGCCGGCGTCCGCTACTCGCTGGAAAACCCGCGCGCTTATGCCGCCTCCAATCTCGACGGCTTTCTCTCGATCCTCGAGGCCTGCCGGCACAATCCGGTCGACCATCTGGTCTATGCCTCGTCGAGCTCCGTCTACGGCGCCAATGCCAAGGTGCCGTTCAGCGAGCATGACGGGGCCGAC
The DNA here is from genome assembly GCF_945957345.1 of uncultured Allobosea sp. Classification (GTDB taxonomy): domain Bacteria; phylum Pseudomonadota; class Alphaproteobacteria; order Rhizobiales; family Beijerinckiaceae; genus Allobosea. Next base: position 8,493 of record NZ_CAMFKW010000083.1, on the reverse strand, counting down.
CATCCGGTCTCGCTCTATGCCGCGACCAAGCGCGCCAACGAGCTGATGGCGCATTCCTATTCCCATCTCTACGGAATCCCCGCGACGGGCCTGCGCTTCTTCACGGTCTACGGCCCCTGGGGCCGGCCGGACATGGCCTATTTCAAGTTCACCAAGGCGATCCTCGAAGGCCGGCCGATCGACGTCTATGACGAGGCCACGATGAGCCGTGACTTCACCTATGTCGACGATATCCGCGAAGCGATCGTGAGACTGGCCGGAAAGCCGCCTCAAGCCGGCGCGCTGACGGAAGCCGCGACCGATCCGGCAACCTCGACGGCTCCCTGGCGCCTCTACAATATCGGGAACCATACGCCGGTCCGGCTCGACCGGTTCATCGCAGCGATCGAGGATGCCTGCGGCCGCAAGGCGATCAAGCGGCACCTGCCCGCCCAGCCCGGCGACGTTCCCGCCACCTATGCCGACGTGACGGACCTGACTGCCAGGGTCGATTTCCACCCGGATACGCCGATCGAGACAGGAATTGCTCGCTTCGTCGCCTGGTATCGAGACTTCTACCGTATCTAAGATAAGCTGTTCGCCTTCCAGACCGCAGGATCCGTGACATGACCGAAGCCTTCATCTGCGCCTATGTCCGCACCCCGATCGGCCGCTTCGGCGGCTCGCTCTCCTCGGTCCGGGCAGACGATCTCGGCGCCGTGCCACTGAAGGCCCTCGTCGAACGCAATACGGGGATGGATTTCGGCGCAGTCGACGACGTGATCTTCGGCTGCGCCAACCAGGCGGGCGAGGACAACCGCAACGTTGCGCGCATGTCGCTGCTGCTCGCCGGCCTGCCCAAGGAGGTGCCGGGCACGACGATGAACCGGCTCTGCGGCTCCGGCATGGATGCCGTCATCACGGCCGCCCGCGCCATCAAGGCGGGCGAAGCCGAACTGATGATCGCTGGCGGCGTCGAGAGTATGTCGCGCGCGCCCTTCGTCATGCCCAAGGCCGACAGCGCCTTCTCGCGCCATGCCGAGATCCACGACACCACTATCGGCTGGCGCTTCGTCAACCCACTGATGAAGGCGCAATACGGCATCGATTCCATGCCGGAGACGGCCGAGAACGTCGCGGCCGACTGCAAGATCAACCGTGCCGACCAGGATGCCTTCGCACTGCGCTCGCAGCTCAAGGCGGTCGCGGCCCAGCAGAACGGCCGGTTGGCCAAGGAGATCGTCCCAGTCCTGATTCCGCAGCGCAAGGGCGATCCCGTTCGCATCGAGATCGACGAGCATCCGCGCGGCGACACCACGTTGGAGAAGCTCGCCAAGCTCGGCACGCCCTTCCGCAAGGAAGGCGGCACCGTCACCGCCGGCAACGCGTCGGGCGTCAACGATGGCGCTGCGGCGCTGATCATCGCCTCGGAGAAGGCCGCGGCGAAATACGGGCTGACGCCAATTGCGCGCATTCTGGGTGGCGCGACCGGTGGCATCGCACCGCGCGTCATGGGGCTCGGGCCGATCCCGGCCACGCGCAAGCTCTGCGAACGCCTTGGCTTGAAGCCCACCGATTTCGACATCGTCGAGTTGAACGAGGCCTTCGCCTCGCAGGGCATCGCGGTGCTGCGGGAACTCGGCATCGCCGAGGACGGCGCGCATGTGAACCCGAATGGCGGCGCGATCGCGCTCGGCCATCCGCTCGGCATGTCCGGCGCCCGCATCAGCGGCACCGCCGCGCTGGAACTGTCGCTCACCGGCAAGAAGCGCGCGCTGGCGACGATGTGCATCGGCGTCGGCCAGGGAATCGCCGTCGCGCTCGAACGGGTATGAAAGCCGCTCAAACGGGGCCTTGCGGCATGCGGGCCTTTGTTTTGCCGCGGTTCGGAGGTTTCGCTGTCGCGCGAAACGCTTCGTGACACATGCCGTGCGGTGAAGGGGGAAAGACGTTGAGGCCGACGACCATGTCGTGCGACCGGGGCAGATATGCGACCGCTCGCAATGGGCTGCCCGCCGCGCCTCTCCGCTCCACCCGTTCTTGCGACCGCTGCCGCCAGGATTGCCCCTCATGCGCCTGAGATTTCTCGTGACCGGCGGCGCCGGCTTCATCGGCTCGGCCGTGGTGCGCAAACTGATCGGCGAGACGGAGCACGAGGTCTGCGTCGTCGACAAATTGACCTATGCCGGCAACCTTGCCTCGCTGGCACCGGTCTCCGGCAGCAACCGCTGTCGCTTCGAGCAGGCCGATATCGGCGACGGCGAGCGCATGAAAGCGATCTTCGCCGATTTCCAGCCCGATATCGTCATGCATCTTGCCGCCGAGAGCCATGTCGACCGCTCGATCGACGGCCCGGCCGCCTTCATCGAGACCAATGTCGTCGGCTCGTTCACGCTGCTGCAGGAGGCGCTCCGGCATTTCCGGGCGTTGCCGGAGGATCGCAGGGCGCGCTTCCGCTTCCACCATATCTCGACCGACGAGGTCTTCGGCTCGCTGGGCAGCGACGGCTTCTTCCGCGAGGACACGGCCTACCAGCCGAACTCGCCCTACTCCGCCTCCAAGGCCGCATCGGATCATCTCGTGCGCGCCTGGCATCATACCTACGGGCTGCCGGTGGTGATGACCAATTGCTCGAACAATTACGGGCCGTATCACTTCCCGGAGAAGCTGATCCCGCTGATGATCATCAATGCGCTCGAGGGCAAACCGCTGCCGGTCTACGGCAACGGGCTCAATGTGCGCGACTGGCTGTATGTCGACGACCACGCCGATGCGCTGATCACCGTCGCCATCGCCGGCAAGCTCGGCGAGAGCTACAATATCGGCGGCCATAACGAGAAGACGAACATCGAGGTGGTGAAGACCATCTGCGCCATCCTCGACGAGCTCCGGCCGGACCCGAAGGGGAGCCGCGAGCGCCTGATCGCTTACGTCACCGACCGGCCGGGCCATGATGCGCGCTATGCGATCGACGCCGGCAAGATAGGCCGCGAGCTTGGCTGGACGCCGAAAGAGACCTTCGAGACGGGCTTGCGCCGCACCGTCGAATGGTATCTCGCCAATCCCGCATGGTGGGGCGATATCCGCTCCGGCGTCTATCGCGGCGAGCGCCTCGGTGCGGCCTGAGCGGAGACCGGACCATGCTGAGCGTCGAGGAAACGGCGATCCCCGCCGTCAAGATCGTCACCCCGAAGAAGTTCGGCGACCATCGCGGCTTCTTCTCGGAGACCTGGAGCCGCAAGACCTTCGCGGAAGCCGGACTCGATCTCGACTTCGTCCAGGACAACCAATCGCTGTCGGCGCCGGTCGGGACGCTGCGCGGCCTGCATTTCCAGTCCCCGCCCTTCGCGCAGGACAAGCTGGTGCGGGTCACACGCGGGCGCATCCTCGATGTCGCCGTCGATATCCGCGTCTCCTCTCCGACCTTCGGCAAGCATGTCGCGGTGGAGCTCTCAGCCCAGAACTGGAAGCAATTGCTGGTTCCGGTCGGCTTCGCCCATGGCTTCGTCACGCTCGAACCGGATACCGAGGTCATCTACAAGGTCACCGCCCCCTACGCGCCGGAGAACGATCACGGCCTCGCCTTCGACGACCCGGCGCTCGGCATCGACTGGCGCCTGCCGCTCTTGGGCCTCACCCTCTCAGACAAGGACCGCAAGCATCCGCGCCTCGCCGAGATGCTGCGCTATTTCGACTGATGACACTTCGCATCGCCGTCACCGGTTGGACCGGGCAAGTCGTCTGCGCCATGCTGGAGCGCGTGCCCGTCGGTGTCGAGGTCATCGCGCTGCGCCGCCCTGACCTCGATCTCGCCCAGCCGAAGACGGTTGCGCCGGCCCTGCGATCCGCCCGGCCCGACGTGATCGTCAACACCGCCGCCTATACCGCCGTCGACCAGGCCGAAAGCGAGCCGGAGCTCGCCATGCGCGTCAATGGCGAGGCGGCCGGCGAAGCGGCTCGGGCTGCGGCCGCGCTCGGCATTCCGATGATCCAGCTCTCGACCGATTATGTCTTCGACGGCGCGCTCGACCGGCCCTACCGCGAGGACGATCCGACCGGCCCGATCTCCGCCTATGGCGCGAGCAAGCTTGCCGGCGAGCAGGCGGTCGCCGCAGCGACGGATAACCATGCCATCCTGCGCACAGCCTGGATCTACAGCCCCTTCGGCAACAACTTCGTCAAGACGATGCTGCGCCTTGCCGAGACGCGCAACGAGATCGGTGTCGTCGCCGATCAGGCGGGCTGCCCGACCAGCGCGCTCGACATCGCCGACGCAATCTTCACCGTCGCGCGCAACCTGACCGGCCGGAAGGAGGATGCGCGCTTGCGCGGCGTGTTCCATATGAGCGCGACGGGCGAAGCGGTCTGGGCCGATGTTGCCGAGGCGATTTTCGCAGAGCGCGAGCGGCAAGGCGGCAAGCCGGTCCGGGTCAAGCGCATCGCGACGGCGGACTATCCGACCCCGGCGCGCCGGCCCGCCAATTCCCGGCTCGATTGCAGCAAGCTCGCGCTTGCTCACGAAGTGCTGTTACCAGAGTGGCAAAGCTCGCTCCGGCCTTGCGTCGCGCGCCTTCTCAAAGACCAGGCCAAGGACCAGAGGTAACGATGAAGGGCATCATTCTGGCCGGCGGTTCCGGCACACGGCTTCACCCGATGACGCTGGCGATGTCGAAGCAGCTCCTGCCCGTCTACGACAAGCCGATGATCTACTATCCGCTCTCGACGCTGATGCTCGCCGGCATCCGCGACGTCCTGATCATCTCGACGCCGCACGACCTGCCGAATTTCAGGCGTCTGCTCGGCGACGGCTCCGACTGGGGCATGAGCCTGACCTATGCCGAGCAGCCACACCCCGGCGGGCTGGCTCAGGCCTACCTGATCGGCGCCGATTTCGTCGCCGGCGAACCCTCCGCCCTGATCCTCGGCGACAACCTCTATTACGGCCACTCCCTGCCCGAGATGATGGCACGGGCGACGGCCCGCAGCAGCGGCGCGACCGTCTTCGCCTATCATGTCCGCGACCCCGAGCGTTACGGCGTCGTCGCCTTCGACCAGGCCGGCAAGGCGGTCTCGATCGAAGAGAAGCCGATGGTTCCAAAGTCGAACTGGGCCGTGACCGGCCTCTATTTCTATGATGCCGAGGTGGTCGAGATCGCGCGCTCGCTAAAACCTTCGGCGCGCGGCGAACTGGAGATCACTGACGTCAACCGGATCTATCTCGAACGCGGCGCGCTTTCGGTGGAATCCATGGGCCGCGGCTTCGCCTGGCTCGATACCGGCACACCCGAGAGCCTGCTCGAGGCCAGCGAGTTCGTCCGCACCCTCGAAAGCCGCCAGGGCCTGCGCGTCGCCTGCCCCGAAGAGATCGCGGCACGGCAGGGCTGGATTTCCGCCGCACAGCTGACGCTCCTCGGCGCAAAGCTCTCCAAGGGCGACTACGGTCAGTATCTCTTGCGCATCGCGGGCGACATTAGCGATTAATTCACGCGCTATGCGCGTTGTTACACAGCTGCCATTTTCACAAACATTGAAATTTTCAGGCCTGCGTTACTTCGCGGTCCCCTCCTGCTTCATCGCGACCCTGGATCTTTTTTCTCCAATCTCGACGCCTGCCTCCTCCAGGGCGAGTTTGATGCCCTGGAGATTGTTATGGGTTGGCACACGTCTGCCCTTTTCAAAGTCGCGGATGGTTGAGAGGCCGAGATGAGCGGCCTTGGCGAGGTCCTGCTGGCTCCAATCGAGGAGCGCGCGGGCGGCACGGCATTGGGCGGGTGTGATCATCGTGCCGGCATAGCCTGATCAACGCTTTTCGTCGAGTGCCGACTATTCCAGTTGACTGGTGCTGCCATAGGAAGGGAACCGTCCGTCACCGACGATTTTCGTCGCTGGAGGACGATGATGACCCTGATACTGGAGTTCAAGAACAAGCTCATTTTCTATAAGCCGGGCATCCTGCGCTACGCCATGCGGCGGGCCGGCCCTCAGGTTTCAGGGCTGCAAAGCCGGGCTCAACGGCGCGAGCTTCTGTCTCAGGCCCTTAAGCGCGGATGGGCGCAAGCCAGGGCCGAGCTGGCGGCGCTTCAACGGCTTCAGGCCCTGACGCCTTCAGGCGCTGCCTTGCTGCTTCGCGACCATGTCAGCACGGGGGCGGCGATCACCACGCCGAGCACGGCTCCCGCGAGCACCCTCACCCATCAGCAGCTTCACTGAGGACGTCGCGATGAACCGCAGTTTACCTCTTCCGCTCATCGTGTCCTCGCAGGCGCTCTCTCGCGAAGTGCCCCTGGAGCCCCTGCCTTCAACCTCCCGGCTCAGCCCGGCAGAGCTCGCCCAGGCGTACCGAGCCTGGCGGTTCGGGTCAGCGCGCACCGCATCTCTCGTCAGGGGGACCAAGCGATGACCAGCGCAGCGCGTTACCGGCGCTCCTCCTCAGGCGCTCGGCTCAGCGAGCTTCGCCCTGCCCCCACGATCACACCGCTGAGCCTGCTGAGTTCCGCACTCGACCGTGGTGCCGACGAACATGTGCTGTCTCAACTGATCGGCCTGCACGAGCGGAGCCGGGCGGACGATGCACGCCGAGCCTTTGAGGCAGCCCTGACGGCTGCCAAGGCCGAGCTCCCGGTAATCGCGAAGACCCAGATCGCCAGTATCGGAGCCAAGCACTACCGCCATGAGGATCTGGCCGAGATCGCCCGCGCGGTCGGGCCGATCCTGGCACGCCACGGGTTGGCCTACCGTTTCCGCTCGAACAGTGACGGCGGGAAGGTGACGATCACTTGCGTGATCACGCACCGCGACGGCCATAGCGAGGAGAACAGCCTCAGCGCCGGCGCCGATCACAGCGGCGAGAAGAACGCGATCCAGGCGATCGGATCGACGCTGACCTATCTGCAGCGGATGACACTGAAGGCCGCACTTGGGCTTGCCGCAGCGGATGACGATGACGGCAAGGCAGCAGGGGTGGCTGAGACCATCACCCGCCAGCAAGCTCGCGAGCTTCTCGCGCTGATCGACGAGGTCGGCGACGAGCGCGAGGCCCTGCTGCGCTTCTTTAAGATCAAGGCTTTTGCCGAACTGCCGGCGCGCCACTTCCGGCAAGCGCTGGTGATGCTCAATGCCAGGAAGGCACGGGCCTGACCATGCTCGAGATCATCAACTGCACACAAGGCTCCCCGGAATGGGCGCAAGCGCGCCTGGGCATCCCGACCGCGTCCGAGTTCGCCTCGATCCTGACCAAGGGACGCGGCGGTACCGAGAGCCGGACCCGGCAGACCTATCTCTACAAGCTCGCAGGCGAACGCCTGACCGGCGAGGTGATGGATAACTTCACCTCCCCACATATGGAACGCGGCAAGCTGATGGAGGAGGAAGCCCGCAGCGCCTACAGCTTCGTCACCGGCCTCGAGTGCGAGACCATCGGGTTCTTGCGCCGCGGACAGGCCGGCGCCTCGCCCGATGCGCTGATCGGCAAGGACGGCCTGCTCGAGATCAAGACCAAGCTGCCACATCTCCTGATCGAAGCTCTGCTCAAAGGCGAGTTCCCACCCGAGCACAAGGCCCAGTGTCAGGGGCAGCTGTGGATCGCCGAGCGCGATTGGATCGATCTCGCGATCTATTGGCCCGGCCTGCCGATCATGATTACCCGAGCCCATCGCGACGAGACCTTCATCAACGAACTCAGCACGGCCGTCACACAGTTCAATGAGGAACTCGATCGGATCGTCACGCAGGTCGCCGCTTACGGTCGACTGGAGGCAGCGTGATGAGTGGGCGTCGCGAGTTCACCCGCAGCCAGAAGGTCGCCATGCTCAAGCGAGCCATGGACGCGCGTGGCTGCATCCGCTGCGAAGGCTGCGGCCTCAATGTCTCCGGCAAGGTCGTCGAGTTCGACCACGTCATCCCGGAAGCGCTCATCCTCGACAAGAGCCGAGAGCTTTCGATCGAGGACGGCCGGGTTCTCGGCCGTGACTGCTGCCACCGCGCACCCGGGACCAAGACTGCCCGGGATCTGGCCGCAATCGCCGAAGCCAAGCGGCGCGAAGCCCGTCATCTCGGCATCCGGCCGCTTCTTTCGCGCGGCTTCCCAAGGCCGTCGCCGCAGAAGGCCTCTCGCCCGCTCGCCAAGCCAGCGAGCTGGCGCCGCGATGATCGCTGATCCCGATTGCTCGATGGAGTTCGCATCCGTGTTTTCGACAACCTCTTGCCCAGAACCCAGGCGCAGCCGCTGGCCGGCCCTCGCCATCGCCATCATGCTGGCCAGTGCCGCCAGCGCGTGCGTCCCGCGTACCGCCATGCGCTTCGACCGCTACGACGGACGCAGCGATGCCGGAGCAGTCGCCCAGTTTCAGCAGGACGATGCCATCTGCAAGGGCGAAGCCGCCAAGGCCCAGGCCATGGCGGCTCCAATCCATATGGGTCGTAGTCTCGCCGATGCGATGGAGGCCGGCATGCTGGAAGGTCAGCGCAACCAGGCGCTGCGCCAGATCATGGTCGGCTGCATGGCCGCTCGAGGCT
>NZ_CAMFKW010000082.1 GCF_945957345.1 uncultured Allobosea sp. | reverse complement strand
CGATGCCGAGCTGCGAGCCCTCGCGGCCGAGGCCCGACTGCTTGACGCCGCCGAAAGGCGCGACCTCCATCGAGATAGCGCCGGTGTTGAGCCCGACCATGCCGAATTCCAGCGCCTCGCCGACGCGCCAGGAACGCCGGATGTCCTGCGTGAAGAAGTAGGCAGCGAGCCCGAACGGCGTGCCGTTGGCGATGGCGAGCGCCTCATCCTCGCTGCGGAAGCGGAAGAGCGGGGCCACGGGGCCGAAGGTCTCCTCGCTGGCGAGCAGCATCTCCGTCGTAGCCTCGCCCAGCACGGTCGGTGTGGCGTATTGCTTGCCGTTCGGCATGGCTGCGGCGCTGGCGAGGCGCCTAGCGCCCTTCGACAGGGCGTCGTCGACATGGCGCTCGATCTTTTCCAGCGCGGCGGCGTTGATCATCGGGCCGATATCGACGCCAGCATCGGTTCCGGGGCCGACCTTCATCGCGTTGACGCGGGCGGACAGCTTCTCGGCGAAGCGGTCGTAGATGCCGTCCTGCACCAGGATGCGGTTGGCGCAGACGCAGGTCTGGCCGCCATTGCGGAACTTGGAGGCGAGCACGCCGTCGATGGCGATGTCGAGATCGGCATCGTCGAAGACGATGAAGGGTGCGTTCCCGCCCAGTTCCAGGCTGAGCCGCTTGATGCTGTCGGAGGCCTGCTTCATCAGGAGCGCGCCGACGCGCGTCGAGCCGGTGAAGGATATCTTCCGGACCGCGAGATTGCCGGTCAGCTCGGCGCCGATTTCGGTCGGCAGGCCCGTGACGATGTTGATCACGCCGGCCGGGATGCCGGCCCGCTCGGCCAGCACGCCGAGCGCGATCGCCGAATAGGGCGTCAGCTCGGAGGGCTTGATCACGACCGTGCAGCCGGCAGCCAGCGCCGGCGCGACCTTGCGGGTGATCATCGCATTGGGGAAGTTCCAGGGCGTGACGATGCCGCAGACGCCGACCGGCTGCTTCAGCACGAGGATGCGGCGGTCGGCGGTGGGCGCGGGAATCGTCGAGCCGTAGATCCGGCGAGCTTCTTCCGCGAACCACTTGACGAAGGAGGCACCATAACGGATTTCGCCGCGCGCCTCGGCGAGCGGCTTGCCCTGCTCGCGGGTCAGGATCAGCGCCAGGTCCTCGATGTGCTCGAGCATCAGCGCATGCCAGGCTTCCAGCAGCGCGGCGCGCTCGGCCGGCGTCTTCGCCCGCCAGCTCTCGAAGGCCGCCGTGGCGGCATCGATGGCGGCAAGGGTCTCAGGCGTGCCGGCATCCGGCACGGTGCCGAGCACCGCCTGGGTAGCGGGGTCGACGACGTCGAGCGTGCGGCCCGAGGCCGCTCCGCTCCACTGGCCGCCGATCAGGCAGGCTTCCCGCACGAGGCCGGGATCGCGAAGGCCTTCGATGGTCATGTCTCTGCTCTCCTGTCAGCCCAGCGCCGCGAGAATGGACGCCGTGATCTCGTTCGTCTTGTGCTTGCCCGGCTCGGTGCCGATGCCACGGGCGGTAGCGGATTCGATCGCAGCCATCACGGCCTTTGCCGCGCCGGCCTCGCCGAGATGGTCCAGCATCATCGCGCCCGACCAGATCGCGGCGATCGGATTGGCGATGCCAAGATGGGCGATGTCCGGCGCCGAGCCGTGTACGGGCTCGAACATCGAGGGCGCATTGCGCTCCGGGTTGATGTTGGCGGAAGCGGCATAGCCCAGTCCGCCCTGAATGGCGGCACCGAGATCGGTCAGGATGTCGCCGAAGAGGTTCGAGGCCACCACGACATCCAGGCTTTCGGGCGCCATGACCATGCGCGCCGCCATGGCATCGATATGGTAGTTCGAAACCTCGACATCGGGATATTCGGCGGCGAGCTTGGCGGTGATCTCGTCCCAGAACACCATCGAGTACTTCTGGGCGTTCGACTTCGTCACCGAGGCGAGTTTCCCGCGGCGCTTGCGCGCCTGCTCGAAGCCGAAGCGCAGGATGCGCTCGACGCCCTTGCGCGTGAAGATCGAGGTTTCGACGGCGACCTCGTCGGCCGTGCCGTTATGGACGCGCCCGCCGGCCCCGGCATATTCGCCCTCGGTATTCTCGCGGATGCAGAGGATGTCGAAGGCGCTCGCCCGCAGCGGCCCCTCGACGCCCGGCAGCAGGCGGTGCGGTCGGATGTTGGCGTATTGCACGAAGGCCTTGCGGATCGGCAGCAGGAGCCCGTGCAGCGAGACCGAATCCGGCACGCGCTTGGGCCAGCCGACCGCGCCGAGCAGGATCGCGTCGAAGCCGCGCAGCGTCTCGATGCCGTCTGCGGGCATCATCGCGCCGGTCTTCTCGTAGAAGTCGCAGGACCAGGGGAAGCTCGTGCCTTCGAGCTTGAAGCCGCCGCCATGTGCCGCGCGGCCGAGCACGTCCCAGGCGGCCTCAGTGACGGCGACACCGATGCCGTCACCCGGGATCAGGGCGATCTTGTAGGATTTCACGGAGGACTCCTCAGAGAGCGATCAGGACGCTTTTCGATTTGCGGTTCGCGAGATAGGCCTCGCGTCCGAGGTCCTTGCCGAGGCCGGACTGCTTGTAGCCTCCCGTCGGCAGAATGTGGTCGCGCGAGCGGCCATAGCGGTTGACCCAGACGGTGCCGGCCTGCAGGCGGTTGACGGCGCGTAGCGCCCGCGAAAGGTTGCGGGTGTAGAGGCCGGCGCAAAGCCCGTAGGTCGGATGGTCGGCGAGGCCGAGCCCTTCCTCTTCCTCTCGGAAGGTCTGGACGGTCAGGACAGGCCCGAAGATTTCCTCGGTCACGGCAGGCGAGGCGGCGTCGACGCCTTCCAGCACGGTCGGTGCATAGAAATAGCCCGCATGGTCGAGGCGTTCGCCGCCGAGCCGGCAGGTGGCGCCGCGCGCCACCGCCGCATCGACGATGCTTTCCATGCGGCCGATCTGCCGCTCCGAGATGATCGGCGAATAGGCGCTCGCCGCATCCCAGGTCGCACCCGGGCGGACGGCACGCATCCGTTCGACGATAAGATCGACCAGTTCCGCCGCAACGCTCTCCGCCACGATCAGACGCGAGCCGGCGACGCAGGCCTGGCCGGCATTGCCGAGGATGCTGCGGGCGATGGCGGCCGCGGCCTGCGGCAGGTCGGCATCGGCGAAGACGAGCTGCGGGCTTTTCCCTCCGAGCTCCAGCGTCATCGGCTTGATGCCGGTGCGGGCGATATTCTCCATGATCGCGGCGCCGGCGGCGGTCGAGCCTGTGAAGCTGACCTTGGCGATATCGGGGTGTCCCGTGATCGCGGTGCCCGTCGTGCGGCCGTCCCCGAGCACGATATTGATCAGGCCCGCGGGCAGCCCGGCCCGCACCGACAGCTGCGCCAGATAGAGCGTCGCGAACGGCGTCATCTCGGAGGGCTTGAGCACCACGGCATTGCCCGCCGCGAGCGCGGGGCCGAGCTTCCATCCGGCCATGTTGATCGGGAAGTTCCAGGGCGTGATGGCCCCGACGACGCCATAGGGCTCGGTCGCGATCATGCCGAAGCTGTCGGAGCCGGTCGGAACGAGATCGCCGCCTTCCTTGTCGGCGAATTCGGCGAAGAAGCGGATCTGCTCGGCCGTCACGGGGACGTCGCCTGCCATGAGCTCGGAGATGGGCCGGGTCGAGGCGATCGCCTCCAGCCGCGCCAGCGTTTCCGCTTCCGCCTCGATGAGATCGGCCCAGCGGTGGAGCGCGCGGGCACGCTCGCGGGGGGCCAGGCGCGCCCAGCCGCTTTGCGCCAGCGCAGCCTTCGCGGCAGCCACGGCACGATCGACGAGGCCCGCATCGGCCACGGGACAGGCCGCAAAGCCGATCGCGTCGGAGGGGCGATGCAGATCGATGCCGTCCTTGGCGTCGACCCATTCGCCGGCAATGAAATGGCCGCGTGGGAGTGTGACCGAAGCGGGATCGAAACTCAGCGACACGGTGCATCTCCGGATGATTGTCGTCCGAGCGTAGCTCCGTCCGGGCCGAAGTTTGCGCCTGTGAGGGCGGCTCGGCCGACCGGAAATCCTGTTTGCAGGGTCCCGGGCGGCCGATTCTTCGGCGTGCTCGGGTCAGCCGACGATCACGTAGATTTTGCGGACGGTCTCGATCGTCTTCCACACGCCGACATAGCCGGGCTTCATCACGAAGCTGTCGCCGGCGCGGAAGATGCGCGGCGGCTGCCCTTCCTCGGTCAGTTCGATGACTCCGGAGACGATGTGGCAGAACTCCATCGTCTCGCCCTTGATCGAGTGGTTCTCGCCCGGCGTCGCCTCCCAGACGCCGGTGCGGACCTTGCCCGAGCCGGCGAGGGATTCGTCCTGAGCCCAGGTCTTGAACGAGGGATCGCCGGAGATCAGGCGGTCCGCAGCAGCCTTGGAGTGCTTGGGCTCGCCGGTGGGAGCTGTGTCGAGCTTGATGCGGAGGGACACGGGATATCCTTTCGTTCGGGGTTGAAGTGGTTCAGTAGCCACGGCTGCGATCGACGAGGCCGATCGGGAGTAGGCCGGAGCGATGACGGAGCAGGTTCTCGATGACGGCCTTGGCCGCCGGTGCGGCCTCGACCTTGCTGGCGATATGCGGCGTCAGGATCACCCCGGGATGGCTCCACAGGCGGTGATCGGCCGGCAGCGGCTCAGGCTCGGTGACATCGAGGACGGCAGCAGAGAGATGACCGTTGTCGAGAGCGTCAAGAAGGGCTGTGTGGTCGAGATGCTGGCCGCGGCCGACATGCACGAGCCCGGCGCCGGCAGGCAGTTGCGCGAAGAGCTCGGCATTGAGAATGCCTGATGTTTCCGGAGTCAGCGGCAGCAGGCAGATCAGGATATCGGTTTCGGCCAGCAGGGTGGCAAGGCCCGCCTCTCCGTGCAGGCAGCGAATCCCGTCGATCGCTCGCGGCGAGCGACTCCAGCCGGAAATCGGGAAGCCGAAGAGCTTCAGGCGCTCGATGACCGCCGAGCCCATCATGCCCAGCCCCAGGATGCCGATCCGCCTGTCCGGGGCGGATACGATATCGTAGGGCTCCCAGTGTGCGGCTCTCTGCTGGGCGAGATAGAGCGGCCATTGTCGGTGCAGGGCGAGCACGCCCAGCGTGACGTATTCCTGCATCATCCGGGTGATGCCTTCCTCGACCATGCGGACGACGAGCACTTCGGCCGGCAAGCCATGGGTGTTCATCTGGTCGATGCCGGCCCCGATCGAGAACAGGATCTCCAGATTGGAGAAACGATCGAGGTTCTCCGGCGCGGTCCAGGTGATGAGGTAGCGGATATCCGCGGGATCGAAGGGATCGCTGCTTCTGATGAAGCGGATATCGGGCAGTTCTTCGGCAAAACGCGCCGCGAACACCCGTGCCCGCTCGTCGGTCGAATTGAAAAGGAAGGCCAAGGCAATCTCCGTGAGACCGGGCGATTAAAGGTTTTCCTGGACGAATTGCGCGCAGAGCCGTTCGAGCATGTCGACGCAGGCCGCGAGCTCGCCGCGGGTGACGTATTCGTCGGGCTTGTGGGCGCGGGCGATGTCGCCGGGGCCGCAGATGATCGCGTCGATCCCCGCAGCCTGGTAGAGCCCGGCCTCCGTGCCATAGCTCACCGCCGCCAGTGGTGCTTCGCCGGTGACCTGGGTCAGCAGCCGGGCGATCGGCGCATCGGCGGGAAGGGACAGCGCGGGATAACTGGCAATAGGCTGCCAGCTCGATTCGAAGCCTTCGGCCCTGAGGCCCGCGAGCGCCTCGCGGACCGGTTCGAGCAAGGCTGCCGGCGCAGCACCGGCGATGGCGCGCGCCTCGATCTCGACGGTGCAGCTTTCCGGGATGATGTTCAGCGCGTCGCCGCCGCGGATGGTGCCGATCTGAACGGTGGAATAGGGCGGCTCGAAAACGGGGTCGAGCGGGCCGCCGCTCAGCGTCGAGGCGGCCATGTCCGCGGCCGCGATCACCCGCCCCATCGCATGAATGGCGTTGAGGCCGAGATCGGGCCGGGACGAATGCCCCGAGCGGCCTTGAACCTCCACGCGCGCGGCGGCCTTGCCCTTATGCGCGAGGATCGGCCGAAGCCCGCTCGGTTCGCCGATCACGGCCGCTGCGGGGAGGGCGCATAGCGAAGGCAGCGCGGCGAGGAGATGGGGAACGCCGCGGCAGCCAGCCTCCTCGTCATAGGAGAAAGCGAGATGGATCGGCCGGGCGGGCTTCAGCGCAATGAGCGACGGGACGATCGCCAGCGCCGCGGCGAGAAAGCCCTTCATGTCGCTCGTGCCGCGGCCGAACAGCTTGTCGCCCTCCGCGCGCAATTGGAACGGGTCGGCGCTCCATTGCGGCTCCTGCGCCGGGACGACGTCCATATGGCCGGACAGGACGAGGCCGGGGAGATCGCGCGGGCCGATCGTGGCAAGGAGATTCGCCCGATCGCCTTCGGGGCCGGGCAGGAGCTGCGCTTCGATGCCGAGGTCGCCGAGATATTGCACGATCCAGCCCGCGATGGCGGCGTTGGGCTGCCCCACCACGGAAGGGAATTGGACCAATGCCTTCAGGATCTCTTCCTGCGCCACGGACGGCTCCGGTTCCAGTTATGCTTGCGGCAGGATAAGCACGGCGTGCCGGTGGTCGGATCGTTTCATTGCCGTCTGACGCAGTTCCCTGCTGAAATGCCCCGGAAGAACGGTGCTTCCTGTTGCAGGATTGGTTTACAACCGATCGGTAACCCGGCCGAAGCCCATGGCCGGGCAGAGCCGTGGATACGGCGGAGGCCGCGCTTTGGAGACGATCGCTCGACTGCATATCGATACGTTCGAGCTCACCTTGCGCGACATCAGGGAGGTCGATCCCAAGCTGCTGCACGCCCTTTCCGTTTCGGTAGGCTGGCCGCATCGGGACAACGACTGGCAGATGCTGCTCGATCTTGGACAGGGACTTGCTGCCGTCGACGAGATCGGGCGGGTTGTCGGAACTGTGATGTGGCTGCGCTACGGCGCTGATTTCGCCATGGTCTGCATGCTGATCACCCTGCCGCGGCTGCAGGAGCAGGGCGCGGGTCGCTGGCTCATGGAAAAGGCGCATGAGCTGAACGAGGGCGCCGTCTTCGGCCTCAACGCGACGCGGGAGGCAAAGCGCCTCTATCGCTCGCTCGGATACGGCTACGAGCAGAAGATTTTGCGCTGCCAGGGAGAGGCGAGGCCGGAGGCGTTCGCTTCCGGAATGGCCATGCATCCGGTCAAGGTGGAGGGGCTGATTCGCGCTGCCGCCGCCAGCGACCGCGAAAGCCTTCTGCGGCTCGACCTTGCCGCGACGGGCTATGATCGCTCTATCGCCTACCAGGCCCTGCTGCCGGTCTCACGCGGGCAGGTTCTCGTTCGGAACGACGAGATCGTCGCCTTTTCCCTGTGCAGGCCCTTCGGCCGGGGGCACGTCATCGGCCCTATCATCGCGGCGAGCGAGGATGATGCGATCGCTGTCTCGCGCGCTCATGTCGTGGCGCATGCCGGGAGCTTTCTGCGCGCCGATACGCCGGCCAGTAACACCGCTTTCACGAATTTCCTGGTCGGGAGCGGCATGCAAATCCACGACAGCGCCACGTCGATGGCGTTCGGGCGAGCACCGTTCAAGCCGTTAACGCCGGCTGGCCCGCGCCGAATCGCACTTGCCAGCCAAGCGATCGGCTAATGCCGTCGTGGGACCGGCTCACCATCCGAAACGTTTGCGAGCGGACACGTTAGTTGGGGTGAACGTTTTGGCGCTAGCCATCTGCGTGTCCTGATCTATCAACCAAGACATAAAGTTAGCATCCGAAGACTGGCGGAAGGGGTGGGATTCGAACCCACGGTGGGCTTGCACCCACGGCGGTTTTCAAGACCGCTGCCTTAAACCACTCGGCCACCCTTCCGTTGTCCCGTCAATGCCGGTCGGGGAGCTGATTTGCAAGCGGAAGATCAGCCCAGGGCTGTATGCGGCACCGATCTGTTTGCATGCCCCGAATGGCCGGTACCTCCGCTCGATGCGGCAGGATGCGGTCATCACTTCTCGGGCCTTGGACCGTGGCCCGATGGCCACGCTGCACAGAAAAATGGCCGGGGTGATCGCCCCGGCGTTGACAGGCGCCGCATTTCGAACACTCCTGTGGCCGCCCAACGGCGCAGGGATGGCCTGTTCAGTGGTCCGCTTTCCGGCGGATTTTAGCGGCTTAACGATCCCTTAATGGAATTGGCCGAAAACTCGGCTCTGCTGCCTATGGCGGCGAGCCGACAGAATGTTTTCGGCGCAGAAAGCGGAATTGGCGGAATGACTCGAGACGCTCGCTTTTCGGCCCGGGAGACCGCTTCCACGATGTCCGGACCGATGACTGCGTCTTCCTCCATGCCCTCTGTCGCCCGCATGGGCTGCGTGATTCTCGTCGGTCTCTTCGCCGCGAACTGCGCCGGCAACCAGGTTGCGGGTCGCCGTTCCAAGGAAATCGGCGCCTTCCCGCAGTCGAAATACGGTGCGGCCAGCCCGCGCGTCGTCGCGGAAGGCGAGGAAGTGCCGAAGGGCGGCGGGCGTCAGCTCGTCGGCAAGGCCTATTCGGTCGCCGGCAAGCGCTATACACCCTTCGAGAAGCCCGTCGGCTATTCGCAGGTCGGTCTTGCCTCCTGGTATGGCGAGGCCTTCCATGGCCGCCGCACCGCCAATGGCGAAGTCTACGATCGCTACAGCGTCTCGGCCGCGCACCCGACCATGCCGCTGCCGGCCTATGCCCGCGTCACCAACCTCCTGAACAACCGCTCGATCATCGTGCGGGTCAACGATCGCGGCCCCTTCCATGGCGGCCGCATGATGGACGTCTCTCAGACGACGGCCGATGCGCTCGCGTTCCGCCATCTCGGTACGGCGCGAATCAAGATGGAGTATCTCGGCCAGGCCTCGCTCGCCGGCTCCGACGACAAGCTCCTGCTCGCCACGCTGCGCACCGACGGTTCGCCGGCCCCGATCCCGGGCACCAGCGCGCGGACGATGGTCGCGAGCGCCGAGCCGGTCGCTACCACGCGCACGCGCAGCGTCGATCTCGACGCGCAGCCGGCAGCCGAGCCGGAACCCGCTCCCCTCGCCACGCCAGTCGTGCAGGCCTATGCCCCGCAGCAGCCGCGTACGATCACGCCCTCGGCGCCTGTCGTCGCGACCTTGGCCTCGAGCGTCTCGACCCCGGTCGACATGGCACCGTCCATGCGCGCCGCGCCGCTGCCGCCGAACCGGCCGTTCGATCTCGACACTATTGCCAACGCTGCCAAGCCCGTCGCGGTTCCTGCGACGCTGCGGACGACCTTGCCGCCGATGCGCGCCAGCCTGTTCGCCGCGCCGGAGAAGGGTGCGGGCGAGCGCCTGGCTAAGACCCATCCGCTCAACAAGCTCGCGCCGCAGAGCCTGCAGTCGCTCGCGCGCAACTGATCTCCAGCTTGACCTGATGGCGGGCGCTCTGCTTCACATCGAAGCATGAGCGCCTTTTGCCGTTTGCCGGGAAGTGCTGTGCCGTTGCTGGTGGCGCGTCGGCTGGTCGCGGGCCTCGTTCTGGGCTTGGGATTTCTCTCGTTCGGCCCCGCCGCTCTGGCTCAAGGCTTCCAGTCACAGGCGCCCTATGCCGTCCTGCTCGATTCGGAGACCGGCGCCGTCCTCTACGAGAAGGCGGCCGACGAATTGATGGTGCCGGCGAGCATGGCCAAGCTCGCGACCGTGCTCGTCGCTTTCCAGGATATTTCTGCCGGCAAGCTGACGCTCGACAGCGAGATCGGGATTTCCGAGAACGCCTGGCGCAAGGGCGGCGGCCCATCGGGCGGCTCGGCGATGTTCGCGATCCTCAACAGCCGGATCAAGCTCTCCGACATTCTGCAGGGTATCATCGTCCAGTCGGGCAACGACGCCTCGATCGCATTGGCTGAGGCCATCGCCGGCGACGAGGCGACCTTTGCGCGGATCATGACGGAGCGGGTGAGGGGGCTCGGTCTGACGAAATCGGTCTTCCGCAACGCGACCGGCATGCCCGACCCGCAGCAGCGCGTGACGGCGCGGGAGCTCGCGCTCCTCGCCGACCACATCATCAAGACCTATCCCGAGCTCTACAAGATCTTCGGCCAGCGCGAATTCACCTGGAACAAGATCCGCCAGCAGAACCGCAATCCACTGCTGACGATGGATATCGGTGCGGATGGACTCAAGACCGGCAATATCGATGAATCCGGCTTCGGCCTCGTCGGCTCCGCCGTTCAGAACGGGCAGCGGCTGGTGATGGTCGTGAACGGCCTCAAGACGGCGCGCGACCGTGCAACCGAAGCCCGCAAGCTGCTCGAATGGGGCTTTCGTGCCTTCGAAAAGCGCCAGCTCTTCGCCGCCGGTGAGACGGTGGGCGAGGCCAGCGTCTATGGCGGCGAGAAGGGCCGCGTGGCGCTGAAAAGCAAAGGGGCCGTGAGCTTGCTGCTGCCGCGCGGCAGCACGGAACGGCTGGCCGCCCGCATCATCTATCGTGGCCCGCTGACCGTCCCCGTCCAGGAAGGCGCCGAAGTGGCGCGGCTCGTGGTGACACGCGGTGACATCAAGACACTGGACATTCCGCTTTATGCAGCCGAGAGCGTGCAGGCCGGGACCTTGCAGAGCCGGGCGCTGGATGCGCTGTTCGAAGCCACGACAGGCTGGGTTCGCAAGGCGCTGAGCCGGAGCTGAACAGGCCATTATGGGCAAGGGACATTTCATCACGCTCGAAGGCGGGGAGGGCGCCGGCAAGTCGACGCTGGCGCGTGCGCTGAGCGAACGCCTTGATGCGGCGGGCCTCAAGGCGCGGACGACGCGCGAGCCCGGGGGCTCGCCGAAGGCCGAGGCCATCCGCGAGATGATCCTGGCCGGGCAGGCGCGCGACTATGGCCCCTTCGCCGAGGCGCTGATGTTCTCCGCCGCCCGGATCGACCATATCGACAGCCTGATCCGCCCGGCGCTGGATCGCGGCGAATGGGTCATCTGCGACCGCTTCATCGATTCGACGCGGGTCTATCAGGGCGTGCTCGGCCATCTCGACAAGGCCGTGCTGGCGGAGCTTGAGACCGTGACGATCTCCGGCCTGATGCCGGAATTGACGCTGATCCTTGATCTCGATCCCGAGATCGGACTGGCCCGGGCCGCGAAACGCCGCCGGCCGGGCGAGGCGGTCGACCGTTTCGAGGGCGAGACGCTGGCCTTCCATCGCAATCTGCGCCAAGCCTACAGGGATATCGCGAGCGCCGAACCGCAGCGCTGCGCCGTGCTCGATGCGACGCTGCCGCCCGAGGCGCTCGCCGAGGCGGCGTGGCATATCCTGCGCGAGCGCCTGCCCCTAGATCATCGCGCATCCTATCGGACGCGATAACGATGATCTATCACATTGTTATCGCATCGGATTTGTTCGAAAAGTGGATTCCACTTTTCGGTCCGATGCCATAGACCCGGACACCCGATGCTAGCGACCAGCGACGAACCCGACCGGCTGCCGAGCGCGCCGCATCCGCGCGAGACGCTGGCGCTTGTCGGCCATGCCGCGCGCGAACGGACCTTCCTCGACGCACTGGCATCCGGCCGCATGCACCATGCCTGGCTGCTCGGCGGCCCGGAGGGCATCGGCAAGGCGAGCTTCGCCTATCGGGCCGCACGCTTCCTACTCGCCGCGGGCGATCCGCAGGCGAGGGCGGCCCGGAGCGCCTATCTCGCCATGCCGGAAAACGATCCGGCGACACGGCGGGTGATGGCGCAGTCCCATCCCGACCTGCATGTGCTGCGCCGGATCCCGAAGCCGGACGGCAAGAGCTACACCAGCAACATCCCGGTCGATTCGATCCGGCGCGTGATCGACCGCTTCGGATCGAGCGCGGCTGAGGGCGGCTGGCGCGTCTGCATCGTCGACTCGGCCGAGGACATGGAACGCTCGGCCGCCAACGCCCTGCTCAAGCTTCTGGAGGAGCCGCCGCCGCGTGCGCTGTTTCTGATCGTCGCCCACGCGCCGGGGCGGATGCTGCCGACGATCCGCTCGCGCTGCCGGTTGCTGACCTTCGAGCCGCTCGCCGAGGCCGATGTCGCCGAAGCCGGCCGGTTGGCACTGGAGCGCATGGAGATGCCCTTCGACGATTCAGCCCTGCGCCGCGCCGCGAGTCTCTCCGAAGGTTCGGTGCGTCGCGCGCTGACCTATGTCGATCCCGAGACGCTGGCCCTGGTCGAGGCGGTGAGGGCGCGGCTCGATGCCCTCCCGCAGATCGATCTCGCCGCGCTCATGGCGCTCGCCGAGGATGTCGCCGGCAAGGCCGGCGAGCGCGATTTCGCGGTGATGATCGAGACCATCCAGGGCTGGATCAGCGACCATCTCCACGCGCATGCTGCGGCGCAACCGGCGCGCCTTGCACCGCTGGCG
>NZ_CAMFKW010000081.1 GCF_945957345.1 uncultured Allobosea sp. | reverse complement strand
GGGCTCCTTCAGGGCGCGATCGAGATTTTGGAGGAACAGCCGACGGTTCGCTAGGTCGGTTAGAGCATCGTGATGGGCAACGTGCTCGACAGCAGCGCGCGAGGCGGCAGCTTCAGCGAGGGCTCGCTTTAGATCTGTTATTTCGGTCCGCAGCCCGATAGTTCCGCCCGAGGGCGTGCGGTTCTCATGAATTCGTATCCAGCGATCTCCGATGAGTTCGCATTCGGTTGTACCCGTCGCCCGGTGCCTTGCCGCCATTTCCGCGATGAATGCATCTTCCCGCCCGACTGCCGCAGGGTATTCGCCCATCGCCACTCCATGCCGAACAAGCTCTTCGAAGCCTATCCCGGCATGAAGTCGGGGACCCGTCATCGCGTAGACGTCGCCAATTTTTTTGCTCCAGGCGACTAGCCGGTCGTTCGCATCCCACAAGACGAAGCCGTACGGCATGCCTTCTACAATGTCGCGCAAAAGGGCCCGGCTGCGCGCGGATGACCGCGCTTCTCGCCACCATCCAACGCCGACACCGACCGTCACGAAGAGAAGAAGAAGCTCGACCATTGCCGCTGACGATAGTCATTTTTCATTACCGGACAGCTAAGCGCCATCGGACTTCTAAGCTGTTCTTGCGGCAGGGGCTGCGGATGCCGGCGACCTCATGGATCATGATGTGGGGACGGTCCAGCCGTCTGAGGATCGAAAGATTCACTGGAGTTGCCTTGGTTTTGTGGGCATCCATGAAGTCATTTTCCGGAGTGTCCGATGGCGCGTTTTCGAGCTGCTTATCCGCCGGAGTTCCGGCGGCAGACGGCCGAGTTGGTCCTATCCGGGCGAACGCCTGAAGAGCTGTCGCGAGAGTTCGAGCCAACGGCGCATTCCATCGCGAACTGGGGCCGTCGAAATTGGTGCAATCGCCCGGCGTCGTATCAGCATCGCGAAGGGTTTCGTCCGCCTTCCCGTCCGGACAACTGATCGGCCAGCCGGATCAGATCTGCCAGCGTCGCAGCTTCCATCTTCCTCATGACCTGGCCGCGATGCACCTTCACGGTCACTTCGCTTAGGCTGAGATCGGCCGCGATCTGCTTATTGAGGCGACCTTGAACAACGAGGGCCATCACTTCCTTTTCGCGCGCGGATAGCGAAACGAAGCGTGCCCTGAGTCCGGCAAGGGCGGCTTCCGACCGCCTCCGTGCGATATCCGTGTCGATGGCCTTGCGCACGGCGTCGAGCAGATCCTGTTCGCGGAACGGCTTCAGCAGAAACTCGATGGCGCCAGCCTTGAGCGCGCGGACCGCCATCGGCACGTCGCCGTGCCCGGTGAGGAACACGATGGGGGTCGGATCGCGGATGGCAGCGAGTTCCGCTTGAAAATCCATGCCGCTGGGTCCGGGCATTCTGACGTCGAGAACCAGGCAGGAGGGATGGTCGGGGCGCCGGAACAGGGTGAACTCCCGGACCGAACCGAAACAGGCGACCTGATACCCGACGGAGCGGAAAAGGCTGTCCAGCCCTTCGCGGACGGAGGGGTCGTCGTCGACGACAAGGACGATTGGAGTGTCCTGAGGCATGGCTTCAGTCCGAGGATTAACTGTCGAGAGGCAAGGTGAAGCCGAAGACCATGCCGCGCGGATGGTTGACGGCCGCGTAGATCGTTCCGCCGTGAGCCTCCACGATCGAGCGGCTGATCGCCAGCCCCATGCCCATGCCGCCCGGCTTGGTGGAATGAAAGGCCTCGAAAACACGCTCGATCGCGGCCGGAGCCAGACTGATCCCTGTATCGCGGACGCTGACCCGGATTTGCCCGCCCCCGGCGGCGGCGCCGATCAGGAGGTCGCGTGGCCCGGTTTCCAGCCCGCCCATGATCTCGGCCGCATTCACGATCAGATTTAGAATGACCTGCTGAAGCTGCACCCGGTCGCCGATGGGGCGCGGCAGATCATTGGCGAAGTCGGTCCTCAGCACCACGCGGTTCTGACGGATTTCGCTGCGGGTCAGGGCAAGAACCTCTTCGATCAGGTCGACGATGTCGATCCGCTCGCGTGACGGTGGCGCCTTCGCGACGAGCCTTCGCACGCGTCCGATGACATCTCCCGCGCGGTCGGCATCGGCGACAACGCGCTCGATCGCGCGTCTTGCCTCGGCGGGGTTCGGGGGGGTGGCTGCAAGCCAGCGCATGGCGGCACTCCCGCTGGCGACGATGCCGGCGAGCGGTTGGCTGACCTCATGGGCAATCGAGGCGGTGAGTTCACCCATCATCGTGACCCGGGACATATGGGCGAGTTCCGATCGCGCCTGGCGGACACGTGCTTCCGCCGCCTCGATCCGAAGGGCCAGATAGGTCGTCGCGCCGATGGCGACAATGCTCAAGGCGGAGTTGGCGATGCCCGCTTCCGGAGCGCCGCGCGGCGTCAAGCCGTAGCTGATGAGCGTCAGCGCCGTGCTGGCGGCACCGGTCCCGAGCACCATCATGGGTTGGTCGAACCGGACCGAGATCAGGATCACCGCCACGTAGAGAACAGCAACGGCAATCTCCAAATTCGTGACTGTGTCGGCGACGAAGATCACCGCCATCGACACGACGAGGCCAAGTCCGAGCCATGGCCGCTCGATGCGAAAGCGTTCCCGATCGAGCCTCATGTCCCGCCCTCTGCCAACCGTACAGGCTCCGATCCACTGATCGAGCGGAGCGACATGCTCGTCGGGGCCGATCGTATCGCGGCCGGCGCCCTTCATTCTAGCATCACGTCGGTGCGCGAACGGATAGCCGATACCCACCCCGGCAAACAGCTCGCTGCCATGTAGATCTGGCGGGCTCTCCCAATGCGAGCGTCGCTCCAAGGTTGTCTTCGCCAGCTCAAGACGGATCATCGTCACGGCATCTTCCGGTCCGGGAGGGCCGGTATCGGCTCCGGTTTCGCATCAGCGTCAGGGCTGCTTCCGCAGGCCGCCCCGATATCCGCAGCAATGCACGGGTCACGCGTGGCGAAAGCAGGCCAAGAAAATACAGGCGGGCGACGAGACGCAGTTGCACATGAGACAACCACAAAAGACTGCTCACCGCGCTCCAGAACGCTCGCGGGCGGCCGGGCGGCCTTCGACGCGACCAAGGCGAAGCGCCACGCAGGCGCCGGCGTTCCAGCGGCTGCATCGCGCGCTGCCGCCTGCGAGCGTGGAGCCATTGCTGAAAGAGGTCGTCGCTTTTCATGACGATCCCTCCCTGGTGAGAAATATCGGTGTGTTGCACGCGCAGCATGATGGGCGGGCTGACCTCTGCTTCGCGGCACTCTGGATTGCAGCCTCGCCTCAACTCGGGTTTTCGAGCGTGAAAAGGTCGGCGCTCTCGTCGTAGGCGAAATACTCGGCGTAACGCGCCCAGTTCGTGACTGCCTTCAGCGTCGTCGCGGCATAGTCTTCCGACATGTGGTCTTCGAGCTCGTCGCGGAAGCGCCCTGCGGGAGCCTTATGGCTCGACCGCTCATCGAGCACGCGCCGGATATGGGCCGCGAGCGGCACATAGGTCGAGAGCTGCTGAGCGAAGAGGCGCTTGCGCTCGTCGACGTTGCCGTCGGCGAAGCGCAGTCCGGGCGCGGTAAGCCTGATATCGCCGCCTTCGAGATCGGCGAAGCGAAGCAGTTGCAGCGTTTCCGCCACGGGAAAAAGGTCGTCGATCTCGTGATGGAGCTGCGCCGCCAGCGGCGGCAAGTCGGCGGCCCCCTTATAGGGCTCGGCGGCGATCGCCTCGATCAGGCCGGCCATCAGGTTCGTCGAGACGCGCGGCAGCGACATCGCAATGCCGGTGCCCGGGAACAGGCCGTCGCGCGCCGGCGCGCCCGCCCTGGCCGTCATCCGCGCATAAATGTCCTCGACGAGCGTGCGGAAGGCGGGGTCGAGGCGGTTGCGCGGCTGCGGCAGGTCGACACGCAATTCCGCAATTACGCGACCGGGGTTCGAGCCGAAGATCAGGATGCGATCGCACATCAACACCGCCTCCTCGATGTTGTGTGTCACCATCAGGATCGCCTCGATCGGCATCCGCCCCTCGCACCAGAGGTCGAGCAGATCGGTGCGCAGCGTCTCGGCGGTCAGGACATCGAGCGCCGAGAACGGCTCGTCCATCAGCAGGACCTTCGGGTGCACGACGAGGGCGCGCGCGAGCCCGACACGCTGGCGCATGCCGCCTGACAATTCCTTGGGATAGGCACTCTCGAAGCCGTCAAGACCGATCAGGTCGATCGCGGCCAGTGCGCGCTTGCGGCGCTCTGCCGGCGCCACACCCTGCGCTTCAAGGCCGAGCTCGACATTCTCCAGCACCGTCAGCCAGGGAAACAAGGCGAAGCTCTGGAATACCACGGCGATGCCGGAGGTGGGACCCGTCACCGGGCGGCCCTGGAACGCGACGGTGCCGCTGCTCGGCTGGATCAGGCCGGCAATGGCGCGAAGCAGCGTTGACTTGCCGGAGCCGGACCGACCGAGCAAGCCGACGATCTCGGCCGGGCGCAACTCGACATCGGCCTTGTCGAGCACCACGAGAGACCCGGCCGCGCCCTTGTCGTAACTCTGGCAGATCTGTCGCGCGCTCACGAGAGGGGTTGCGCTCCCGGCTCCGGGGCTGCTGGTGGCGATGCTGGCATCCATTGCGTGATCCTCCGGAAAAGGTCAGTCGAGGCGCATGCGGCGTTCCGCGAGGACGTAGAGCGGGCGCCAGAGCGTGCGGTTGAACAGCGTGACGAAGAGCGACATGACAGCGATCCCGAGCACGACGCGGGGGAAGTCGCCGGCCTCGGTCGCCTTGGCGATGTAGGAGCCGAGCCCATAGGCTTCGAGCTTGGTGTCTCCCCAGCTCGCGATCTCGGCCACGATGCTGGCGTTCCAGGAGCCCCCGGAAGCGGTCAGCGCGCCCGTGACGTAATAAGGGAAGATCCCCGGCAGCATGACCCGGCGCCACCAGCTCCACGACCGCAGCTGATAGACCGCGGCGGCCTCGCGCAGATCGGTCGGAAAGGCGCTCG
This sequence comes from uncultured Allobosea sp., assembly GCF_945957345.1. Taxonomy (GTDB): domain Bacteria; phylum Pseudomonadota; class Alphaproteobacteria; order Rhizobiales; family Beijerinckiaceae; genus Allobosea. Next base: position 7,520 of record NZ_CAMFKW010000081.1, on the reverse strand, counting down.
CCCCGGCGATGACGTTGAACAGGATGTACCATTGCGTGCCGAGCACCATCAGTGGCGAGAGCCAGATGTTGGGGCTCGCCCCGGTGCTGACGATGGCGACCACGGCAAAGGGAAACAGCACGTTGGCTGGAAAGGCCGCGAGGAACTGAGCGACGGGCTGCACACGCTCGGCGACGGCGGGGCGCAGCCCGATCCAGACGCCCAGCGGAACCCAGATGATGCTGGCGAGGGCAATCAGCACGATAACGCGCAGTAAGGTGACGACGCCGCGCGCCAGCGGATCCCAGGCATCGGACCAGGACAGGCTCTGCCCGACATAAGCGACGGCAGTCCATGCCGCCCATGCGCCAAGAGCCATGATGAGGCCGAGCCAGGCATAATCCAGCAGCTTGCTCGCTTCCGGGGCGGCCTTGGCCGCCATCGATGCAGGCCGACGAAGCCGCATGAGCAACACGCGGCTGCCCAGCCATGCGAACGGCGTCATCAGGCGCTTGAACAGGCGGGTGCGGCGCGCCAACGCGTAGACCCAGGAACGCGGCCGTTGCTGGCCGGCCGTCTGCTCGAAACGGAACTTGTCGGCCCAAGCCACGATCGGCCGGAACAGCAGCTGGTCATACAGGGCGATCACCACCGCCATCGCCAGCACGGCCCAGGCCACGGCGGCGAAATCCTGGTTCTGGATGGCGAGAGCCAGCCAGGAGCCGAGCCCCGGCAACTGCACGGTGGTATCGCCGACGGTGATGGCCTCGGACGCGACGACGAAGAACCAGCCGCCCGACATCGACATCATGGTGTTCCAGACCAGGCCGGGCATGGCGAAAGGCGCCTCCAGCCGCCAGAAGCGCTGCCAGGACGACAGACCGAAGCTGCGGCTGACCTCGTCGAGATCGCGCGGAACGGTCCGCAGCGATTGATAGAAGGAGAAGGCCATGTTCCAGGCCTGGCTGGTGAAGATCGCGAAGATCGAGGCGCATTCGGCGCCGAGCTGGCTACCGGGAAACAGCCCCATGAAGAAGGTGACCGTGAAGGTCAGGAAGCCCAGCACCGGAACGGATTGCAGGATGTCGAGCGCCGGGATGATGACAAGCTCGGCACGACGGCTCTTGGCGGCAAGCGTCGCGACGACGAAGGTGAATATCAGTGAAGCGATGATCGCCGCGAACATGCGCATGGTCGTGCGCAGGGCGTATTCCGGCAGCAGTGCCGGATCGAGCGTGACCGGTGCGGTTGTCAGACCTGAGAGCGGAGCGTGCATCGCCGCTGCCGCGTGAAGCGTCACCACGGCAAGCGCCGCGAGCAATGCGAAGGCAACCAGATCGTATATATTCGGAAGCAGCCGGTCGCGCGCCAGGGCGGCCAGAGTGCTGGGCCGGGCCTGACTATTCGATAGAAAGACCATCGGAGAACCTCGGTCGGAGAGCGGCATGCGGGGAAGCCACAGCCGCACGCATTTGCAAGATGAAGGCGGAGGGCGTTTCAGGCGGCGCAGCTGCTCGACAATCGGTCGCCGACATCACTCTGAAGCTCGGCCTCTGCGAGGCGCCAGCTGCACTCCAGAGCTCCGTCGCCCGCATTGATTCGCCATTGGGCGAAGAGGTGGGATTTCCGGTCCGCAGCGCTTCCGCGAAGCAAACGTAGGACCCGATGAGCACCATCGCGCGAGCCTCTGGCGCGCCCATGGCAATCGGCCATCCGGCGAAAGGCAATGACATTGTCCATGGTTCACCTTTTTGGAGACGGCGAAACCGCGCAGATCCACGCAAGCAGCAGCGTTCACGGCGGCCCGTCGTTCGACATGGCGTTGGTTCGGCGATTGCAATAAAACTCCGCGCAAAACAGCGTTGCGGGGACGCGCCCGTGTTTGCTCGCAGTGTTGCCCGTGATCAATTGGACCATGAGATCGCCGGCTATACCTTGGTATAGTCGCATGTCTTGCGGCGCCTGGCTGGTGCGATCGAGGTGTAGCCCGTTCGGGGAGCGAATGGGACAGATGCCGCCGGAAGCAAGTTGACTTGGCGCCCGCCCTGCAGGCGCGCTTCTCGTCGATCGGGCGCGTTGCTCGTCTGGCGTTGTTTCAAGGGCTTCGACATCGATATCGTCGAACTGCCCGGAAACCAACATCCAGATCGCCGGAATGCCGCACCAAGTCCTGGCGCCCTTTGCGCCGACATAATGCGCCACTTCCTGACATTGTAGGTGCGCCGGAATGCGGACGTTGGCAGCTCGTCTCGGAGGTTTGTAGCGTCTGGATCGTGATCACTATCGGCGGCCGGTCAACCAAGACCAGAACCCCCTGGGTTTCGGTTTCGCGATCTCGGGTTCAGGCGGCTTTGGCGGGACGGGCGGCGAGACCGGGGCTCCGAAGTGACCTTCACGCGCAGCCTTGTCCCTCGTCCGTCCCTTCGCGATCGCCTCGTCGGACATGTCCCCAGCCCAATCGACTCGGTCCTTTCGGATGAAATAATGGGAGCGGCAGGCGAACGACCAGTTTCCGACGGACGGTGCAAGGCTGACGCTCTCGCCATCGAAAGTGAGCTGCCAGCCGACTGGGCTGATCGGCGTCACCACTTTGGTGCCACAGCCGCAGAAGCAATCATGAACCGCAGTGGCATACGGGATCGAGACGTAGAGGACACCGGCCTCGCGGTCTTTTGGAATGAACTCCACAAACTCGTGCCGGATCTTTCGAGGCGTTTTCATTCGCAGTCCTCATTGATCGTCTCGGCACCCGCGACCACGAAGACGCTGAAATGTTCGTGGGTGTCGTCGTCGTAAAAGCCGAAGAGCTTTTTGAACTTGATGACGGCGTACGCGGCGTTGAGCGCGTTGAGTTCCACGATCTGGATATTTCGATCGTACTCATTGACATCGTCGGCCGTCATAAACGCGATGCGCTTTCCGGCATGAACATGCTCGCGTTTGACCGGGGTGCTTGTGGTGGTGCGGACCTGACCGCGCAGGCTTTGGTTGTGCACCGTCAAGCCCATGCCGACATCCACGAACGGGATATTCATCGCTTCCAGCTTTTCGACGATCGGCCGCTTTCCCGCGCCCTCCATGCAGAGGAACACGAAGTCCAGGCCGTCGAGCAAGTGAAGGTTCTCGGCGGAGAGCTTGACCGCGTGCGGGATGATGCCGCGTCGCATCTTGCTGTAGGTGCGCGTGTGGAACGCGACCTTGGTGAGTTCGTCCTCAAGCTCTTTCCCTGATGGCGCGCCTGGCACCCGAAAAGCGTTGTGCTGGCTGAAGGCATCGCCGTCGAAAAGGTGGATCTCGCGGATATGCGTCTTGGCGAGATAGTCCAAAACGTAACCGCCGGTCCCACCGAGGCCGACAATGCCGACTTTCAACGGCTGGATCTTCATCGCAATGGCCACGATGTCGGCACGGCTGCTGGCCGTGTCCTCGTAGAGGAAGACACTTTCACCGTCGTCGGGCGCATAGGGCTTGTAGGTCTGGGCCGTGACGCCCGGCTGGATTACCGCCGCCGGACCCGAGATTTTCGCTACATAGTGCGTCATCTTGTGATGAAAATCGTCGTAGCGATCGGCGGGCTTTGGCTTGCAGGAGAAATTCCAGCGCACCGGCATCCCGTCGATTTCAAAGCCGTCAGGGAGGGCACTGTCGCCGAGACCTTGGATCTTACTGCCATTCTCGTGGCACGGGTGATCGCCTGACCACCGGGTCTGATGATCGCCGGGCGGCTTCGCGACGTCGTTGACCAGATCCAGGGGAGCGAACAGGACGCCGTGCTTAACCTGCCGGCTGCTGTCGACATAGGGCACGTCGCGGATCACGAGATACCCCGTGACCACGTCGACATTGTAGCCCTCGTCGCGAAGCCGCTTCAGCGGCGGACTAAGATCGATCGGTCGCCGTGACATCGAACTTCATCCGGTTCTTAATCTTCACGGAGTGACCGGCCGTCAGCGTCCCTTTCGGGTTGGCCGGCGGGCCGTCGCGGTAGGTGATCGTGAACTCGATACACTGGCCCGTCGGCGGGATGGGGAATGCGATCGCCGCCAGCTCCTCGAAGGAGAGGCGCAGCTCCGTGGTCTCGTACGGCTCACCGTTGACGCTGATGGTGACGGCTCGCTGGCTGTAGAAGTGATCGTCCTTTTTCAGGTCAATCAGGGTATCATCGCGGGGCACGGGCTCATCTTCGTGATTGCCCTGCATCTCCCGGAACAGCTCGCGCCGGTTCGGGATCTTGGCCAGCTCGTAGAGGGCCTTGCCCGTGGTCGGATCGGGCGACTCGAAGACCTCCCGGTCGATATGGATGCGCACGAGGTGCGCCGCGGCATTGACAGGCATAGCTACTACTTTCTCCGCTTTCGCGGCGCTTGCGTTACGCCCTTCCGGATGGCATCTTGCTGTCCGTTCAGACAACAGTAGGGCTTTAAAAAATGCCCTGTTCGGCGTGAAGCCAATTCAGGGCCCGTTGTCTGTATGGACAACAGAATGGGAGCGTCGAGTGTGAATGTCAAGGAGGACGGATGCCGTCCGCGTTAGGAATTTGGCTGAAGGCGCTGCGCGGTGAGGAGAGCCTTCGCGTGTTGGGTCAGCGAAGCGGCGTCGACCACGCCTACATTTACCGCCTTGAGACGGGCGTGAAGGAGGCGCCGTCTGACGAGGTTATAAACAAGCTGCTCAGCGCCCTGACCCCGTCGGCGCGTGACGCAGAGATACTGCGTTTTTTATCCAGCCACTCCAATGTTGATCCCGGTCTCGCGGAGTTCGCATGGGCCGATGATAGCGTTTCGTTTGAGGAGTTCCGTATGCTGACCACCGTCGTAAACCGTGGCGCCCGCCCCGATTATGCGATCTCATTGATCCGTATACGTCGATTCATGAGCGAGGATGAAGATGGATGAGCTATCCATCGCGATGAAGGCCCGCGAATTCATCGCAAAATGTGGACCATTGCCACTTCCTGTCTCCGTCGATGCCTACGCGGCGCAAATCGGCGGTGTCGTGAAGCAGGAGGCGCTTCAGGAGAACGAGGATGCGTGGTCGGTGCGATTGCCGAATGGCAAGTACCGCATCTGCGTGAACTGTGACCATAACAGCCGCCGGCAGCGTTTCAGTGTCTGCCACGAAGTCGCCCACGACGTGTTGGGCATACCGGCCGACCACACGTCGCCGAGTTGGAGTTTTTCGCGTCGGCCGTCTGGCGAGATCGCTTGCGACGTGTTCGCGGCCGAGCTTCTGCTTCCCTACAAATTGTTTAAGCCGCAGGTCGATGCGGCCGATTTGAATTTCGCAGCCATCAGCACGCTCGCGGACGATTTCGATGCCTCTCTGATAGCCACCGGCTCTCGCTTCGCCACCTTTTCTCGCGAATTGTGCGCCTTCGTGCTCTCGGAGGGCGGCAAGGTTCGTTATTGTTCGCGGTCGACGTCCCTGCGGGATGCCAGAGGCTATGTGCGCTCGGGCATGGATTTGCCAAGCGACTCGGCAAGCGCCCGGGCGCGGGCTGGGATAGCGAGCTCAGGCCCTGAAGAGGCCGAGCCGGCTCAGTGGTTTGAGGATTGGGAGCGAGACGGGGCGCTCTACGAAGATGTGCGTCACCTTGACTGCTGGGACCAAACGCTAACCCTGCTTTGGTTCGAAGATGAGGATCTGCCGCCTCCACCAGCGGAGCGCAAGCGCTGGGAGGAGGAGCGCTATGGGCTGCACGAGCTGGATGGCGTGTTGCCTTGGCCCGGCAAATCGAAGCGCCGGAGATAGCCGATGACCACCCAACTGCACTACGCTACGGGATAACATCTCGAACCGTTGAATAGCGCTGCTGTGACCGAGGGAATTTAAGGAATGTAGAAAGAAAATTTCTCGCGAATTATTAGTTTTTCGCGTGCGAGATTCTTCGCTGTTCCACAATGATTCGAGAGGGGCATGTTTCACGCATCGGCCGACAACATCGATGACTTGATGAGAGCTGTTTTTGCGCGGCTGCTGTCCGAGAACCGAGACAACAATCGTGTCGAGGCGACCAAGGGAAACAGCACCGAGGTCTTTGGAGCCCTACTCCGGCTGACCAACCCTCGCGGTCGCTTAGGAAGGTCGGTCGCTCGATCCCGTGTCTTCAGCGCTATAGGCGAACTCACCTGGTATCTTTCTGGCAGCAATGAGCTGGCGCACATCGAGCATTACATTCCCGCCTACCGGAAGTTTTCCGACGACAAGAAGACGCTGGCCGGCGCCTATGGCCCTCGGATTTTCGCCCCGACTCGGGCACACGGTGACGGCGTTTTTGATGACGAATGGAACCGTGTCATCGCGCTGTTGAAGGATCGTGCTGGATCGAGGAATGCCGTGATCCAGATCTATTCGAACAAGGATGGTCGCGCGGCCGGAAACGATATTCCTTGCACCTGTACATTCCAGTTCGCCATTCGCCGAGACCGGTTGGAAATGCATGTCCACATGCGATCCAACGACGCATTCCTGGGTCTCCCCCACGACATTTTTGCCTTCACGATGATGCAGGAGATCGCAGCGCGCGAGCTCGGCATCGAGATGGGCAAATATCACCATTCGGTCGCCAGCCTGCACCTCTACGACGATGATCCGACGGGCCTTTCGTCTCGAACACAGGCGCAGATGTATCTCGACGAGGGCCTGTTCGAAAAAGTCCCAATGCCACGGATGCCGATGGGAGATCCATGGCCCGCGATCCGAACGCTCCTGCAAGCTGAGCGCCAAATGAGGGAGGAACTGGGTGCCTACGTGCCGCCGGCTGGGCTCGACCCGTATTGGGAAGACCTGGCTACCCTCCTAAGAGTTCACGCAGTAGCCAATGGCACCCAGGGTCAACTCGATCCTTTGCTCGATGGCGTGCACTTCAAAGGCTATCGCCTTTACATCCAGGATCGGATTGCTCGGCGCAAACAGCGCGCCGCCGTCCGCGATCTCTTCCACGGAAGCGCAGACCATGTCTAACCCAGCCCACAGAGACCGGCGCCAGGAGCTTTTGGACAGCCTGTCTCGCTATGAGGCCGCCCATGGCGCGCTGCCCGGCATTGTGGATCCGGCTTGGCGGGAGACTTTGGTTGCCCAGTTCATTTCAAGTCTGCGGCGGATCGAGTTCATTCGCTCGCTGCTCACCAAGGATATCGACGAGCGGCGCCTGGATCCAGCTTCCCCGCTCTTCGACCCTCTCCAAGGCTCGCTGCTGCTGTCTCGCAAGGGAGAGGCCGACGAGGCAGTTTGGCTGGCGTTCATCGGCACGCATTTCGGAAAGCATTTGAAGGATGGATGGAAGCTGCCGGCACTCGTTTTTGGTTCATTTGGCCAGGGGCCGGTATGGACTGCAGCCCGCTACCGAGCCGCCCCGCAGCAGTTCGACAATATGCTCGACACAAACAGAGCCCGCTTGACCGATCCGAAGCAGTCAGGCCGCTTCTCGAACCACCGGCAATATCAAAGCAAGAAGCCTGAGGTGATTGCCCGTGTTTTTCGGTCCTTTGTCAACGGCGGTCGGATTCCAGGCCATCGTGGCGGAGTAAAAGCAGGCCACT
>NZ_CAMFKW010000080.1 GCF_945957345.1 uncultured Allobosea sp. | reverse complement strand
AGATGCGGGTGAGGGCGGTGTTCGACGAGCGCTGGCTGCTCAACCCGGCGAAGGTGTTCCCGCTGGAAGGCAGGGTGGCGGCGTGATCGTCCACACTCCCACCACCGAGGCGCAAGCCTGCGCCGTCGTGAAATCGGTCATCGACAGCGCCGTGCCGCTCACCCTGCGCGGCGGCGGCACGCGTTCCGGGCTCGGCCGCCCCGCCCAGGCCGCGAGCACGCTCTCCAGCGCCGGCCTCACCGGCATCACCCTCTACGAACCGGCGGAGATGGTCATCGCCGCCCGTGCCGGCACGCCGCTCGCACTCGTGCAGGAAACCCTCGCCGAACGCGGCCAGATGCTGCCCTTCGAGCCGATGGACCATCGCGCCCTCTATGGCAGCGAGGGCGAGCCGACGATCGGGGCCATTGCCGCCTGCAACATCTCCGGCCCGCGCCGCATCAATGCCGGTGCCGCCCGCGACTCCCTGATCGGCGTCCGGCTGGTCAATGGCCGCGGTGAGATGATCAAGTCGGGCGGGCGCGTGATGAAGAACGTCACCGGCCTCGACCTCGTGAAGCTGCTCAGCGGCAGCCACGGCACGCTCGGCTTCCTCACCGAAGTGACCTTCCGCGTGCTGCCGCGGCCGGAACGCATCGTCACGCTGCAATGGAGCGGCCTGTCGGACAGCGACGGCGCCGCGCTCCTGTCAAAGGCGCTGGGTTCGCCCTTCGAGCCCATGGCGGCCGCGCATCTTCCTGCCGGTCTAGCGGGCGACGCGGCCCGGACCCTGCTGCGGCTGGAGAATTTTTCGGATTCGATCGAGTACCGCTCCGGCGAGCTCGCCTTGCTGCTCGGCGAATACGGCGTACCGGAGCGCCTGGAAGGAACGGCACCGACCGAACTCTGGACCGACATTCGCGATGCCGCCTTCTTCGCCGGCAGCGATGAGGCGATCTGGCGGCTCTCGCTCGCCCCGACCAACGGTCCGAAGGCTGCCGCCGCCATCGCCCGGATGATCCCGGGCGCGCGCTGCTTCTACGACTGGGGCGGCGGGCTGGTCTGGCTCGCGGTTACCGCCGATGGCGATGCCGGCGCCGCCGCGATCCGCGCCGCGCTGAAGCCGCTCGGCGGCCACGCGACGCTGGTCCGCGCCCCCGATGCGATCCGCGCCGCCGTCGACGTGTTCCAGCCGCTGGCCGAACCGCTGATGCGCGTCACGGCCGGTATCAAGAAGAGCTTCGATCCTGCCGGCATCTTCGAGCCCGGCCGGATCTATGCGGGATTATGAGGGGCGTCGGTCGACTACACCGTTTCAGTGAAATGGGAGAGAGCCATGGCATCGCCGTTCAAGCAGGATACAAAGGATTTTCTCGCATTCCTTCAGCAAAACAAACCGATCCGCGACAGGATTGCGGCCGAACCGAACAAGACGCTGCTCTATGCGGGTCGCTTCTTCAAGCCGATATGGCGCGAGCTCGAGGAATTGAAGGCAACCTATCCCGCGGGCTCCTTCACGATATTGCCGGACGTTCTGGAGCGGATCGCCATCTCAGGCTCTCACGGCACGTTGAAGCGTTACGTACAGGCGATCGAGGCGAAGGTTCCCTGGATGCCTGACGGCTTCACCATTTGGCGGGCTTTGTCCGGCATCTATGCCAGCAATGCGCGCGGCAAGGTATTCTTCAGCGTTGGCTCGGGTGTCGATCGCGGCAAGGTGCTGGCGGCCACTGAAATCGCCGTCCTGTCGCGAAATCCCCATCTCGATCCCCAGACCAGGGATATCGTGGCGTGGCTGCAGAAATGCATCGCGACACGCACAACCGATATCAATTTTGGCCTGATGCCCTCACGATAGATTGCCTTCGATCGATGCAGACCAACTTCAGCCCCGAGCGTCTCGCTTCCGATCCGCGCATGCCGGCTTCGGAGAAGATTCTGCGTACCTGCGTGCATTGCGGCTTCTGTACCGCGACCTGCCCGACCTATCTCCTCCTCGGTGACGAACTCGATTCCCCGCGCGGGCGCATCTACCTGATCAAGGACATGCTTGAGAACGGCAAGCCCGCTACCCCCGAGGTGGTGAAGCATGTCGATCGCTGCCTCTCCTGCCTCTCCTGCATGTCGACCTGCCCCTCGGGCGTGCATTACATGCACCTCGTCGACCATGCCCGCGCCCATATCGAGGAAACCTATACCCGCTCCTGGCATGACAGGCTGCTCCGCAAGGTCCTTGCGGCGATCCTGCCCTATCCCAGCCGCTTCCGCGCCGCGATGCTGATGGCGCTGGTCGGCAAGCCGCTGGCGCCGGTGCTGGGCGTCATCCCGGTCATCGGCTCGCGCCTGAAGGCGATGCTGGCGCTGGCGCCCGCGCGCCTGCCAACACGCTCCGCCATGGAAGGTCCGCAGAATTTCCCGCCGCCGTCCGAGCGCAAGAAGCGCGTCGCCCTGCTCTCCGGCTGCGCCCAGCCGGTGCTCGATCCCGCGATCAACGAGGCGACGATCCGCCTGCTTAACCGTCACGGCGTCGAGGTCGTGCTGCCGAAGGGGGAGGGCTGCTGCGGCGCGCTCGTCCACCATATGGGCCAGGAGCACGATGCCCTGTCTTTCGCCCGTGCCAATATCGACGCCTGGATGGCGGAGATTGACGGCGAGGGGCTCGATGCAATCCTGATCACCGCCTCCGGCTGCGGCACGACGATCAAGGATTACGGCTTCATGTTCCGCAACGAGCCCGCCTATGCCGAGAAGGCGGCGAAGGTCTCCGCGCTGGCGAAGGACGTCACCGAGTTCCTGGAGACGCTGGAACTCGCTCCGGTCCGTGATGTCGCGATGCCGATCGCCTATCACTCGGCCTGCTCGATGCAGCATGGCCAGCAGCTCAAGGACGGGCCGAAGCGCCTGTTGTCGGGCGCGGGCTTCAAGGTCAAGGAGGTGCCGGAGGGGCATATCTGCTGCGGCTCGGCCGGCGTCTACAACATCCTCCAGCCCGAGATCGCGGGGAAGCTGCGCGAGCGCAAGATCGGCAATATCGAGCGGACTAAGCCGATGCTGGTGGCGACCGGCAATATCGGCTGCATGACCCAGCTCGCGAAGGGGTTTGCGGACAAGGGCGCGACCACGCCGGTGGTGCATACGGCTGAGCTGCTGGACTGGGCGACCGGTGGCCCGCTGCCGGAGAAGCTCGCGCGGGCGGGGATCGAGGACCGGCCGCTGCGGGAGAAGGCGCTGGCGGCGGCAGAGTAGCTCCCTTCTCCCCTCAGGGGAGAAGGGAACAAGCTTGCCCGTCGCGCTTGTACGGTCTAACCCGCCATCAACCCACATCCGGGTTAATCCTACCCAGGTATGGGTTGGGTAGCCCATATCCGCTTTCCGAGTTCGCCATGTCCGCCGACAAGACCGCCCCTGCCAAGCTGAAGGCCCGCCAGCCGCGCGGCTTCGTCGATCGCGGCCCGGCCGATGTCGCCGCCACCGAGCGCATGCTCTCCGTCATCCGAGAGAGCTTCTCGGTCTATGGCTTCGATCCGGTTGAGACGCCTTTCGTCGAGTACACCGACGCACTCGGCAAGTTCCTGCCGGATCAGGACCGGCCGAACGAGGGCGTCTTCTCCTTTCAGGACGATGACGAGCAGTGGCTTTCGCTGCGCTATGATCTGACAGCGCCGCTCGCCCGCTATGTCGCGGAGAATTTCGACGCGCTGCCGAAACCCTATCGCAGCTATCGCGTCGGCTACGTCTTCCGCAACGAGAAGCCGGGGCCGGGCCGCTTCCGCCAGTTTATGCAGTTCGATGCCGATATCGTCGGCAGCGGCACCGTCGCGGGCGATGCCGAGATCTGCATGCTCGCCGCCGACACGATGGAGAAGCTCGGCATCAGGCGTGGCGACTATGTCGTGAAGGTCAATAACCGCAAGGTGCTCGACGGCGTGATGGATGCGGCCGGGATCGACTCTGCCGCGCGCCTCACCGTGCTGCGCGCGATCGACAAGGCTGACAAGTTCCCGCTGGAGGAGGTCCGCAAGCTCCTCGGCGAAGGCCGCAAGGACGAGAGCGGCGATTTCACCAAGGGCGCAGGGCTGTCCGATGTCCAATCAGATCGTATTCTGCGTTACCTCGAACTCGGCCAGAAGCTTGCCGAGCTGGGCAAGTCCAACGCTCAGGACAGCGAAGGCTCGGCAAAGCTTTCTGCCTCGGCGCTTGCCGACTTGCGCGGCCTCGTAGAAGGCGCTGAGAACGGTCAGGCCGGCATCGCTGAACTGGAGCAGATCCGGGAACTGATTACTGCGGCGGGCTATCTCGGGCGCATCATCATCGACCCTTCGATTGTCCGAGGCCTCGAATATTATACCGGCCCGGTCTACGAGGTGGAGTTGACCTTCCCGGTCACCAATGATGACGGACAGGTGGTGCGCTTCGGCTCGGTCGCCGGTGGTGGTCGCTATGATGGTCTCGTCGGCCGCTTCCGGCCCGAGCCTGTGCCGGCGACCGGCTTCTCCATCGGCGTTTCCAGGCTCTTCTCGGCGCTCAAGGCGGTGAAGTCGCCGATCGTCGACAGCCGCAGCGAGCTCCCGCTCGTCGTCGTCACGGCAATGGACAACAAGTCGCCGGAATTCATGCCGGACTATCAGGCGATGGTCTCGGTGCTGCGGCAGGCGAATGATGGGGCCGGGAGGCCGTTGTGCCGAGCCGACCTTTATCTCGGTGCCTCGGGCTTCAACGCCCAGATGAAATATGCCGACCGGCGCAAGGCGTTCTGCGCGGTTATTCAGGGGTCCTCGGAGCGCGAGGCGGGCACCGTCGTCATCAAGGATCTCGTCCTGGGCGCCGAACTCGCGGCGGTGGGCCGCGATATCAAGGATTCCGCCGAGCATAAGGCCAGGCAGGCCGAGGCTCAGTTCTCCGTGCCGGTCGCGGAACTGGTCGAGGGCGTGAAGCGGGTGCTGGCGCGACATTCGTAAAGGGCATTCCCGTCATGCGCGCCCTTGTGGCGAGCATCCACGTCTTGAGCGCGGTTTCTACTTGGCGAAGACGTGGATGGCCGGGACGAGCCCGACCATGACGATGGCGGCTCCCTTCGATTCCCGTTCACCCATTTCCCTCAAATCTCTCGAAAATGCGTCGCATCGCTGCTAGGACGGCGCTCGCAACAGGACAGGACGAGCCGTGCCCGCAAGCCGCGCCAGCATCGAGACCGTGATCGCGCTCTTCGCCGGCGAGGGCTACGCCCATGCCGAGCCGGCGATCCTGCAGCCGGCCGATGTCTTCCTCGATCTCTCCGGCGAGGATATCCGTCGCCGCATCTTCATGACGCAGGATGCCGATGGCCGCGACTGGTGCCTGCGGCCTGAATACACCATCCCCGTCGCGCTCGATCACATCGCCTCGGGCAAGACAGAGCCGGCAGCTTATGCCTATGCCGGTCCGGTCTTCCGCATGCGCTCCGGCGAGCCCGGCGAATTCCTGCAGGCCGGCCTTGAATCCTTCGGCCGCGACGATTTCACCGCCACCGACGCTGAGATCATGGCGCTGACCATCGACGCTACGGCCATGCTCGGCCTCGCTGCGCCGCGCATCGTCATGGGCGATGTCGCCGTGCTCGGCGCGCTGCTCGATGGCCTTGCTGTTCCGCAGGCGGCCCGCCGCCGGCTGGTCCGCGCGGTGGTGCAAGGCAAGGGCACGGACGCCGTCGATGCGCTCGATCCGCCCGCAGCCGATGGCGAGGCCGCCCATGCCGGCCTGCTCAAGGCGCTCGAAGGGCAGGACCCCAAGGCCGCCCGCGCCTTCGTCGAGGACGTGCTCTCGATCGCCGGCATCTCGACCGTGGGCGGGCGCTCCGCTGCCGATATCGCCGAGCGCTTCCTGGCGCGTGCTGCCGAGCGGGAGAACCCGGTCAACGGTGACGTCAAGGCGCTGCTGGCGCAGGTGCTGGCCGTCTCCGGCGATCCCGATGCCGCTTCGGCCTCGTTGCGTGCGCTCGCCGACCAGGCCTCGCTCGATCTCGGCCGCCAGCTCGACGCTTTCGACGAGCGTACCGGCTTCCTCGCCGCGCGCGGCGTCGACATCGGCGCGATACGCTTCTCGGCCGGCTTCGCCCGCAATCTCGACTATTATACCGGCTTCATCTTCGAGCTTCACGACACGGCTCGCGGCGACGGCAAGCCCGTGGCCGGCGGTGGCCGTTACGATAACGTCCTCGGACGTCTGGGCGCGAGCAGGCCTATCCCGGCCGTGGGCGCCTCGCTCTGGCTCGACCGCCTGACGGGAGATGCCGCATGAGCCAGATGACCGATAACGATGCCCCGCTCGTCCTCGCCGTGCCCTCGAAGGGCCGCCTGCAGGAGAACGCCACCGCCTTCTTCGGCCGCGCCGGGCTGAAATTCGTCAAGTCGCGCGGCGAGCGCGACTATCGCGGCGCCATCGCCGGTGTCGACGGGGCGGAAGTCGCCTTCCTCTCGGCCTCGGAGATCGTGGCGCAGCTCTCGTCCGGGGCCGCCCATATCGGCATCACCGGCGAGGACCTCGTCCGCGAGCAGCTTGCGGATGCCGACGCGGCGGTCGAGATGCTGACTCCGCTCGGTTTCGGCCATGCCAATGTCGTCGTCGCCGTGCCGCAGGCCTGGATCGACGTGCGCAACATGGCCGATCTCGACGATGTCGCATCTGCCATGCGCGCGCGCCACGGCAAGAAGCTGCGCGTCGCCACCAAATACGTGAACCTGACCCGTCGGTTCTTTGCCGAGCACGGCCTCGCCGATTACCGCATCGTCGAAAGCCTCGGCGCCACCGAGGGGGCGCCGGCTGCCGGTACGGCCGAGATCGTGGTCGACATCACCACGACCGGCGCGACGCTCTCCGCCAATGCGCTGAAAGTGCTCGATGACGGCGTGATGCTGGCCTCCGAAGCCAATCTCGTCGCCTCGATGCAGGCCCCATGGGGCGAGCGCGCCAAGGCGGCGGCCAAGACCATCCTGTCCCGCATCGCGGCGGAGGAGGAGGGACGCACGCTGCGCGAGGTCCGCGCCCGGCTCGATCTGGCTCCCGACGCACGGGCTGCGCTTGAAGAACGCTTCGGTGCCCGCCTGCCGTTCGGCCCGCCGGCTGCCGGCACGCCGCTGACGCTGCATTGCCCCGACAAGGCGGTCTTCGCGCTGGTCGAACATCTCGATGGGCTCGGTGCCGACGACGTGACCGTCAGCGCTCCGGCCTATGTCTTCCGCCGTGCCAACCGCCTGCTGGAGCGGCTGAACGCCCGAATCTGATGCTGCACGGCAGCATCAGAATGATGGGATCGCGCAAGGTTCAGCCTTGATCCTGAACGAATTGGATTCTAGGCGTTAACCGGTTTGGCGGCTCGACGCTGCCCGTGCGTGTCAATGCAGGTTAGACGATCATGATCCGACGCCTTGGCCTTGCGGCCGTTCTTGCGAGCCTGGCTCTGCCGATGCTGGCTTCGAGCGAAGCCGCTGCTCAGCGCCGCGGCGGCAAGGAGGGCCCGACGCGCGAGCAATACCAGGCGATGGGCACGCCGATCTCGCAGCAGGAGAAGATGTTTCCGCTGGGCGCGAGCTGGAGTGTCGTGGCGCTGAACGGCAAGCCCGTTCAGGACCGCCGCGCGACCCTGATGGTCGACATGAACCTGCGCGGCACCGGTTTCGCTGGCTGCAACACCTTCTCGGCCGCTGCCTATCCGCTGCGCCAGCAGGGCTTCGCGGTCGGCCCGATCGCGCTGACCAAGCGCAGTTGCGACAAGGGCGTGCTCGATTTCGAGAAGGCGCTCCTGCTGGCTCTGCGCGCGACGAACAAGTGGGATCTCGTCAGCGGCCGCCTCGTCCTGAAAGGCGGGGCCGGCGAAGTGACGCTCAGCCGCTCGCTCTGACGGCCCCCGCGCTCTCCTTTCGGAGAAAAGCGCGACAGGTGGTGAATCGGAAAAGGGTCGCGTGAGCGACCCTTTTCGTTTTGGTGAGCGAAGCTCTTTGCGTCGGCGATGTCGGTCGCATCAGCTCCTCCTGTGGAAGAAGCTGATGCGAGCAGCCTCAGGCTGCCGGCGCTTTCGCAGTCGGCGTCGGCGTGAAGGTGCCGTCGGCATTCGGCTCCATGGTGACGATGGCGTCATGCATGGCGCGCAGCGTCGCACGATGGCCGATCGAGACGATGCGAGCCTGCGGCAATTCACGATCGATCGTCGCGTAGATCTCGCCTTCCAGCTTCTCGTCGAGCGAGGCCGTCGCCTCGTCCAGGAAGAGCCAGTCCGGCTTGCTCAGAAGAGCGCGCGCGACGGCCAGCCGCTGCTGCTCGCCGCCCGAGAGGCGCTGGCCCCACAGGTCGACCTCGTCGAGCCTGTCCGCGAGATGGCCGAGCTTGACCTTCTCCATCGCGGCACGGGTCGCGGCATCGTCATAGGCGCCTTCCTCGGCCGGATAGGCGAGCGCCGCCCTGAGCGAGCCCTGCGGCAGATAGGGGCGCTGTGGCAGCAGCATGATGCGTGCCTCGGCGGGAATGCCGACCTTGCCGTCGCCGAAGGGCCAGATGCCGGCAATGGCGCGGAACAGGGTCGATTTGCCCGAGCCCGAGGGGCCGATGACCAGCGTCGAGCGGGCGGTGCCGAGATCGAGCGCGCCGAGCTTCACGATGGGCTTGCCGTTCGGCAGGAGCAGCGTCGCGTCGCGGATATGCAGGCTCTCATCGCGCGAGGTCTCGCGGCCGAGTGCCTCTTCGCTGATCGCGCCGTGCTGCGCATCGGCGATCGCTCCCTCGAAGGTCGTCAGACGGCTGATGGCGGCAAGGTACTGGGCGATCGAGGAGTAGCTGTTGATGATGAAGGAGAGCGCCGTCTGCACCCGGTCGAAGGCGCCCGAGACCTGCTGCAGGATGCCGAGCGTGATCGTGCCGGCGAAGAAATACGGCGCCAGGATGATGGTCGGGACGACCACGCTGGCCTGGTTGTAGGAGAAGGTGAAGGCGGTGAGCTTCAGCCGGCGCCAGACCAGCCGGTAGAAGTTCTCGACGATGTCGCGGAAGCGCTGGCCGAGATGGCTGCGCTCGGTCGGCTCGCCGACCATCAGCGCGATCTGCTCGGAATATTCGCGCAGACGTGCCAGGGCGAAGCGGAAATTCGCCTCCCGTTTCTCCTGCTCGAATTCGAGGCGGATCAGGGGGCGGCCGATGATGTGCGTCAGCCAGGTCGCAGCCGCCGCATAGAAGAACGCCACCCAGAAGATGTAGCCGGGCACGGCGAAGGAGGTGCCCGGGAACGTGAAGGCGACGGGGAGGTTCCAGAGGATGATCGAGAACGAGACCAGCGTGGAGATCTGCGAGAGCAGGGGCAGCGCGAAATTATAGGTCTGGTTGACGAAGGAGCGCGTGTCTTCGGCGATACGCTGGTCGGGGTTGTCGACGCTGCCGGCAAGCGCGATCCGGTAATGCGTCGCATGGTCGAGCCAGCGCTGCGTATACTCGTTCGCCATGAACTGCCGCCAGCGGATCAGGATCGTGTAATTGGCGAACAGCTCGACCAGGTTCGAGACGACCCAGATCGTCGCCCACGGCACGAACACCCAGAAGATCTGGTACCAGAAGGTCGGCGCATCCTTGTTCTGCAGCGAATCGAACATGTCGCGGCTGAAGAACGAGATCCTGAGCGAGATGCCGACCTGAAGCTGGTTGATGACGATCAGGAAGACGAAGAGCGAAACGGCCAGTATGCCGAGCCGGATCTTGAACGGACCGATCGGCCACAGATTGGCGGTCGTGACCTCATTGGATTCGAAATAGGGCGAGGCGAGGCGGGCGATTTTCGCGATCACCGGCACGAAGGAGATCGCGTAGATCAGGATGGCGAAGACGCCGACCGTCGTCGGCAGGCTGGTCGGCACAGGTGGAATGCCGAGCGCTGCCGGCCACCAGCCGGCCAGGGCGGCGAGGGCGGCTGCACCGAACAGCAGATATTCGATCGCGAAGACGCCGGAGAATATCCGCAGGAAGAAGGGCAGCGCCGGCGAGCGGAAGGTCACCGCCGCCAACAGCAGGCCGATGACGCCCATCCCGATCACGCTGGCCGATCCGGCCTGCTGGCCAAAGACCAGCGTGGCAGCCGCCAGCACGGCGACGAGAATGCTCAACAGGCGCATAGACGGGAATCCTGGCGGAAGACGGTGAGAGCCACGATTCGGACCATGTCGCAGCGGGAGCGGCCTTTCAATGGCGCCGCGCCCGGATGAGCAAATTGTCATCTGGCGGAGAGGCGGCCGCGAGGCGCTGGTGAGCGGCTACGCTCGAAACGAAACGCCCCGGACGAGCGGGGCTCGTCCGGGGCGTGATGCTGGAAGAGGGCGGCTTGGCCGCTCGCTGTTACTGCGCGGCGACGATCTTGCCGGCGTCCCACTTGTACATCGAGAAGCTCGGCGAGCTCAGGTCGCCGGTCTTGCCATAGGTCAGCGTGCCGATCGCGGTCTTGACCGGCATGCCCGACTGGAGAGCCTTGGCGGCGCCGTTGGCATCGCCCGGCTTGCCGGCCTTCTCGATCGCGGCCTTGAGCACCTCGACCGCGGCATAGGCGTTGAGCGTGAAGGCCTCCGGCGGGATGCCCTTCTCCTTCAGCGCCGCGACGGCCTGGGCCGAATCGGGGTTCTTCAGCGCGTCGGTCGCGTTGGTGAAGAGCGTGCCGGTGGCATGGTCGCCGCCGATGGCCGCGTATTCGGTGTTGGACAGGCCTTCGCCGCCGATGATCGTCGCCTTGACGCCGGCATCGGCGAGCTGGCGCGCCAGCAGGCCGCCCTCGGGGTGATAGCCGCCGAAATAGATCAGGTCGACATTCGCGGCCTTCAGGCGCGTCACCACGGCCGAGAGGTCCTTGTCGCCGGGATTGACGGTCAGCGCCGCCACTTCCTTGAGCCCGCCCGCATTGATGCCCTTCTGGAAGGCGTCGGCCAGGCCCTTGCCGTAGGTGCCCTTGTCATGGACGATCGCGATCTTCTTGTCCTTCAGGTTCTTCAGGACATAGGAGGCGGCGATATCAGCCTGCTGGTCGTCGCGGCCGCAGGTGCGGAAGACATTGGTCAGGCCGCGCGTCGTCAGCGCCGGGGAGGTCGCGGTCGGCGTCACCATCAGGATGCCGCTCTCGGCAAGCACGTCGGACACCGCCATGGCGACGCCGGAGGTCACCGGTCCAACCACGAACTTGACCTTCTCGCCGACCAGGAGGTTGGCCGAGGATACGCCCTGCTTCGGGTCGCCGGCATCGTCGGCGAGCTTCAGCACGAGCTTCTCGCCGAGCACGCCGCCATTCTTGTTGATGACGTCGACGGCGGTCTGGGCGCCGTTCTTGACCTGGTCGCCATAGGCGGCGACGGGGCCGGTCAGCGGCGCGACGAGGCCGATGGTGATGTCGGCCTGCGCGGCCTGGGCGGAGAGGAACAGCGCGGCAGCCAGCGCGGCGCCCGACAGAAGCTGTGACTTTTTCATCTGCATCTCCCTACGACATGCAACTTTAGCGCGCGATCCCGGCAGGGATCGCTTGCAGCCTGTATAGGCCAGGACGTTGGCCGAGGGCACTGCCCAAGCTTTCATCAGCCTTGTCGGGAAATGCATGGCGGTGCGGCAGGAGCGGCCTGCGCTCAGCCGCTGCGGGCCTTGCGCTGGGCCTCGAGCTCCTCGGTGACCGCGATCACGTCGAGATAATCCTCGTGGCGGGCCGGCGCATAGCGCGAGACATGGCCGTCGGTGAAGCTCTTCCAGGCCTCCGGAGCGGCGTCCTTCATGGCGTTCATGGCGGCGACGAAATCGTCCTTCAGCCCTTGCGGCAGGTTGGCGCGGGTCGAGAACGGGCTCGCCGGGATCAAAGGCGAGGTCCAGAGCACGCGGGTCGAGCCGGCCGGGATCATGCCCTTCTGGGCGAGCCGCTGCGCGACACCGTGCTCGGCATTGACCTGATAGGTCGCGACCACGTCGAACTGCCCGCGCACCAGCGCCAGCACCGAATTGTCATGGCCGCCGGAGAAGACCGTGCCGCTGAAATGCAGCTTAGGGTCGATGCCCTGCTTGCGCAGAAAATAGGCGGGGAAGGCGTAGCCGGAGGTCGAGTTCGGATCGGCGAAGGCCATGACCTTACCCTTGAGGTCGGCGAGGCTCTGATAGGGGCTCTCCGTTCGCACCAGCAGGACCGAGTAATAGCCTTCCTGCCCCTGGTTATCGACGTCGCGCAGCAGCGGCTGGAGCTTCTCGCCGAGCACCCGGCGGCCGAGCGCATAGACCGCCGGCCCGAAGCGAGCGAAATCGACCTGGTCGGCGCGCATCGCCTCGACGAGGCCGGCATAGTCCGAGACCCGGAAGAAGCGCACGGGCACGCCGAGGCGCTGCGAGAGATAGTCGACCATCGGCTGGGTGCGGGCGATGGCGCCGGCCTCGTTCTCGGCGGAGGAGACGCCGAAGCGCACCTCCTTGACGCTCTGCCGCCAGTCCGAGCCCTGAGCGAAGGCAGGGGCGACGCTGCTGGCGGCGAGGCCGGCGAGAACGGAACGGCGTGTCGGCATGATGGTCTCGGGGTGCGATGGAGTTCGATCGCGCCTCGATGCTTGCCTGCGACGACGGTCGAATGGCGAGCGGATGACAGTGCCGTGAAACGAAAAAGGCCCGGCTTGCGCCGGGCCTTCCGTAGTTCACTGGGAGCGATGGATCAGAAGTCCATGCCGCCCCCGAAACCGGGCCTGCCCGGTTTCGGAATTCAGACGCTTTGGGCGTCTGGACTTCCTCAGAAGTCCAT
>NZ_CAMFKW010000079.1 GCF_945957345.1 uncultured Allobosea sp. | reverse complement strand
ACATGAAGCTCTATGAGGTCGACGAGGCCGCCACCCGCATCCGCGAGGAGGTCGATTCCGAGGCCAACATCATCGTCGGCGCCACCTTCGACGAATCGCTTGAAGGCACCGTGCGCGTCTCCGTCGTCGCGACCGGCATCGACAAGCCGATCTCGTCGCAGGTCGAGAACGACGACACCGAGGCCCGGATCGCCCAGGTCGCCGAGCGCCTGAAGGCCGAAGCCCGCCTGCGCAGCAACGCCGCCGTCGCCGCCGCCCGCCCGGTCGCGCCGCAGGCCCCCGTGATCGAGACGGCGCGCATCGCCCCGGCCCCGATGCCGGAGCCTGCTCCGATCGCTCCGGTCGCGCACGACATCCGCATCGAGCCGGTGCAGCCGCGCCCGGTCATGGTCGCCCCGCCGGCGCCCGAGCCCGTCCACCATGCCGAGCCGAGCCTGCATTTCGACGAGAGCTTCATCCCGCCGATGCCGGAGCGCGCCGTCGTCCGCCCGACCCGCATGCCGCGCGTCGAGGACCTGCCGGCTCCGGGCCAGGCCCAGCTCAACGCGCATCGTGGCGCTCAGGCTGCGCCGCCACCGCCGAGCGCGGTCGAGCAGAAGCGCATGTCGCTGATGCAGCGCCTCGCCTCGGTCGGTTTCGGCGGCCGCAAGGACGACGAGGCTGAGATGGCCCCGGCCCCGGCGCCGGTCCGCCAGATGCCGCAGGCCCCGATGCCGCAGGCGGCCGCGCCGAGCGCAGCGCATGCCGAGTATATGCGCCGCCCGGCGCCGCAGCCGGCCTCGCGCCCCGCGCAGGGCCAGCTCGACCCGCATGGCCGCGCTCAGCCTGCTCGCTCGAGCGAGGAAGACCATCTCGAGATCCCGGCCTTCCTCCGCCGCCAGGCGAACTGACCGGATCCAAGCCTTTCACGGCTCTGTAACAAGGCCCGCCGCGGTATCCCCGCGGCGGGCTTTTCGTCGTTAGAAAATGTTTATCTTTCAGGGCTTTAATGCGCGCGCTCTGGTCGAGCAGCGCTGTAACACAGCGAAAGAAAGCGTGATTTTGAGAGGCGGCTCCAAAAGCTTATCTTGCGGCGCATCAGAACGACAGCGTCGCCGGGTCTGCTCCGGTGCCGGCCTTGGATAGACATCGTGGTCCTGCCACCCCGCCGCGGCGGAAGAGAGGCTGCCCCGATGATCAGGATTGGATGACGGAATGAGCTTCGATCGGCAGACGACCTTGCGGGCAGCCGTGACCCTGACCGGCATCGGCGTCCATTCCGGAGCCCCCGCCAGCATCTGCCTGAAGCCCTCCAGTGCCAATTCCGGCGTCGTCTTCCTGCGCACGGGCATCGAGGGCATGCCGCCCCAGCTCATCCACGCCAAGCATACCAAGGTCAGCGCCACCGAGCTTTGCACCGTCATCGGCGATCGCGGCCCGGCCTCGGTCTCGACGGTCGAGCATCTGATGTCGGCCTGCGCCGGCATGGGGCTCGACAACGTGCTGGTCGAGATCGACGGGCCGGAAATGCCGATCATGGACGGCAGCGCCCGCGAGTTCGTCGCCGCCATCGAAGCGACCGGCATGACGACGCTCGCCGCGCCGCGCCGCTACCTCAAGGTTCTTCAGCCGGTCCGCATCGAGCAGGGCCGCGCCTTTGCCGAGCTGGCTCCGGCCGACCATGGCTTCCGCCTCGATGTCGAGATCGATTTCGACAGCGCCGTGATCGGCCGCCAGCGCAAGATCTTCGATCTCGACGCCCAGGCCTATGCCAGCGAGATCTCGAAGGCCCGCACCTTCGGCTTCATGCGCGATGTCGAGCAGCTCTGGAAGGCGGGCTTCGCCCAAGGTGCCTCCCTGGAGAACACCGTCGCTGTTGGTGACGACCGAGTCATCAACCCCGAGGGGCTGCGCTATGGCGACGAGTTCGTGCGCCATAAGGTGCTCGACGCGATCGGCGACCTCGCGCTCGCCGGCTATCCGATCATCGGCGAGTTCCGCTCCTATTGCGGCGGTCACCGGATGAATGTCCAGATCCTCCAGGCGCTGTTCGCCGACCGCGCGAATTTCGCGATCGTCGAATCCCAGCCGGTCTTCGCGGCCCCGCGCGCCGTGCAGATGGCTGCCGCTGCCCCGGCCGCCTTCGCGCCGGATCTGCACTGAAGCGCGGACGAAGACTGCTTCGCCTTCCATTCGCCGGGTTTTTGTCCCAGATGCCGCATCCGTGCGGAATCACGTCATAACCGGTTTTCGGCAGTGGCGCGGGGGAAGCGTCTGAGGTAAGGCATGCTTCCCGCCAGCAGGGACGATCGAAAGAGGACGGACGACGTGAGCGTGACGCGGCAAAGCCTTCCGGCAATCCATCGCGGCCTTTCACCGCGCAGGGGCATCGCTCTTGCGCTGGGTGCCGCCATGCTGCTCGGCGGCTGCGATAGTCTGTCCTCGCTCAACCCCTTCGACAAGCCCGAGGTCTACAAGCCGGACCTGACGCCGCCGACGCCGGCGGATAAGCTCTATAACGAAGGTCTCGCCCGCCTGCAGAACGGCGATAGCGAAGGTGCCTCGAAGAAGTTCGAGGATATCGACAAGACCGCACCGTTCTCGCCCTATGCCCGCAAGGGCCTGCTGATGACGGCCTATACCAATTTCCAGGCGTCGAAATGGGAAGAGGCGATCACAGCCTCGAAGCGTTTCATCGCGCAGAATCCGGCGAGCCCGGACGCAGCCTATGCGCAGTATATCCTGGCGATGTCCTATTATAACCAGATTCCGGACGCGACCCGCGACCAGGAGCGGACGGGCCAGGCGATCCAGGCCCTGGAGCATCTGATCGTCACCTATCCGAAGTCGGAATATGTGGTCGACGCCCGTGAAAAGCTCCTGGTGGCGAAGGACCAACTCGCCGGCAAGGAAATGAATGTCGGGCGCTACTATCTGGAGAAGCGCAATTACACCGGCGCGGTGAACCGCTTCCGCGAAGTCATCATCAAGTACCAGACCACCCGCCATGTCGAAGAGGCGCTGATGCGCCTGACCGAAGTTTACATGGCAATGGGAATCACCAACGAGGCGCAGACGGCTGCGGCGGTGCTCGGGCACAACTTCCCCGACAGCCCATGGTACAAGGACGCCTACGGCCTGCTGAAGAGCGGCGGGCTGGAACCGCGCGAAGATCGCGGTTCCTATATCAGCCGCGCCTTCCAGGGCTTCTCGCGCACGGTCGGCGGCATCATCGGGATCGGCAGTCTCTGACGAGGAAGGACGCCCCTCGCATGATGGGCAACGGGCGATCCTGCTGCTTCCAACGATTGGGCTGAACGCCGATGCTGGCGCAGCTCTCGATTCGTGACATCGTCCTGATCGACAGGCTCGATCTCGGCTTCCATGAGGGGCTGAGCGTGCTCACCGGCGAGACCGGTGCAGGCAAGTCGATCCTGCTCGATGGCTTCGCACTGGCGCTCGGTGGGCGTGGCGATGGTTCGCTCGTGCGCCATGGCGAGGCTCAAGGGCAGGTCAGCGCCGTCTTCGATCTGCCGATGCAGCATCCAGCCCGCAAGCTGGCGCAGGCGCAGGAGCTCGACACCGACGGCGATCTCATCCTGCGCCGTGTGCAATATGCGGATGGGCGCACCCGCGCCTTCATCAACGACCAGCCGGTCTCGGTGCAAATCCTCAGGATGGTCGGCGCGGCCATCGTCGAGATCCATGGCCAGCATGACGACCGCGCCCTGACCGATCCGGCTCAGCACCGCACGATTCTCGATGGTTTCGGCGGGCTGGAGGCGCAGGCCGAGGCAGTCGCTGCCGCGAGCGAGACGCTGAAGCGGGCGCGGCAGGCCTTGCAGTCGCAGCGCCTGCGTGTCGAGGCCGCGCGCAAGGAGGCGGATTTCCTGCGCCATGCCGTCGAGGAACTCGGCAAGCTCGCGCCGCAGCTCGGCGAGGAGGATGCGCTCGCTGCGACCCGCCAGGGCATGATGCAGGCCGAGAAGGTCGCGCGCGATCTCAACGAGGCCTATGAGGCCGTCGGTGGGCAATCCTCGGCTGTTCCCACGCTCGCCGCCGTGTTGCGACGGCTGGAGCGCCGGGCGAGCCAGGCGCCGGAACTCGTCGATCCCTCGATCGCGGCGCTCAATACCGCGATCGTCGCGCTGGAGGAGGCCGGCGAGGCGCTCGCCGCTGCGACCCGCGCGGCAGAATACGATCCGCGGGAGCAGGAGCGGATCGAGGAGCGGCTTTTCGCGCTGCGAGCGGCCGGGCGCAAATACGATGTGCCGGTCGATGGCCTCTCCGTCCTGGCGGCGACGATGGCGAGCGATCTTGCTGCGCTGGACGAAAGCGAATCGTCGCTGTCGCGGCTCGAAGCGGAATTGACCGAGGCCGAAAATTCTTTTGTCGGGCTGGCGCAGGCGTTGTCCGCAGCTCGCCAGGCCGCTGCGGCGCGGCTCGATGCGGCCGTGAAGGCTGAATTACCGCCGCTTAAGCTGGAGCGGGCGCGTTTCATCACCCGCATCGACAGCGACACGAACGCGCGTGGGCCGGAAGGCTTCGACAAGGTCGAGTTCTGGGTCGAGACCAATCCGGGTACACGGCCGGGGCCTATGATGAAGGTCGCCTCCGGCGGCGAGCTCTCGCGCTTCATGCTGGCGCTCAAGGTGGTGCTGGCCGAGCGCGGCTCGGCTCCGACATTGGTCTTCGACGAGATCGATACGGGCGTCGGTGGTGCTGTCGCCGATGCGATCGGCGATCGTTTGGCGCGGCTCGCGGGCCGGGTCCAGGTTATCTCGGTGACCCATGCGCCGCAGGTCGCGGCGAAGGCCGGTCAGCATTTCCTGATCGCCAAATCGGCGGGGGAGGGCGAGGCCTCGCGCACCGTGACGCGGGTCACGGCGCTGGAGGACCAGGCGCGGCGCGAGGAGATCGCACGGATGCTGGCCGGTGCCTCGATCACCGAGGAAGCCCGCGCCGCGGCCGGGCGCCTGCTGCAGGCAGCGGGATTGCGCGGCTGAAGGCCGTCAGGCTGGCTGCAACTCGTAGCCTGCGCCTTTCTTCACCACCCTCTTGAAGCCTTCGACATGACCGCCCGAGACGAGCCAGTTCTCATGCGCGGCGCGTTCCAGGATGCCACGGCGGGAGGCCAGCGCGGTCGCGGCGTCGAAATCATAGACGAAGCCGATATCGGGGTCCGAGGCCTGAAGATCGGAGAGGTGCAGTGCATCTCCCCAGAGCAGCAGGCTCTCGTCCGCGCCTTCGATCAGGTAGCCGCTATGGCCGTGGGTATGGCCAGGCAAGGGGATGAGGGCGATGCCGGGCCGGGCCTCGCCCACCGGAACCGAGCGGATGCGGCCGGCATAGAGCTTCTTCAGGGCCGCGGTGATCGCGAAGGCGCCCCGCTTGTTCTCCGGCACCCGCGCGCGATTGGCCTCGTCGCCATAGAAGCCGAAATCGGCCTCGGGCACGATGATCTCGGCATTCGGGAAGAACGGCTTGTCGCCGTCGAACAGGCCGAGTGCGTGGTCGCCGTGGAGATGCGTGATCAGGACGCGGGCGACGCTTTCCGGCGCGATCCCCGCAGCAGTCATGGCGGCCGGCGCATGGCCCATCGCCCCGCCCCATGAGGGGCCGGTGCCGGCATCGATCAGCGTGATCCCGTCGGGGGCCTTCAGCGCGAAGCAATTCACGACAATGCTGACCTTCGGCTTGCCCCAGCGCGCGACCGCCTCGTCGCGAGCGGCTTCGCCATCGGCGTGGATGAGGACGTCGAGAGGCGCCTCGAAGACGCCGTCATGCAGGATGGAGACGTCGTAAGCGCCGATGCGGCGGGACTGCTGGACCATGGCTGTTCTCCGCTTCGGCATCACGCGCGTTCGGTGAGGCCGGGAAGCTAGAGGGGCCGCCGCCCTGCCGGCAAGGCGCGTCCGGCCCGGCTCAGCCCTGCGCGGGGCGCGGGAATGACGCATTTCCTTTTGTATCGCTTTGCTTTATGAGCCGCTGTCATCCGATGGTGCAGCTGCCCGTTAGATCGCCATGCGTCCTGCCGGACGCCTTGGGGGGCGACCTAATTATTTGTTTTGGCATCGGATTTTCTGAAAAGTGAGTTCCACTTTTCGGTCCGATTACCGAATGCCGCCTGAACCCATCGCCACGCTTCGCGCCGTTAATTCACCTTACGCCGCAAACCTTTAGGCCGTTATCGCATGTCCTTTTCCCTCACGAGCCCGCCGCTCGCGCGCGCGCTCGCCGATCGCAATTATTCCGACCCGACGCCGGTGCAGAGCGCCGTCATCGAAGACGCCGCCCGCGGGCGCGACCTGCTGGTTTCCTCGCAGACCGGCTCCGGCAAGACCATCGCCTACGGGCTCGCCATCGGCGAGACGCTGCTGGGTACGGCCGAGAAGCTCGGCCCTGCCGCTGAGCCTCTCGCTCTGATCATCGCGCCGACGCGCGAGCTTGCCTTGCAGGTGCAGCGCGAGCTCGCCTGGCTCTATGCCCAGACCGGCGCGCGGGTGATCTCCTGCGTCGGCGGCATGGACCCGCGCCGCGAGGCGATGCTGCTCGACGAGGGCGCCCATATCGTCGTCGGCACGCCCGGCCGCCTGCGCGACCATATCGAGCGCCGTCGTCTCGACGTTTCCGCGCTCAAGGCCGTCGTGCTCGACGAGGCCGACGAGATGCTCGATCTCGGCTTCCGCGACGATCTCGAATACATCCTGAAGACCGCCCCCGAGAGCCGCCGGAGCCTGCTGTTCTCGGCGACCTTCCCGAAGGCGATCGTCCAGCTCGCGCAGAGCTACCAGCGCGATGCGCTGCGCATCGAGGTGGAAGCGACCCGGCGCGGCCATGCCGACATCGCCTACAAGGCCGTTCGCGTCTTCCCGAAGGAAGCCGAGCTCGCGGTCGTCAACCTGCTGCGCTTCCACAATGCGCCGGTGGCGCTCGTCTTCTGCAACACCCGCAACGCCGTGCGCCATCTCGAGGCGATCCTACTGGAGCGCGGCTTCACCTCCGTCGCGCTGTCGGGCGAGCTCGGCCAGAACGAGCGCAACGCGGCGCTGCAGGCGCTGCGTGACGGCCGGGCGCGGGTCTGCGTCGCGACCGACGTCGCCGCGCGCGGCATCGACCTGCCCGGGCTCGACCTCGTCATCCATGCCGAACTGCCCAACGACTCCGAGGTGATGCAGCATCGCTCGGGCCGCACCGGCCGCGCCGGCAACAAGGGCACGAGCGTGCTGCTGGTGCCGCAGTCGCGCCGCCGCAAGGCCGAGCGCCTGCTGATGGAAGCCAAGGTCGAGGCCGAATGGATCGGCCCGCCGACCGAGGATGAGATCCGCGTCCTCGATCAGGAGCGCCTGCTCTCCGATCCGCTGCTGAATGGTGACGGGTCCGAGGACGATGCCGGCATGATCGAGGCGCTGATGGCGGGCCGCGAGGCACGCGACATCGCTGCGGCGCTGGTTCGGCTCTACCGCGCCCGCCTGCCGGCGGCGGAAGAGGTCGGCGATCCCGGTTTCGGCCGCGATGAGCGCCGTCCGGCCCGCACGAACGAGGATTATGCCGCCAAGCGCCGTCCGTTCGGCGCCGGGCGCGACGAGGGCGAGGATGGCGAGCGTCCGCGCAAGCCCGCCGGTCCGCGAGGCGACACCGTCTGGTTCCGTCTCGATATCGGCCGCAAGCAGGGCGCCGATCCGCGCCAGCTCCTGCCGATGCTGTGTCGCCGTGGCCGTATCACGCGCGACGAGGTCGGTGCGATCCGCATCTTCGATCGGGAGACCAAGGTCGAGATCGATGCCGATGTGGCCGAGCGCTTCTACGAGTCGGTTCGCATCCCGGATCGCGACAAGATCGTGATCGAGATGACCGACGCGGCAGAACGGCGCCCCGCAAAGTCCTTCGCCGACAAGGCCGAGCGCCCCGCTGCGCCGCGCCGGAGCTGGGGAGACGATCAGGCCGCCGGTGAGGACAGGCCGCAACGGGCACGCTTCGAGCCTCGGGACGCGAATCAACGCGCGCCGCGGGGCGAGGACCGCAAGCCTTATCGCGCGGACGGCCGGCCTCCGCGCGACGATTCGCGCCCGCCGCGTCGCGATGACGGCAAGCCCGGTGGCGGGTTCAAGAAGCCGTTCGCGGGCAAGGGCAAGCCTTTCGCCGGCAAGCCCGATGGCGGGCGCCCGGCCGGCGGCAGGCCGTTCGGCAAGGGCAAGCCGCGCGGCGGCCCGCGCGGCTGAATCTCGCTATCCGGCGCGCGTCGATAGCGTCCCCGTGCTCCTTCCTCAGCGCAGGCCGAGGAAGGAGAGGATGGCGAGGACGACGACGACGAGGCCGACGAGATAGATGATGTTGTTCATGAAAAGCCCCCTGACGGAATGGAGCCTCGCGGCTCGATCTGGCAGGGGGAACCCGTTTTGGGGACCAAAGGTTCCCCTTGGCGCTCGCAGGCCTCAGCCGACGACCTTGCGGTAGAGATGCCAGGTGGCGTGGCCAAGCACCGGCATGACCACGATCAGGCCGACCAGCACCGGCAGGCAGCCGAGCACCAGCAGCCCGGTCACCATCAGGCCCCAATACATCATCACGCGCGGATTGGCCTCGACTGCGGCGATCGAGGTGCGGATCGCGGTCGGCGCATCGACATGCCGGTCGATGATCAGCGGGAAGGACACGACCGAGATCGAGAAGGCGAGGATCGCGAAGAGCAGCCCGAGCGAGTTGCCTATGACGATCATGATCCAGCCGTCGGCCGTGGTGAAGACCGCGCGCAAGAAGTCGGCGGTCGAAACGTCCGCCGGCAGGCCGAGGATGCCACGATAGAGGAACCAGGCGCTGAACAGCCAAGCGATGAAGAGCCCGGTCAGCATCGCGCCCAGCATGAGGATTTGCCGGATCGAGGGGGAGCGCAGCACTTCGAAAGCGTGGATCCAGGACGAATCCAGACCCTTCTCGCGGCGGCGGCTGATCTCGTAGAGCCCGATCGCGGCGAAGGGGCCGATCAGGGCGAAGCCGGCCAGCAGCGGGAAGAGCAGGGGGAAGATGTTGTAGCTCACCGTGAGCTGCGCCAGCAGGATGCCGGCGACGGGATAGATCACGGCGATAAAGACGAGATGGCTCGGCTGCGCCAGGAAATCCTCCCAGCCGCGCCTTAGCGCCTCGAGCAGATCGCGCGTTGTGATGGCCTTGATGCGTGGCTGCGAGATCGAAACAATGTCATGGACGGTGCCGTCGAGATTGGCCATGGCGTAACTCCCGGTTCCGGCCCGGTTCGCCAGCGGCGGTCGACGTGAACCTTGGTGTCAACGGCCTGCGGCGTCGAGCTTCCAATTCCCAGCCTGAAAACTATACGCGCCAAAGCCGGATTTGTCGCAGGCTTTCGGGGCGGCACGGCCTTGCGCGCGCCGCAAACACTGCTGCCCTTCCTCGTCACGCGCATCTCGCCTAATGCTGTGC
The DNA here is from genome assembly GCF_945957345.1 of uncultured Allobosea sp. Classification (GTDB taxonomy): domain Bacteria; phylum Pseudomonadota; class Alphaproteobacteria; order Rhizobiales; family Beijerinckiaceae; genus Allobosea. The sequence goes on along the minus strand of NZ_CAMFKW010000079.1, from coordinate 3,940 downwards.
CATGAGCGACGCCGAAGATTCCGCCCCCTCCGAAATGCCGGTTTCCGAGCTGACGCCGCGCAAGGCGAAGGCCGAGCACAAGCTGCTCGCCGCCGAGGTCCAGGCTGCGAACGACGCCTATTTCCAGGACGACCAGCCGATCATGGACGACGCGGCCTATGACGCGAAGCGTCGTCGGCTCGTCGCATTGGAAGAGGCTTTTCCGGCGCTGAAGCAGGAGAGTGACGTCAGCGGCAAGGTTGGCGCCAAGCCTTCCGGCAAGTTCGCCAAGATCCGGCATCGCGTGCCGATGCTCTCGCTCGACAATGCCTTCACCGACGAGGCGGTCGCCGAGTTCGTGGGGCGGGTCTACCGTTTCCTCGGCCGCAAGGAAGAGGAGGGCGGCATCGCCTTCACGGCCGAGCCGAAGATCGACGGGCTTTCGCTCTCGCTGCGCTACGAGAAGGGCGAACTCGTCGCGGCCGCGACGCGCGGCGACGGCGAGGAGGGCGAGGACGTCACCCTCAATGCCCGCACGATTTCCGAAATCCCCAAGATGCTTGCCGGGCCGGATGTGCCTGAGATCGCCGAGGTGCGCGGCGAAGTCTATCTGGGACACGCCGATTTCGCAGGGATCAACGAGCGCCAGCGCGAGAAGGGGCTGCCGGAATTCGCCAATCCGCGCAATGCGGCCGCCGGTTCGCTGCGCCAGCTCGATGTCAGCGTCACTGCCGCCCGGCCCTTGCGCTTCTTCGCCTATGCCTGGGGCGAGATGCCGGTGCTGCCGGCGCCGACGCAATCGGGCGTGGTCGAAGCTTTCCGGCGCTGGGGCTTCCGCACCAACCCCCTGATGAAACGCTGCGAGAGTGTGGCGGAACTGATCGCGCAGTATCGCCTGATCGAGAGCCAGCGCGCGACGCTCGGCTACGATATCGACGGCGTGGTCTACAAGGTCGATGATCTGGCGTTGCAGGCTCGGCTCGGCTTCGTCTCGCGGGCGCCGCGCTGGGCGATCGCGCATAAGTTCCCGGCGGAGCTGGCGACGACGGTTCTGGAGGCGATCGATATCCAGGTCGGGCGCACCGGCGCACTCTCGCCGGTGGCGCGATTGAAGCCGGTGACGGTCGGCGGCGTCGTCGTGACCAACGCGACGCTGCACAACGAGGACTATATCCGCGGTTTCGATTCCAAGGGCCTGCCGATCCGCGACGGCACCGATATCCGCATCGGCGACACCGTCACGGTGAAGCGGGCGGGCGACGTCATCCCGCGCGTCGAGGCGGTCGATCTCGCCAAGCGCCCGGCGGATTCGAGGCCCTATGAATTTCCGACGCTGTGTCCAGCCTGCGGCAGCCATGCGACGCGCGAGCTGAACCCGCGCACCGGCAAGGAAGACGCTATCCGCCGCTGCACAGGCGGCCTGATCTGCCCGGCGCAGACGGTCGAGCGGCTCAAGCATTTCGTCTCACGCGACGCGCTGGATATCGACGGGCTCGGCGACAAGCAGATCGAGTTCTTCCATAGCGATCCCGAGCTTCCCGTCAGGGAGCCGGCCGATATCTTCACGCTTGCCGCACGCGATGCAGCCAATCCGCTGAAGAAGCTCAAGGCCAAGGAGGGGTTCGGCGCCCAGAGCGTCGCCAAACTGTTCGATGCGATCGAGGACCGGCGTACCCCGCCGCTCAACCGCTTCATCTTCGGGCTCGGCATCCGCCATATCGGCGAGACCACGGCACGATTGCTGGCGCGGCACTACGGCTCGTTCGAGGCGCTCAGGGCGGCCGGCATCGCCGCAGCCGACGAGGCCTCGCCCGAGCGGCAGGAACTCGACGCCATCGACAGCGTCGGGCCGACAGTGGTCGAGGCTCTCGTCGAATTCTTCGGCGAGCCGCATAACGAGGAACTGCTCGACCGGCTGCTGGCGCAGGTCTCGCCTCAGCCGCTGGAGGCGGTGGCCTCGGCCAGTCCCGTCGCCGGCAAGATCGTGGTCTTCACCGGCGCGCTGGAGCGCATGACCCGCGACGAGGCCAAGGCGATGGCCGAGCGGCTCGGCGCCAAGGTCGCGGGCTCGGTCTCATCGAAAACCGACCTGCTCGTCGCCGGGCCGGGCGCCGGGTCGAAGCTCAAGGATGCCGCCAAGCATGGCGTCGAGGTCGTCGACGAGGCCGGCTGGTTCGATTTGGTCGGGGCAAGCGCCGGGAACTGAACCTCGCTTCGAGCCAGCAGGCGCGCCACCTCCCCCGTCATCCCGGACAGGCGGTGAGGCCGCGCCGATCGGGAATCTATCGAAAGGCGGGGTGTTCCACGATGGCCCGGGTCTCCGCTGCGCAGCGTCCGGAATGATGATGAAGCAGGGCGATGACGGCTACAGGCTGCAGACGATCGGCTGGACCGCGCCCGAGACCCGTTCGACCACGGCACCTGTGCTGAGTTCCTGGCCGGCTGCTGCCGGTGGCAACGATACGCCCGCCTTGCCGAGCATCGCCTGGATCGCTGCCCCGTCGGCGAAGGCGTAGCTGCGCTGCGGCGCGACGCCGGCGATCAGGATCTTGTCGGAGGGGTTATCGGTGACAATCCCAACGAGCCGCCCCTGCCGGTCGAAGGCTGGCGCGCCTGCCTGGCCCGGCTGGAGTGGCGCGCTGAGCGCCGGCTTGCCGCCGGCCTGCGCGCTCTGCCCGGGCAGAGCGACGGCGGCCCGCTTGCCGGCCTCATTGCCATAGGCGACCAATACCAGCGCTTCGGATGCGCCCGCAGCCTCGCTGCGCAGGCCCGGCGGCTTCGCGGCGCCCGCGCCGTCCAGGTCAAGCAGCACGAGCCCGCTCGCATCGTCCTTCTGGCGCAGCTTCGCGTTGCGGGCGCCGACACGTAAGGTTCGGCAGTTGTCCACTGCTGCCGCCACGCTGAGCGCCACCCGCTCGTTCAGCGCCAGCGCGACGCCATAGCGCTCGTTGCTGCGCGTCGTGGGGGGCAGTAGCGAGGACAGTCCTGAGGCTGGGTTCGCGGCTACCCCGGCAACGGCCGAAGGCTGGGCCGGAACGGCTCCCGTCGGGAAGGGCTCGAAGCTCGCGGCGATTGCGATCACCAGTTTGTCCACGGTCGGCGCCAATGCCTTGTCATAGCCAATCGAGAAGCCGCGCAGGCCCTGCGGCCCGGTCGCGAGGCGGCGATAGAACCGCCCGGTCGGCGTCTCGCCGGTGACGACGAAGAAATCCGGCCTCAGCAGCTTGTAGGTTATCTTGCGGGGGCTGTTCGGGCTGACGGTGATCGCCTTCTCGTAGATCGCGGCAAGGTCGTCGCCGCCGGGCGGCGTGGCCGAGGTGTCGAGCGTCACTTTCTCGTCGGCGCTCTGCCAGCGGCTGCCGCCGGAGGGCGTCAGGTCGCGCTTCGGCAGGAGCTTCTGGGGGATGCCGATCTGCACGCCGGTCTTGTCGTCCGCCAGGACCTTGAAGCCGGCCGCATCGCGCGCCGCCTGCGCCGCCTTGGCGAGCGCGGCCCGCTCGGCCGGCGGCAGCAGGCCATCGGCCGGGCCGCGCGTGCCCTTGAAGGCGTTGATCGCGCGGAAGGTCAGCGGGCCATAGGAGCCGGAGACCGCGCCGTTGAACTGCCCGGCCCAGATCAGATCGTTCTGAATCGCCTTGCGCTCCGCCTCGGGCAAGGCTTCGAATCCCGCTTGTGCGGCTGCCATCTGGGGCGAAGGCCCAGCCGAGGGAGCCGGGACCTGCGCGAAGGCGAGCGTTGGCGCCAGCAGTCCGAATGCGGCGACAACGCCGTGAACCAGCGCAAGTCGCGGAGAGCGGAGAGGAGCACGCGGCATGGGTCTCGTCCTCAGGGGTGGGCGAAGTTGCCGCATTGAGCGTCAGAATGCGCCACGCCGCAACCGTGACGACGAGCGTTTTGATCTCGAATTGATGTGTTGGAACGGCCCGATTGCACCGTCTGCGCCTGGGAATAACCTCTCTGA
>NZ_CAMFKW010000078.1 GCF_945957345.1 uncultured Allobosea sp. | reverse complement strand
GGAGATGACGGCATCGATTCCCCATCCCTACCCGTCCCAGGCGGTCGAGCCCTTCGTCTTCGGGGCGCGCAAGGGCAATGCGCTGGGCGAGCATCTCGCCCTGGCGATCACCCCTCGGGCGAAGCCTAACGAACTGATCGGCATGATCAGCGCGCACAAGCAGGCGACCGGCGTGCCCTTCATCGGCTACTGGCTCGGCACCCCGCATTGGGGCAAGGGCTACGCCACCGAGGCAGTGCAGGGCCTGATCGACAGCCTGTTCTCGCTGATCGATCTGCCGGCGATCGAGGCGGATACCCGCGTCATCAACCCGGCCTCGCGGCGGGTGCTGGAGAAGTCCGGCTTCCGGTCCGAGGGCTCGTTCCTCAAGTCGCTGCCGGCACGTGGCGGGCTGTTCCCCTGCGAGCAGTTCCGGCTCGACCGCTCGACCTGGGCGGCGTTGAAGAGCTGGAGCGCAAGTGGCTGGGCTCATGCACCCGAGCTGGAGCCGGAGGAGGAGCCTGCGCGCGGCCAGCCGGCGCAGAGCATCCCGCCGCGCCGCCAGCAGGAGCAGGCCGAGCCCTGCCCGGCTTGATCGGGCAGGCCCTTCGCACCGACGCACTACCACAGGGTGACGGTCACCGACCGCCTCCCTCTTTTACTGTGGAGACGATGGCGTTCGTTAAAATGCGAACGAAGTTAGTCATACCCGGTGAAACCCCCGGTTGGTAGCCGTTGCGCACTCTGAACAAAGCGGAGTGTGCCTTGTGAAACGTAAGACGACGCGGATTCGAGAATTTCTAAGTTCTTCTTTGGTGGCTCAGGCTTTTGCCGGCTGTTTCGTTGCAACCCATATCCCGATCATTTCCATCGCAGCCTATGTCGCATCTGGCGCGGCGATCAGCGCGCAAGCCGTCCTGCTGATCATTCTCTTGGCGACGATCGCCGGGACCGCCTTTGCTTTCGTCGTGATGCGCCATCTCTTGCTGCCGGTCGGTGATCTCGCTCGCGGGCTGAAGAGCTACCGGCTCGAAAGCCACATTCCCCGCCTCGTCAAGCAACGCGACGACGATCTCGGCCGCCTGACCGACGAGGTGCGTGCGCTGATCAACAGCCTCGAGGAGAAGCTCAGCCGCCTGAAGCGCCAAGCCTTCTCGGACACGCTGACCGGCCTGGGCAACCGCCGCTGGCTGGCCGAGGTGGTCAGTTCCGAAATCGCACGTTCGCGCCGCGAACAAAAACCGCTCTCCGTGATCGTGCTCGATATCGACCATTTCAAGCGCATCAACGACGCGTTCGGCCATGACACCGGAGACGAGGTCCTCGTCGCCATCGCCGAAACCGCCAAGCGCGTGCTGCGCCCCTATGACCTCGTGGCGCGGTTGGGCGGAGAGGAATTCTGCGCCTTCCTGCCAGGCACCAATCTCAAGGAGGCCATGCTGATCGCCGAGCGCTTGCGGGAAGCGATCGCCGCCTTGCAGATCGAGACGTTGCGAGGCCGGCATGTCACCGCGAGCTTCGGCGTGCATGAAGGAAATATCGCGCGCGAGCACTTCAAGGACATGCTGCGCATCGCCGACGACTACCTCTACCAGGCCAAGGGCGGCGGCCGGAATCAGGTCCAGACCATTGAGGCCCAGCCTGCCGTGATGCAGACGGCGGCGCCGGACTAAGGCCCGAGCGACCTCTGATGATACGAAGAGGGCGGCCTTGCGGGCCGCCCTTGTTGTTAGCTCACTTCACGAACGTGCCGTGCAGCTCGTCATCGATATGCACGCGAATGATCTCCTCGAAATTCGCCTCGGACTTAAAGCCGAGCGCCAGCGCGCGCTGCGGGTTGAAGTTGCGCGGCCAGCCGGCGACGATCCCGTCGATCACCGGATCGGGCACGCGCTTGATCCGCTTCACGACATTCTCGCCGGCGACCTTGCGCAGCGCCTCGATCTGCTCGGCGACGGTGCAGGAATAGCCCGGCATGGTCAGCGCCCGGCGCGGGCCGATCGCGGCGGTATCCATCGTCGCGGCATGGATCAGGAAACCGACCGCCGAGCGCGGGCTGGCGTGCCAATGGCGCACCTGGTCGGAAACCGGCAGCACCGCTTCCTCGCCATTCAGCGGCTCGCGGATGATGTTGGAGAAAAAGCCGGAAGCCGCCTTGTTCGGCTTGCCCGGCCGCACGCAGATCGTGGGCAGGCGGATGCCGACGCCGTCGAAGAAGCCGCGCCGCGAATAGTCGCAAAGCAGCAGCTCGCCGATCGCCTTCTGCGTGCCGTAGCTCGTCAGCGGCGTGGTGAAGAACTCGTCCTCGATCTTGTCGTGGAACGGCGCGCCGAACACCGCAATCGAGGAGGTGAAGACCACGCGCGGCTTGTAGCCACCCGCCGCCTTGCGGATCGCCTCGAAAAGGTAGCGCGTGCCGTCGAGATTGATGCGGTAGCCCTTGTCGAAATCGGCCTCGGCCTCGCCGGAGACGATCGCCGCAAGATGGACGATGAGCTCGGGCTTCGCCGCGATCAGCTTCTCGGCCTCGCCGGGGAGCGATAGATCGGAGACCACCGCCTCCAAATCGAAGGGCGCGGCCGGCGGCGGCGAAGCGACGACGACGTCCTGTGCCGTCACGCGCGTCACCGGCTTGCCGCCGAGATTGCCGTCGCGCGCCAGCCGCTCGATGAACTTGCGCCCGACCATGCCGGCGCCGCCGAGAACGAGAATATGCATCGGATCTGTCCTGAACGTTCGGGTTATGCGCTTCAACGCGCGTCGACTTGAAAGAAGAATTGCGGCGTCATCCCGGGCTTGACCCGGGATCCATGCCGGAACGCTTCCGATCCAGCTTCAGGCATGGATCCCGAATCTCCGCTTCGCTCCGTCCGGGATGACGCGCCGTAGCAGATTTCAGAGGGCGAAGCCGCCATCCGCCAGATGGATCTGGCCGGTGGTGTAGCTCGACTCGTCCGCCGCGAGATAAACCGCGAGCGCCGCGATCTCCTCGGCCGTGCCGAGCCGGCCCATCGGCTGCCGATCGATAAAGGCCTGCCTTGCGGCGGCCTCGGTCGTCTTGGTCGCCTGGGCGAGGTCCTTGATGCGCTGGTCGAGCGAGGGCGACTGGATCGTGCCGGGGCAGATCGCGTTCGCGCGCACGCCCTTCTTGATGTAGTCGGCCGCGACCGCCTTGGTCAGGCCGATCACCGCCGCCTTGGTCGCGCCATAGGCATAGCGGTTCGGAATGCCCCGCACCGAGCCGGCGCCCGACGCAATGTTGACGATCGAGCCCGAACCCTTCGCCAGCATGCCCGGCAGGAAGGCCTGGATCGTGCGGTGCATCGACTTGACGTTGAGGTCGAAGGAGAAATCCCAGGCCTTGTCGTCGGTGTCGAGCACCGTGCCGTGATGGACGAAGCCGGCGGCGTTGACGAGGATGTCGATCGGGCCGACCTTCTCGGCGAAGGCATTGACCGCCTTGGACGAGAGCACGTCGAGCTTGCGCTTCTTCGCCTTCGGAATGCCCTCCAGCAGCGCGACATCCTTGTCGGTCGCCCAGACGGTGGCACCTTCCGCGACGAAGGCCTCGGCGATGGCCCGGCCGATCCCCTGCCCCGCGGCGGTGACGACCGCAACCTTGCCCTTCAAACGTCCTGCCATGCTCGTTTCCTTTTATCAGCCGGCTTTTGCAAAGGTCTTGCGCATATGGGTCAGCCGCCGGTCGGCCATGTCCTCATGATGCGTGATGGTGAAGCCCAGCCGCTCGTACCAGCCGATGCGCTGGGTCAGCTTGGCATGCGTGTAGAGATGGACCGAAGCATAGCCGAGCGCCTGCGCCCGCTCATCGGCGAAACCCATCAGGGCCGCCCCGAGCCTGCGTCCGCCGGCCTCTGGGGAGACGGCCACGCTCCAGATCGTGAAATCCTCAGGCTCGATATCGAGCACCAGCGCAGCTTCCAGCTCGCCGCCCTCGCCTTCCGCAAGCCAGACCTCATGCTCGGCAACGACCTGCGTGTAATCGGCGATGCGCGGCAGCGAGGGCACGCCGATGATGCTCTCGTTCGGCGTATAGGCAGCGTTCTTCAGGGCCAGGATCGCCGGGATGTCGGCCAGCCCGGCCCGCCGGAGCGGAACGGCGCCCGCCTGCCCCGCGATCTGGTTGAAGGCGCCCAACGCGAGCTTCTGCCGGCCTTGCGCGTCGAAATTCGAGGGCGCGAGCCAGCGGCGGAAAGCCTGGGCGCGCACCGGCCATTCCTCGTCGAGGATCGAGAACCAGGCGGTGTCGCGATTGGCGCCCTTCACCACCATGTGCTGGCGGAACAGGCCCTCGAACTGGAAGCCGAAGCGCAAGGCGGCGCGCTTGGAAGGCTCGTTCAGGTTGTTGCATTTCCACTCGTAGCGGCGATAGCCGAGCGAGAAGCCGTAATCGCCGACGAGATAGATCGCCTCGGTCGCCGCGCGTGTCCGCTGCAGCGCCGGCGAATAGGTGATCCAGCCAACCTCGAAGACGCCGTGTTCAGGCCTGATCTCCATGATCCAGAGATGGCCCTTTGCCTTGCCGTCGGCCTTGTCGATCACCGCCAGCGGAACGATACCGGTCTTGGCGACCATGCTATCGAGCAGCGCGCGATATGTTTCCTTGTTCTTCGGCGGCGCGGCCGGCAGCCAGTCCCAGACGCTGTCTCGCGCGATATCGCAGGCCCAGATGTCGTCGATATGCTTGGCGACATCCAGCGGCTCCAGCCGGCAGTACTGGCCTTCCAGGACCTTGGCCGGAGGAAAGGGCGGCGCTTTCCAATCTTCCGGGACGGTGGACTGAGCGGGCGGCGCGATCGGCGGCATCATGGCTTGGTCATCTCCTGCCAGCCGGCGAGATCGGCGGTGACGGTCCAGCTTGTGCCCAACTCCTCGCGGATAGCCTCGACGATGGCCGCTCCCTCCGCCTCCCAGGCCCGTTGCTCGACAGCGTCGGGAAAGCGCGAACGCGCCTCGTCATCCTCTTCATAGATCGCGTCGAACGTATCCATCCAGGCTTCCAGCCGATCCGCGAGATCATCGGACAAGCCGGCGTCCTCGGCGTCGATCGCCTTGCGCCGGCCCTTCGCGTCGATCGTCCAGAGGCCGCTGCGGCCGAGCCAGGCCGGGGCGATCAGGAGCGTACCGCTCATGAGCGCTCCGCGAGGTCTTTGGTGAAGAACGGATTCAGCGGGGCCGAGGCGCCGTTGCCGGCAAAGCCCTTGAAACTGCCCTCCTCGGCGATCAGGCGCGTCGCCTCGATGAAGGCGGCCCAGGCCGCCCGCGCCAGCGCCCCGCCAATCGAGATGCGCCGCGTCCCTGTCGCCGCGACATCCGCAACCGACAGACCGAAATCGCCATAGATCAGCGTGTTCACCGGCTTGCCACCGGCGGCTTTGACGATGGCCGCGATATCGGCCGGGGTCTTCGGGCCGGGCGCGTAGAGCACGTCGGCGCCGGCGGCGGCATAGGCTTCGATCCGCCGCACGGATTCCTTCAGCGGCTCGGCATGGCCGGTCAGGAAGCATTCGGCGCGCGCCGTCAGCACGACGCCGGAGCCGGTCTCGTCGATCGCCTTACGCGCCGCCTTGATCCGCTCGACCGCCAGCTCGAAGGGGTAAAGCGGCTCGTCCTGGCGCCCGGTCGCGTCCTCGATCGAGAGGCCGGCTACTCCGGTCGCGACGCAGAGCTTGACGTTGGCAGCGACACCGTCAGGCGTATCGGCATAGCCGTTCTCGAAATCGGCATTGACCGGCAGGTCGGGCACCGCCTTCACGATCTCCGCGATATGGCCCAGCATCATGTCGCGCGGCACGTCCTGGTCGGCGCGCCCCTGCGTGAAGGCATAGCCCGCGCTGGTCGTCGCCAGCGCCTTGAAGCCCTGCCCGCGCAGCCAGCGGGCCGAGCCGAAATCCCAAGGGTTGGGCATCACGAAGCAGCCGGCCTCGTGGAGCTTGCGGAAGGCTTCGACCTGAGGGCTCTGTGCCATGATTTAAATCGTTTCAAATGGAAGCGGGGCGAATAGCTGCCATAGTGTCGAGGGTCGTCCCGTTTGTCAGCCCCGTTGGGCGCGCGTCGCGCAGCGAACGCCGATGCGCGGGCGGAATGGCGTGGGGAGTGGCGTTGGCGAAAGCGGGGGTGGAAGCGCACCGACGGAGCGCCATGAAGAGTGTCATCCCGCACGCTCTGCGGCATGCAATGCCGCTGCGCGGATGCGGGATCGTACGACGGGAAGGCGCCCATCGCCGCGCTCGAGAATGCGCCTTTTCCGGGTGACTGTCCCGTGTCTGCGCCGCGGCATTGGCATGCCGCAGCGCGCACGGGATGACACCCTTTCAGAAGCGCTTCACCTCAGTGATTATCGCGCGGAATGCCGAACTTCTTGTGGATCTTCTGGTACTTGACCGCCGGCTTGAGGACCATGCCCTCGGAGAGTTCGTCGACGATCTTGCGCTGGATCTCCTGCCAGGGCGTCTGGCTCTTCGGATACTTGTAGCCGCCGGCCGCCTTGAACGCCGCCTTGCGCTCGGCCAGCTCCGCATCCGAGATCATGATGTTCGCCGTACGCTTCTTCAGGTCGATGCGGACCTTGTCGCCGGTCTTGAGCATGGCGAGGCCGCCGCCGGTCGCCGCTTCCGGCGAAGCGTTGAGGATCGAGGGCGAGCCCGAGGTGCCGGACTGGCGGCCGTCGCCGACGCAAGCCAGCGCGGTGACCCCCTTCTTGATAAGGTAGTCCGGCGGCCGCATGTTCACGACCTCGGCTGCGCCCGGATACCCGATCGGGCCGACGCCGCGGATGAACAGGATGCAGTGCTCGTCGATGGCGAGCGCCGGATCGTCGATGCGGTGGTGGTAATCCTCCGGCCCGTCGAAGACGATGGCGCGCCCCTCGAAGGCCATCGGGTCCTTCGGGTTCTCCAGATAGCGCTTGCGGAATTCCGGCGTGATCACGCTGGTCTTCATGATCGCGGAATCGAACAGATTGCCGGAGAGGTTGAGGAAGCCCGACTGCGCCTTCATCGGCTGGTCGTAGCTCTTGATCACCTCGCGGGCGATCGAGAAGGCGCCCTTGCAGTTCTCTTCGAGCGTCTTGCCGTTGGCGGTGATCGCGGGCTTGAGCTTGCCCTTCTCGATCAGCTCCGCGATCACGGCGGGCAGGCCGCCGGCGCGATAGTAGTCCTCGCCGAGATATTCGCCGGCCGGCTGCAGGTTGACCAGCAGCGGAATCTCGTAGCCGATCTTGGTCCAGTCCTCGTTGTCGAGCTTGACGCCGATATGCTTGGCGATGGCATTGACATGGACGGGCGCATTGGTCGAACCGCCGATCGCCGAGTTGATGACGATGGTGTTCTCGAACGCCTCGCGCGTCAGGATCTTCGAGGGGATCAGGTTCTCCCAGACCATCTCGACGATGCGCTTGCCCGTGAGATAGGCCATCTCGTAGCGGTCGCGATAGGGCGCGGGGATCGCGGCGGCGCCGGGCAGCGTCATGCCCATGGCCTCGGCCAGCGAGTTCATCGTGGAGGCCGTGCCCATCGTGTTGCAGTGGCCGGCCGAGGGCGCGGACGAAGCGACCAGATCGACGAAGCCCTTATAGTCGATCTCGCCAGCCGCCATCATCTGGCGAGCCTTCCAGACGATCGTACCGGAGCCCGTGCGCTCGCCGCGGAACGAGCCGTTCAGCATCGGCCCGCCGGGCAGCGCGATTGCGGGGATATCGACCGTCGCGGCCGCCATGATCTGGGCCGGCGTAGTCTTGTCGCAGCCGGTCGTCAGCACGACGCCGTCGAGCGGATAGCCGTAGAGGATCTCGACCAGCGAGAGATATTGCAGGTTGCGGTCGAGCGCGGCGGTCGGCCGCTTGCAGGTTTCCTGGATCGGATGGATCGGGAATTCGAAGGGCACGCCGCCCATCTCGCGGATGCCGTCGCGGACGCGCGAGGCCAGCTCGATATGGTGGCGGTTGCAGGGCGCGATGTCGGAGCCGGTCTGGGCGATGCCGATGATCGGCCGGCCCGACTGCAGCTCCTCCCGCGACAGGCCGAAATTCATGGTGCGCTCGATATAGAGCGCAGTCATGTCGGCATTGTCGGGATTGTCGAACCACGCCTTCGAGCGCAACTGCTCGGGCTTGATGCGCCGAACGGGCTTCTTGCCGGGTGCCTTGGCCATCCTCGTTTCCTCTCGTTCGGCGCGGCGCTGGCGGCCGCTTGCCGATCTCACATTCAAACGATTTGAGACTAGCCATCATGCCCATCGCCTGCGGCTCGGCAAGGCCCAATCTGGCTGATAGTCATACTATTTAATCATGCTGTATGCAGCATGCAACAATCCTGCGATGCGCCGCCCGCGCTTGCCAGCCGTGTCGGTTTGGCGCCAAGACAGGGTGAGCCGGCCGCCACGCCAGAGCCCGAGGAAACGCGCCATGACCCTTCACGTCGTCCCCTCCTTCTCCCGCATCGGCGAGGAGAACGCCTTCGCGGTGCTGGCGCGCGCCACCGAATTGCAACGCCAGGGCAAGGACATCATCAATCTCGGCATCGGCCAGCCGGATTTCTCGACGCCGGATCACATCGTCGAGGCCGCGGTGAAGGCGCTGCGCGACGGCCATCACGGCTATACCCCGGCCAATGGCATCCTGCCGCTGCGCGAGGCGGTCGCCGCCGACCTGCACAAGCGCTTTTCCGTCGAGGTCTCGCCCGAGAGCGTGATGATCGTGCCCGGCGGCAAGGTCACCATGTTCATGGCGATTCTGATGTTCGGCGAACCCGGCGCCGAAATCCTCTATCCGGATCCCGGTTTCCCGATCTACCGCTCGATGATCGAATACACCGGCGCGACACCGATCCCGGTGCCGATCCGCGAGGAAAACGGCTTCGCCTTCTCGGCCGAGGAGACGCTGGCGCTGATCACGCCGAAGACCCGCCTGCTCATCATCAACTCGCCGGCGAACCCGACCGGCGGCGTCACGCCCAAGGCCGAGATCGACAAGCTCGTCGCGGGCCTCGAGAAGTTCCCCGATGTCGCCGTGATGTCGGACGAGATCTACGACCAGATGGTCTATGACGGCGAGAAGCATGTCTGCCTGCTGAGCTATCCCGAGATCCGCGACCGGCTGATCCTGCTCAACGGCTGGTCGAAGACCTATGCGATGACCGGCTGGCGCCTCGGCTACTCGGTCTGGCCGAAGCCGCTGCTCGACAATGCCCGCAAGCTCGCGGTGAACTCGCATTCCTGCGTCAACGCCCCCGCGCAATGGGCGGGACTTGCGGCACTGACCGGCCCGCAGGACGCCGTGCATATGATGCTGGCGGAATTCGACCGCCGCCGGAAGGCGGTGGTCAAGGGCCTGAACGGCCTGCCCGGCGTTTCCTGCATCGAACCCCGCGGCGCCTTCTACGCCTTCCCGAACGTCTCGCAGACCGGCTGGAAGGCGAAGAAGCTGGCCTCGGCCCTGCTGGAGGAAACCGGCGTCGCCACCATCGGCGGCCCCGATTTCGGCGTCCATGGCGAGGGCTATATCCGCCTCTCCTACGCCAATTCGCTGGAGAATATCGAGAGGGCGCTGGAGCGGATGAAGACCTTCCTCAGCAACGCGAAGGCGGCCTGACCATGATCACCTGCTACCTGCGCTACATCATCGATCCCCATAAGCTCGAAGCCTTCGAGGCCTATGGCAAGCTCTGGATCCGTCTGGTCGAGAAGTTCGGCGGCAAGCACCACGGCTATTTCATGCCGTCGGAGGGCGTGTCGAACGTCGCGCTGGCGATGTTCAGCTTTCCCTCGCTCGCGGCCTACGAGGACTACCGCAAGCGCTCCTTCAATGATCGCGAATGCCAGGCGGCCTTCGCGATGAACGAGAAGGAACGCTTCATCATCAGCTATGAGCGCTCTTTCTTCCGGCCGGTTTTCGAGGACGACCAGGGCGTCAAGCGCGCGCCCTGAAGCGGCGCTTCAGTTCCGCGCGGCGCTGGCGGTCACGCCGGGATCGACCTTGAAGCTCGAGGCCTCGATCACGGCCGTGCCGATCATCGTCTTCACGGAGATGCGCACCGGCACCATCACATCGGTGCCGGCGATGGGCGCGAGCCAGGTCGTGATGTCGCGATTCTCGGCCATGAATTTGGTGCTGGGCCGGAGGGCGCGGTGGCCGGCAATCGGCACATAGCGCGCCTGGCAGATCGAGACCGGGCCGCTATAGCCTTCCAGCTTCACGTTGCGGGTGCCGGCGCTTGACAGCTTGATGTCGTAGCGCGCCGCGCCGTCGAAGATCGGCAGCGTGCGATTGCAGGCGGCATCCTTGCCCTTGCCGGTAACCGGCATCAGGAAGGCGCTGAGCGGATCGACGATATTGCGCTTGTGGCTCTCGTTGAGCGGCACGCGATCGGGCTTCTCGTCGATCGGCGGCTCGATATCGATGCCGGCGACGCTGCCCTCGGCCAAGGCCATCCGGACGGTGCGGCTCTCACTGGAATTGGCGGAGCTCACCGCGAAGGTCTTCGGCGCAAGCCTGCCGCCGACGAGCGCGCCCGTCGCCGCGCCGGAGCCGCGCCCACCCGTAACGCCGCCGGCTATCCCCGTGAGCTTGGCGGTCATGTCGAGCTTGTAGCCGGAATTATCGATTCCACCGCTGAGGCTCGCCGTGCCCAAGGTGATTCCCAGGAGCGAAACGTCATAGCGCGCGTCGAGCGAGGCGGCATCGGCACCCGCGCCCCAACAGGCAGCGAGGGCAAGGCCTGCGAGGGACGATGCGGCGGCGGACTTCATCCATTGTCTCCGGAACGGCGCGATCCTGCGCGGAATGCCCTCTGAATCGGCCCGAATCGTGACCGTCTTCCCCGCGCGGCGAAGCGACGGCCGGTTGAAGCATCGGACCCCGATCTTTACACCCCGTTAACGCTGAAGGCCATGTGAACGGCTTGCCGGAGTTTTCCTTGACGAAGCCTACGCCCTTGGCTATGGAACCCCCGACTTCAAATTGACTTCCGGTGCTCGCCGGCACGTCGCGTGTCGGTTTTTTTATTTGAGCGCCCCCGGGAACGTAAGGAACGATAACATGGCCCGCCGTTGCGAACTGACCGGGAAAGCCACCCTCACCGGCCACCTCGTCAGCCACTCGAACCGCAAGACGAAGACCGTCTTCCGTCCGAACCTCGTGAACGTCACGCTGCAGTCGGACGCGCTCGGCCGTTCGGTGCGCCTGCGCGTTTCGGCCAACGCCCTGCGTTCGGTCGAGCATCGCGGCGGCCTCGACGCCTTCCTGCTCAAGGCTGCGGCCGGCGACCTTTCGACGGGCGCCCTCTCGCTGAAGCGCGACCTTGAGAAGAAGCTCGCCGCCAACTGAGCGGCAAATCTTTTCAAGACCGGCACTCCTTCCGGGTTTGAATGAAGCGGCCGCAAGGCCGCTTTTTTCGTTTGGGCTTGGCCCAGCCGTCATGCTCCCCCTTGTGGCGAGCATCCACGTCTTGAACACCGCACTGCTTGGATGAAGACGTGGATGGCCGGGACAAGCCCGACCATGACGCTCTACTGGATCAGCTCGAACTCCAGCAGCAGCGTGCGCTGGAGGAACGAGAAATTGTCGTCCGAAATCAGGGTGAGGATCGTGCGTCCCTGCTCCTGATGGACCGATAGCCCCTCCATGTTATCGATCTCGAAACCCATATCGGCCTCGATCAGGTGCGGCCCATCGACCAGCGCACCCGGCCGGATGTCTCGCCCGGCGATTCGCCTCATCCGCATGCCGACGCCGCGCAGCGGCTGATACCAGCGCTCCAGCACCAGCATGTCGCCTGAGGGCAGGAAGGCGAGGTCGGTGATGTCGTAGCCATCATGGCGAGCGAGCTTGAACAGGCCGGGCTGCGGCCCGCCGAGAATGGCGCCGAGCGTCGACTCGTCTGCTTTGCCCGATCGCTCCGCGATCGCGACCAGCGCCCCCTTCAGCGGCCCCGCAGGCATGACGCCGAGCGCTTCCAGCCCACGATTGCTCGGCAGGCGCTTGATCTCGGGCGGTACGAGCACGGCCCGCGCACGCGCCTCGATGCCGTCGCGCGCCCAATCGAAACGGGCGATCTCGTGCTTGCGCTCGATCCCGATATGGGCGACGCCCTCATGGATGCAGAGGCTCTCGACGTCGAACAGCCCCGAGCGGGCAAGCGGCCGACCGGAAGCACCGAGAATAGCGGCCATCTCTCCGCCTTCGAGGCCGGAGAGCTTGCCGTCGCTATAGGCGACCCTCGCCGTCAGCCAATAGCCGCGATCCGTCACCGAGACGAGATCGCGGCCGCCATTCAATCGTGCGAGGCCCGAAAACCCGCCGAAGCGCGGATGGCCGGACGAGAGCACGAGCCCGCTGCGGAATTGTAAGGCCCCGAAACGGCGCTGCTCCGGCCGGCGCGGCTCGAAGGCGGAAAGCGGCCGAGCCGAAATCCCGACGGGGAAGCGCGTCTGCTCCGCCGCCCGCACCGCGCCCGGCAAAGCGAGCGCACCGAGACCTGCCAGCGCGGCGCGGCGCGTGACTCGCATCAATGCCCGCGGCGCTTGGAGCCGGAGCCCGCAGGCCCGTCCTCTTCGAACAGCTCGGCGAGCTTTTCTGTCATCACCCCGCCCAGCTCCTCGGCATCGACGATGGTGACGGCGCGGCGATAGTAGCGCGTCACGTCATGGCCGATGCCGATGGCGATCAGCTCGACCGGCGAGCGCGTCTCGATCTCGGCGATGACATGGCGCAGATGCCGTTCGAGATAGTTGCCGGCATTGACCGAGAGGGTGGAATCGTCGACCGGCGCGCCGTCCGAGATCACCATCAGGATTTTGCGCTGCTCGGGCCGGCCGAGAATGCGCTTATGCGCCCAATCCAGCGCCTCGCCGTCGATATTCTCCTTGAGCAGCCCCTCGCGCATCATCAGGCCGAGATTCTTGCGCGCGCGCCGCCAGGGCGCATCGGCCGCCTTGTAGATGATGTGGCGGAGATCGTTGAGGCGGCCGGGATTGGCCGGCTTGCCCGATTGCAGCCAGGCCTCGCGAGACAACCCGCCCTTCCAGGCGCGCGTCGTGAAGCCGAGCAACTCGACCTTGACGCCGCAACGTTCCAGCGTCCGGGCCAGAATGTCGGCGCAAGTCGCTGCGACCGTGATCGGCCGGCCGCGCATCGAGCCTGAATTGTCGATCAGCAGCGTGACGACCGTATCGCGGAAATTCGTGTCCGATTCCTGCCGGAAGGAGAGCGGCTGGAACGGGTCGAGGATGATGCGCGGCAGGCGGGCCGGATCGAGCGCGCCTTCCTCCAGGTCGAATTCCCAGGTCCGGTTCTGCTGCGCCATCAGGCGCCGCTGCAAGCGGTTGGCGAGGCGCGCGACCACACCCTGGAGATGAGCGAGCTGCTTGTCGAGATAGGCGCGCAGGCGCGTCAGCTCCTCGGCGTCGCAGAGCTCCTCGGCCGTGACGACCTCGTCGAACTTCTGGGTATAGGCCTTGTAATCGGTCTGCGGCCGCTCGTTGCCGCGGCTCTCGCGCGGACGCGGCGCCTCGCCGGCCTCCTCGGATTCGGAGTTCTCGTCCTCCTCCTCCCAGTCGCCGGCCGGCGCGTCGGTCGCCTCGGAGGCGCCCTCCTGCAGTTCCTCGGTCGCGTCCTCGCTGACCTCGACCTCGGAGCGGTCAGCGCCACTCTCCTGCTCGGATTCGCCTTCCTGCTGCTGCTGGTCCTCGGAGGACTGGTCCTGGTTGTCCTCGTCCTCGTCGGATTCGTCGCCCTGCGCGCTCTGCTCGGCCATGTCGAGCGCGGCCAGCATGTCGCGCACCGTGCGGGCGAAGCCGCGCTGGTCCTCGATCGCCTTGGTGAGTCGGTCGAGTTCCGAGCCGGCCTTGGCCTCGATCTGCTCGCGCCAGAGCTCGACGACCTTCTCGGCCGCCTTGGGCGGCTTCAGGCCTGTCAGACGCTCGCGCACCATCAAGGCCAGCGCATCCTCCAGCGGCGCGTCGGCCCGGTCAGTGATTTCCTCGTAGCGTCCGCCGCGATGATAGCGGTCCTCCAGCATCGCCGTGATGTTGCCGGCCATGCCGGACATCCGCCGCGCGCCGATCGATTCGACGCGGGCCTGCTCGACCGCATCGAACACAGCGCGCGCCGCATCGCCCTCGGGCGCGGCGCGACGGTGGATCGCAGCATCATGGCAGGCGAGCCGAAGCGCCATCGAATCAGCATGGCCGCGCAGGATCGCGACATCGCCGGGGCTGAGCTTGCGCGGCGGCTCGG
>NZ_CAMFKW010000077.1 GCF_945957345.1 uncultured Allobosea sp. | reverse complement strand
TGGAATCGATGCCGTATTGCGCCTTCATCAGCGGGTTGACGAAGCGCCAGCCGATCGTGGTGTCGTGGATCTCGGCATGGCGGGAGAAGGCGCTGTCGGCCTTGGGCAGGACGAAGGGCGCGCGCGACATGCTCTCGACGCCGCCGGCGATCATCAGCTCGGCCTCGCCGGCCTTGATCGCGCGCGCGGCGGCGATGACCGCGTCCATGCCCGAGCCGCAGAGCCGGTTGATGGTCGTGCCCGGCACCTCCTTGGGCAGGCCGGCGAGCAGGAGCGACATGCGCGCGACGTTGCGGTTGTCTTCGCCCGCCTGGTTGGCGCAGCCGTAGATCACGTCGTCGACGGCGCCGAAATCCACTCCCGGGTTGCGCTCGACCAGGGCCTTCAGCGGCACGGCGCCGAGATCGTCCGCCCGGACCGAGGACAGCGAGCCGCCGAACCGGCCGATCGGCGTGCGGAAATAGGCGCAGATGAAGGCTTCGGTCATATCGTCGGTACTCTGTTCGCCGCTGACTGGCGAGGCTGGAAAGGCGGCTCTCCGCTGCCTCAGATGTCGAAGAAGACGGTTTCGTTCTCGCCCTGCAGGCGAATGTCGAAAGTGTAGGTGGGCATGCCGTCCTCGTCCGTGCGGGCGGCGATCAACGTCGGGACACGTACGCGATGCTCGATGCGCCCGAGGATCGGATCCGCCATGTTGGCTGCCTCCTCGTCGCCGAAATAGAGCCGCGTATGCAGCCCGATATTGATGCCGCGCGCCACGATCCAGAAGGTGATGTGCGGGGCCATCGCGCGGCCGTCGAAATAAGGTACGACGCCCGGCTTGATCGTCTCGAAGCGGTAGACGCCCGTGGTGCCGTCGACCGGCTGGCGGAACCAGCCGGGGAAATGCGGGTCGGCCTCGCCCCGTCGCTCGCCCTGGCCCGGATAGAGTCCCAGCGCATCGGCTTGCCAGATCTCGATGAGCGCGTCCTTGATCGGCGTGCCCGAACCGTCGAAGATGCGGCCGGTGACGACGATGCGCTCACCCTTCACCTCCGGGGAGAGTGGCTGCGAGCCGAGATCGTGAGGATAGACCCCTTCGATGCCGGAGAAGTTCGGCGTCGCGCCGATATGGACATAGGGGCCGGCGGTCTGCGACGGGCTTTCCCTGAGGCGGCGGAGCGATTGGACCATCAGTTGCCCTCCATCCGGTTCTCGAACAGGGTCGAGCGCCGGCCACGCAGTACGATATCGAATTTGTAGGCCATCGTGTCCATCGGCAGCGTCGCCTCGCGATCGAGAGCCGCGACGAGCCGCTCCACCGCCTCCCGGCTGGGGATGCCCATCACGATCGGGCACTGCCAGATCATCGGATCGCCCTCGAAATACATCTGGGTGATCAGCCGCTGCGCGAAGGCCTGGCCGAAGATCGAGAAATGGATATGGGCCGGACGCCAGTCGTTGACCCCGTTCGGCCAGGGATAGGGGCCGGGCTTGATCGTGCGGAACCAGTAGCGGCCCTCGTCGTCGGTGATGGTGCGCCCGCAGCCGCCGAAATTCGGGTCGATGGCGGCGAGATAGGTCTCCTTCTTGTGGCGGTAGCGGCCGCCGGCATTGGCCTGCCAGAATTCAACCAGCGCGCCGCGCACCGGCCGCGCGTCCTCGTCAAGCACCTGGCCGTGCACGATGATGCGGGGACCGATCGGCTCCCCGGTCTTCGCGTGGTTAAGGATCAGGTCGTTATCGAGCGGCCCGAGCATGTTGTGGCCGAAGACCGGCCCAGTCATCTCGGAGAGCGTATTGCCGAGCGAGAGCAATGCGTTCTTCGGCGAACGCAGCACCGAGGTCTTGTATTCCGGCGTAAAGGCGGGCGGATGCCAGTTCCGGTCGCGCTGGTAGAACGAGCCGCCCTGATGGCTCGAATTTTCGTTGCGCATTGCGGCGCCTCCCTAGGTGGAGCGTCTCTCGTTGAATCGGGTTAGTTTACAACGGGGTCGGCCCGACTGGTTTTGATCTTGCTCAATCTATGGCGATCTCGCCGTCTAGCGACCCGAGCGCGGGACGGGTTCAGTCTGCCTGGTCGTCCTGCATCTCGGCATAGGTCGCTTTGGCGATCTTGAAGGCGTGGTTGGCCGCCGGCACGCCGGCATAGATCGCGACATGCAGCAGCGCTTCCTTGATGTCGCTCATGCTGGCGCCAGTATTGCGCGTCGCCCGGATATGCATCGCGACCTCGTCATGATGGCCGAGCGCGGCGAGCAGCGCGATCGTCAGCATCGAGCGCTCGCGCTTGCTGATCGTGTCGCGCGACCAGACCGTGCCCCAGGCGCTCTCGGTGATCAGCGTCTGGAAATCCTCGGTGAAGGGATCCGTATTCGCGACCGCCGCGGCGACATAGCGCTCGCCGAGCACGGACCGACGGGTCGCCATGCCTTGGGTGAAACGATCCTGTGCGTCAGCCACGTCCGTGCTTCTCCAGATGCTCCGTCACCAGCGTGAGCAGCCGGTCCGGCTGCTCGACTGGCGGAATATGTCCGCAACCCTCGATCAGTGCGAAGCCCGCGCCTGGGATGCGCTGCGCCATCTCCCGCACGAGATCGGACGGCGTCGAGAGATCACCGTCGCCGACGACGGCAAGCGTCGGCACCGGGATCGAACCGATCGCATTCGTCAGATCCGCCTGGCTCAACGCCTGGCAGGTCGCGATATAGCCATCGGCGGGCTGCCGCAGCAGCGCGTTGCGCCAGCCGGCCAGATCATCCGGCCGCCCGGCATGGAAGGCGGGCGTGAACCAGCGCTCCATGACCGAATCGGCGATCGCCGCGAGCCCGCCCTTGCGGATCGTCTCGATGCGCGCATTCCAGCTCTCGGCCGTGCCGACCTTCGGGGCGGTATCGGCCAGGACCAGCGCCGTAAGGCGCTCAGGCCTCCGCACGGCCAGATCCTGCCCGATCAGCCCGCCGATTGAAAGGCCAACGAGAGCGAAGCGCTTCAGGCCGAGATGATCGGCAAGCCCGATGAGGTCGTCCGTGAAGTCCCCGATCGCATAGGACCCCGGCGGCACCTCGGAGAGACCATGGCCGCGCTTGTCATATGTAATGATACGCCAATTGGCGGACAATGCCGCGGCGACCTCGTCCCAGATGCGAAAATCCGTGCCGAGAGAATTGACCAGGACCACGGCAGGCGCGCCGGCTGGACCGCTTTCGCGCCAATGAACCAGGCCGTGGCCGAGCCGCGTGAATGCCATCGAACTTCCATGCCCTTGCCGAGGCCTCAACATGACCTGAAAATTCATTTATGTTAAATGGCATTATCGCCTTGTACGATAACTTCCAGGTTATTCTAAATGCCACGAGCCCAATTTGTTCGCTTGGATGGAAGGATCAGGCTTCGCCATCTCACATGCTTCATCGAGGTTGCCCGCCTCAAGAGTTCCGTCAAAGCGGCCACGGCGCTTGGTCTCAGCCAGCCCGCAGTCTCCAAAACCATTCACGAGCTGGAAACGGCCTTGTCAGCAGCTCTTTTCGAACCGAAGCGTCGGTCGATGGTGCTGACATTTGCAGGGGAAGTCTTTCTGCGCTACGCGGTTTCCAGCGTCACGGCTCTCAAATTAGGCATCAGGACGGTTGGCCAGAACAGAGCCTCCGAGCAGTCGATCTTTACCATCGGCGCTTTGCCGACGGTTTCAGCAAGAATATTGCCAACAGCCCTTGCGGATCTCGCGAAGAGCATCCCAAGCCTGAGATTTCGGGTTGTTACTGGATCCAACGACGTGCTCATGTCTCAATTGCGCCTGGGCGACATCGACTTGGTTGTCGGGCGCATGGCTTCTCCGGAGACAATGAAGGGCTTGGCATTCGAATATCTCTACTCGGAGCCAATCGCTTTTGCTGTGCGCCCGGGGCATCCACTCCTCGGAGTCGCCGGCTTCAGTATCTCCGACATCGCAACCTATCAAATGCTGGTTCCACCGCCCGGCTCCGTCATACAATCGACCGTCGAGCGCTTTTTCGTGGCGCACTCGGTTCAGCCCTCCGAGGGTGAAATTCAAACTGTCTCGGATGCCTTCGCTCGGAACTATCTGCTTCGAACGGATGCAATTTGGGTTATTTCCGAAGGCGTGGTCGCCGAGGATGTCGCCAAGGGCATACTCATGACCTTGCCGATCGATACCGACGACACGATCGGTCCCGTCGGCCTCACGACACGCACGGATACCGATCTGCCTTTCCCGGCTCAGCTATTTATAGCTTCATTACGGTCTGCTATCAATTTTCGGACAAGGCTTGACGTCAAGGTGGAGCAATATACAGGAGAGCTGCGGCCGGCTACTCAAAGCCGATCCGAATAAAGTAATTCCGCAATTCCGTGAAGCGCAGAATTGCTCCAAGCCTTTATTTTATCGCGTTTCCGTTACGCGCGCGGCATCTGCCTCGCTCGAAAATGCGCTAGAACGGAGTGCGCTCGCAGACATCACCATCATCGACAAAGCTGCCGAAGCGGCTATGCCGACTTCAGGAGAATGCTCCCAAACGGTCTCCGAAGAGCTGCCTAATTCGCGAACAGATGAACGAACAAATCTCTCAACCAGCGATGGGCGAGGTCTTCTTGCAATCGCTCATGCCAGAACATGGCGAGGCGGATGTCTGGTATCGCGAAGGGTAGCGGAATACTGACAACGCCTGCCGCCGTGTAGGCATCGATGAGTTTACTGGGAACGGTGACCGCCAGATCCGTCGTGGCAACGATCTGGGGGGCGCCTGCGAAGTGGGGTATGACGAGTGCGATCTGGCGCTCCACGCCCAATGCCCCGAGGCTCGCCGTCACAAGGCTCTCCCGCGCTCCGGCCCTGACGATCGAGATATGGGACAATTGCAGGTACCGCTCAAGCGTTAGCGGTGCATCCAAGACAGGATGATCACGCCGGACCATGCAAACGAAACAGTCGCTGAACAACGGCCGTGATCGCAAGCTGCCACGCGGATTCGCCAAGTAGCCGATCGCGAGATCGGCAAGGCCCGCCTCGAGCGCATGCCCGTAGCCGCCTCGTGCCAGTTGACGCACCCGGATGCGGATATTGGGTGAATTTGCCTGCAAATGCCGCATCAGCTTCGGCAGATACACGATCTCGCCGAGATCGGAGATGAGCACCTCGAACATATGGTCCGACGTCGCCGGATCGAAGCCCGGATCGGCGCCGAGGCCGTGGCGGATCATGCCAAGGGCCGCATCGAAGGAATCCAGCACGCGCCGGGCGCGCGGAGTCGCCTCCATTCCCGCGCTGCTGCGCACGAACAACGGATCGCCCAGCGTGCGACGCAGCCGGGTGAGAGCATTGCTGACGGCAGGCTGCGACAAGCCCAGCCTTTCGGCCGCGCGCGTCACGCTTCCTTCCTGGTCGACGATACGCATCAGGCGAAGGAGATTCAGATCGATCCGGTCAGTATCCATTCGATGAATATTGCCTATTACGTCTTCGGATTCGTCGATCGCCTGCGCTCGGGATAACGGTCGCTCACGGGGCGCATTCAAGACCTTTCTTCCGACAGGCTATGCGCGCCACCCCATGTCACCAAGCGGGATTTCGAGCTCATGGAAAACGGGTCGGCAGAGGCCGCAGGCGGCGTCACCTTTGAGACTCTCCTAGTGGACGTCGTGGACGGCGTCGCGAAGATTACGCTGAACCGCCCGCGGAAACGCAATGCGATGAGCCCGTCGCTGCATCGCGACATGACGCGCGCTCTCGCGCTGCTGCGCGACGACGACGCGGTGCGCGTTCTCGTCATCACCGGGGCGGAGGATCATTTCTGCGCGGGCATGGACCTGAAGGAGTTCTTCATCGCGCTGAAGGACGCTCCGGCCGAATACGAGCGCGTCTGGCGCATGGCCGTCGAATGGCGGGCCCGGACGCTGCGCAACTATCCGAAGCCCACGATCGCGATGATCAACGGCTTCTGCTTCGGCGGAGCTTTCTCGATCGTCGAGGGATGCGATCTGGCCGTCGCGGCGCAGGAAGCCACCTTCGGTCTCTCCGAAATCAACTTCAAGCTCTTCCCGGGCGGCAGCGTCAGCAAGAGCCTCGCCAATCTGCTGCGCCCGCGCGATGCGCTCTGGTACGGCATGACGGGACGGCCTTTCGACGGGCTGACGGCCGAGAAGATCGGCCTCGTCAACCTCGCGGTACCCAAGGCAGAGCTCGAAGCCACCACCATGGAGCTGGCCCGTGAGCTCGCCGCGAAGGATCCTCATGCGATGGCGGCGACGAAGGAAGCCTACCATATGTCGCTTGAGATGAGCTGGGACGCCGCCATGGCCTATTCCTTCGCCAAGGAGCAGGAGCTGGTCGTCCGCCAGGGCGATGCATGGAAATCCGAGGGGATCGGTGACTTCCTGAAGGGAAAGTTCAAGCCGGGCCTGGAGAGCCACGACGCCAAGATCGGGCAAGGCTGAGGTCGCGTAAGGCCGGCTGGACATCCGCGGGCCCTGGCGCCCCGTGAGGATTGATCCGGCTGATGGCGTGTATTCACGCAGGTGATGCAGGGAGACGCTTCCCGCGTTGAGGCACGATGCGGGCGGCCGTATGTAGATAGAAATAATATAAAATCGGGGGAGGACAGGCTGTGGCTGGAATAACGCGCCGCGCGCTCGCGGGACTGGCAATTCTCGGCGCGCTGCCGCAGCGCGGCTGGGCCCAGGCATCGATGGCTCCGATCCGGATCGGGGTTCTCAACGACCAGTCTGGCGTGTTCTCGGACAGCACCGGGGAGGGCTCGGTGATAGCGGCCCGCCTGGCTGCCGAGGAGTTCGGTGCCGCGACCGGCCGGCGCGTGGAGATCCTCGCGGCCGATCATCAGAACAAGCCCGACCTGGGATCGAACATCGCCCGGCAATGGTTCGACAGGGACGGCGTGCATGCCATCGCCGATCTCGGAAACTCGGCGGTCGCCCTCGCCGTGAACACGCTGGCCCGCGAGAAGGACAAGGTCTGCCTCGTCTCCGCCGGAGGCACCACCGCCCTGACCGGCGCCCAGTGCTCGCCGAATACGATCCATTGGACCTACGACACCTATGGGCAGTCGACCTCGCTGGCGGAGTCGCTGGCCAGAGCGGGCAAGAAGCGCTGGTTCTTCATCACGGCCGACTACACTTTCGGCCACAGCCTGCAGGACGAGGCGACGCGCGCCCTGACGCGCCTCGGCGGCACCGTGGTCGGCTCCGTCCGGCATCCGATCAACAGCAACGACTTTTCGTCCTATCTGCTCCATGCGCAGGCATCGGGCGCGGAGGTCGTCGCTCTCGCGAACGGAGGCGAGGATACCGGCCGGGCCGCGAAGCAGGCGCGCGAGTTCGGCCTCACCGATACGCAGACCATCGTCGGCCTAGCCATGCTCATCACGGACGCGAACGCTCTCGGCCTCGAGACGGCGCAGGGCCTGCTCGTCACGGAAACCTTCTATTGGGACCTGAACGACCGCACGCGCGCCTTCAGCCAGCGATGGAGCGACCGCAATCGCGGGCGCAAGCCGACGATGATGCAGGCCGGGACCTACGGCGCGGTCGTCCACTATCTGCGGGCCATCCATGCGCTCGGAAAGGCGGAAAGCGGGGCCGAGGTCGTGCGCAAGATGAAGGAACTGCCGACGGACGACGACGCATTCGGAACCGGGATGGTCCGGGCCGACGGGCGCAAGATTCACGAGAACTACGTCTTCAGGGTGAAGCGCCCGGCCGATTCCAGGCGGCCCTGGGACTATTACGACCTCGTCAGCACGGTGCCGGGCGATGCCGCCTTCAGGCCCATGGCCGAAGGCGGCTGCCCGCTGCTCGGCAGCATGACGACGAAGTGATCCGGAACGGGCGGATCGAAGGACGGAGGCATCCTTGAGAGGCATGGTTCTTGCCGACGTCGTCGAAAGAAACGCCCGGCTGCGACGCTCGGAGGCGGCCTTTGTCTTCGAGGGACGGACGCTCACGCATGAGCGCTTCGCCGAGCGCTCCTTCGCGCTCGGCAACGCGCTCCTTCGACTCGGCCTCTCCCGGCAGGCACGCGTGGCGGTCCTGGCGGAGAACCGACCGGAGTATTTCGAGATCTTCGCCGGCGTCGGCGCGGCCGGGATGATCACCGTCAATCTCAACTGGCGCCTCGCCGTCCCGGAGCTCACCGGGATCATCGCCGACTGCGAGCCGCAGATCCTGATCTTCGACGGAGCTTCCGAGGCAAAGGCGGCGCTCCTGAGGCATGCGCCCGGCATCAGATGGCTGGTCGCACTCGATTCCGCACCCGACTGGGCGCGCTCCTACGAGGAGATGATCGGCTCCGAGGACACGTCGCGTCCGGGGGTGGAGGTGGATCAGGAGGACATCGAGAGCCTCATCTATACGAGCGGGACGACCGGCCGCCCCAAGGGCGTGATGATAAGCCATCGCGCGCTCCTCGCGGCAGCCTCCGTGATCGCCTGGGAGGGAGAGGCGCGCACGGACGACCGCATGCTCATCGTCATGCCGCTCTTCCATATCGGCGGGAAGATCGAGCAGATGGCGTTCTGGCTCGCCGGCGCAACCACCGTTCTGCACCGATCGTTCGATCCCGCGGCGATCCTGCATTCCTTCGCGCAGGACGGTGTCACTGCCGCCCATCTTGCCCCCACGATGGTCGCCCGGCTCCTCGATCATCCGGATCTCGACGCCACCGCGTATTCGCGACTGAGAGTGATCCATTACGCCTCGGCGCCGATGGCTGTCCCTCTGCTGCGGCGGGCGATGGAGGCGTTCGGACCGATCTTCCTCCAGATCTACGGGATGACCGAGTGCATCACGGTCAGTATCCTCAAGCCCTTCCAGCACCGGCTGGACGGCACCCCGGACGAGGTGCAGCGGCTCAGCTCCGCCGGCCAGCCCTGTTTCGGCGTCAGCGCCCTCATCGTCAGGCCGGACGGAACCGGGTGCGGCCCCGGCGAACTCGGCGAGGTCGCGGTCAGATCGGAAGGGCTGATGAGCGGGTACTGGAACGGCAACGCGCTGACGCTCGCGGCCGTCCGGGACGGCTGGTTCCGCACGGGAGACATCGGCTTCCTCGACCGGGACGGCTTCCTTTTCATCGCCGACCGCGCCAAGGACATGATCATTTCCGGCGGCGAGAACATCTACAGCCGGGAGGTCGAAGATGCGCTGATGTCGCATCCCGCCGTTCGCGAGGTCGCCGTTACCGGCGTGCCGGATCCGGAATGGGGGGAGAGCGTCAAGGCCTGGATCGTTCCGCGAGACGGGGCCGAGCCGACGCCGGCCGCCCTGATCGATCACTGCCGGAGCCTGATCGCGAGCTACAAGAAACCCCGTTTCATCGAGTTCACGACCGACCTTCCCCGGCTCTTCAACGGCAAGGTCGACAAGAAGGCGCTGCGCGCCCGGACCTCCGCGGCCGATGGATCGGCTGCTCGCGGCGCCTTCCCGGGAGCAGCCTGATGGCAGGGCTTCGCTATGACGAGATCGAGGCGGGCCAGCGCTTCACCTCGGCCGGCCGGACACTGACCGAAACCGATCACGCTCTCTTCATGATGCTCGTCGGCGACTGGCACGCGATCCACGCCGACGAGGAATATGCGCGCCGGACGGCCGCCGGCAGACGCCTGATGCATGCGAGCCTAGGCCTTTCTCTGGCGATGGGACTGCAAGCCCAGGCGATGGCTTTCGCGGATCCGATGATCGGCGCGATCGGGCTGACGGACTGGCGCTTCCGCACGCCGATGTTCATCGGCGACACCGTCCATCTCGAGATCGAGATCCTGCGCAAGCGGATAACGAGCGACCGGGCCCGCTACATCGTGGAGCGAACGCTACGCCTCGCCAGGCACGATGGCGTCGTCCTGCAGGACGGCACGGCTGCCGTGATGCTGCGCCTGCCGCCGGGCGCAGGTGCGGCCTTCTT
Source organism: uncultured Allobosea sp. (assembly GCF_945957345.1). Classification (GTDB taxonomy): domain Bacteria; phylum Pseudomonadota; class Alphaproteobacteria; order Rhizobiales; family Beijerinckiaceae; genus Allobosea. Next base: position 5,903 of record NZ_CAMFKW010000077.1, on the reverse strand, counting down.
CCCACCCGACCATGCCCCGCCATCCGGAGCGCAGCGATGACCCAGCCGATGACCACCGGCCTCTGCCAGGCGACGAGCGACAAGGTCGTCCTGCGCGGACACGACCTCTCCAAGGACATCATGGGGACGATGTCCTTCGCCGAAGCCTTTTTCCTCCTCGTCGTGGGGCGACGGCTCGATCCGGGCGGCGTCCGGGTGCTCGACGCCGTGCTCGTCGCATTGATGGAGCACGGCATGACGCCGCAGGCGATCGCGACCCGGATGATCTATCTGGCGGCACCGGATTCGCTACAGGGTGCGATCGCCGCAGGGCTGCTCGGCGTCGGCGGACAGTTCGCCGGCACGATGCAGGAGACGGCGTCCCTCCTGGCGCGGATCGTTGCGGCGCCTGTCGGAGAGGAAGCCGCGCGCGAGATCGTTCGCGAGCACCGGCACGCGAAGAAGGGCATCCCTGGCTTCGGGCATCATCTCCACAAGCCTGACGATCCCCGTTCGCTGCGTCTCTTCGCCATCGCGCGGGAAGGCGCCGTCGCGGGTGCGCATATCGCCGCGATCCAGCTTCTGTCGCGCGAGCTGGATGCGGCTTCCGGCCGGCACCTCACGATCAATGCGACGGGAGCCATTGCGGCCGTGCTGATGGATCTCGGCTTTCCGGCCTCGCTGATGCGGGGGGTCGCGGTCGTGTCCCGGTCGGCCGGACTTGTTGCCCAGATCGGGGAGGAAGAAGCCAACCCGATCGCGAACCGGCTGTGGCGGAAGATCGAGGAAGACGTCGTCTATCAGCCGAGCTAGGGCCTTTCGCGCGAATTGGGCATCGGTTCGCGGGAGAGGCTCAGCAGAACAAGACGTCGGGGGAGATTTCCACGATCGGGGTAGCCCGCAGATGTCGAGGGGATGGCGGGTGCCCTGCCGATAGCGCTGCAACGAAAAGGCGCACCGCCAAAGCGGCGCCGTTCAGGAGGAAGCCCAATGAAGCACCTTATGCTCCTGCTTGCGATGCTTGCCGCAGTGATGGCCGGTCCTGCCCGAGCTCAGGACTGGCCCACGGGACCGGTGACGCTCGTCGTGCCGTATCCGGCAGGCGGTGGTGTCGATACGATCGCCCGGATTCTGGCGGACGACCTTGGCCGGCGCCTGCCCCAGCGTTTCATCGTCGAGAACAAGCCGGGCGCTGCCACGCTGATCGGCACGAGCACTGTCAAGGCCGCCAAGCCGGACGGACAGACGCTGGGAATCATTACCGACTCCCACGCCATCAATCCCGGCTACGGCCGCCCACTGCCTTATGATTCCGAACACGATTTCGCATTCGTGAGCGGCTTGATCCGGGTGCCGCTCGTCCTGATCGTCAACACCGAGAAAGTGCCGTTCCGGACATTGGCGGAGGTCATCGACGCGGCCAAGCGCGATCCGGGCTCGCTGACCTTCGCATCGCTCGGCGGCGGAAGCCCGCATCAACTCGCCTTCGAGTGGCTGCGCATGAAGGCGGGGATCGATGTCCGGATCGTGCCCTATCGCGGCATCGCGCCGGCGCTTCAGGACGTGGTCGGCGGCCAGGTCAGCATGATGCTCGTGGGCGTTTCCGTTGCGGACGGCTTCATCGCGAGTGGAAAGGTCAGGCCGATCGCCGTGACCAGCGCCACCCGCCTGCCGCGGCTGCCCGATCTGCCGACCGTCGCCGAACAGGGTTTCCCGAATTACGAGGTGGTCACCTGGTACGGCCTGGTCGCTCCGGCGAAGACACCCGCTTCCACCCTCGTCCGCCTGCATGACGAGATCGGGCGGACGCTGGCGGCCCCCGAGGTCAAGGCACGGATCGACGAGATGGGTGCGGACATCTTCACTGGAACGGCCGCGGACTTCGCCGCCTTCGTCAAGGCCGAGACGAGCAAGTACCGGCAGATCATCGCACAGACCGGATCAAAGCTCGATTAGCAGCTTGACGCCGCCGCTCCGACCCCAGGGGGAAGCTCATGGACTTCGCATTGCCGGAAGAATTGCGGCAGCTCCAGGAGATGGTGCGCCGCTTCGTCGATCGCGAGCTCATTCCCATCGAGATGGAGGCGATGGACGGTCCCGATCTCAAGCCGGAGATCCGCCTGCACCTTGAAGCGAGAGCGCGGGAGCTCGGGCTCTGGCTGCTCGACGTGCCGGAGGAGCATGGCGGCATGGGGCTCGGCCTGCTCGGCATGACCGTCGTCTGGCAGGAGCTCGCCCGAACGATCGCCCTGCCGCCACGCGGGCCCGGCATATTCGGGCCGGAGGTCCGCGCGGTCCTGTTCAGGCTCGATGCGGCCCAGCGGGCGCGTTATCTCGACCCCGTGCTGCGGGGCGAGAAACGCACCGCCTTCGCGCAGACGGAACCGGATGCCGGGGCCGATCCCGGCATGATCCGCACGCGCGCCGAGCGGCAGGGCGACGGCTACGTCATCAACGGCGCGAAGCGCTTCATCTCGCATGCGGAGCGCGCCGACTTCCTCCAGCTCGTGGCCGCGACGGAGCCCGGCCTCGGCACGCGCGGCCTGAGCATGTTCCTCGTCGACATGGACACGCCGGGCGTCTCGATCGCGCGCCGGTCGGGGACGATGATGGGCGACGTGACCTGCGAGCTCGTTCTGGAAAATGTCCGCATTCCCGCGGAGAATCTGATCGGGAAGGAAGGCGAGGGAATGCGCCTCAGCCAGAGTTGGCTGACCTCGGGGCGCCTGTATCAGGCGGCGCGCGGGCTGGGCGTGGCGCAGCGCTGTCTCGAGATGGCGACCCGCCATGCACGCGACCGCGTGACCTTCGGATCCCCGCTGAGCGACCGGCAGGCGATCCAGTTCATGATCGCCGACATGTTCACCGAGCACGCGCTCGGGCAGCTCAACGCCTATCGGACAGCGTGGAAGGCGGACCAGGGCACGCTGGAGCGGCACGAAAGCTACATGGTCAAGGTCAGCTGCACGGAACTCGGTTTCAAGGCCGCCGATCGATGCCTGCAAATCCACGGCGGGTCCGGCCTGAGCCTCGATCTGCCCGTTCAAAAAATGTGGCGGGACGCACGCAGCTTCATGATCACCGAGGGCGCCACCGAGGTGATGCGTGTGGCGCTGGCCCGTGAGATTTTCAGGAGCTTTGCATGAGCGGATGGCTTTCGGCAGCAGATCGGGGAACGGCGATGCCGGGCATGCTGGACGGTGTTCGGGTCGTCGATCTCGGGACCGTCATCACGGGGCCGCTCGCCGGTCAGATGCTGGGCGATCTCGGCGCCGATGTCATCAAGGTCGAGCCGCCCGGCGGAGATCCGTTCCGTCGCACGGACGGAAGCGACTACGGTCCGACCTTCCTTGCCTACAACCGCAACAAGCGGAGCGTCATCCTCGATCTGGCGCAGGATCACGATCGCGCCGCCCTGCTCGCGCTAGTGGACACCGCCGACGTGCTTCTGGACAATTACCGGCCAGGCGTGCTCGCCAAGGTCGGGCTAGCACCGGACGAGCTGAGGCGCCGCAACCCGCGCCTCGTCCAGTGCTCGATCACGGGCTTCGGCGATACCGGGCCCTATCGCCGGCGACCGGCCTTCGACGGCATCGCTCAGGCACTGAGCGGGATCGCCGGCCTCATGATCGACCCGGACGAGCCTCTCGCCTTCGGCCCGACGATCTCCGACAACGTCACGGGGATGTATGCGTGCTACGCGATCCTGGCGGCGTTGATTGAACGTGGCCGCACGGGCGCGGGGCGTCGCCTCGAGGTCAACATGATCGAGGCCTCCATGGCCTTCATTCCGGACGCATATGCCAATGCGGCGGCCGCCGGCCGGCAGCCCGATCGCTTCTCGAGGGTGGCGGTCTCCCAATCTTTCGTCTTCCGTTGTGCCGACGGCCTGGCGCTTGCGATCCATCTCTCGACGCGCGAGAAGTTCTGGGAAGCCCTCGTCACCGCGATCGGGGCTTCGGAACTGGCGGCGGATGCACGCTTCAACCGGCATCTCGATCGCGTGCGGAACTACGTCGAGCTTCAGCGCGAACTCGCCTTGCGGTTCGCCGCCAAGCCGCGGGGGCAATGGAGCGATATTCTCGGCGCCACGGATGTGCCGTTCGCCCCTGTACTGAGCCTGTCCGACGTCCTCGTCGACCCGCAGATAGAGGCTCTGCGATCGGCCACTACCTTGCATCACCGGGAACGCGGCGCCGTTCCGGCGATCCATTGCCCGATCCTGGTTGACGGCGCCCGCCCGATCGCCGCCATGAAGGCCCCTCCCACGCCTGGAGAACATAACGACGACGTGCTGGGCAGGGCGGATTTCAAATTCGGAAAGGAGGGGGGCCAGAACACGTAAGCTAGAGCATTTCGAGCGAAGTCCAGCTTCCAGTAGATGCGGGCGCCGCTGCTCGTCGCGAAAGGCATCGTGCGTTCCTCAACCGTCCCGGGTGATCAACGCGACGACCAGGGCCGCGCTCTCGCCGATGTCGTCGCCGAGCCCGGCCGCCGCGAGATTGCGCGCGATGGCGGCCTCGTCGATCTCCAGCCCTTCGGCGACCGCCGCCATGGCCTCGGCCGCGCCGGCCGCGAGCAGGAAGAGGTCGGCCAGCGCGGGGCCTTCCGCCTGCCAGCCTCCGAGGCCGCGCTCCTGCTCGGCCGGGAGCCCGGCGAGGATGCCGGCGGCGAGGCCGGGGGCGCGCAGGCTGGCCGAGAGCGCGACCTGGCAGCCGGTCGGGTTGCGCTTATGGGCCATGGCGGAGGAGCCGCCGCGGCCGGGAATGGCAGGCTCGCGGGCCTCGGCGATGCCGCTTTGGGCGAGGAGCGAGACGTCGCGCGCCATCTTGCCGAGCGCGCCGATGGTGATGGCGAGCGCTGTCGCGATTCCGGCGATGCCGCCGCGGCGAGCGTGCCAGGGCGGCGCATCGGGCAGGCCGAGCGCGGCGGCGAGGCGGGCAGAGACGGCCGCCGCCTTGCCGCCGAGTCCGGCGCGAGAACCGGCGGCGCCTCCAAATTGCAGGACGGCGCCTGCCTCGATTTCATGGCGCAGGCGATTGGTCGCTTCGGCGATGCCGGCCTGCCATTGCGCGATGCGCAGGCCGAAGCCGATCGGCAGGGCGTCCTGCAACAGCGTGCGGGCGATGGCCGGGGTCGCGGCATGGCGCCGGGCGAGGATGGCGAGCGCCGCCGTGATGCGCGTCAGGTCGCGGTCGAGCAGGTCGCTCGCGGCGCGGATCTGGCAGGCGAGAACGGTGTCCGCAACGTCCTGGCTGGTCGCGCCCTTGTGCAGGGCCTTGGCCGTCTCGTCGCTCAGGGCGGCACGCAACCGCGTCACCAGCGGGATCGCCAGCGTGCCGGCGAGCGCCGCTTCCTCCGCCAGTTCGGCGGGATCGATCGCGATCGACGCGCAGAGCGTCGCGATCGCTTCGGCTGCCTCCGTGCCGATCAGGCCCTCGGCCGCCTCGGCGCGCGCGAGCTCAGCCTCGAAGGCGAGGGCGTGACGCAACGTGGCCGCGTCCGAGAACGCGGCCAGCATGGCTGGGGTGGTCGCCGGCCTTGCGCGGAGGAACCCGCTCACGCGGCCTTTGCGAGGCTTGGGGCGACGGCGAAGGCGGCCTGCGTCTTGGCCTTGACCTCGTCGAGGCTGACGCCGGGCGCGAGCTCGATCAGGGTCAACCCACCGCCATTGGCCTTGTCGCAGGTCATCACGCAGAGATCGGTGATGATCATGTCGACCACGCCCGCGCCGGTCAGCGGCAGCGAGCAGCGCTCCAGCACCTTGGATTCGCCGGCCTTGTTGGCGTGGTCCATCACGACGATGACCTTCTTGACGCCGGCGACGAGGTCCATCGCGCCGCCCATGCCCTTCACCATCTTGCCTGGAATCGTCCAGTTGGCGATGTCGCCATTGGCCGCCACTTCCATGGCGCCGAGGATGG
>NZ_CAMFKW010000076.1 GCF_945957345.1 uncultured Allobosea sp. | reverse complement strand
GGGATCAGCCTATCCAGTGGACGGGTTTTACTCCGCCCGCACCAGCACAAATGCCAGCGCTTCACTGGATGGTTTTCTCACCGCCGCACACAGGATCGCCTTGAGGCAAGCCTGGCGCTATCCAGCAGGGATGCTGGGCCGCCGCCAAGGCGGCAGCGGTCTCGACGGCCGATCTCGCCGATACGGAGCCGGACAACGGAGCGATGGCAAACATCGTCAGCGGACGAATGGGTGGCGAGCAGCCGATCGTCTTCAGAAGCCCGCTGCCGAGTTCGCTGGCGTAAAGGTTTTCCGGTACGTAGGCGATGCCGATGCCCGACATCGCCAGAGACGCCGCGGTGCGAAACGTGTTGCAGATCGTGATCCTGCGGAATCGTACGTCGTTGGTGATCAGCCACGACAGCGTGGATCCACGGAACTGCCACTCTCGGGACGTCGAAATGATCGGGGCGAGCGCCATCGCGGCCGGCGTGAGGACGTCCGGCAATCCTTCCACAGCGGGGCTCGCGACCCATACGAACTGTATGCTGCCGAGCTTGCGCGACGAGAACTCGGAGGGGTTCATTTCCGAAGCAGCAAAGATCATGTCAAGCGTTCCTCGCAGCAACCTGTCCTCGAGAATGTGAGACAGGGACACTTCGATCTCCAGCTGGATTGCGGGGTGAGACTTCCTGAGACCGGCGACGAAGCTCGGCAACCAGGTCAAGGCGACGACTTCGGTTACGCCCAGCCGGACGTAGCCACTTGCCCCGGCGTGGCCGGCGGCCGCTTTCGCGAACCGCTCGGCGGCATCGAGTATCTGCTCTGCCAACGGGACCAGTGCAGCACCCTGCGCAGTCACCCTGGCGCTGCGCTGCGTCCGGTCGAACAGGATCACACCGAGGTCGGACTCGAGCTCCTGGACCCGCATCGATACGGCCGATTGCGTGGCGTTCAGGCGATCGGCCGCTTTCGCAAAACTGCCCAGCCGGGCTGCCCAGTAAAACGTCTCGACCTGCCTATGGTTCATGGCGGACCAACTGGTTCCCCGCCCTTGGCTCACAGGCACTGGCCGCCGCGCAAGGGCCGGAATGATTCACCAGTTTTCCTGAACACGAATCCGCAGAACATTTCGATTTTCCACGAGACGGGCGCGACCTAGGCTTACTTCGTAAAGTTCTTGACGCAACAGGGAGAAGGCGGTGCCCGAAATAAGAATCGATGCCGATTTCGTGGAGCGCTGTGTGATGGAACTCGCAGCCTTCGGTGCCGCCGGGGAGACCGGAGTCTCGCGTACGGTTTATTCTCCCGAATGGATCGGAGCGAGCCGGTGTTTCAGCTCTTGGTGTTCCGAAGCGGGACTGGCCGTCCATCATGATGCCGTCGGAAATGTCTGGGGCAGGTTGGAAGGCTCGCATGGCGGCAAGTCGATCGTCTCGGGCTCCCACATCGATTCTCAGATCAACGGCGGTCGCTACGACGGTGCGCTGGGCGCCATCTCCGCATTCATCGCCATCAAGGCGCTGAAGGAACAGTTCGGGCAGCCTCGCAGAACGCTCGAGGCCGTGGCTTTCTGCGAGGAGGAGTCGAGCCGTTTCCCCAACGCCAACTTCTGGGGCTCGCGCGCGATTACCGGACGTATAAAAAGGGAGGATTTGGAAACGGTCCGCGCCTTCTCGGGCGAGACGATCCGGGAGGCGATGTACGAAATCGGCCTTGATCCGTCTCGCGTCGCGGACGCCCGGCGCGACGACATCGACACGTTCATCGAATTGCACATCGAGCAGGGTCCGATCCTTGAGCAAGCCGACTTTCCGGTGGCGATCGTCGACGCGATCACCGGCATTCGCCACTATCACGTGACGATCCGCGGTACCGCCAACCACGCCGGCGCGTTTCCGATGGATATCCGCAAGGACGCGATGGCGGGGTTTGCCGAAATCGCCTCCGGTGTCGTCGATACGGCCCACCGTATGGGACGGCCCGCGGTCACGACGATCGGCCGGGCTTTGATCAGTCCGAACTTCCCCGGCATAATTCCGAGCAAGGTCGAATTCACCGTTGATGCCCGGCATCCGGATCCGTCCGAGCGAGGCAAACTCTACAAGATCCATGAGAGCCTCATGCAGGAGGTGGCATCCAGACGCGGCCTGGATCTCGAATGGAGAGTGATGATCGATCATGAGCCTGCGCTTTCCGATCCTGATCTGGTCGACATGTTCCGAATGACGGCTGCGGAGCAAGACGTCCCCGTCCTGACTATGGCGAGCGGCGCGGCGCACGATGCGCAACAGATGGCTTCGATCGCCAAGATGGCGATGATTTTCGTTCGCTCCAAGGACGGGCGAAGCCATACTCCCGAGGAGTTCTCCTCGGTCTCCGACATGGTGAGCGGCATAAAGGTGCTCGCCGCCGGCCTACACAGGCTCGCCTATTGAGCGGCATGCGTTGCCGGACCTGGTATCCCGGACACCCCACGGTTGTGGCGATCGTCCATGGCTGCCGCTCGGTTATTGGGATGACAGGCACCGAGCGGCCTTCGAGTTTCACGGCCTGAATTCGGGGAAGCTCTCGGGTGAGAGCTCGTCGATGCTCCGCGCGGCCCAGTCGCCCTTGTTCATTCCCTTCCACATTTCGTCGGCGGCAGCCTGCAGGTGGCCGGCGAGTGAGCCGCGGTCGAAACCGGGGACCTGCCGGTCCCGCATGACCCAACGTCCATCGATGATACTGCTGTGCAGGTCCTCCGACTGTGCGGAGTAGACAATGTTGCGTATCGGATCGCGTACCGGCGCCATGGAGATGCCGGCCTTGTCCCAAAGCAGCAGATCGGCCTTGGCACCTTTCGCAATGCGCCCAAGGTCATCGCGTCCCAGCGCTGTCGCGCCGCCGAGCGTGGCTGCATTAAACACGTCCTTCGCGGTTGCGACCTCGGTGCGACGATCCATGATCTTGCTGACCACCGCGGACCAGCGCATCGCCTCGATCATGCTCTGCGGGCATGTGTCGGTGGCGATCGTCATGTTCACGCCGCGCGCGAGATACTTGGAAAAACTCTCCATGGCGATGCCGCGCCGCGCGAACACCCATACAGCGTGGGCGACGTTGGTCCCCGTGTCAGCCAATATCCCGATGTCGTCGGCGTGGAAGTTGGCCCAGCTCGTTCCACCGACTATGATCGCATGGCCGAGTATCACGTCGTTCCCCAGAAAGCCGAGTTCCTGCAGCCATTCGATCGGGGATTTACCGTGACGCCTGACGATTTCGGTAAACTCCGGCACCGACTGTGACGTATGCAACGCAAGCGGAACCCGCATGTCTGCGGCGGCCGCGCGCGAACGCCTGAGCAGCGCGGCCGACACGGTGTCGACCTGCGCGGGACTGAGAAAGGTACGGATACGGTCGTCCGCACGTCCGTGATTGGCATGGCAGAACGCTACGGCCTGCTCGAACGCGGCCTGACCGTCGTCCTCGTACCATTGATATTTTACGGATCGGCCGTCGTCCGTGTACCAGCGGCCGGATCGATAACTCTGTGCGACATAGGCCCGCAATCCGATGCGTTCCGCCATATCGATCACCGAGTCTCCCAGGGCGCCGATCTCCATGACGGTGGTTGTGCCGGTTCGGATCAGTTCAAGGCCCGAGAATTCTATGCTCGCAAGCCGGCCCGCCTCGCTAATCGCTCCGTCGCGCGCCGGGAGGAACTCGATTAGCCCCGAAAGGAAGAATTGGCGCGGCCCCCTGTCCTCGACGAAACTCTTGTCGAGCGGTGACTCGGATAAATGCGCGTGGGTGTTGATCAGCCCTGGGGTAAGGACCATTCCCGGTGCGTCGTGTACGGCGTGAAGCTCGCCGTCGAAGCTCTTGCCCACGTGGATGATCTCGCTGCCTTCCCAGACGACGATGCCATCTTTTAGGTGCCGGTGTTCGCCATCCTGAAAAGCAATGACGTGGCCAGCTCTGATACCGCTTCGTTCCATTTTGCCGGTTACCTCTTTCCTTTCCGGATATCGTCAGATCGTGCTTGACACGAATAGCGAACCTATATCATCATCAAAGATGAACATAAGCAAGTGTCACCTTGGCCAGAGCCGCAGATCACCTTCAAAGGGCATCCGCGCTGACGGCACGACCGGCCCATCGGCCAGATTGGGGAGCCAGTTGTGAACGTTGTATTCAGAGGCGGCGCCGTGGTCACGGCGGCGGAAACCTATCCTGCCAGCCTGCTTGTCGCCGATGGCAAGATCGTAGAGATTGGCGCGGTCGCGAGCCCTGCGGGAGCCCAGGAGATCGATGCCGCGGGCTGCTACCTGATACCGGGCGGCATCGACGTCCACACGCATCTTGACACGCCGGACTTTAATGCAAGGACGGCGGATGACTACGCTACCGGAACGGTGGCTGCCGCATGCGGGGGAACTACGACCATCATTGATTTCTCGCGCCAGGAGAGAGGACGCTCCCTCGGCGAGGCAATCGATACCTGGCATGAGAAGGCACGCGGCAAGTCGGCGATCGACTATGGCTTCCACATCATAGTCATCGATATGTACGAAGGAATAGAACACGATCTCCGTCGGCTGCCGGAGCTGGGGGTCACCAGCTTCAAGCTTTTCATGGCCTATCGCGGGCTTTCAATGGTCGACGACAGGGCCTTGCTGACGGCGCTCGACGCGGCACGCGAATGCGATGCGCTCGTCATGGTGCACGCCGAGAACGGTGACGCTGCCGACTACCTGCAGAAGCGCTTGCTGTCGGAGGGGAAGAGAGCCCCGAAATATCACGCGCAATCGCGCCCGCCGCGCGTCGAAGCTGAGGCCACTGCGCGCGCGATCGCTCTTGCCGAACTTGTCGGGGCGCCGCTCTATGTCGTGCATCTCACCTGTCGGGAGGCACTAGACGAGCTTCGGCGGGCGCGCCTGCGCAACGCCGATGTCCTGGCGGAGACATGCACGCAGTATCTCTATTTGACCGCCGCAGACCTTGATCGCCCGGGCTTCGAGGGCGCGAAGTATGTTTTCACGCCGCCGGCCCGCAGCGTTGAGGATCAGGAGGCGCTTTGGGCGGCTCTGAACAGGGGCGAACTTGTCACCGTATCTTCCGACCACGCACCGTGGAACTATGGCGGCGAAAAACAACTCGGACGTGACAATTTCACCCTGATTCCGAACGGGGCTCCCGGCATCGAGGAGCGAATGACGATGGTGCATGGCGGCGTTTCCGCCGGCCGGTTCGATCTCAATCGTTTCGTGGACATAACGGCGACGGGACCGGCCAAGATCTTCGGGCTCTATCCGCAGAAAGGCTGCCTGGCAGTCGGCGCAGACGCCGACATCGTCGTCTGGGATCCGCAGGCCAGCGGGGTGATCACGCAGGAGCGACTTCACCACGCGGTCGACTATACGCTCTATGAAGGCTGCGAATTCCGCGGGGCTCCACGCCATGTGTTCCTTCGCGGAAAACAGATCGTGCAAAACGGCAGATATATCGGCGAGGCAGGGTATGGCCGGTATGTCAAGCGTCGCGGGCCGCGGGCCCAACGCCGGCTGATGGCCGCGTTGGGTCCAGGGAGATCCTAGTTCAATTGACAAGAAACCATAACGCAGGATGGACGAAGGGACTTCACTCCAACCAGAATGGGATAAGTCGATGATGGGAAAGACGTCGATCAGCCGTAGAGGCGCATTGGCACTGATGGGATCCGCCGGAATGACCCTGGCCATGCCAGCGGTGCTGAGAGGCCGGGCAGAGGCGGCCGAGACCGCACAAATGCCGGAAATGACCGAGGTACCGGAAGCACTCAAGGGTTCCGGGGTGGTGCGCGTGGTCGGCTTCGGAGGGACCGGGCAGACGGCGATCCGCGAGGCCTATTTCAAGCCGTTCGAAAAGCTTACCGGCATCAAGGTCATCGACAGCGAGGGCTCTGATCCGAACAAGGTCAAGGCGATGGTCGAGACCGGTAATGTGGAGTGGGACGTATTCCTGACCAGCATGGCGACTATTTCCCGTCTAAGGGATCAGGGCGACTATTTCGAGAAGGTGGATCTGGATCTGCTCGACACCGCCAACATACCGACGCAAAACTATCAGGAGTACGGCGTCGACACGCATGCGTTTGCGCATGTGATCGCCTATCGAAGCGACGTGTTCCCGGAAGGCCCGAAAAACTTCATCGAATTCTGGGACACGACCAAATTCCCCGGCCCGCGCACCATGCCGACCGGCACCGGCGGCTTCGCGATACCGCCGCTGGTGGCGGCAGTGATCGCCGATGGCGTGCCGCTCGACCAGGTCTACCCGATCGATATTCCGCGCGCCTTCAAGAGCCTCGATAGGATCCGGGGCTCAGTCAGCAAGTTTTGGGAAGCCGAGGCGATGCCGATCCAGATGCTGGTCGACAAGGAGGTGCCGCTGGCGATCGCCGGAAGCGGTCGTGTCGTGCAATTGCAGCGTGACGGCGTGCCCGTCAAGATCAGCTGGCATGGAGGCAACCTGGTCAACAATTCCTGGGCGATCCCGAAGGGTGCCGCCAACGCCGAAAATGCGCGCAAGTTCATTGCCTTCGCGACGTTGCCGATCTCGCAGGCACGGCAGTCCTTCCTGATTCCGAACGGCTTCGTGAACCGCGCCGCCGCCCAGTACATCCCGGCCAACATACTCGCCGAATTGCCCACCTCACCCGGCAACATCGAGCAGTTGGTGCCATTCGACTACCTGTGGTGGAAGAAAAACAAGCCGCAAACGGAGCGCCGCTGGAACGAGTGGATTCTCCAGTAGTCCGGCCTTTGCCTGCGGGCGTCTCGCCCGCAGGCATTTCACGACAGCTATGACGATCGTCAGGCCCGCGCGCAGCGCAGGTTGCCACCAATACGCTTGATATGAAGGAACATCGGGCCATGACCAGGGAAAAACCAGTGTTGATCGAGGGCGGCACCGTCGTTGCATTCGACGGCAAGCAGCATCGCATCATCGACAAGGGATATGTCGCCTTCGCCGGAGACGAGATCGTTTCGGTGGGACGCACCTTCTCCGGAGAGGCCGAGACAGTCATCGATGCAACCGGCAAGCTCGTCATCCCGGGCCTGATCAACCTGCATTCCCATGCCGGGGTCGATGTCGGCTCGCGCGCCATCGTGGACGCTGGACGGCGTGACCTATGGCGCTCCGGCTTTCTCAACTTCGAGGGCCGGATGGGCCCGGATGCGGTCAGCTTCGGCCGGAAGGCCAATTCCCGTGCGGGTCTCCGCTACGGCCTCGCATCCATCCTGCAGAACGGGACCACCACCGCGATCGAGCTCGGCGGCGCCGATGGCGGCGACGAGCGCGACATGGTCCGCTTTGCCGGCGAGTGCGGCATACGGCTTTACTACGGGCCGACCTTCTATTCAGGCTATTATCACTACGACGAGCGCGGCGGCTTCTATCTCAAGCCCGACGACGCCCACGCCGACCGTGGGTTCGAGGAGGCGCTGCGGTTCATCGACGAATTTCATGGCGCCAACGACGACCTGTTCCGGACGATGATCATCCCTTCGTCCTTCCTGCGCACATCGCGAAATCTGTTCGAGCGCATCAAAAGCGCTGCCGGCGATCGGGGCATCGGGATCACGCTTCACATCGCCGAGTCGATCTGGGAGTTTCACAACGTGGTCAACCGTTTCGGCGTGACCCCGATCCAACTCGTCCACGATTGGGGACTGCTCGGGCCGGAGGTCGTGCTCGGCCATACGGTCTATGTCGGCGGTCACAGCCAGATATCCTGGCCCTACAAGGGCGACCTGGAGGCGATCGCCGAGAGCGGCGCGAGCGTCGCACATGCGCCGGTAACCTTTGCGCGGCGCGGCATGGCGCTCGAGTCGTTCCAACGCTATCGCGATTACGGCATCAATATCGGCATCGGCACCGACACCTATCCTCTCGACATATTGGAGGAGATGAGAATGGTGTCCATTATCGGTAAGACGACCGACAAGAATTTCGAGTCGGCCCATGCGAGGGAAGTCTTCGACGCGGCCACGCTCGGAGGGGCCAAGGCTTTGCGGCGCGACGATCTCGGACGCCTGGCGCCGGGGGCCAAGGCCGACATCGTCCTTGTCGACATGAACAACATGCGGATGGCACCCTACTCGGATCCGATCCGCGCGCTGATCTATTGCGCCAACGGTGAACAGGTGGAGAAGGTGTTCGTCGCCGGACGGCTGGTGGTCGACGAAGGGCGCACGCTCGCGTGGTCGGCGGAGGAACTCCTGGCCGACGCCTGGAAGTCGGCCCGGGACGTGTTGGCGAGCTTCCCCGAATACGATCGCGACGGCAGGACCATCGATGAGGTCTATCCGCCTTGCTATGCGTCATGGGAAGACTGATGGGCTCCGCGCTCAAACGGCCGGAAGTGTCTACGACCTGTATCCGGGGCGCCGATATGGTCATCGCCTGGGACGAGTCCGTGGGCGGTCATTCCTATCTGCCGCGCGCCGATGTCGTTTTCCGGGGCAATGAAATTATATTCCTGGGAAGAGGGTATGCCGGGCACGTCGACGTGGAGGTCGACGGCAGCGGTTATCTTGTGCTGCCTGGTATGGTCGACATCCATAGTCATCCCAGTCTCGAACCCTCTTATCGCGGCATCCGCGAAGAGCATGGCGTGCGCGACATGTACATGACAGGGCTCTACGAGCGTTGTATGGCCTATGGCGTAACACCGAGCTCGCAACTCGCATCGGCCGAGGTCAGCTATTGCGAGCTGTTGCTCAGCGGCGTCACGACGATCGTAGATCTCTCTATGCCCTACGAGGGATGGCTTGACCTGGCCGAACGCAGCGGCTTGAGGGTCGTGGTGGGTCCAGGGTTCGCCTCCAGCCGCTGGAACGTCTCCGACCCGCATCATCTCGACTTCACCTGGGACGAGGAAGGCGGTTTCACGGGCCTGAAGCACGCCTTGGACCTGATCGCCAGCCTCGAAGGACGTGCGGAAGGGCGGCTGACGGGCATCGTCTACCCGGCGCAGATCGATACCTGTACCGAGCCGCTGCTGCGCGAGGCCTTTGCGGCTGCACAGGATCGCAAGCTCCCGATCACGACCCACGTCTCGCAAAGCGTCATGGAGTTCCGCGAGATGCAGCGCCGCACAGGGCTCACGCCGGTCCAATGGGCAGCCAAGGTTGGCATTCTCGCCCCCGGCACGATCCTGGGCCACGCCATCTTCATCGACCAGCATTCGTGGATCCAGTGGTGGACGCGCGACGATCTCGACTTGATCGCGGATACCGGCACGAGCGTCGCTCACTGTCCGACCCCGTTCGCGCGCTACGGTCATATGCTGGAGCACGTCGGGGGTTACATCCGACGCGGCGTCAATGTCGGCATTGGCACCGACACGGTACCTCACAACTTCATCGAGGAAATGCGGTGGGCGCTTGTGCTCGGCCGCATCAGTGCCCGCGACATCGATGCCGTCAGCAGCGGGGAGATCTTCACGGCCGCGACCAAGGGAGGAGCGAAGGCTCTGCTACGCGAAGACATCGGGCGGCTGGCCGTGGGCGCGAAGGCCGACATCGTTCTCGCCGATCTGGGTGATCGCTGGATGCAGCCGGCGCGCGATCCCCTGCGGTCGCTGATATTTCATTCGGCAGACCGGGCCATTCGCCACGTCTACGTCGATGGGCGGCAAGTCGTTAAGGATGGCGAGGTGATGACGCTCGATCACCAGCGGGCCCTCTCGATATTGGCTCGGGACCAGCGTGAGATGGAGGAGATGGTGCCAAGGCTCGATCCTCGAGGCCGCGCTTCGCTGGAGATCACGCCCTTGTCGCTGCCGTATTCGCGCGAGGCATGAAGGGATGCACATGAAAACAATCAGTGGCGCTTCAGTTCGTTGTGAGAATCTTCGGAAGACCTTCGGAGCCGTCAAGGCCGTCGACGACGTCAGCTTCGAGATCGGCGGCGGCGAGTTCGTGACCCTGCTCGGGCCGAGTGGATCCGGCAAGACCACCACGCTGATGATGATTGCCGGCTTCGAAGTGCCTTCGGACGGCGACATACTCATCAACGACCGAAGCGTGGCGGCGGTTCAGCCGCGCAGCCGCGACATCGGCATGATATTCCAAAACTACGCGCTTTTCCCGCACATGACCGTCTACCAGAACGTTGCGTTTCCGCTTCGCATGCGCGGGCGAGAAGATCAGGAAACCCGTCATCGTGTTCGTGTCGCGCTGGAGACGGTGGGCCTGACGGGCTATGACAACAGGTTTCCCCGGCAGCTCTCGGGCGGCCAGCAGCAGCGCGTGGCCTTCGCTCGCGCCATCGTTTTCGACGCGCCGCTGCTGCTGATGGACGAGCCGCTCGGCGCGCTGGACAAGCAACTGCGCCAAAGGCTTCAGCTCGAGGTAAAGCGCATCCAGCGAGATCTCGGCGTCACCGTCATCTACGTCACTCACGATCAGGAGGAGGCGCTCATCATGTCGGACCGCATCATCCTGATGAACGATGCGCGGATAGCCCAGATGGGAACTCCGTCGGAACTTTACGATCGCCCGGTCGACAAGTTCGTGGCGAGCTTTCTCGGGGAGTCCAATATGCTGCACGGACGAGTCGATCAGTCGCAAGGCGATGAAGGCAGCATGACCCTGAACGGACGCGTCGTGACCGGCCAGGTTGCCGCAGGCCTGGGTGCCGGCGATCCGGCGTTGCTGGTAGTCAGGCCCGAGAAAATCCACCTGACCGACGGGCATTCCGACATGAGGACAAATCGATTGTCCGGGCAGGTTCTGGAGTCGATCTATGTCGGCGACCATCTGCGGGTCGTCGTCGGCTTGGAAGGCGGGGAACAGCTTGTGGTCAAGCATCCGACCTATTTCGGCGGGCGAAACATAAATATCGGCGATATCGTGGAGGTAGGCTGGCATCCGGCCGACACACGTATCTTGCGGGAGTCGTAGATAATGGTCCCGGCAACGCAGGTCACGGCCGGCATCTCGCCACCCGGAGCGCAGGAGCGACGCCGCTTATATCGGCGCATCCTGTTCGCCGAGCAGCTCCGCTATGCTTTACTCGTCGCGCCGCTGATCATCTATCTCCTCATATTTTATATCTACCCGGTTGCATCCATGCTTGTTCGAAGCTTCATCGGCGACGGTGGGTTCACGCTCGAATATTTCGAGCGTCTGTTGGAGACCCCGGTCTACTGGCGCGTCTTCTCAAATACCGTATTGCTGGCGTTGGCCACCACCTTGATCTGCCTGGCGCTGGCGTATCCACTCGCCTATGCGATGAGCCGTGCATCCTCGACGCGGGCGGCGATCATGTTCGCCCTTGTTCTCTTGCCGTTCTGGACGAGCATCCTCGTGCGTTCCTACGCATGGATGGTCCTCCTCGGGCGCAGCGGAATCTTCAACGATTGGCTCTCTCGCGCTGGATTGATCAAGGAGCCGCTCAATCTCCTTTATACCCCGTTCGCTGTCTACGTCGCGATGGTCTATGTGCTGTTACCCTTCATGATCCTGCCGCTCTACTCCGTTCTGCGCTCGATCGATCCCAGCCTGCTGCGAGCGGCGGAGGGACTGGGAGCCTCTGCTCGGCAGATTTTCTTCCATGTCGTCGCACCGCTGTCGAAGCCCGGTGTGGCCGCCGGTTGCCTTGTCGTCTTCATCCTCGCGCTGGGCTTTTATATCACCCCCGCGCTTATGGGTGGCCAACGAGACGTGACGCTGGCAATGCTGATCGCTCAGCAACTCGACATGTATGAGTGGAATTTCGCTGCCGTCCTGGCGTCGATGCTTTTGTTCTTCTCGCTGGCGGTTTTCTTCATCTTTGACAAGATGATCGGGATAGAGCGGATGTTCGCCCGATGACGAGAACCTTGGCAAAGGAAATGAGCGGAGCGTCTCGCATAGGCTGGCTGACCAGGAACCTGGGCTCGGTCCTGCTTGAACTGGCTGCCGGCCTCGTCATGCTTTTCCTGGTCGCACCCATCCTGGTGATCGTGGTGGTGTCCTTTTCCTCGGCAAACTATCTGTCGTTCCCGCCGCCCGGCTTCAGTCTGCGCTGGTATGCCGACTATCTTGATCAGCCGGGATGGGTTCACGCCACCATCCTGAGCATCTGGACCGCCGCCTGCGTCACGATCATCGCAAGCATTCTCGGGACTGCTGCGGCAATCGGTTTGGTTCGCGGTCGTCTGCCGGCAAAGCGGCTGCTGAATGCGTGCATCCTGTCGCCGCTCATCGTTCCAGGCATCGTTGTGGCGATCGGAGTTTATTTCTTCTATGTCCAGATTGGGCTGATAGGCTCTCCCCTAGCGATCATCGCCGCGCATAGCGCCTTGGCGGCGCCGTTCGTCGTACTCAATGTTTCCGCAACCCTTTATGGGTTCAACCAGCGGCTGGAGCAGGCCGCTCAAAATCTGGGGGCGACACGCTGGCAGACTTTCCGCTACATCACCCTGCCCATCGTAAAGCCGGGCATCGTTGCGGGAGCGTTGCTTGCATTCGTGACATCGTTTGACGAGTTGATTGTCGCCTTGTTTGTCTCTGGCACGGGTGCGGTAACCCTCCCGCGCAAGATGTGGGATAGCATCCGGTTTGGACTGGAGCCAACCATCGCGTCGGTGTCTGTCTTGACAATCGTCGTCTCGGTGTTGGCCTTCCTTTCAGCCGAGTTGCTGCGACGCCGAACACTGCGGATGATGGCAAGGGAGTCACAATCCGAGGCATGATGGACCGATTTAAGAACAGCGGGAGGCCATGAGTTCTGTAATCAACTCGGAGGGCGATGCTCAGACACGAACTGATTTCGTGGCCCTCACACTTCTCAGCGGCAGCTCGGAGCCGATCGGCAATCATCGGCTGGTAGAAGCTCTAGTCGAAAACGGCATCGTTGTTGCAGAAGCGACAGCAGGCAGGATCTTGCACAGTCTTGTCATACGAGGTTTTGCTCAAACTCTCGGAAAGCGAGGACGCATTGCGACCGATGCTGGATTGGCCAGACTGGAAGAACTTCGAGAGGAGCGTCGTAGACGTGAACGATCAGCGCGCATCGCAGCCTCGGCGGATGTCGCGGATCTCGACACCCTGCTCGAAATGTTGCATGTGCGGCGCGCCATAGAACCCGAGGCCGCGCGACTGGCATGTGAACATGCGGACCCCCAAGACCTTGCAGAACTCGCCAGTTTAGCGTGTGCGCATTGCCTCGCGGCGACGAAAGGTGAAGAATGGTTGCCGCCGGCGGTTTCTTTCCACCGCCGCCTGGTGCTTGCATCCCACAACCGAGTTCTGACTGAAATCGGACTAATGGCTATCGAACAGACCGATTCCTACCTGCTCGACAAAATATCGCTTGACACCCGATACGCCAAGATCACCGCCGAGGAAGTGGACCGAGATGCTCGGCGTTTTGCGTCCGATCACGAGCGTATGGCCGCTGCTGTCAGCCAGCGAGATGAGACAGCCGCCGAGGTGGAAACACGCCAGCATATCGATAAGCTGATCGACAGCGTAAAACGTTTTAAGAAAATCCGTTGATTGGCAGCGCAATGCCCGTGACCTGAGCCCCTGAATCTCCTCCGGATTTTGGTAGAGTCCGTCGTTCACGGAGACGGACGATGCGACCATCACGGTTCACCGAGGAACAGATCATCGGGATGCTGAAGGAGCAGGAGGCCGGCGCGAAGACGGCTGATGTCTGCCGCAAGCACGGTATCTCGGCAGCGACCTCCAAAGAGCGTTAGCGCCGTCACCGGGTTCGCGAACATAGCAGACGATAGTGGCGGCGAGTGCCGAGCAGAATGTCATGAGAGCGCCGACCGGGAGGTCAGGCAACAGTTCGCCCTCGATGTGTGCGCCGATGAGCCACCACGGCGCGGACAGCGCGAAGGTGACCAGGAAGAACGTCGCCAGTCCCTAATCGCGCTGCGGCTGTGCGGCTAACAGTTCGATTTCCTCCACAATCGCCCCCTCAGATTGGCCTTACGGGGGGCGCGCCGTTCAGCGCGAGGTAGCCACGGATGAATTCAGTCATCGCCGCCAGGTCGCCGCCCAGCGTATAAAACTCCGCAGCGTATTCGGGGAGGGTTGGGCGACTGAACCTAGTCCCGCTCGCGTCGACGAAGACCAGATCTGTCAGGCCCAGAAGAGTGTCGGGATTGTCGATGAGGCGGTCTCCCTCGATGATGGTGTCAAACGGCCCGCAAAGTTGCCCCCCAATCGGCGTCCAATGTTGACCCCTTGAGTATGCTTCGCGGCGAGGAGGCGGCGCGGCGGAGCTGGTCTGGATTGCGCAGCCGCGCCGGCTCCGGATCGGTGGTGTGCGGGGAACTCAGAGCCTGTTCTTGAAGCGCCAGCTCTCGTTGCCGGTCTCGACGATGTCGCAGTGGTGGGTGAGCCGGTCGAGGAGCGCGGTGGTCATCTTGGCGTCGCCGAAGACGGACGGCCATTCGCCGAAGGCGAGGTTCGTGGTGACGATGACGGAGCTCTGCTCGTAGAGCCTGCTGACCAGGTGGAAGAGCAGTTGCCCGCCGGACTGGGCAAAGGGCAGATAGCCGAGTTCGTCGAGGACGATGAAGTCCATGCGTGCGAGATAATCGGCCATGCGGCCCTGGCGGCCGGCGCGGGCTTCGGCCTCGAGCTTGTTGACGAGATCGACGACGTTGAAGAAGCGGCCGCGAGCACCGGCACGGATGCATGCCCGGGCGATCGCGATGGCGAGATGGGTCTTGCCGGTCCCAGTCCCGCCGACGAGGACAACATTGCGCTGGTGCGCCAGGAAGTTGCCGCCGGCGAGATCATGAACGAGGGTCTCGTTGATCGGGGTTCCGTCGAAGGCGAAGTCGGCGACATCCTTGGCGAGCGGCAGCTTGGCGATGGTGATCTGATACTTGATCGAACGAGCCTGCTTCTCGGCGATCTCGGCGGCGAGCAGATCGCCGACGACGCGCTGCGGCTCGTGCTGGCGCTTCACCGCCGAGGCGATGATCTCGTCGAAAGCGGTCTTCATGCCGTAGAGTTTGAGCTCGCCCATGGTGGCGAGAATCTCCGAGCGTTCCATCACACGGCTCTCCTGAGGCTGTCGTAGCGGGCACAATCGGCGGCGGGCTCATGGCGCAGGCGCAAGGCATCGGGCGTCATGATCGTGATCGCTGCCGCCGGCTCGCGGCGCCGGGCCAGGATGTTGATGATCACGTCGGCGGAGTGGACGCCTTGCCGCAGAGCGTCCGCGCAGGCGGCTTCGACGGCGGACAATCCGTCGCTCAGCACCGCGGTGAGGATCTCGACCATCTGCCTGTCGCCGTCTTGAACGGCCGCGAGCTTGCGCCGGACCCGGTCGATCGCACCGGGCAAGACCCAGTCCTTGAAGGGCGCTCCGTTCCGCAGGGCGCCCGGCTTGCGAGCCAGTACCGGGACATAGTGCCAGGGATCGTAGATGGTCTGGTCGCGGCCATAGCAGCGGGGATGCTCGCCGACGATACGCCCGTCCTGGCGCAGCTCGATCCGATCGGCATAGGCGCGGATCTCGACGGGGCGCCCGACCGCACTCGCGATGACCGAGTACTTGTTGTTGTCGAAGCGCACGAGACAGGTCTTCGACACCGAGGCTGGCAGTGAGTGGAAGCCGTCGAACCGCCCCGCGTAAGGCACCAGGCTCGGGCGCTCGGCTTCGAACATCTCCCAGATCGTGCGGTCACGTTGCTCCGGATGGCGGTGAGCCTTGGCATAGCGGAGCACCTGATCCATCAGCCAGGCGTTCAACTCGTCGTAGTTCTTGACCCGCAGGCGCGGGGCGAAGAAACGCTCCCGCACGAGCCCGACCTGGTTCTCGACCTGTCCCTTCTCCCAGCCGGAGGCCGGCGTACAGGCGACGGGATCGACCAGATAATGGCTGCACATCTGCTGGAAGCGGCGGTTATAGGCCCGCTCCTTGCAGACGAAGATCGTCTCCACCGCGGTCTTCATATTGTCGTAGATGCCGCGCGTGCAGGCGCCTTTGAAGAAGGCGAAGGCCCGGTCA
>NZ_CAMFKW010000075.1 GCF_945957345.1 uncultured Allobosea sp. | reverse complement strand
ACAGGTCGGCGAAGCCGTCGCCGCGGCGCGAGGGCGTGCCGACCGCGATGAAGACGGCATCGGCCTGCGCCACCGGCCCGGCGAGATCGGTGGTGAAGGACAGGCGCCCCGCCGCCGCGTTACTGCGCACCAGATCCGACAGGCCGGGTTCGAAGATCGGGATCTCCCCGCGATTCAGCGCCGAAACCTTGCTCTCCACCTTATCGACGCAAACAACATCATGCCCGAAATCCGCAAAGCAGGCGCCCGAGACAAGCCCGACATAACCCGAGCCCACCATCACGATCTTCATCGGTTCCTCCCTAAAGCTAGCGCATGACGGCAAGCCGAGGATTGCTGTTAGCAGCTGCGGCATAGCGCAATCCGGCCGGAATCGGAATTGGCGTTCTTCCGCCAACTCGCGTTCGACAGACCGAATCCATCGTCGCAAGGTCATGCGGTTATCGCTTGACAGCGAGGCCTGCCGCTCGTCATCTGCATCCGTTCCCAGGGGGGCCTCGCTAGGAGGCTGAGATTCCGCCGGCTGGGCTGCAAAGCTCGGCAACGCGGTGACCCTCCGAACCTGATCCGGATCATACCGGCGTAGGGATGCGGGACATGCGGCCAATGAGGCCCTGATTCCAGCTTGCGCTCGTGATCCTCCAGCGATCGACGCCCCGGCTTGCCCGTCAGCGTCCGAACGGAGTGGGTTTAAGTGACGCAAGCCGAGATCATCGCGGCGCTCAAGGCATTCATCGCGCTTGCCGACGCGTCGGAAGCCGAGTTCGAGGCGATGGCGCTCAAGGTCTTCACCTATCAGTTCCGCAACAACGAGCCCTATAAGCGCTTCTGCCTGCAGCGCGGCCGCACGCCGCTCTCGGTCCGGCGCTGGCGCGACATTCCGGCCGTGCCGATCACCGCCTTCAAGGACCTGACGCTGAGCTGCAGCCCGCCGGAAGCCGCCGAACGCGTCTTCATGACGAGCGGCACGACGCAAGGCATCCGCGGCCGAAGCTATCACCCGACGCTCGACGTCTGGAAGCGCTCGATGCTGGTCAATTTCCGCGCGCGCTTCATGCGGGGCCGTGAGCGCATCCGCATGGGCATCCTCTTCCCGGACGAGACGGAATTGCCGAATTCCTCGCTCGCCACCTATCTCTCGCTCGCCAAGCGCGAGTGCGGCACGCCGGATTCCGAGACCTTCATCAATGCCGCCGGTCTCGACCTCGACGGCCTGCTGTCGACGCTGGAGCAGGCGGAAAAGAGCGGCGAGCCCTATGCCCTGCTCGGCGCGAGCTATTCCTTCGTGCCCGTCTTGCTTGCAGCCAGCGGCCGGCGCTTCACCCTGCCGCCGGGCAGCCGCATCCTCGATACCGGCGGCTTCAAGGGCCAGTCGCGCGAACTCGGACCCGACGAGTTCTATGACGGCCTTTCCGCCGCCTTCGGCGTACCGCGTTCTTCCTGCATCAACATGTACGGGATGACCGAGCTCAGCTCGCAGCTCTATGATGACGGCAACGCCGTCTGCCCGTCCGTGAAATCCGGACCGCACTGGATTCGCAGCCGCGTCGTCGATCCGCTTACCGGCGTCGACCTGCCGGGAGGCGAGCGCGGTGTGATCGTCCATCACGACCTCGCCCATTTCAACTGCGTCGCGGCGATCCTGACCGAGGACGCCGGCGAGATCGTGCCGGGCGGGTTCAGGCTGCTCGGACGCGTCGATGGCGAGGCCTCCAAGGGCTGCTCGGTCGCGGTCGCCGAATTCCTCGCCGCAGCGAGAGGCTGACCGCCGTGATCGAGCATGCGGGCCATCTGCCGGGCCTGGATCGCAAGACCTTGCGCTGGCGCGAGGTCAGCCATGGCGCCTGGGGCGAGAGCGCCGCGGTCGCACTGCCAGAGCTCGATGAGGCGCAGGCCGCCGCGCTCTGCGCGCATGTGCGCGACAATGCCCGCTCCCGGCTGAAGCAGATGGACACCGCGCGCATTGTCTCGGCGGTCGATGCCGCCATCGCGCGCCTGCTCGACCGCCAGCATCCGCTGCGGCAAAAAGCCGAGCATCTCCTCCCGATCGTCACCGGTTATGATCGCGAGACCGTGCGCCTCGGCCTAACCGGCTATCTCAAGATCTTCCGCAAGCCACAGCTCCTGCGCTTCCTGGCCGAGGATTTCGCCAATCCCGGCATGCTCGACGGTTTCCAGCCGGCTCCGAAAGGCGGCTATCTGCGCGCCCACGGCCCTGACCTGCTGCTGCATGTCTGGGCCGGCAATGTCCCGGCGCTTTCGCTCTGGAGCCTGATCTGCGGATTGCTGGTCAAGGCCGGCAGCATCGGCAAGCTTGCCTCAGCCGAGCCGCTGACGGCCGGCTGGTTCGCGAGCTTGCTGGCAGAGATCGATCCCGAAATCGGCGAATGCCTCGCTATCACCTGGTGGAAGGGCGGCGAGGCGACCGCCGAGCCGATCTTCCTGCACGCCGCCGACACCGTCATGGCCTATGGCGGCAACGAGACGCTGACGGCCCTGCGCGCCAAGCTGCCGATCACCACGCGCTTCCTGCCGCATGGCCACAAGATCGGCTTCGGTGCAATCGCCCGCGAGGCGCTCGACAGCCGCAAGGCGCCTGCGCTGGCTCGGCTCGCTGCGCATGACGTCACCCGTTACGAACAGCAGGGCTGCTATTCGCCGCAGATGCTCTTTATCGAGCGCGGCGGAAAAGTCAGTCCTTCGGAATTCTCCCGTTACGTGGCGCAGGAACTCGCCGCCCTCACCTCCCGCCACCCACGCCGCGCGCTCTCTCCGGGAGAGGCCACGTCGATCGCATCATGGCGCGGCGCGCAGGAAACCCGCGCGATGGACGGCACGGCCAACCTTCTCGGCGAGCCCGCCGATGCCTGGAGCGTCGTCCATGTCGAGGCACCGGAAGCCCTGAGCCCGACGGGCCTGAACCGCACGCTCAAAATCGTCGCAGTCGAGAGCCTCGACGATGCCCCTGCGCTCGTCGCGCCCTATCGCAGTTTTCTCCAAACGGCCGGCATAGCCGCACCCCCCGAGCGACTATTCCGGCTTTCCGAGAAGCTCGGCGAGGTCGGCGTCAGCCGCATCGCCCCGCTCGGCCGCATGACCGCGCCGGAGGCAGGCTGGCACCATGACGGGCGCTTCAGCCTGCTCGATCTCGTCACTTTCACCGAGATCGAGCAATCGGCCGAAGCCGCGGCAGAAGGGTTCGCGCCCTATGTCGACTGAACAGCCCAAATCCGGCTTCGTCACGATCGAACGGGCCAGCTACCGCTACGATGCAGCCGGCCCGACCGTCGTCGATGCCATCGACTGGACGATCCCGCGCGGCGAGATCCATTGCCTGCTCGGCCGCAGCGGTTGCGGCAAGACCACGCTGCTCAAGCTCGCCGCCGGTCTGCTGATGCCGAGCGAGGGCGCGATCCGCATCGGCGACGAGGCGCTGGCCGGCCCGAGCCCGCGCGCCGGCTTCGTCTTTCAGGCGCCGACGCTGCTCGACTGGCTGAGCGCCCTCGACAATGTCCTGCTGCCGGTCTCGCTGAAGCGGCGCCCGACCATCGCCGATAAGGATGCCGCGCTCGACCTGCTGGAGCGCGTTGGCCTCGCCGATTTCGCCATGCGTCGCCCGGCCGAGCTTTCCGGCGGCCAGCAGAGTCGCGTCGCCGTCGCCCGCGCGCTCATCGGCAATCCCGACCTGCTATTGCTCGATGAACCCTTCGCCGCGCTCGATGCCCTGACGCGCGAGGAATTGCAGGACGACCTGCTGCGGCTCTGCGCGCTCAACGGCACCACAGCGCTTTTCGTCACCCATGATATCGGCGAGGCCGTCTATCTCGCCGATACGGTTGCGGTGATGGCGGCCGGCCGTGTGACGCATGTGCGCCGGATCGAACTCGCCCGCCCGCGCCATCGCGACATGCGCTATGCGCCCGGCTTCATCGCCGCCTGCCGCGCGCTGCGCGACGCGATGGATGGCGCAGCCACGGCCAGCCGGAGGCCGGCGGCATGATCGCGCGCCTGCCCTCTCTCCTTCTGCTCGTCGCGCTGCTCGCCGGCTGGGAAGCCTGGTGCCGACTCGGTGGCTTGTCGCCGCTTGTCCTGCCCGCGCCGTCCAGCGTGCTCG
This sequence comes from uncultured Allobosea sp., assembly GCF_945957345.1. Lineage (GTDB taxonomy): Bacteria > Pseudomonadota > Alphaproteobacteria > Rhizobiales > Beijerinckiaceae > Allobosea. Next base: position 12,102 of record NZ_CAMFKW010000075.1, on the reverse strand, counting down.
CGACGCTGTGGGGCGAGATCGCGACGGGCCGGCTCTGGCCGCATCTGACGATGACCGCCACGGAAATGGCGCTCGGCCTCGGCATCGGCGCCGTCGTCGGGCTCGGCACCGGCGTCCTGCTCGCGGAATTCCCGGCGGTGAGCCGCCTGCTGCGGCCCTATGTGTTGGCGAGCCAGCTCGTGCCGAAGCTCGCGCTCGGGCCGCTCTTCATCATCTGGTTCGGCTTCGGCATGACGCCGACCGTCGTCATCACCGCGCTGATCTGCTTCTTCCCGCTGATGGAGAACACGCTGACCGGGATCAGCGAGGTCGATGCCTCCCGGCGCGAGCTCTTCCGCATGCTCGGTGCCGGCCGCCTCAAGACCCTGCTGCGCCTCAAGCTGCCGTCTGCGCTGCCGGTCATCATGGCGGGACTGCGCGTCGCGGTCGTGCTCGCGCTCGTCGGTGCCGTCGTCGGCGAGTTCATCGGCGGGCGGATCGGGCTCGGCGCCTCGATCATCGCCGCGCAGAGCGTGATGGATTCGAGCCTGATCTTTGCACTGTTCATCGTCATCACCGCCCTTGGAATGCTGCTCTACGAGGCCGTGCGCCTGATCGAGCGCCGCATCCTGCATCGCTTCTCGAAAGGCTAAATACCCATGCGCGCTTTGCCTGCGTTCCTCATGCTCGCCCTTTCCTGTCTCGTCGCCGCGCCGGCGACGGCGCAGACACCGGACAAGGTCACCGTCGCCGGCTGGAGCCAGCCGATCAGCGAGATCACCAACCTGCTCGCCGAGCCGGACAAGGGCTTCTTCAAGGCCAAGGGTATCGCGCTCGACTATGTGCCCGGCAATGGTGGCGGCGCGGCACTGCAAACCCTGATCGCCGGGCAGGCCGATGTCGCCTTCACCGATCCGGCCGCGCTCTATCTCGCGCTCGACAAGGGCGAGAAGCTCGTCGCGATCTACAACATCTATCCGCAGAATGTCTTCAACGTCGTCGCGCTGAAGAGCAGCGGCATCCGCTCGGCTGCCGACCTCAAGGGCAAGCGCATCGGCGTCTACAGCCTCGCCAGCGGCACCTATCAGAACCTGCTCGTGCTGCTGCATCAGGTCGGCCTTGGCGAGAAGGACGTCACGATCCAACCGACCGGGTTGCTCAATTTCGCGCCGCTGATGCAGGGGCAGGTCGATGCCACCGCCGCGACCGATACCGGCCTGCTCGTCGCCCGCGCCAAGGGGCTGGGCGAGGCCAACGTCATCGAGGTCCGCGACCAGCTCAACCTGCCGAGCGACATCTTCGTCGTGAAGGAAAGCTATTACGAGCAGAACAAGCCGCTGCTGAAGCGCTTCCTCGCCGCCTATCGCGATTCCGCCGCCTGGATGATCGCCAAGCCGGAGGAAGCCGCGCGCATCGCCGTTACCCGCGCCATCAACGGCCGCGACGAGGCGGTCAATCTCGAGATCATCAAGCTGCGCAACGCGTCCAGCGTCTCGGCTACAACGGAGCGCGAAGGCCTCGGCCGCTTCGATCTCGACGCCCTCCAGCAGGGCGCCGACACCTTCCGCAGCCTTGGCCTGGTCAGCAGCCAGATCGATATGAAGACCGTGGTGAAAAGCGACCTGATCCCCAACAAGGACGGCGCGCCGTGACCTTCCGCGACCGGGCTATCCTCGTCACCGGCGCAAGCCGTGGCATCGGCGCTGCAATCGCGAAAGCTTTCGCGGCCGAGGGCGGGATCGTCATCGTCAACTACCGGACGAACGAAGCGGCGGCCGAGGCGGTCGTCGCCGAATGCCGCGCACTTGGTGGCGACGCGCTGGCGATCGCGGCGGATGTCACCTCAGCCGAGGCGGTCGCCGCCATGGCGACGCGCATCGCCGAGGAAGTCGGCCGGCTCGATGTCGTCGTCAACAACGCCTTCGCGCCTTATCGCTTCGACCCCGACAACCGCTCCCGCTTCTGGGAGACGCCCTGGGAGGCCTACGAGCAGCAGTTCGAGGGCGCGGTGAAGGCGGCCTATACGGTCAGCCGCGCCATGCTGCCGCTGCTCCAGCGCCGCAGCGGCGGGGCGATCGTCAATCTCGCCAGCGATCTGGTGACGCGGCCGAGCATCCCCTATCACGACTACACCACCGCCAAGGCCGCGCTTGTCGGCTTCAGCCGCAATCTCGCGGCAGAGCTCGGCCCGCTCGGCATCCGCGTGAACTGCGTCGCTCCGGGGCTGGTCTATCCGACGCAGGCGAGCGCGGACACGCCGGAGGAAGTCCGCGAGATGCTGATTGCGCAGACGCCTTTGCGCCGGATCGCGACGCCGGAGGATATTGCCGGCCCGGTGCTCTTCCTCGCCAGCGACTGGAGCCGCTTCGTCACGGGCCAGATCTTGCATGTCGATGGTGGACTGGTGATGGCCTGAGCAGGCGACCAAGAGCTGGGCTCCTCTCCGCCCTGAACTTGTGTCATGCCTGAATGCGCAGACCCGTGGAGAAGGCCATGGCCGGGCTCGACTTCATCTTCATGCTCACGCGCCATGACCGCACGGTGCCGGAGGCGATCGATCATGTCGCGACCGCCTTGCAGGCTGGCATCCGCCATATCGGCTTCAAGGATATCGGCCTGCCCTTCGGCGAACTCAGGACGGTGCATCGCCTGATCAAGGCCGGCGGCGCGGCGAGCTATCTCGAAGTCGTCTCGCTCGACCGCGCCAGCGAGATCGCGTCCGTGAGAGCGGCGATCGACCTCGGCGTCGACAACCTGCTCGGCGGAACCCATGTCGAGGACGTGCTGCCGCTGATGCGCGGCACGGGCATCCGCTACTATCCCTTTGCCGGACGCATTTCGGGGCACCCGAGCATCCTGGAAGGCTCCATCGCCGAGATCGCCGACAGCGCCCGTGCCATCGCCAACCGGGACGGCGTGAACGGGCTCGACCTCCTCGCCTATCGCTCGCAGACGGATGTGGAAGCGCTGCTCACGGCGGTCCGCATCGCGACGGACAAGCCCGTTCTCGTCGCGGGTTCGATCGATCGCCCCGAGCAGATCGAGGCGATCCGCCGCAGTGGCGCAGCAGGCTTCACCATCGGCACAGCAGCGCTGGAGGGTCGCTTTCCGGCTTCCAGTTCTGCTTTGCGGGCGCAACTCGACGCCATCATCGCCTGCCACTGAGCAGGCGCGCCCACCGCTCCAAAAGAAAGCCCCGCCGGCAGGGCCGGCGGGGCTTGTAGCAGAGCGATGCTCGCAGGATGCGATGTTACGCCAGATCGGCGCGATCGGCGTTCATCACCTTGGCCCAGGCGGCGACGAAATCGTCGACGAATTTCCGGGCGTTGTCGTCCTGGGCATAGACCTCGGCATAGGCGCGCAGCACCGAGTTCGAGCCGAAGACGAGGTCGACGCGGGTCGCGGTCCACTTCACCGCGCCGGTCTTGCGGTCGCGGATCTCGTAGAGGCCGTTCGCCGTCGGCACCCAGCTGTAGTGCATGTCGGTGAGGTTGACGAAGAAGTCGCTGGTCAGAGCACCGACCCGGTCGGTGAACACGCCATGCTTCGTGCCGCCATGGTTGGTGCCGAGCACGCGCATGCCGCCGAGCAGCACCGTCATCTCAGCCGCCGTCAGGCCGAGGAGCTGTGCCCGGTCGAGCAGCATCTCCTCGCCGGTGACGACATAGGCTTCCTTCTGCCAGTTGCGGAAACCGTCGGCGAGCGGCTCCAGAACCGCGAAGGACTCCACATCCGTCTGCGCGTCAGTGGCGTCGCCGCGGCCGGGCGCGAAGGGCACGGTCACGTCGAAGCCAGCAGCCTTCGCCGCCTTCTCGACGCCGACATTGCCGGCGAGCACGATGACGTCGGCAATGCTGGCGCCGGTCGCAGCCGCGATCGGCTCCAGGACAGCCAGAACCTTGGCCAGGCGCGCCGGCTCGTTGCCGGCCCAGTCCTTCTGCGGAGCCAGGCGGATGCGGGCGCCGTTGCTGCCGCCGCGCTTGTCCGAACCGCGGAAGGTGCGGGCACTGTCCCAGGCAGTCGAGACGAGATCGGCGGTCGAAAGGCCGCTTTCGGCGATCTTCGCCTTCACGGCGGCAACGTCGTAACCGACGCGGCCGGCCGGGACCGGATCCTGCCAGATCAGTTCCTCGGACGGGACGTCCGGGCCGAAATAGCGTGATTTCGGGCCGAGATCGCGGTGGGTCAGCTTGAACCAAGCGCGGGCGAAGGCATCAGAGAACGCATCGAAATCGCTCAGGAAGCGCTCCGAGATCGCCCGGTAGGCGGGGTCGACCTTCAGGGCCATGTCGGCATCGGTCATCATCGGGTTGTGGCGGATCGAAGCGTCCTCCACGTCCACCGGCTTGTCCTTGTCGGCGATCGAAACCGGCTCGTACTGCCAGGCACCCGCCGGCGACTTGCGCAGCTCCCAGTCATGGCCGAGCAGCATCTCGAAGAAGCCGTTGTCCCAGCGCGTCGGATGGGTGGTCCAGGCGCCTTCGATGCCGCTGACGACCTGGTCGCGGCCGATGCCGCGGCCCTTGCGGTTCATCCAGCCGAGGCCCTGGTCCTCGAGCGAGCCGCCCTCCGGCGCCGGGCTGAGATTGGCCGCGTCGCCATTGCCATGGCTCTTGCCGATGGTGTGGCCGCCGGCGGTCAGAGCGACGGTTTCCTCGTCGTTCATCGCCATGCGCGCAAAGGTCTCGCGCATCATCGCGGCGGTCTTGAGCGGGTCCGGCTTGCCGTTCACGCCTTCCGGATTGACGTAGATCAGGCCCATCTGGACGGCAGCCAGCGGGTTCGTCAGCGTCTTGGCATCGGCGAGGTCGCCATAGCGATTGTCGCTCGGCGCCAGCCATTCCTTCTCCTCGCCCCAGTAGATGTCCTTCTCGGGGTGCCAGATGTCCTCGCGGCCGAAGGCGAAGCCGAAGGTCTTCAGGCCGGCGACCTCATAGGCGATCGTGCCGGCGAGCGCGATCAGGTCGGCCCAGCTGACGCGGTTGCCGTATTTCTTCTTGATCGGCCAGAGCAGGCGGCGCGGCTTGTCGGTATTGGCATTGTCCGGCCAGGAGTTGAGCGGGGCGAAGCGCTGGTTGCCGGTGCCGGCGCCACCGCGGCCGTCCGAAATGCGATAGGTGCCGGCGGCATGCCAGGTCATGCGGGCCATGGTGCCGACATAGCTGCCCCAGTCGGCCGGCCACCAGTCCTGGCTGTCAGTCATCAGCGCGCGCAGATCGTTCTTCAGCGCCGCGACGTCGAGCTTCTTCAGCTCCTCGCGATAGTTGAAGTCCTTGCCCAGCGGATTGGTCTTGCTGTCCTGCTGATGGAGGATGTCGAGGTTCAGCGCGTTCGGCCACCAGCTGGTGACGGAGCCGCCGCCCTGGGTCATCGCGCCATGCATGACCGGGCATTTGCCGGCCGTCTTCGCGTCACCGCCACTCATGATATCCCCCTTCGGAGCCTGCTGAATTGGGTTCCCCGGCGGGGCGCTGCCGCCCCATGCCGACATCGACGGCGCGTCCCGCATCCGCCCGAGGCAGACGCAGCGCCGTTCCATTCGAATGGTTCTAGGGAAAAGCTATCATAATGAGAACTTGAATTTTCAAATCAGCACGATAGTTTTTTCAAATGATATCGATCAAGCATCTCCGCTATTTCGCGGCCCTGGCGCAGCACCGCCATTTCGGCCGCGCGGCAGATGCCTGCGCCATCAGCCAGCCGGCGCTCTCGCTGCAGATCAAGGATCTGGAGGATCTGATCGGCGCGCAACTGGTCGAGCGCGACCGCAGGCAGATTCGGCTGACCAGCCTCGGCGAGGCCTTCGCCGGTCGGGCGCAGCAGATCCTGCACTCCGTCGACGAACTGGCCGATCTGGCAAGGGCTTCCAGCCCTTCGCTCGGCGGCCGACTGCGTATCGGCATGATCCCGACGGTCGCGCCCTATCTCTTGCCCGCCGTGATCCGGCGGCTGACCGAGCACTTTCCGGCTGTCGATCTGCGCCCGCGCGAAGCGGTGACCGGGAAGCTGACGGACGACCTGATCACCGGCGGGCTCGATATCGCCGTCATGGCGCTGCCGGCCTCGGAGCCGTCCTTGCAGGATCATCCGCTCTTCGACGAGGAATTCGTCCTGGTCCGGCCGCTGGCCGATCTGGACAAGCCGCCGCCCGGCATCGAGAGCCTGCGGGAGATGCGCCTGCTCCTGCTGGAAGAGGGCCACTGCTTCCGCGACCAGGCCCTGGCCTTCTGCAACATGGCGCCAGGGCTGGCACAGGATCCTATGGAGGGCAGCTCGCTGGCGACGCTGGTGCGCATGGTCGGCGCCGGCATGGGTGTGACGCTGATCCCGGAAATGGCGGTCGGCGCGGAGACCTCGGCGGTGGAGGTCAGCATCGCCCGATTGGCGGAGCCGCGGCCGCGACGCAGCATCGGCCTAGTCTGGCGCAAGACGAACCCGCTTGCGGAACATTTCATGCAGGTCGGCGAGATCGTCCGCCAAGAGCACGACACTCTCCGCCGGCACGGAAAGAGCGCGTGGCCTCCCCGGATCGATGCGCGGGATGTTTCAGATCGTGCCGACGATCTGGTGGACCAGCACTAGGAACGGGTCACGCCAGTCTGCCTGGATCGCCGCAGGAATAGGGTCAACATCACCGCCTTGCTCCGCCGCCGCGCCGCCCTCATTCTCCTTCCGCGAGTTGCCCTGGGACTAGCGGCGGCGCTCCGTTCGTGGGCCTGCGCCCCGCGATATGAAAAAGCGGCCCGTTTCCGGGCCGCTGATTCGTGGACGAACGGATAGTGACGATTGCTTACCGGTAGACCGGCGGTCCGCCATAGCCGGGCGTCCCCATGTACTGGCGGCCGCCACCCGGACCATAATAACCGCCGCGCGGGCCATAATAGCCACGGCGCGGGCCGTAATAGCCGCCGCGCGGGCCGTAGCCGCCGCGCCCGTAGCGCTGCTGGCGCATCGTCTCGCGCATGATCATGTGCCGCCGCTCGGCAGCGGCCGACCAGGTGTATTCCGCAGCCTGCTTGTCCAGGCGCCGGGCCATCGCGGCTGGCAACTGTTCCGAGGCGCTGGCCGGGGCCGCCAGCGCGACGCCGACGCCAAGCGCCGAGAGCATGAGAAACTTTCGCATGGTCTTCTCCTTCAACTGACAGCATTAAACGCGCCAAAGAGCCAACGGTTCATGAACCGGGCTGTCGGCTTCCGTTCATCAAGCTGCGATTGCCGCGCGATTGCAGGGCCGTGCGCCGAGCTTCGCGGTGGAATGCGGTATCTGAACGCCCGAATGCGGCCGAACAGAGTCAGCGATCTGGAGGGCATTGGCTGGGGCGGGAGGATTCGAACCTCCGCATGGCGGTACCAAAAACCGCTGCCTTACCGCTTGGCGACGCCCCAATGTGCGGCGCCTTCTAGAACGCGGCAACGCGACGCGCAACCACCAAGCCGCCTCGCTTGCCCTTTGCCGGAAGATTTCCTCCACAACCTGCAAAGTGCCTGTTGCACCGGGCCCGCGTGCTGGCTATAAGCCGGCCACCAGCAGATCGGAGTGTGGCTCAGCCTGGTAGAGCACCTCGTTCGGGACGAGGGGGTCGCAGGTTCAAATCCTGCCACTCCGACCAAAATTTCCCGAGATATCTCAGATATCTAGAAATATGGCCCTGCGGGGCCATTTTCTTTTTTGGGCGGATGCGCCGGGCGTTTCCCCCTGCCGCCGGGCCGTTCCCGCTCGAATCCTGCCTTGCGGCGGACAACCGAACCGCGCGCGTCGCCGCGTGCAAAGCGCCGCGCTCGCGTCAGCTGCCGCATCGGCTGGCCGGAAATTTGCTGCTGCCCCACATGCGATGCCTATGCCGACCCAAACTGAAACATCTCCGTGTCGCGTGGGGTCATCATGTCGTCCAGGGCCAAGCAGGGGCGCTCCGCCTCGAATTTCGACGAATGCAGCATTCATCTGCTGAGCGCGTTTTTCTGCCTTTCCGGCACAACCGCGGAAGATGATCGGCTGCGGAAAAGCATCGAGACCGTGCTGACCGCCTTGTCAAAGGTCCAGCACGCCGAGAGCGACGCCAATGTCATCCAGTTTCGCCGACGACGTCCGCTGTCCGGCTGATCGCTTCACACCGGTCCGTTCGCGGCCTGCGGGTCTTTCCGCCCCTTGGCAATCATAGGATGGCCCGCGCATCACGCGATGCGTGATGGCGAGCCCTCCTTCAATCGTGCCACTCGAGCACGGGGGCGCGGTCAGCCAGCTCGAGAAAGAAGGCTAGACATCCAAGGACGATCGTCATGGCGGTGAGCATCGTACCATCCCCGGTCAAGCCGGAACCTCTGTCCCGTCGATGGCGAGGATGAAGCGAGATGCGTTAATGCGTGGCTAAGGCGCAGCGTAAAGAAAATGTCACCAGCCCCGCTGGCATACCTCACCTGTCGCGCGGGGGCCACGAGCCGCATCGGCTGTGCATGCTCCGCCGCCTCGGGCCGTTGTCACCCATCCGTCAAACGGCATGACTATTGCCTCGGTTCCCGAACGGAGACCGGATATGCTGCGCGACTGCCCGACCGACGCCAAGGCCACCCTCGCATTGATCGCCCTTTCGGCGCTCTGCATCCTGGGCTGGCTTGCCGGTCTGGCCCTTTGAGCGCACGTTCCCATCGCCGGATTTAGCCTCTAGAGTGCCGCCCGATCGAATCGAACGGTTGGGCCATGAAGCGCATCACTCTTCTTGCCGGCATCCTCGGATTGGCCGTGTTCCTGTCCGGCTGCGACAAATGCGGCAATTTCGGCCCGCTGTTCGGCATGTCGGACACGAAGAGCTGCGGCGGCAAGTCGAGCGGCTAAGACCGCATCGCAAGAAATGAGCGACGAGATCGAGTTCGACCGCAGCGCGACGACGGAAGCCGGCACCGTCGCGCCCCTGTCCCCACAGGTGCGCCGGATCATCGCCGGCAATAGCGGGCCGATGACCTTCACCGGCACCTGTTCCTATATCGTCGGGCGCGGGACGGTCGCGATCATCGACCCCGGCCCGGACGATCCCGCCCATATCGAACGCCTGCTGGCGGCAGTCCGCGGAGAGACGGTCAGCCATATCGTCGTCACCCATACCCATCGCGATCACTCGCCGGCCGTGCCCGCGCTCAAGGCCGCAACCGGCGCGATGGTTGTCGGCTGCGGGCCACACCGGCCGTCGCGGCAGCTTGGACCGGGCGAGGGCCGCGTGCTCGATGCCGCCGCCGATACCGATTTTGTGCCGGACTGCGCGATGCGCGACGGCGACGTCGTCTCGGGCCCGGGCTGGAGCCTCGCCGCCGTCGAGACGCCCGGCCACACCGCCAACCACCTCGCCTTCACGCTCGCCGAGGAAGAGACATTGTTCTCCGGCGACCATGTCATGGCCTGGTCGACCTCGGTCGTGGCCCCGCCCGACGGTTCGATGGCCGCCTATATGGCCTCGATCGAGAAGCTGCGCGGGCTCGAACATGCCCGCTACTGGCCGGGCCATGGTGGACCGGTCACCGAGCCGCAGCGTTTCCTGCGCGGCCTCGTCCAGCACCGGCGCCTGCGCGAGGCGGCGATCCTGAACCGGCTCGGCGCCGGCGACGAGACCATCGCCGCGATGGTGCCGGTGATCTACCAGGGTCTGGCGCCTGCCCTGCATGGCGCAGCGGCCCTTTCGGTGTTGGCGCAGCTCGAAGACCTCGTCGCGCGCGGCGCCGTCCGAACCAGCGACACCATTCCGGCGCTTGCCAGCCGCTACAAACTGACCTGACACGGCCCGTCAGCGGGTATCCATCAGGAGGTCGATCTCATCGGTGAAGGCTGCGACGCGCGCGGCATTCACGCCGAGATCGTGGCTGCCCAGGCGCGAGGCCGAGCGGATGTCGATGCGGCTGCCATCGACGCGCGGCCTGACCCGGATCGTGATGTCCTCGGAAAAGCGCAGGATGCGATCCCGCGCGATGGCCTCGACCCGCCCGGCGCCACTGCGCCCGCCCGGCCGAGCCGTTTCCAGCACCTGCCAGCCGAGGCCGAGCGCCGCCCGCCTGGCGAGATCGAAGGCCGCCTCGGCCGGCAATTCGAGCAGGATCGGCACGGCCTTGGGATAGGCCTGCCGTTGCAGGCGCCGACGCTCGGCAGGAACATCCGGCGGAACGCGGCCAGCACGCGCGGTCAAGGCGGCCTGCGAGCGACTGAAGGCGGGCGGATCATCGATATCGGTCGAGACATCCGCCAGCGCCGGCTTGGTCACGAGTCTCAACCCGACATAGCCGGCCGGCGCGAGCAGGACGAGCGACAGCGCCATCGCACCGGCGGCCATGCCGACGCCGCGATGGCCGGAATGCCAGATGCGGATGAAGGCGATGATAGCGAGGCCCAGCGCCGCAAGCACGAGGAGATAGGCACCGGCGACAGGAGCCAGCCCCTCGATGCTCGGCTCCCGCAATCGCACCAGCAGCAGCGACAGGAGCAGCACCGCACAGGAAAACCAGGCCAGCCGCCGGCTCCAGACGGCCGCGCGCGAAACCGGTTCCTCGAAGACGAGACGGCGGTGCATCGTTCTTTCGTGCCCTCCGTGGCGACTGAAGGCAAGGCACGGAATGGATTAAGCGCAATGTTAATTAAATCGGCAATAAAAGGGCATGACGAGGTTCGGCTGCGGCCTGCCTCGCGGCCTTCGCCACCGCCTTATTGCCGCATGTCAGGCTCGAGTCCCGCCGTGAAATTCTTCCCCTCGTCGATCCAGAACTACCTCGTCGCCACCATGGCCTGCCTGTGCGTGCCCGGCATCGGCGCCCTCGGCTACATGGCGGAACAGTCCATCGTGGAAGTGCGCAGCAACATGCAGCTCGCCGAGCTGGTGCAGGCCGACAAGGCACTCCTGCTCGCCGGCAACGCGATCCGCACCGCCCGCGGACAGGCACAGACCAGCATCCAGGTCGCTGACGACCCAGCTTCGGCCTTGAAGCAGATCGAGGAGAGCAACCGCAACCGCATCGCCGAGGCGATCACGCAGCTCGGCGAAACCGATCTGCCCGGCCGCAAGGAGCTGATCGCCGGCATCGTGCAGCAGCAAAAGCTCACTGACGCGAAGATGGCTGACCTCTATGCCGAGGCCGCCAAGCCGAAGGCGCAGCGCAGCCTCGCCGCCACCATGCCCTGGTATAACGGCATCGGCGCGATCGAGGCCGCGATCGTCAAGGCTTCCGACGAGACCTCCAACGCCGCCCGCCTCGCCGATCCTATCCTCGCCGACCTCCAGAGCTTCAAGTCGTCGGGCTGGGATGTCCGCTCGAACTACGGCACGCAATGCTCGGTGCTGCGCCCGGTCTTCGGTTCGGGGAAGGCGCTGGATGCCGCCCAGACCCGCAAGCTCGGCGAATTGCGTGGCGTGTCCAACGCCGCCGGCGAGACGCTGAAGCAGTTGGCCTCGCGGCCCGGCGTCGGCAGCGAACTCGTCCGGAAGGTCGGCGTGATGTCGGCCGAGGTCGAAGCCTCGAACCGCAGGATGGACGAGCTGATCGGCAAGCTCGGCCAGGGCGCAGGCCCCGTCATCGCGGCGGAGGAATGGACCAAGCAGTGCAACGGGCCGTTCACGGCCATCGTCTCGGCCGTCACCCAGTCGCTCGACGACATGGTCGTGCGGACGGACAAGAAGCTCAACGCCGCCTGGGTCAAGCTCGGCATCGTCAGCGCGCTGCTGGCCGCCCTGCTCGCGATCTGCGTCCTGAGCTGGCGCGGCGTACAGCGCCGGGTCGCCCGGCCGCTGGTCTCGCTGAAATCCGCGCTGGACGAGATGCAGCAAGGCAACTTCGCCCAAGCCATTCCGGCCGCCCCCTCGCCGGACGAGATCGGCTCGCTCAGCAACGCCCTCGAGATCTATCGCGAGAATGCGCTCGCGCTGGAGCAGAACCGGCGTGACCGCGAGCTTGCCATGCTCGCCGATGCCGAGCAGGCCGCCCATGTCCAGAAGCTCCTGGGCGAAGTTGCCAACATCGTCGCCGATGCCCGCGAGGGCAATTTCTCCGGCAAGGCGCAGGTCGGCGGCATGGAAGGCCCGCTCAAGGAGCTCGTCGAGGGCATCAACGAGATCAACGCGGTTGTCGACGGCGCAACGACGGAGTTCGCCGGGG
>NZ_CAMFKW010000074.1 GCF_945957345.1 uncultured Allobosea sp. | reverse complement strand
TCTTCCAGTGGAAGCCGTCCTGCTCGTAGCCGATGTTGCGGATCGCCTTGCGGGCGGCCGACTTCACCTTCGACTTGATCTGCTTCTCGTCGAGATGAGTGCGGACCTCGCCGGCGATGACGACGCGGTTGGTGGTCGCCAGCGTCTCGGCGGCGACGCGAACCTTGGCGGGCTCATAACCGGCCTTCACCGCTTCCTTGAAGAACAGATCGACGATCTCGTCGGAGATGCGATCGCAGACCTTGTCGGGATGCCCTTCCGAAACGGACTCGCTGGTGAACAGGTAATTCTGGCGTGACACGGTCGGGGATTCCCTGAATCGGCACATGGAAAAGGCCGGCACAGCCGCGCCAGCCAATGAACGGTCCGTCATTGCAGCGGACGCGTTCGCCGTCAAGCGCAAAAATCCGCTTATCGGGAGGATCGTTCGTCACATCGAACGAAACGAGTGCGATATCACGCCGTTCCGGCGTCTTCCTCGGCCAGGGCCTCGACGAGGTCGATGATGCGCCGGCGCACGCGACCGCTCTTGATCCGCGTGAAGGCCTTCGTGAGCTGCACGCCTTCGCTGGTGGCGAGGAACTCGGAAATATAGGTCGTCGCAGCGGAATCGGCGAAGCCGGGCTCGGGCATGTCGCCGGTCGGAGCGCCGTCGAAGAAGAAGGACACGGGCACGTCCAGCATCTTGGCGATCTGCTGCAGGCGGCTCGCGCTGATGCGGTTGGAGCCCTTCTCGTATTTCTGGACCTGCTGGAACGTCAGTCCGAGCGCCTCACCCAGCTTTTCCTGGCTGACGCCCGCCAACATACGCCGCATGCGGACGCGGCTGCCGACATGTTTGTCGATCGGATTGGGGACCTTCTTGATCATGATTCACCTGCTTAGGCATCAGTGTCATGACCAGGAGCCGCCATCCTGGTCGGCGCGCGGTAGCCGTCATGTATTATACGCTTGTCGGGTGGTCCATAGAAAAAGTTCCACTTGGTATCATTTCCGCATTTGGAAACGGGAAAACGCCAGGAATAGGAGCAGCAGGCCGGCGAAAACCAGGTCTCCGGCCCGCGCATAGAGCGTGACGGAGCCGGCGCGCGGCAGGCCTGAATCGAGCACGCCTTCCACGCCGAGCGGCAGGCTCGCCACCGTCCGGCCATAGGCGTCGACCACTGCGGAAATTCCGGTATTGGCAACGCGGACCAGCGGCAGGCCTTCCTCGATGCTGCGCAGCCGCGCCTGCGCGAAATGCTGATAAGGGCCGCTGGTCTGGCCGAACCAGCCGTCATTGGTCAGGTTCAGGAAGAAGCCGGCGCGCGGGCCCCGTGCCGCGACATCGCCGGGGAACACCGCCTCGTAGCAGATCAGAGGCGCGGCCGTCGGCAGACCCTTGATCGCCAGCGGCGTCCGCGTGTTGCCCGAGGCGAAGCCGCCGGGGATCGAGACGAACTGGGAGAGGCCGACGCCGCGGATCAGCGTGTCGAGGAATGGCGGCAGATATTCGCCGAAGGGAACGAGGTGGACCTTGTCGTAGCTGGCGACGATGACGCCCTCGTCATTGACCACCTGGATCGCGTTGTAGATCGGCGGCCGGCTTTCGCCCGGCAACATCTCGCCGGCCCGCGCCGCGCCGGTGATCAGCGTCACGTCCGGCGGAAGCACCGCGCCGATGCGCGACAAGGCGCCGGGCGTGCGGCCGAGCAGGAAGGGAAACGCCGATTCCGGCCAGATCAGATGCGTGATGCCCTGAAGACCGGGCGTGGTCGGGCTGGTCGCGCGGTCGCTCAACGCCAGGTAATTGTTGAGGATCGCTTCGCCATTGCGGCCGTTGAATTTGGCATCTTGCGGCAGGTTGGGCTGCATCAGCCTGAGCTTCACCCCCGCGACGAGCGGCGCAGGCGTGGCCGGCACGCGCCAGAATCCGAAGGCGAAGAAGCCGGCCAGCATCGCCAACGCCAACAGCGGCGGCCCATAGCGCCCCGCCGCAGTCCGCGCCGTTCCAAGCACGGCCGGCGCCGCGCCGATCGCCACCGCGAACAGGGTCAGCCCGTAGAGTCCGACGAGCGAGGCGAATTGCGCGAGGTGGATCTCGCCCGCCAGCATCATGCCGTAGAGGTTCCAGGGGAAGCCGGTCAGGACGTGGCCGCGCAGCCATTCGCTGATCGCGAGCATCGCGGCGAGCACGAGGATGCGCCCGGCGCCCTTCGGCCAGATCAGCCGCGCGACGCCGAAGGCACTGGCCGGAAAGATGGCGAGAAAGGCCGGCAAGGCGACGACGCCAAGCGGCATCGCCCAGGCGAACTTGTCAGCCTCGACGAGGAAGGCGGCGCCGAGCCACCAGAGCCCAGCGAGGAAGAAGCCGAAGCCCCACCACCATCCCACCGCGAAACCGGCCCGGAACCGGCGCCAGACACTGGTGCCGACGGCGCCGTCGATCAGCCAGACCGCGATGGTCATGGGCACGACGATCAGCGGCCAGAGATCGAGTGGCGGCAAGGCGAGCGCTCCGCTCGCACCGGCGATCAGCGCAATCAGGCGCTTCCGCCAGCCCCAACCCAGGATGACGGCCTCCGCGACCCCTGTCAGGCCCATCAACCCGGCTCCATCGCCGGTTCTTCGGGCACGGGCTCGTTATGGCAATGGATGGTCAGGCGCTTCACGCGGCGCTGGTCGGAATCGAGGATCTCGAAGCTCAGCCCGTCCGGCCCCTTCACGGTTTCGCCCTGGGCCGGCACGCGGCCCGCCAACGTCACGATCAGGCCGCCCAGCGTGTCGATGTCGTCGGCGACCTCGTTGCCGGAGAGATCGACGCCGGTCGCGGCCTTGAGCTCGGCCAGCGTCGCGCGAGCATCTGCCGTGAAGCGGTTCTCGCCGGCCGGGACGATCGGCGTCTCCTCGAGATCATGCTCGTCCTCGATATCGCCGACGACGATCTCGATCAGGTCCTCGATCGAGACCAGGCCGTCCGTCCCGCCATATTCGTCGATGACCAGCGCGATATGGGTGCGAGTCGACTGCATGCGGACGAGCAGGTCGACGGCCGGCATCGAGGGCGGAACATAGAGCACGGGACGCAGCAGCTTCGTCTCCGAGAGCCGCGTCGCGAGATCGACGGCCGAAAGCGTATGCGGAATCGCGAGCTTGCCATTCTCGTCCGGCGGCCCGTTTTCACCAGGCCGGGCCTTCTCGGCGATATATTCGAGGAAATCGCGGATATGGACCATGCCGCGGGGATCATCGAGCGTATCGTCGAAGACTGGCAGGCGCGAATGGCCGGCGATGCGGAAATGAGCGAGCAATTCGTCCAGCGTCGCCTCGGCCGGAACAGCGACGATATCGGCCCGCGGGATCATCACGTCGCCGACGCGACGCTCGCGCAGGCTCAGCACATTGCTGAGCATCGCCCGTTCCTGGACGGAGATGTCGGCAAGCTCGCCATTCTCCTCGGCCAGGGCCTCGACGATTTCCTCGCGGGCCGTGCCGCCGCCGCGCAGGCCAAGGCGGTCGAGGAACTGGCCGAGCCAGTGGCCCAAGCCACGGCCGGCGGTTTCGTTCTGGGATTGTCGACTGTCGTCGCTCATGATCGTGGGGGCTTATACGGAAGAAGGGGCGGGCGCCGTGACGAGCTCGGCACCGGCATAGGGGTCGGACACGCCGAGGCGGGCAAGAGCCTCGACTTCGAGCGCTTCCATGCGGCGCGCCTCGGCCTCGGTCTCGTGGTCTTCGCCGAGGAGATGAAGCAGGCCGTGGATGGCAAGATGGCGGAGATGATCCGTCACACTCTTGGATTCGGCCTCGGCCTCGCGCAGCACCGTCTCATAGGCGATAACGATATCGCCGAGCAGCGGGCTTTTCGCGACGCGCTCCGGGGGAGCGGCCGGGAAGGACAGCACGTTCGTAGCCTTGTCGAAGCCGCGCCAATCGCGGTTGACGATGCGGATGCGCTTGTCGTCGGTCAGCAGCAGGCTGAGCTCGGCGCCGGGCATGGGCTTGCGCGGGGATACCGCGATGCCGGCCTCGAGCGCCTCGTTCAGCAGCGCGCGCAGGCTGGGCAATTTACCGAGCTCGTGCCAGCGGCGCGATTGCGCTCTGACGTCGAGTTGGATCTCGGGAGACGTCTTCTCGGGTGGCGGCGCCGAGCGCCGCCCGCGAGGTCGATCGTTCATCGCGGCCGCTCCCGCGCCAACATCCGCTTCAGCCCTTCGCTGTCGCCTTCCCGGTTGAGATCCGGGGGCGTTTCGGGATTGCGCAAGCGCTCTTCCCGCTCCGCACGCTCATGGCGCGCCGCGCTCTCATAGGCCATGACGATGCGTCGCACCAGTTCATGCCTTACGACATCGCCTTCCTCGAAGCGGGCATAGCCGACGCCCTCGACGTCCTTGAGCAGCTTCACGGCCTCGACCAGGCCGGAACGCTGGCCCGGCGGCAGGTCGATCTGCGAGGGATCGCCGGTGATGATCATGCGCGAGCCCTCGCCCAGACGGGTGAGGAACATCTTCATCTGCATCGAGGTCGCGTTCTGCGCTTCGTCGAGCAGCACGACCGCATTGGAGAGGGTGCGCCCGCGCATGAAGGCGAGCGGCGCGATCTCGATCATGCCGGTCTGCAGGCCGCGCTCGACATGGCGCGCCTCCATGAAGTCGTTCAGCGCGTCGTAGATCGGGCGCAGATAGGGATCGACCTTCTCGCGCATGTCGCCGGGCAGGAAGCCGAGCCGCTCGCCGGCTTCGACGGCCGGGCGCGACAGGATCATGCGCTCGACCACGCCCTGCTCGATCAGCGAGACGGCGTGACCGACCGCGAGCCAGGTCTTGCCGGTGCCGGCCGGGCCTTCGGCGAGCACGAGCTCATGGCGCTTGAGCTGGCGCAGATAGGCGTCCTGCGCGGCATTGCGCGCCCGGACCGGCCCGCGCTTGCGCGTCACGACCGCGTCGAAGGAGGTCTTGCCGGCATCCGCGGTCGGGAAGAGCGAGCGCTGGACGTTGCTTTCCTCGATCGCCCCGTCGACTTCGCCCAGCGTGACGGGTGCGCCGGCCTTGGCGCGAGCATAGAGCGTCTTCAGCACGCGCCCGGCCTGCTCGGCCGTCTCGCGGGCGCCCTTGACGGTGACGTGGTTGCCGTTGGGGCTGACCACGACGCCGAGACGGCGCTCGAGATGCGCGAGGTTCTGGTCGTACTGACCGAAGACCAGGCTCGCGAGGCGGTTGTCGTCGAAGGAGAGCACGACCTCCGTCGCCGAAAGCCCTTCGCGGCCCACGCTTTCGCGCACACCGCCCTCGGGGCGGGCGGGCGCGAGATCGCGCCGCGGGTTCCGGTCGGGTCTTTGCGTCGAATCAGCCTGTGCCAAATGCGTCGCCTCGCTTCAGGCCGGGGTGGCGGATGGTCCGTTCCCGGCGCCTGTTCCAGCCGGGCATGAGCGCCCGGCCGGGTCGTCTCGCAGCATAACCGGACGCAACAATCTCAGCCTGATGACAGGCCGGCGCCCGTCCCTGGCAAATGGGAATGAAGCTGGTCGCGCTCAAGCGGCCAGGCCCTTTCCATCGGTCTCGCCCGGCTCCGCCAGCCGGCCGAACAGGGAATTCGTGCTCGTCTTCTCGATCACCACCCGCACGATATCGCCGATCTGATTCGCGTCGCTCTCGATCTGCACAGCCTGCAGATAGGGCGACTTGCCGGCAAGCTGTCCGGGATAGCGTCCAGGCCTTTCGAGCAGGACATCCACCGTCCGTCCGACCATGGCCCGGTTGAAGGCCTGGCGGTGATGCTCGATGCGCTCCTGCAGACGGTAGAGCCGCTCGTTCATCAGCTCGCGGGGGACCTGCGCTTCGAGGTCGGCGGCCGGCGTGCCGGGGCGCGGCGAATAGTTGAAGGAATAGCTGGAGGCGAAGCCGATCTCGTCGACGAGGCGGATCGTGTCCTCGAAATCGGCATCGGTCTCGCCGGGGAAGCCGACGATGAAATCCGACGACAGAGCGATATCGGGCCGGGCATTCCGGATGCGCCCGATCAGGCGGCGATACTCGTCACCGGTATGCTTGCGGTTCATCGCCGCGAGGATGCGGTCCGAGCCCGCCTGCACAGGCAGATGCAGGAAAGGCATGACGGCGGCCAAGTCGCGATGGGCGGCGATCAGATCGTCATCCATGTCTCTGGGGTGGCTGGTGGTATAACGGATGCGGGCGATGCCGGGCACTTCGGCAACGCGATGCATCAGGCGCGCCAGACTCCAGACGGCACCCTCCGGCCCTTCGCCGTGGTAGGCATTGACGTTCTGGCCGATCAGGGTGACGTCGCGCACGCCGGCTTCGGCGAGGCGCTCGACCTCGGCCATGATCTGCGAAACCGGGCGCGAGAACTCGGCGCCG
Organism: uncultured Allobosea sp.; assembly: GCF_945957345.1. Classification (GTDB taxonomy): domain Bacteria; phylum Pseudomonadota; class Alphaproteobacteria; order Rhizobiales; family Beijerinckiaceae; genus Allobosea. The sequence goes on along the minus strand of NZ_CAMFKW010000074.1, from coordinate 10,019 downwards.
CGGGTATAGGGCACGACGCAGAAGGCGCAGAACTTGTCGCAGCCTTCCTGCACGGTGACGAAGGCCGAGACGCCGCGCGCCAGAATCGCTTGACGCTTCGGCGCGGGGAGGAAGCCGAACTTGTCCTCGACCGGCAGGTCGGTATCGACGACGCGGCGCTTGCCCGCCTCGGCCAGAAGCTCGGGCAGGCGGTGATAGGCCTGCGGCCCGACCACCAGATCGACGGCGGGCTGGCGGCGCTGGATCTCGCCTCCCTCGGCCTGCGCGACGCAGCCGGCGACGACGATCTTCGTCTCCTGGCCCTCGGCGCCTTGCGCCTTCTTGATGTCGCGGAGCTTGCCGAGCTCGGTATAGACCTTCTGCACCGCGCGGTCGCGGATATGGCAGGTGTTGAGCAGGATAAGATCCGCACCCTCCGGCGTGGCCGTCTCCTCATAGCCCTGATGGCTCAGGATGTCGGCCATGCGCTGCCCGTCATAGACGTTCATCTGGCAGCCGAAGGACTTGATATGGACTTTCTTCATCGGGGCGGATCGGGTCTCCAAAACGCATCCTTTACTGCGGATCGGCCGCCTTGGGAACGGCCGCGGGGCGCAGGTGCAGGACAAGCAAGCAGCGGACCAGCCTGCGTCATTCCTCCGCGCGGCCGGTGACGGCCCGGCGACGCGCCGCGCGGACCGAGGCTTCGGCCAGCCGCGTCGCTTCCTTGCGCGAGGTCGCGCGTCCCATCACGATCGGTTCACCCCAGACCAGTTCGGCATCGATCGCGCCGCATTCCAGCACATGCTTCAGATGCGGCCAGAGCTCGGTATCGCCATACCAGGCAAGGGCCGCTCGGCCGAGGCGCCCGCCCGGCAGACCCTGCCAGCCGGTATAGGTGATCGTCAGGGGAAAGACCGTCACATCGGCCGTGGCGTCGCCCATCGCCTGATGCGCGGCGCCAAGCAGGGAGGAGCGGAAAGGCAGGATGCGGGTGCCGTCACCGGTCGTGCCCTCGGCGAAAAGGACGACCTCCTCGCCATTGGCGATGCGCGCGCCCATCGTGGCAGCCATCCCTGCGGTGGCACTACGGCGCTCCCGGTCAATATAGAGCGTACGCTGGAGATTGGCGAGGAAGCCGACCACCGGCCATTGGCCAACCTCGCTCTTGGCGACGAAGGCCAATTCGCGCTCGGCGCCGATCACGCCAATATCGAGCCAGGAGACATGGTTGGCGACGATCAGCGCCCCGGTGCCGGCCGGCGGCGGATTGCCCCGGACCTTTCGCCGAACGCCGAGGCACCAGCAGGTCAGGCGATGGAAGCGCAGCGGCAAAGCGCCCCGCCGAGAAGGCATGACTCGCATGACGACGAGCTGGGCGAGGACGAGCCCGAGCGTGCCGGTGCACAGCATCGCCAGACGGGCGAGCGCACCGAAGCGGAGTCCGTTCATGCTGAGGCGGGTCCGGTCATCGGCGAAAGGGCGGTCTCGTTGGGAATCTGTGTGCCGTCAATGGCGCGATTGCGCCGGCTTGTCACGCAAGATCGAGCCGCATTGCGATCGCGGTCGCCCGCGTGCCATCCGGCTTGGGGTAATAGCCCTTGCGCCTTCCGACCTCGCGGAAGCCGAAATGACGATAAAGCCGCTCTGCCGGCAGGTTGCCCTCCTCGACCTCGAGGAAAACCTGGATCGCGCCGTCCTCGGCCAGCCGGGCGAGATGCGCGGCGAGCAGCGCGCAGCCGAAACCGTCGCGGCGGCGGGCGGGCGCGACCACGATGCTCAGGATCTCCGCCTCGTCGGCGGCCTTGCGGGAGATGACGAAGCCCTCCGGATGCTTGCCGCTGCCGCTGAAGACGCCATCGGCCGCGACCGCCGAATCGGCGAGCAGCGCCGCGCATTCGGCCGGCTCCCAGCCGCGGGCAAAACCGCCCTGGTGATGCAGGGTCGCGACCTGCAAGGCATGGCCAGCATCGAGCCGCATCGTCCGCAGCGGAGGCGAATCAGGGTGAAGCAGTTTGCGCAGCCAGGCCATGCCCCCTGTTCGCACGGATTGACGTAGCGGCAACCACCATTTGGGGGATAGGCTCACCGGCGCGGCAGGCGGGCTTTGTCCTGCGGCGTCGTCTCGGGCGCCTTCAGGTAGAGCGGGCGGGGCGGCGCGGTTTCGGGATCGGCGATGAAGCCGAGCCGGGCGACCCAGGCTATATCGGGCGCCTTGGCATCGTCGATCACCAGCGCATCGAGGCCGATCGCCCAGGCTTCGTTGGCGACCGCGAGCGCCGAGGAGCCGACGAGGCTGACAGGGCCTGCGCCGATGGCGCGAGCCGCGTCGCGATAGCTGACCTGCCGGAGCGAGACCAACGGCTTGCCCTCGGCCGTCAATGCCTGGAACCAGACCTGGCCATGCTTGGCATCGAGCGCGGCGGCAATGACGCGGCCCGATTCGCGCCCGATGAGGGGCGCGGCGAAGGCGGCGACCGTGGTGACGCCGACCGCCGGGATGCCGGCGGCGAAGGCGATGGCGCGAGCGGCGCTGACGCCGACGCGCAAGCCGGTATAGCTGCCGGGACCCACGGTAACAGCGACGCGCGAGAGCGAACCGAAGCCGCCCTCGATGTCCTTCATGACCCGCTCGACCAGCGGCATCAGCGCCTCGGCATGGCCGCGATCCATCGCGATCTGCTCGATCGCCAGGGGCTTCACCATGTCGGCCGTATCCAGCACGCAGGCCGAGCAGGCGCCGAGCGCGGTATCGATCGCGAGAATGCGCATCAGGATGTCATTCCGCGAAAGGCCGCGCTCATCGTCACAAAAATTCCCGCAGCTCTCTCAGACGGCTTCGACTTCGCGCACATCCGGCAGGAAGTGGCGCAGCAGGTTCTGGATGCCGTGCTTCAGCGTCGCGGTGGAAGAGGGGCAGCCCGAGCAGGAACCCTTCATCGCCAGATAGACCGTGCCGTCGCGATAGCCCCGGAAGGTGATGTCGCCGCCATCGCCAGCGACCGCCGGGCGGATGCGGGTTTCGAGCAGGTCCTTGATCGTCTCGACGGTCTGCGCATCCGCGGGGTCGAAGAACTCGCCCTCCTCGATCACATCGGCCGCCGAGCCGGCCGCCAGGACCGGGGCGCCCGACATGAAATGCTCCATGATCGCGCCGAGGATCGCGGGCTTCAGATGCGGCCATTCGCCGTCCGACTTGGTGACGGTGATGAAATCGGAGCCGAGGAAGACGCCGGAAACACCGGAAACGCCGAACAGGCGCTGCGCCAGCGGGGAGCGCTCGGCATCGGTGACGTCGCGCAGGTCGAGCGTGCCGTCGGGCATGACGGCCCGGCCGGGGAGAAACTTCAGTGTCGCCGGATTCGGCGTGGCTTCGGTCTGGATGAACATGGACTTGCCTCCGGTACCGGCGATTCAAGGTCGCCGTTCCTGGCTCCGATATAGGCCGCCGGCTGGAATCATTCCAGCGGCATGGCATCGCAGCGGGGCGCCCTCAGGCGAGGGCGTCGATCTCCTCGTCCTCCAGATGGCCCGGGACGATGGCGACGGGGATCGGGAAGCTCGCCGAGGACTTGCCGGCAAGCGCGCTGACGAGCGGGCCGGGTCCCTTGCTGCTCGTACCGGCCGCCAGCACAAGCAACGAGATGTCCTCGTCCTCCTCGATCAGCTTGACGAGCTCGTCGGCCTTGTTGCCGACGCGCACGACCGTCTCCGGTTCGAGCCCGGCCAAGGTCCGCACGGCTGCAGCCGCCGCTTCGAGGCGCTTCTCGGCCTCGGCCTCTGCTTCCGCCTGCATGACTTCGCCGACGCCGAGCCAGGTCTCGTGCTCGGGAAGGGTGGCGACGCCGAGCAGGACGATGGAGGCACCGACGCGGGCGCAGCGGCGTGCGGCGAAGCGAATCGCCTTGGCGCATTCCTCGCTGCCATCGACGACGGCGAGGAATTTCGGGCGATGGCCTGTCTCGTAGGACCGCCGTCTCTTGACCATGAACTGTCCTGCCGCCGCTTCAGGGACGGGCATGGTGACCCGCACCGGCATCCCGGCGCAAGCCCATCCCCGGAAATCCGGCCTAACGGCGGCGCACGAAGCCGACGATGTCCTTGACCTCACGCATGATCGGCGCCGCGATCGCATCGGCGCGGGCCGCGCCCTCGCCGAGGATCGCGTCGATATGGCTGGGATCGGCCAGCAGGCGGCGCATCTCGCCGGCGATGGGCGCGAGCTTCTCGACCGCGAGATCGACCAGCGCCGCCTTGAAGCCGGAGAACTGGCCGCCGCCGAACTGCTTGAGCACCGCGTCCTTCGACGTGCCGGACAGGCCGGCATAGATGCCGACGAGGTTTTCCGCCTCGGGCCGGCCTTCCAGGCCCTTCTCCTCGGAGGGAAGCGCCTCGGGATCGGTCTTGGCCTTGCGGATCTTCTGGGCGATCGCCTCGGCATCATCGGTCAGGTTGATGCGCGAATAATCGGAGGCGTCCGATTTCGACATCTTCTTGGTGCCGTCGCGCAGGCTCATCACGCGCTGCGCCGGGCCTATGATGATCGGCTCCGACAACGGGAAATAGCCCTGGTCGCCCGTGCCGAGCCCCAGTTCGGCGATCCGCTCCGCGAAGTCGTTGTTGAACTTCTGGGCGATGTCGCGGGTCAGCTCGAGATGCTGCTTCTGGTCCTCGCCGACCGGAACATGCGTCGCCTTGTAGAGCAGGATGTCGGCCGCCATCAGCACCGGGTAATCGTAGAGCCCGACCGAGGCGTTCTCGCGGTCCTTGCCGGCCTTCTCCTTGAACTGCGTCATGCGATTCAGCCAGCCGAGCCGGGCGACCGTGTTGAAGACCCAGGCCAGTTCGGCATGGCCAGGAACCTGGCTCTGGTTGAAAATGATGCTCTTCTTCGGGTCGACGCCGGCGGCGATGTAAGCGGCCGCAACCTCGCGAATCGCGCCCGTCAGCACCTTCGGGCCGCCCCAGACGTCGAGCCCTTGCGTGATCGCGTGCATGTCGACGACGCAATAGATGCATTCATGCGTATCCTGCATCGCGACCCAGTTGGTCAGCGCGCCCAGATAGTTGCCGAGATGCAGCGTCGAGGTGGGCTGCATGCCTGAGAATACGCGCTGATGAAAACCCGACATTGGGCACTCCGTCGTCACGATGGAGAAGGGAAGCGGCGCTTCTGGCTCAACCCCGCCGCTTGCGCAAGGGGAGAGCGCCGAAGGCGCCCAGCAGCCAGCCCGCCGCGCCATAGCTCGCGAGCCCTCCCAAGCAGAGCAGGCAGAGCGCGCCGACCCGGTGCAAGGCAGGCTGATCGAAAGTCAGCGGACCGGCCAGCAAGCGCAACAGCAGCTCCAGAGCGGCCAGCATGATCGCACTCGCGGCAAGGCTGGCGGCGATCGGCCGCACGCTGCCGATACTCGGGCGCCAGATGCCATCGCGCAGCAGCATCCCACCAAGCAGGCAGGCCTGCGCCATGAACGCGAAGGTCGCGGCGAGCGCCGCCATCCCGGCCGCATTGCCCTCATCCGCCAGGCAGAAGCCGATAAGGGCAGCAACCAGCACGGCGAGGCCGCCGGAGACGAGCGGCAGGCGTGGTGCGCGGCGGGCGAAATAGACCTGCCCGAAGACCTTGGCGGCGATGGCAAAGGGCAGGCCGTAGCCGAAGGCGGCGAGCGCTGCGGCGGTCCGAGCGCGATCGGCGGCATCGAAGCGGCCATATTCGAACAGCGCCGAGACGATCGGCTCGGCCAGCGCGACGAGCGCCGTCGCGGCGGGCAGGGCGAGCGCGAGACCCAGCGCCAGCGCCTGACCGAGCATGGCGTCGGGACCCTCACGGTTCGCCGCCAGCGCCATGTCGGAGAGCACGACGGTGCCCATCGCCACGCCGACGAAGCCGAGCGGGAGCTGGAAGACGCGGTCGGCATAGTAGAGCGCGGCGACGGCGCCCGAGCCGGTCGAGGCGATCTGCGTCGCCACCAGCAAGACGAGCTGGGCGGCGGAAGCTGCGAGCAAGGTCGCGCCACCCGTTCGGACGAGCCGCGTCATGTCCGGCGACCAGCCCAGGCTGGGGCGCGGCAAGCCGGGGCCGCGCAGCGCCACGAGGATCATGACGAGATGGGCGAGACCGGTCAGGCTGGTGGAGAGCGCAAGCCAGCGCGCGCCGGTCTCGGGCTGCACGCCCTTCGCATGCAGCAGCAGGAGCACGACGAGCAGGATGGCGTTCATCAGCGCCGGGGCTAGCGCGGCGACCGTGAAGCGTTTCTCGGCATTGAGCAGCGCCGCCAACATGGCGGCGAGCGTCGTCAGGAACAGGAAAGGCAGCATCAGCCGCGTGTAGGACGCCGCCAGAGCCAGGGTTTCGGGCGCATCGGCGAAGCCCCCGGCAAGGCCGAGCACGAGCCAGGGCGCGGACAACTCGCCCAGGCCGACCAGCACCAGCAGCAACAGGCCGATCTGTCCGGCCGCCTCCCCCGCGAAGCCGCGCGCTGCCGTTTCGCCGCGCTCGCCCTTGATCGCGAGGTAGAGCGGCACGAAGGGCGCATTGAGCCCGCCCTCGCCGAGCACGCGCCGCACGAGGTTGGGCAGACGCAGAGCGGCGAGGAAAGCATCGGCCACCGGCCCACCGCCGAGCAGCCGCGCGATCAGGACATCACGGGCGAAACCGAGCAGGCGCGAGGCAATCGTGGCCGCTCCGACGACGGCAGAATCGCGTGCGAGACGGGAGGATTCCGGCGCCGATGCCGCCGGCTTCTCCATCAGAGGATGAACCGGCTCAGGTCTGCGTTCTTGGCGAGGTCGCCGATGCGGGCCTCGACATAGGCCGCATCGATCGTCACGGCCTCGCCGGAGCGGTCTGGCGCGGTGAAGGAGATCTCGTCCAGAATGCGCTCGATCACGGTCTGGAGCCGGCGGGCGCCGATATTCTCGACCGTCGAATTCACCTCGACGGCGATGCGGGCGATGGCGTCGATCGCGTCGGACGTGAAGGTGACGGAGACCTCCTCGGTCGCCATCAACGCGACGGACTGCTTGATCAGGCTCGCTTCCGTCTCGGTCAGAATGCGCTTGAAATCCTCGATGTCGAGCGGGTTGAGCTCGACGCGGATCGGCAAGCGACCCTGCAATTCCGGCAGCAGGTCGGAAGGCCGCGAGACATGGAAAGCACCCGACGCGATGAAGAGGATATGGTCGCTCTTCACGGCGCCGTGCTTGGTCGCGACCGTCGTGCCTTCGATCAGCGGCAGCAGGTCGCGCTGCACACCTTCGCGCGAGACGTCAGCGCCGCCCTTGCCCTCGCGGGCGCAGATCTTGTCGATCTCGTCGAGGAAGACGATGCCGTTTTCCTCGACCTCGCGGATCGCGGCCTGGATGATCGCGTCCTGGTCGATCAGCTTGTCGCTCTCCTCGGCCAGCAGCGGCTGGTAGGCGTCCTTGACCAGGACGCGCTTGGGTTTGCCCTTCTGGCCGAAGGCCTTGCCGAGCATGTCGGAGAGGTTGATCGCGCCGATCGAAGCGCCGGGCATGCCGGGAACCTCGAACATCGGCGCACCCGTGCCGGCGCCGGCAGCCATCTCGACCTCGATCTCCTTGTCGTCGAGCTCGTTGGCGCGCAGCTTGCGGCGAAAGGAATCGCGGGTCGCCTGGCTGGAATTGGCGCCGACGAGGGCATCGAGCACGCGCTCCTCGGCCGCGACATGCGCCTTGGCCTGGACATCCTTGCGCCGGCTCTCGCGCACCAGCGCGATCGCGACTTCGAGAAGATCACGCACGATCGATTCGACATCGCGGCCGACATAGCCGACCTCGGTGAACTTGGTTGCCTCGACCTTGAGGAAAGGCGCGTTTGCAAGCTTGGCGAGGCGCCGCGCGATCTCCGTCTTGCCGCAGCCGGTCGGCCCGATCATCAGGATGTTCTTCGGCGAGACCTCCTCGCGCAGCGGCCCTTCGAGCTGCTGGCGGCGCCAGCGGTTGCGCAGGGCGATGGCGACGGCGCGCTTGGCGTCCTTCTGGCCGACGATGAAACGGTCGAGCTCCGAGACGATCTCGCGGGGGGAAAAGCTGGTCATTGCGGTGCTGTATCCGGATGAAATGACGACGGCTGCGAGGATCAGGCCGCCTCAAGCGTCTCGATGACGAGCGAATGATTGGTGTAGACGCAGATGTCGCCGGCGATCTTCATCGCCTTGCGCACGATCGCCTCGGCATCGGGCTCGACATCGATCAGGGCACGCGCCGCCGAGAGCGCGTAGTTGCCGCCGGAGCCGATCGCCATCACCGCGCCGTGCTCGCTCGCTTCCGGCTCCAGCACGTCGCCGGTTCCGGAGATCAATAGCGAAACCTCCTTGTCCGCGACGAGCAGCATCGCCTCCAGCCGGCGCAGGTAACGATCGGTGCGCCAGTCCTTCGCAAGCTCGACGCAGGCGCGCAGCAACTGGGTCGGGTACTGCTCGAGCTTTTTCTCGAGTCGCTCGAACAGGGTGAAGGCATCGGCAGTCGCGCCCGCGAAGCCCGCGATCACATCGCCCTTGGCGAGGCGGCGAACCTTGCGGGCGTTGCCCTTCATGATGGTCTGGCCGAGCGAGACCTGGCCGTCGCCGCCGATGACGACGCGCCCGCCTTTGCGCACCATCAGGATGGTGGTGGCGTGCATCACGGGGGCATTGCTGTTTTCAGACATGAGATGATGAACCGGGATCGAGACAGGGCGACGGATGACGCCAAACATGTTCAGGCGAGGCCGGTCTATCAAGGGGGGAGCTGGCATGCCACCTTCCGAAGGTGCGATAATGGAACATGCAACCCAGGCTTGAGGCGCGATCTTCACTTGAAGTTGAATTCAGCTTTCGCAATTCACATTCAACCATATCAGCGATGATTATCTGCCTATAGCGCGCGAGTCCTTGCCCCTGCCGTAGGACATTCTCAGCAGAAAAGCATATTTGTTCGACCTTAAGCTTTTAAGCAGTTTTTTATCATTAACGCCCAAAGGTCAGGGCTTAGAACGGCTTCCATTGTCGGGAAGCCGCCTGGGGCGCCATTCATGAAATCCATCCGCCTGAAAATTCTCGCCATGCTGGCCATCGTCGCCGGCGGTGCCATCCTGTCGGCGATCATCAGCATCTACGGCCTGCATCGAGCCGACGACCTGAACACGCGCTCCGAAATCCAGGGTAATGTCGCGCTGCTGACCCAGCGCATCAATGGCGTGGTCACGGCCGTGGTGATGGAATCGCGCGGCGTCTACATGTCGAAGGCGCCGCAGGAAACCGCGACCTATGCCAAGGGCATCGAGGACCGCTTCCCCACGCTGCGCAAGCTCACCGCCGACCTGCAGAAGATTGCTCCGCCGGAAGAACGCGCGCTCGTCGACCAGATCGGCAAGGCGGTCGACGAGTTCATCGTCTTCCGGGCCGAAACCGCCCGTCTCGGGCGCGAGGTCTCGCCTGCGGCCGCCAACGAGCAGGGCAATAACGAGGCCAACCGCGCCAATCGCAAGGCCCTGAACGATCTGCTGATCAGCTTCAGTCAGCGTGTCGAGAAAGCCGGCATCGAGATCGGCGAGGAAGCGACCGCCTTCACCCGCCAGATCCAGTGGCTGCTGCCGGTCGTGCTGCTGGCGACGCTGCTGGTGTCCGTCGGTGTCGCGCTCGTCTTCGCGCAGCGCTCGATCACCCGCCCGATCCTCGACCTGAGCCAGGTCATGGAGAAGCTGACCGCCGGCGACACCCGTATCGACGTCCCGCATTCCGACCGGCCCGACGAGATCGGCGCCATGGCGCGTGCGGTCTCCGTGCTGCGCGAGAGCACCGAGCAGGTTGCCCTCCTGCAAGAGCAGGAGCGCGCCTCCGCGGCCGCGCGGCTCGCGCGGGCGCAGTCGATGGAAGCCGTGGTCTCGGATGTCGGCGAGGTCGTCGCGGCCGCTGCGGCCGGCGATTTCTCCGCCCGCCTGCAGATCGACGATGCCGACGAGCAGATGCAGCGGCTGGTCGCCGGCATCAACGAGATCAACGCGGTTGTCGACGGCGCAACGACGGAGTTCGCCGGGG
>NZ_CAMFKW010000073.1 GCF_945957345.1 uncultured Allobosea sp. | reverse complement strand
TCGATTTCGTCTCGGAGAACTGCATCGGCTGCGGCTATTGCGTGAAGGGCTGCCCGTTCAACATCCCGCGCATCAGCCAGGCCGACCACAAGGCCTATAAGTGCACGCTCTGCTCGGACCGGGTCTCGGTCGGCCAGGCGCCGGCCTGCGCCAAGGCCTGCCCGACCGGCGCCATCACCTTCGGCACCAAGCAGGCGATGCTGGACTATGCGCAGACCCGCATCACCGACCTGAAGTCGCGTGGCTTCAAGAATGCCGGCATCTACGATCCGCCCGGCGTCGGTGGCACGCATGTGATGTATGTCCTGCACCATGCCGACCAGCCGCAGCTCTACGCCAACCTGCCGAACAATCCCCGAATCAGCCAGGTGGTCGAGCTCTGGAAGGGGCTGACCAAATATGCCGGCATGGCGGCGATCGGCTTCGCCGCGGCCTTCGCTTTCGTCCACGGCATCGTGGCCCGGCGCAACGATGTCAGCCGCGCGGAGGATCGCGAAGCCGAGCATCTGATCGACGAGGAGGCTGCCCGTGGCCGTAAGGCGTGAGGAGGAGCGCACCACCGTCGACCGCTATCCCGGCCGCGTGCGCGTCAATCACTGGGTGACCGCGCTCTCGCTGATCCTGCTCGCGCTGAGCGGGGCCGCGCTGTTCCATCCGGCGCTGTTCTTCCTGTCGGGCCTGTTCGGCGGCGGCTCCAACACGCGCGCGCTGCACCCGTGGATCGGCGTCGTCTTGCTGGTGAGCTTCGCGATCCTGTTCGTCCAGATGGTCCGGTACAATTTCTGGGCGAGGGTCGACACGCAGTGGATGCGCCAGATCGGCGACGTCATGTCCGGGCATGAAGAAAACCTGCCCGAGATCGGCAAGTACAATGGCGCCCAGAAGATCGTCTTCTGGCTGATGACGCTGCTCATCCTCGTCCTGTTCGTGACAGGCCTGATGATCTGGTACGAGTATTTCGGCGCGAGCTTCACCATCGAGCAGCAGCGCTTCGGCCATATCCTGCACGCGCTGGCGGCGATCGCGATGCTGCTCGTCGTCATCGTGCATATCTATGCCGGCTTCTATGTCCGTGGCACGATGAGCGCCATGACCGAGGGCAAGGTGACGGGTGGCTGGGCCTTCCGCCACCACCGGCTCTGGCTGCGCAAGGAAGCGCGCGAGGGCGTGATCGACGAGCGCCAGGCGCCGCCGCGCCATCACGGCGTCGGCCCGGCCGAATGATTTCGACTGCGGTGCGGCCCCGGCCGCTCCGCCTCCCGTGACCCGTGCGGTTCGAGAGGACATGAGATGAGTGACGATCCGGGCCTTGTTACCTTCGAGGATGTCGGTACGCCGGAGCGCGACAAGCCGCCCTTCGTGCGCCTGCCGGAACCTGCGAGGCTGTTTGCCGCACGCGCCGAGCGCTTCGCAGCACTGGCGCCAGGGCACCAGCTCGAAGCCTATCTCGGCTTCCTCGCCGGATTGAGCCGAGCGCAGGCGGCTCTGGCCGGAGCGATTGACGCGCCCGCCCCGCCCTCTCTGCATGAATTGCGATTCCGTGCCGGCAATGCAATGCCGGTGCTGCCGCGCGAGGAGTTGGCCTCCGATCCGGCCGTCTCGATGGCTTTCGACCGGCTCGCCGCATTGCTGACCGATATCGCCATGCCGGATATTGCCCGCGCTGCCCTTGCCCGGGCCGTTGCGGCCGAGCCCGAGGCAAGACAGGCGATGTTCGCCGCCGTGCTGACGGATGCGGTGCCGGTCGAGGCCGTGGCCGAGCACATCTTCGCTGCCGCCGCCCTGCAGGTCGTCGCGGCCCGGCGCAGCGCCCTCATCGACCCTGCCCTGCCCCAGCCGGTCGCCGACGGCGTCTGCCCGTGCTGCGGCGGGCCGCCCGTGGCGAGCGCCGTCGTCGCCGACCTCCATGTCGAGGGCGTGCGCTATGTCCAATGCTCGCTCTGCGCGGTGCAATGGAATCATGTCCGGGTGAAATGCGTCACCTGCGGCTCGACCAAGGGCATCGCCTATCAGGAGATCGAGGGCATCGCCGACACGATCAAGGCCGAGACCTGCGACGAATGCCGGACCTATGTGAAGATCCTGAATCGCCGCAAGGCTCCGGAACTGGAGCCGGTAGCGGACGATGTCGCGAGCCTCGGCCTCGACCTCTTGGTGACAGAGGCCGGCTGGCGCCGCGCGGGAGTGAACCCATTCCTGCTCGGATACTGATCAAGCGTCTCCCGGAGGGAGCCTGATGAACAAGCCCGAACTTGTCCGCCCGCCATCGGTCGATACCGTGCTACGCAGCCCCAATGGCGAACTTGCCATCGCGCGCTATGGGCGGACAGCTGCGACGGACGCGATCCGGCATGTGATCGAGCGACTGCGGGCCGGCGGCCAGGCTGAACCTACCTCCATGGAGCGGCTTGGCCGCCTGGCGCTAGACCGGCTCGAAGAGCGGGAGCGGCCCTCGCAGCGCCCAGTGATCAACTTGACCGGCACGGTGCTGCACACCAATCTCGGCCGCGCCCTGCTAGCCGAAGAGGCGATCGAGGCCGTGGTCGCGACGATGCGCGCGCCGACCAATCTCGAATACGAGATCGAGACCGGAAGCCGCGGTGAACGAGACGCGCATGTCCGGGGCCTCATCAAGGAACTGACCGGCGCCGAGGACGCGATCCTCGTCAACAACAACGCTTCGGCCGTGCTGCTCGTGCTCAACACGCTCGCCAGGGATCGCGAGGCGATCGTCTCGCGCGGCGAACTGATCGAGATCGGAGGCGCCTTCCGCATGCCCGACATCATGGCGCGCGCCGGCGCGACCCTGCGCGAGGTCGGCACCACCAATCGCACCCATCTCAAGGACTATGCCGAGGCGATCGGGCCTGAGACCGGCCTGCTGATGAAGGTCCACACCTCGAATTATGTGGTGCAGGGGTTCACTGCCGAGGTCGAGCCGGCCGAACTCGCCAAGCTGGCACGCCAGCACAATCTACCCTTCGTCGACGATCTCGGCTCGGGCACGCTGATCGACCTCTCGCGCTGGGGCCTACGTAAGGAAAAGACGGTCCAGGATGCGCTGAAAGGCGGCGCCGATCTCGTCACCTTCTCCGGCGACAAACTGCTCGGCGGCCCGCAGGCCGGCATCGTCGCTGGGCGGAAGGATCTGATCGCGAAACTCGCGAAGAACCCGCTGAAGCGGGCGCTGCGCCTCGACAAGCTCCGGCTCGCAGCGCTGGAGGCGACGCTCAAGCTCTATCGCGATCCGGACCGGCTGGCGCAGCGCCTGCCGACGCTCCGGCTGTTCACGCGGACCGTCGACGATCTGCGCGCGCTAGCGAAGCGCCTCCAGCCACGGCTCGCCGACACGGTCGGCACGAGCTGGACGGTCGAGACCATCGACTGCGCCAGCCAGATCGGCTCCGGCGCATTACCATTGGAGACATTGCCCAGCGCCGGCCTCGCGCTGCGCCCTGCCGGCAAGGCGGCCGGCTCCGCCGTGGAGAAGCTGGCGGCCGCCTTCCGCGCCGTGCCGGTGCCGATGATCGGGCGGATCACGCAAGGCGCGCTCATGTTCGACCTACGCTGCCTGGAGGACGAGGCGCTGTTCACGGCGCAGCTCGATGCGCTGAAGCCAGAGACGCCCGATGCGCTGGCTTGAGCGCCTTTTCGGCCGAGGGGGGCCAGCCGATGACGATGTCGCCGCAAAGATGGCCCAGGCCACGGCGGTCGTCGAGCGCGGCGACCATGCGGCAGCGCTCGCGATCTGGGGGCCGCTCGCCCATTCCGGAATCGGGCGGGCGCAGAACAATATCGGCGCCTGTTTCGCCGAAGGGCTCGGCGTCGCGCGCGATCCGGCCCTGGCGTTGCGTTGGCTGAGCCTCGCTGCCGAAAGCGGCGATCCGGTCGGGCAGCGCAATCTGGCCGCCCTGCATTTCAAGGGCGAAGGCGTCGCTCAAAGCGATGCCGAGGCGATGCGGCTCTATCGGCTCGCCGCCGAGCAGGGCGACGCCCCGGCACAGGACATGCTGTCCTGGATGCTATTGGAAGGCGGCGTTCCGGCTGACCGCGCCGAGGCTTTGCGCTGGGCGCAGGCCGCGGCAGAGGCCGGCATCGCGACCAGCATGACCCGGCTCGGCATGATGCATCATGATGCCCTCGGCGTTGAGCGCGATGCCGACGCCGCCGCGCAATGGTGGCAGCGCGGCATGACGGCCGGCGACCCGGATTCCGAAGCGATGCTCGGCGCCGCGACCCTGCTCGGCCAGGGCGTGCCGGCCGATGCGGAGCGTGCGCTCAGCCTTCTGCTCGCGGCCGAGGGCAAGGGCAGTCCGCTCGCGGCGCCCTTCCTCAAGGCCGCGCGCGCCGCCGTTCCTCCCGCAGAGGCGGCGCCATGATCATCGGCACCGCCGGGCATATCGACCATGGCAAGACCTCGCTGATCCGGCGCCTGACCGGCGTCGATACCGACCGGCTGAAGGAGGAGAAGGCGCGCGGCATCTCGATCGCGCTCGGCTTCGCCTATTGGCCGCAAGCCGACGGCTCGGTCGTCGGCTTCATCGACGTGCCCGGCCATGAGAAATTCGTGCATACGATGCTGGCCGGCGCAGCCGGCATCGACCTGCTGCTGCTGGTCGTCGCAGCCGATGACGGCGTGATGCCCCAGACCCGCGAGCATGTCGCCATCGCCCGGCTGCTCGGAATAAACGAGGCGATCGTCGCGATCACCAAGGCCGATCTGGTCGATGCCGAGCGGATCGCGGCTGTCGAGGCCGAGATTGCGGCGCTGCTGGCGGCAGGTCCATTTGCCGAAGCGCCGATGCTGCCCGTCTCGACGCTGACGGGAGACGGCCTGACGGAACTGGCCGCTCTGCTTGCGTCGCAGGCACGCGAAAGCCATGCGCGCCAAAGCGACGGTGCTTTTCGGCTCGCGGTCGACCGCTGCTTCACCCTGCAGGGCGCTGGAACGGTAGTGACCGGAACGGTGTTGTCCGGCAGCGTGGCAGTCGGCGACAGCGTCACCGTCTCGCCCGGCGGCCTGTCGGCACGGGTGCGCTCGATCCATGCGCAGAACCGCCCGGCCGAGCGCGGCTTCGCCGGCGAGCGCTGCGCCCTCAACCTCGCCGGCCCCGGCATCGCGAAGGATGCGATCCGGCATGGCCAGATGGTGCTGGCGCCGGCGCTCCACGCCCCCACGATACGCATCGATGCGGAGGTGGCTCTGCTGCCCGGCGAGAAGGCGCTGACGATGTGGCAGCCGGTCCGTCTGCATCATGCAGCAGCCGAGATCGGCGCCCGCGTCGTGCTGCTGGGGAATGAGATCGCGCCCGGCACGGACGGCCTGATCCAGCTCGTGCTCGACGAGCCGCTTGCGGCCGCGGCGCTCGACCGTTTCGTGCTGCGTGATGCCAGTGCCTCGCGCACGATCGGCGGCGGACGCTTCCTCGATCTGCGCGCACCGGAACGTCGGCGCCGCAGTTCGGAGCGCCTGGCGCAGCTCGCCGCGCACCGCGAGCCCGACGCCGCGGAAGCGCTACAGGCCCTGCTCTCGGCGTCACCGTATCATGCCGACCTCGAAGGCTTCGTCCGCGACCGCGTGCTAGGCCCCGGTGCGGCGGAAAACCTGACGAACCGGCTCTGCCTGATCAGGATCGGCCCGCTCGCGCTACTGCCAGCGCATTGGCAGGCGCTGGCACTGGCCGCGACCGAGAGGCTCGATGCGTTCCATGCGGAGCATCCGGACCTGCCGGGCATCGGGCTGGCGCGACTGCGCTTCGCCATCGCACCACGCTGGCCGGCGCCGCTATTCCGGCAGGCGCTCGACCGCTTCGAGGATGAGGGCGTGCTGGTGCCCGCCGGGTCATGGCTCAGGCGGCCTGGCCATGAAGCCCGGCTCCTGCCGGAGGACGAGGCACTCTGGGCCAAGGTCTCGCCGTTGATCGCCGATAGCGAGCGCTTCCGGCCGCCCCGCGTGCGCGATATCGGCCATCTGCTCGGGCGCCCCGAGGAGGAGATCCGGCGCCTGCTACGGCTCACCGGGCGGCGCGGCGATGTCCATGAAGTCGCGCTCGACCATTTCTTCCTGCGCGGCACGCTCTCCGAGATGGTCGGGATCATCGATGATCTCGCCGCGCTTCATCCTGATGGCTTCAACGCGGCCCAGTTCCGCGACAGGCTCGACAACGGCCGAAAGGTCGCTATCCAGATTCTCGAGTTCTTCGATCGCCACGGCGTCACCATCCGCCGCGGCGACCTGAGGCGCATCAACCGGCGGCGGCTCGACCTGTTCGGGCCGCCGCCCGGCTTGAGCGATGGAGGAGAAGCGTCCCCGGTGGGGCGTCCGGACTTCAAATCCGGGAGGGGCCGTCAGACGGTCTCTGGTGGGTTCGACTCCCATTCTCTTCCGCCAATTCCGTGAGGGCGCATGACGGTTATGGATTTGCCTCCCCTCGCCTTCGTCGCCCGCTGCCTGTCCGGCCTGTCGCATGCCGCCGTCTAGAGGCCTGGGCACCGATTTCGACCGCTGGCTCGGCAAGCTTTTCCGCAAGGGCCCGTTCACGGCGCTGATCGTGCTGGTGAAGATCGCCGAGCCCAAGGTCGAGCCGCTGCGCTCGACCTTCGTCCATGTGGTCGGCGACGAGATCGACTGGGGCGATATCGTGCTGATGCTGCGCGGCGCCGGCGTGAACTGGGACGGCGCCGCCTTCTTCCCGACCCGCGGCGGCGAGAGCGGGCTCGTGCCGGATGCCCTTGCCCGCGATCGCCTGCGCGAGCTGGAAGCGGCCTTGCGGGAGGACCGGCTCGTCCTCAACAAGGGCGCCTTCTTCGACGTCTGGGGCCGGAATCTCGAAGTACAGGAAGCGCGCTGAAGCCTGTCAGTCGACGACGACCTGCGCCGGCCCTGCCTGCACCGTGCCAATGATCCGCGCCGCCGGGTAGCCCGCCTGCTTGATCTGCGCCAGCACGGCTTCGGCCCGCTCGGCGGCACAGGAGACCAGCAGGCCGCCCGACGTTTGCGGATCGGTCAGCAGGTGACGCTGCCAGTCCGGCAGGTTCGCCGGCAGCACCGCGCCCTCGCCGTAGCTCGCCCAGTTGCGGTGAGAGGCGCCGGTCACCCTGCCCTCCTGCGCCAGACGTTCCGCCTGCGACAGGAACGGCAGATCGGAAACCCGAAGCTTCAGAGTGACGCCGGAACCGCGCGCCATCTCGAGGCCATGGCCAAGGATGCCGAAGCCGGTGACATCGGTGATGGCATGGACAGCCTCGTCTTCAGCCAGTTCGGCACCGATGCGGTTGAGCAGCGTCGTCGAGGCGATCATCTCGTCATAGGCGGCCGCAGAGAGTTCGCTCTTCTTGAAAGCGGCCGAATAGATGCCGACGCCCAGCGCCTTTGTCAGGATCAACGCGTCGCCCGGCTTCGCGCCGCTGTTGCGGCGCAGATTCGTGGGCTTGAGCAGGCCGATGACCGCGAGCCCGTAGATCGGCTCGGGTGCGTCGATCGAGTGGCCGCCGGCAACCGGGATGCCGGCTTCGGCGCAGATCGAGGCGCCGCCCTTGAGGATCTCGCGGGTCACCTCGATCGGCAATTTGTCGAGTGGCATGCCGAGGATGGCCAGCGCCATGATCGGCCTACCGCCCATGGCATAGACGTCGGAGATGGCGTTGGTTGCAGCGATGCGGCCAAAATCGCGGGGATCGTCGACGACCGGCATGAAGAAGTCGGTGGTCGCGACAACGCAGGTGTTGTCATCGACCCGCCAGACCGCCGCATCGTCGCCAGTCTCGGTACCGACGAGGAGCTGGCTGTAGGGGCCGGCGGCCGGATGCCCGGCCAGCAATTGCTGGAGCACGGCAGGTGCCAGCTTGCAGCCGCAGCCGCCGCCATGGGCGAGGCTGGTGAGGCGCGGCGGCTGCGCAGGCGCCGTCGCAGCCAGCGGGCTCGTCTGATTCATCGTCGAGAACTCCGGGAGGCAAGAGCTTGGCGACGCTGCGGCAAGGCGGAGGCCGTCGCGCGGTCGCGCCGCAGTCGCAGACCCGGCCGATTAGCGCCCCGGCACGCGGGAGCCACAGCAGCAAGCATGCCCTATCGTTTCCGCATCGGCTCGCGGCGTCAACGCTTCCTTTGGTGGAACGAGGGCTTGGCGCCGATGGACAGCCAACTCGCCAGCTAGAACAATACATATTCTGGGGCGTCCACGAATCGGGCTGGGGGAAGATTATGAATAAGAATGTGGCTGCAGCGATGCTCGTTTCGCTGTCCCTTGGAGCATGCGCCACCGGTCGAGAATTCGCAGAGGTTTCGTCCTCAATCCCGAAACTTAACCCACAGAACGGACGAATCTACTTTTATAGAAACAATGATTTGCCGGGATGGGCAGTTCAGCCGAATATCCATTTGAACGATGAAGTTGTCGGGAAATCTCAACCTGGAGGCTTCTTCTACGTCGACAAGCCGGAAGGCGACTATCGCGTCTCGACCACCACGGAAGTGACCAATACGGTCAATTTTCACCTCGCGAGGAACGAGACCAAGTACGTGAAGACGGCGATCGGATTGGGCATTTTTATTGGGCGCATCAAACCGGAGGTTGTGTACCCTGAGCAGGGGCGATCCGACCTTACAGATATGAAATTCATCGGCGCTCAATAGAGAACCACCAAGCGTCGCTGCCGTTATCGTTCGAGCGGATGAATTCGGGCCTTGCGGCCATATTCGCAGGGCCCTTGTCGCCATGGCTCGTCCGTCGGCCATACCAGTGGCAGCGGGAAGGATGGATCGGGGCTGCCGACCATCATTCACGGCCTGCTGACGGCTGCTAATCCCGATATATAAAGATATTGATTATTGGATTTTCCCAGTCAGCCAACAAATCGAAACGATGCCCTCTGTCGTTGGGCTTCCCACTTGCCGTAGTATCGCAGGGCCCGCGAAAATCACAACGATCAGCTTTCGCCCCTTCCGTTGCTCCGGCAACCTCTCGGTAAGGCGGTCGGGGTCGGCACATAGAATCAGTGTGGCCGGCCGAACCGGGCGGGGCGATATGCCTATCGCGGATCGGTGCGTCGCATGCCTTTCGCCCGACGCCAATCAAACCGGCGGTATCATTGACACGATTTCCCAGCCGGGGACCGCCCCGCTCTCGGGCGAACGACGATGCTCTGCCGGCCACCCTCCATAATGGTTATCTCGCTTCGCCGACATGCCGCTCCAAAAGCTGAACTCGTAGAAAAAAGCGCCTCCTGCGCCACCTGCTGTTCGCCCATCATCGCGCCGCCCTCCATTCACAGGCGACTGGATCTCGATTTCAAGCTCACAGCAACATCCATTTCTGGCCCGTTGCGGTCGTTGGAGATGTCCGCTTTCCGGCATTCTATCTGGACTGATGACGTTACGGCCCAAATGGGCCCACAAATGCGGCTGGAGGGCGCGCATTCACGCCCACTGCATCTCCGCAAATTAGCTGACAGCCGTGCTTCGCGTCGTTTGACGCCACAGGCATAAAACCGTATGTACGGTATATTATTTACATGCAGCGGGGCGGCCAGAAAGCAGAGCCCGTTCGGCGTCACGCTGCGAGTACGAAAAGGCTCCCCGCCGGTGTGCAGGGTTAGGTGATTGCCTCATGAACCAGACTTTCGACGCGGCTCGCGACTTTTATCTTCAGCCGCCCGAATTCACCGAAATCCGTGACGCCGCGGCCAATGCCGGCGGCCAGTTGGTGCGCACTCCGCTCTTCGAAAGCGAAAGGGTCAACCGCATTATCGGAGGGCGCCTGCTGCTGAAGGCGGAAGGCTTGCAGCGGACCGGCAGCTTCAAGGCGCGCGGCGCGTTGAACTTCATCGCGGGCCTTCCGACAGCAAATCGTGCCAGGGGCGTGGTCGCCTACTCCTCCGGCAATCATGGGCAGGCGGTCTCCTGGGCAGCTTCGCGCCTCGGCATCCCGGCGCTGGTCATCATGCCTGAAACGGCGCCCGCTGCGAAGGTCGAGCGCGCCCGCGGCTGGGGCGCGGAGGTCCGGCTGATCGATTGGCGCGCCGTCGATGCCAAGAGCCTGTGTCAGTCGATCGCGGCCGAACGCGGCATGACCATGGTCTCGCCCTTCGAAGACCGCCGCATCATCGCCGGAGCGGGAACGCTGGCGATGGAAGTCGTCGAGCAGGCCGCCGAGATGAGAGCTCCCGAGCCCGATGCCATGCTGATAGGCTGCTCCGGCGGCGGATTGCTGGCCGGTTGCGCCATCGCAGCACATGCCCTGTCGCCGCAAACGGAGATGTGGGGCGTCGAACCAGCGGGCTTCGATGATCTGGCCCGCAGTCTCGCCGCCCGTGAGCGGCTCGCGAACGAGCCGGGCCACAGCTCGATCTGCGATGCGCTGACCGCGCGCACAATGGGCGACCTGACCTTCTCCATCGCGTTCCGCCATGTCCGTGGTGCCGTCAGCGTCAGCGACGACGAGGTGATGCAGGCCATGCGCCTCGCCTTCGAGGAATTCCGCATCGTTGTCGAACCGGGGGGAGCGGCTGCGCTGGCAGCCGCCATGTTCGGCCGCGTGCCGGTGGCCGGGCGCACCGTCGCGGTTGTGGCCTCCGGCTCGAATGTCGACGCGGAACTCTATCGGCGCGCGCTGGAGATCTAGCGCGCCGCTGGACTGGTCGTATGGACCTGCCTCGTGCCAAGTTATCTGAACAGCCGGTACCCGACGATTCGATGAGACAATCCTTGAGTGCGCATGCCCGGTCGTAACGCCAAGCCGATGAACTCTGTCGCCGAACAGCCCGCGAAGAAGCGCGGCCGCCCCAGCATGAAGGCGGTCCTGCTCGATGCGGCTCTGGATCTCGTGGCGGAGGGCGGCGTCCAGGCGCTCACCTACGAGGCTCTCGCTGAACGGACAGGGGCTTCCAAAGGGGGGCTGCTCTACCACTTCCCCTCCAAGGAAGCGCTCTTCCAAGAGATCACTGAGCAGCTGATCGCGCGCTACCGCGCCGCTCGCCAGTCGGCGATCGAGGCGCTTCCCGCAAGCCCAGCACGGGAGCTCAAAGGCAATACCATCGCCTCCCTGCGCAACTCGTCCAAATCCGACAACGTCAGCGCCAAGATGATGGTGTCAGGCCTGTGGGACGCTGAGCAGGGTAAAAAATACCGTCGCGCTCGCTTCGACGAGATGAGCAGCGGCGCAGGGTTCAACCGGACGGCGGTGGTCTATCTGGCAACCGAGGGGCTCTGGTTCATGGAGCTCGCCGGTCGCTCACCCTTCACCGCGGAGGAGCGCGTGAAGATCGAGACTATCCTGCTGGCTCTCGCTGACGGTGCCCAGATCGAGACTGCGTTGGACGGTACGGCGCAGGACAAATAGCCGGGTTCCCGCTGCCAAATACCTTTTACGACAAACCGTGTCGAACTCCGGACAGATCATGCGCAACGCTCTTCGCTCCAGGCTCGCCGCCGGCCAGCGCTCCATCAATGGCTGGTTGTCATTGCCCAGCGGCTATTCAGCCGAGATCATGGCGCGCCACGGTTGGCACAGCCTCACCGTCGACATGCAGCAGGCGTGCAGGACTATGCCAGCATGGTGCAGTGCTTTCAGGCGATCTCGGGCTTCCCCGTGACCCCGATGGTGCGTGTGCCCACCAACGAGCCGGGCATCATCGGCAAGGCGCTCGATGCCGGCGCCTGGGGCGTCATCTGCCCAATGGTCAACAGCGCCGAGGAGGCGAGCGCATTCGTTTCCGCCTGCCGCTATCCGCCAGCCGGGCAACGCTCGAATGGGCCCAACCGGGCGGCCGACTATGCCGAGACGCAGCCCTATCAGGCCTTCGCCAACGACGAGGTGCTGGCGCTGCCGATGATAGAGACCTCCGCGGCGGTCGAGGCCCTGGAATCCATTCTCGACGTACCGGGCGTGGACGGCGTTTATGTCGGCCCAACCGATCTGGCCTTCTCTCTCGGCCTGCCGCCGGTCTTCGACACCGACAATCCCGTCCTTCTTTCGATCTATCGCCGGATCGTGGAAGAGACGCGCAAGCGGGGCCGGTTCGCGGCCATCCACACGATGGACCCGGCCTATGCCGCCCGGATGCTCGACATTGGCTTCGGCCTGGTCACCGTCGGCGGGGATGCCGTGTTCATTGCCAGGGGTGCCCGTGCGACGGTGGACGCGCTGAAAGGCGCTATCGGCTGAGCTCGCTCGACAGATCTCCTGACCGGCGACGCCAACCCGAATCTGGCGTCAGGATGTTCCTGCCGAGCTGACGGGTCGTGGCGTCGCGTTTGCACGGCCCTGATCGACAAAGCCGCTTCTGCCGCCCCCGCCCCTTGATGCAGTGCATTCACGCAGCGCCCCTCTCTACGGCGTGAATGCCGGCCTTGCCGTGCCCGATATCTCCGGCGTCGAAGAGAGACGGCGACGATTTCTTGATGCGCCCCGTCTCCACCCTCTTCGCCATCCCCGTCAGGCGCGAGGCGCTCCCGTCGACCGCGTCGGCTTCAGGACGATGATTTCGTGGCAGGCGGCGAGCGCTTGCGCAGCGCGACGATAATGCTAGCGCGCGGCCTCACGCTCGGAGGCCACGCCACGCCCCGACCGCGGCCCCTCACGTTTGAAATGAAGCGTTTTCCGGCCCGCGCGGCCGATTTCCATCGCGCTGTAGAGCGTGGCGATAAGAGGCGCTTTCTCATTGACAGCGTAAGCCCCTGTCAATTTACTGTACCAAATGGTCTGTTTTAATTCCAGGTGCCCCCGATGCGAACGAGTGCCTCCGCGGGCAGCCTTGGCTCAGGCAGCCTGGCTGGTTGAAGGCTCCTTCCGAAGCGAGTCTTTCCTGCCTGGATCCAACGCGCACTCGGCAATAACCCACGCATCCCGTCAGAGCGCCACTGAGGGGTAAATCTGAGAGGGCCGAGATGAAGATCAGGGATATCCGCACCACGCCGCTCCTTTGCCATTTCAAGAACGACTACCATTGGGCTGATGGCGTGACGCTGTCCTCTCCGATCGTGCTGATCGAGATCGAGACGGAAGACGGTGTCATCGGTATTGCAGAGTCCGGCGTCGGCCCGACCATCGAACCCATGCTCGCGATCCTGCGTGACGCAATTCCGCACTTCATCGGAAAGTCGGTTTACGACACCAACAAGCTGATCTGGGACTACTTCATGACCGGCTTCAAGGCGCGCGGCATGGGGAGCCAGTACCGGATGTTCTCGCGCACGATGTCCGGCATCGAACTCGCAGCGTGGGATGCCATCGGCAGGGCGACGGGGCAGCCCGTCTGCAACGTCCTGGGGGGCGCCGTGCGCGACGAGGTCGGATATTTCGGCTTCGTGCAGGGGGACACTCCCAATGAGCTTCGCAGTCACGCCGAGGAGCTGGTCAAGGAGGGCTATCCCGTCCTCTATGTGAAGGTGGGGCGGGGCAACGATCTGGACCTGGCAATCGTGAAGGCCGTCCGGGAGGCCGCGCCGCATGTTCGCCTTCGGCTGGACGCGAACGAGGCCTGGGACACGCTGCAGGCGATCACGATGATGAAGCGGCTGAAGCCCTTCGATATCGAAATCATGGAGCAGCCGATTCCGGGCACGACAGGGCCCGATGGCTTCAGGCGCCTGCAGGGGGCCGGCATGCCGATGGCTGCCGACCAGAGCGTGTATCTGCCTGAGGAGGTCTTTGCGCTGTGCAGCAGTCATGCCGTTCAATCGATCGTGCTCGGACTGCATGAGACCTGCGGCGCCCTGAGATGGCGTCAGGCCGCCGGCATCGCTGCCGCGGCCAATGTCCGCATCAATATCCATGGAATCTTCGAGACCGGCATCACGACCTGCATGGCGAACCAGGTCGGTGCTACGGTCTCGAACCTCGACGATGCCAATCAGATCATGTGGCAGTTGCTCGCCGAGGACCTCATCCAGTCTCCGAGCCTGAAGCCCTCGAGGGGATTCCTGCCGGTTAGCAGGAAGCCCGGCTACGGGTTCGAGTTGAACTGGGATGCCGTGAACAGGGCACACGAGAAATACAGGCAGCGCCAAGCCTGGGTTCCGGCTCTCTGATCGACGGCACAGGCGACGTCAGACAGGCGCGAAGGCGACTCCCAGGGGCCGGCGTGGCTCTGGGCATCGTCCGGAGCCTTGGTCCGGCCGGCCGGCCGAAAGGCGCGGTCTTGACAGCAGAATGACCCTATTACTATACCAGATGGACGGGGTATAAATTATAGGGTCGCGAGGAAGCTGATCGACGTCTTCTGCCGCAATGACGCGCCGCGAAGCGTGCGCGCCCCGCAGCAACGTCCACGCGGTTTCACATACTGCCCATGACTATCGGAACGATCTCAATCCAGGGAGGAACAGAGAATGAAGTTGACGTCTTTGCTGTGCGGTGCAGCGATCGTACTGGCACTCGCCGCCGTCCCCGCCCAAGCGCAGGTCCTCAAGAACGGAGCCACCCCAACGGGCGTGCCGTTCAACTTCCTCGATCCGAAAACGAACACGATGCGCGGCTTCCTGCTCGACATTGCGGCCGAGGTGGCGAAGCGTGGCAAGTTACAGTTCGACCTGCAGACGCTCGACTTCCAGTCCCTCGTGCCGGCTCTTGAAAGCAAGAGGATCGATATCATCACGTCCTCGTTCGCCATTACCGAGCAGCGAGCGAAGGTCGTCGACTTCGCGGTGCCTTTGTACAGCTTCTACTGTGGATTGCTGGTTCCCCAGGGCAATCCGAAGAAGCTGGTCACCTACGATGACGTCAAGAAAGTCAAAGTCGGCACCAACATGGGCAACAACATCATCGCCAGCGCCCGCCAGAACGGAATCGAATTCGAGCTCTACAGCACGATCCAGGATCTGGTGAGAGACCTCAATCTAGGCCGGATCGATGCCGCCATCGTCGATATGCCCATCGTCGACCAGATGATGAAGGACAAGCCCGAGTACAAATTCGAGTGGGTCAAGGATTTCAAGCCCTTTTCCAAGGACTACTACTCCTTCGCGGTCCGCAAGGGTGATGGAGCGCTTCTGGACAAGATCAACCCGATCCTGACCGAGATCAAGAAGGATGGCACGCTGCAGACCCTCATTAAGCAATGGGGCCTTTCCGTCGACATCGCTCCCTGATCGACCTGTCCGGCCTTGGCTCCGCCTCCTGAATAAAGCGGGCGGAGCAATGTTTTTTCGGATCTGGAGCAGTACGTGCAATCTTTAACGGATGTCCTGCAATACCTGCCGCTGTTTTACAGCGGCATAGGCATGACCGTGCTGCTCTGGTTGGCGTCGTTGGCTGTCGCCACGGTGCTCGGCCTACTCCTGGCACTGGCGAGCTGGAGCAGCATCCCGGTGCTGTCGCAGGCGGCGAGCACATACGTCCTGTTCATCCGCGGCGTGCCGATCCTGGTGCAGATCTTCTACATCTATTTCCTGCTGCCGAGCATCGGCGTCACCCTGCCGGCCTATTGGGCGGCCGTTGCCGGCCTGGGGTTAGCCTTCTCGGCCTATATGGCCGAGGTGTTTCGCGCCGGCATCCTGGCGGTAGACACCGGACAGGTCGAGGCCGCCACGTCCCTGGCGATGCCGCCGCTCGTGATCGCGAGGCGGGTGATCGTGCCCCAGGCCGTCCGGACGGCGCTGCCTGGCTACTCCAACATTGTCGTGATGATGCTGAAGACCACCTCGCTGGCCTCAGTCATCGCGGTCCCCGAAATGTCCCGCACCGCGTTCCTGCTGGTCCAGGCCACCTACAAGAGCATCGAGCTCTTCACCCTGCTGGCCTTGCTGTACATCGCGATCAGCATTCCGTTGATCATCCTCATTCGCCGAATGGAGCGGAGGTGACCATGACGGAGGCGCTGTTCGGCTTCCTGCCCAATCTCCTGTCCGGCGTGAAGCTGACGATCGTCATCGCATTGTCCGCGATCGCTCTGGCAACCGCCCTGGGCCTCTGCCTGGAGATGCTGAGATGGACTGGCTTCGGGTTCTTGAAGCGCCTGAACGTCGTGCTTGTCGTCGTCCTGCGGGGCGTCCCGACGCTGGTCTTTATCTATTACGTGTATTTCGCCCTGCCGGCCCTTGGTATCGCCCTGTCGCCGATTGTCGCCGGCATCATCGCCCTGGCCGTCGCGCATGCGCCCTACATGGCGGAAAACATGCGGCTGTCGATCGAGGCGATCGACAGGGGGCAATCCGAGGCAGCCGTTTCGCTCGGGATGAGCAAGGCGCTGATGATGCGGCGTGTCATCATTCCCCAGGCCACGCGCTACTTCATGCCGCCCTATGGAAACTCGATCGTCATGGCGGTCAAGGATTCCAGCCTTTGCGCCGTCATCACCGTCGCGGAGCTGACCCGGCAGGCCCAGATCCTCGCATCCGAAACCTTCAGGACGATGGAAGTCTTCTCCCAGGCCGCGCTGCTCTACGTTTCGATCTGCGTGCCGTTCATTTTCTTCATCCGGTACTTCGAGCGCAGACTTTCCAAAGAGGCCGCAAGATGATCGAGTTCGACAACGTTCGAAAGTCGTACGGCCCCGTCGAGGTGCTGCGAGGCATTTCGGCCTCCCTGCCGGGAGGAAAGGTGTCCTGCATCATTGGCCCTTCCGGCTCCGGCAAATCGACGCTCCTGCGCTGCATCAACGGGCTTGAGACCTATCAGGACGGCGAGATTCGCGTCGCGGGCCTGCGGGCCGACGCGGAGAGCTTCGTCGCTATTCGCCGTAAAGTCTCGATGGTCTTCCAGAGGTTCAACCTGTGCACGGCGGTGAGAAAACCATCCAGTGGAGCGCCTGCGTTTGTGCCGGCG
>NZ_CAMFKW010000072.1 GCF_945957345.1 uncultured Allobosea sp. | reverse complement strand
ACGTGACCGACCATGTCCGCACCGTGCAGGAGAAGATCGACAGCCTGCGCGAGGTGCTGGCCTTCGCCTTCGAGGCGAGCCTGCTGGTCGGGCAGAGCCAGGAAAGCCTGATCACCAAGCGCCTGGCCTCCTGGGCCGCCATCCTGGCCGTGCCGACGGCGCTGGCAGGCATATACGGCATGAACTTCAAGAACATGCCGGAACTGGAGATGCAGTACGGCTATTACGTCGTGATCGGCGTGATCCTGACGTCCTGTGCCATCCTCTACTGGCGCTTCAAGCGGAATGGCTGGCTGTAGTCACCTGAGCGGCCAGACCAGCAGGATCATCGGCACCGCCAGCAGGATGACGATCAATGATAGCGGCGCGCCGAGCCGGGAATAATCGCTGAAGCGATAGCCGCCCGGCCCCATGACCAGCGTGTTGCACTGGTGGCCGATCGGCGTGAGGAAGTCGCATGCCGCGCCGATCGCCACCGCCATCAGGAAGGCATCGGGATTGTAGCCCAGGTTCTTGGCGAAGCCCGCGCCGATCGGCGCCATGACCAGCACCGTCGCGGCATTGTTGAGGAAGGGCGTCACCGCCATCGCCGCCACCAGGATGAGTGCTACCGCGGCCCAGCCGGGCAGCCCGCCGCCGATCATCGCCAGCCACGAGGCGAAGAGATCGGTGGTGCCTGTCGTCCGCAGGGAATCGGAAACCGGGATCAGCGCCGCCAGCATCAGCAGGATCGGCGCATCGATGTTGCGATAGGCCTCGCGCAAGGGCACGCAGCGGAAGGCGATTAGCAGCACCGCCGCAGCGAAGAAGACGAAGGGCACGGGAGCCAGCCCTGCCGCCAGCGCGACGATAGCGGCGAGCGCGATCGTCACGGTCAGCACGACGCGGCGCGTCGAGCCGAGCGGCACCAGCCGGTCGGCCAGCGGCAGCAGGGCGAGCTCCGAAAGCTTTTCCGGCAGCAGCTTCTCGTCGCCCTGGATCACGACGATGTCGCCGGCCCGCAAGCGGATGTCGCGCAGACGCTGGCTGAAGCGCTCGCCGGACCGGCTGATCGCGATCATGTTGACGCCGAAGCGGCTGTGCAGCGCGATATCGCCGGCCGACTGGCCGATCAACGTCGAATCCGGGCCGATGATCGCCTCGGCGATGCGGTCGGGATCGAGCGCATCGTCCTTCTGCGTCGGGCGGTCCTTGCCGGTGAGATCGAGCCCACCTTCGGCCACGACCCGCTCCAGAACAGCGGCATCGCCACGCAGCAGCAGGATGTCGCCAGCCTTGAGCGAGGCGTCCGGAAGCGGCGCCTGGACGCGGCGCTCGTTGCGCAGGATCGAGACGATCTCGATGCCTTCGCCGATCGCCTTGAGATCGGCGACCGTCTTGCCGGCGAGCGGCGATTTGCCGTTGAGCGTGGCTTCCGTCAGGTAGTCCTTGATGTCGATCGCCTGGTCGAGCGAGACGGCGCCGCGACGATCGCGCGGCAGCAGGCGATAGCCGACGCTCAAGAAGATGCAGCCGGCGACGGCCACAACGATGCCGACCGGGGCGAAGTCGAACATGCGGAAGGGCTCGCCGCCCAGCTCCTGCCGGACACGCGCGACAATGACGTTCGGCGAGGTGCCGACCAGCGTGACGATGCCCCCGAGCAGCGAGGCGAAGGCCATCGGCATCAGGAAGACCGAGGGCGATTTCCCGCTTTTGCGCGCGAGCTGGTAGGCGATCGGCAGCATCATCGCGAGCGCGCCGATATTCTTGATGATCGCCGACATCACCGCGACGACGAAGACCAGCAACGGCACCTGCAATTGCGTCGAGGTCAGGCCCGAGCCCAGTTTCGAGAACAGGCGCTCGATGATGCGCGAGCGTGCCACGGCGGCGCTGAGCACCAGCGCGCTGCCGACGATGATGACGATGTCGTCGGAGAAACCCTTGAAGGCATCGGCTGCCGGTACCAGCCCGAGCAGGACGGAGAGCAGCAGCGCCAGCATCGCGACGATGTCGTAGCGCAGCCGCCCCCACAGGAACGCGGCCATCATGCCGGCAACGAGAAGGACGGAGAAAATCTGCGGCTGAGTCATCCGGCCTTCAACGTATCGCGCGCCTCGTGGCTCACAGCCACTTCTTCCAGCGGAAGAACAAGTAGGGCAGCACCGCGAACAGGATCATCAGGCCGATCGCGAAGGGATAGCCCCACTGCCAGTCCAACTCCGGCATTGCCTTGAAGTTCATGCCGTAGATCGAGGCGATCAGCGTCGGCGGCATCAGCGCGACGGAGACGACCGAAAAGAGCTTGATGATCTTGTTCTGCTCGATCGAGACGAGGCCGAGCGTGGCATCCATCATGAACTGCAGCTTGTTCGACAGGAAGGCGGCGTGCTCCTCGATCGCCTGCACGTCGCGCACCGCGGAGCGCCATTCCGCCGAGAATCCGGTCTGCGCCTTCTTCGGGCGGGTGTAATTGGCAGACAGGAAAAGCAGCACGCGCTCGACTGTCATCATGCTCTCGCGGACGTTCGAGATGATGTGCTCGTGCTGGCCGATCCGCTGGATCACGACCTGGTAGACCCCGCCCTGTTCGACATCCTGGGCGCGCCCGGAAAAGATGCGGCGCGAGGCCATGTCGACCTTGTCGCCGACGCCGCGCAGCACCTCGGCCGCGCGGTCGACGATCGCCTCGATCAGCCCGTCGAGCACCGCTTCCGGCTGCGGGCCGCAGCCGCCGGACTTGCTGGCGCGGTTCAGGAAGATGTTGAAGGCGCCGGGCTCGTCATAGCGCACCGTCACCAGCGCCTTGTCGGTCAGGATGAAGGTGACATCCGCCAGCTTGGGAACGACGGTGTCGGACTGGCAGATCACCCGCGCGGTCATGTAGCGCGCGCCGTTCTCGGTATAGATGATCTCGGACGGCTCGAGGTCGTGCATCTCCTCGCGCGTCGGGATCGAGATGCCCAGATGCTTCTCGACCCGCCGATCTTCTTCCGGCGTCGGGTTGAGCAGGTCGATCCAGACGACGTCCTCTGGAAACTCCCCCTCCGCACCGAGCGTACCGGGGCGGAGCTTGTCGCGCGAATCGGGGCAAGTGCCGTGGATCGTCAGCATGGGCGCGAATCTCGCTGCACGGTCGGGATGGAAGCCGGCAGGAACTCCGATCCGCGCCGCGAGTCAAACCGATGACGGCGCGGATCGAAGCATGGCCGCGGCGTCACACCCCGCCCTTGACGCCCTGCGGCGGCAGGCTGTCGGCCGGCACGAAGAAATCCGGCATCAAAGGCACCGACGGGTCGACGCGGTACGGGCTGAAATCGGTGACGCCCTCGCCCGCCATGAAGCTATCGTCGATCAGGAAATTGCCGGAGAATTCGCGGGAGGGCTTCGAGAAGATCAGATGGGCGGCGTCGGCGAGGATCTCGGGCGTGCGGCTCGCCTGCACCATCTTGTCGCCGCCGAGCAGGTTCTGGACGGCAGCGGTTGCGATCGTGGTGCGCGGCCAGAGCGCGTTGACCGCGATGCCCTGGCGCGCCAGCTCGCCGGCGAGGCCGAGCACGCACAGGCTCATGCCGTATTTCGCGATGGAATAGGCCAGATGCGGCGCGAACCACTGCGTCTTCATGTCGAGCGGCGGCGAGAGCATCAGGATGTGCGGGTTCTCGGCCTTCGCCAGATGCGGAATGGCGTATTTCGAGACCATGAAGGTGCCGCGCGTGTTGATCTGGTGCATCAGATCGAAGCGCTTCATGTCGGTCGTCTGCGTGTTGCTGAGCTGGATCGCGCTGGCATTGTTCACGACGATGTCGATGCCGCCGAAGGTCTCGGCCGTCTTGGCGATGGCCTCGGCGACGCTCCGCTCGTCGCGAACATCGACCATCAAAGGCAGGCATTTGCCGCCGGCTGCCTCGATCTCGGCGGCGGAGGTGTAGATCGTGCCGGGAAGTTTCGGATGCGGCTCCGCCGTCTTGGCGGCGATGGTGACGTTGGCGCCGTCCCGCGCCGCCCGGAGCGCGATGGCCAGGCCAATGCCGCGCGAGCCGCCGGTGATGAAAAGTGTCTTACCCTTGAGCGACATCGCCGCCTCCCTGTTCGTTGTCGATGACGTAGCGGGCCGGCTGCGAGCCATCCCGGTCGGTGAAGCCATAGGCGCGGGCGAGATCGGCGACGTGCAGCACGCGCCCGGTATGACGCGCGACGGCTGGGTCGGCAGCGAGCGCCGCGACGGCACGGCCGGCATAGAGCGGGGTTTCGGTCGTCGCGGCGGCAAGGCCGGCGTCGCGGACGCGCTCGGTCAGGACATGGCCGGGCGAGAGGCCGAGCACGCTGACGCCGAAGGGCTTCAGCTCCTGCGCCATCGCGAAGCTCAGGCGGTTCATCGCCGCCTTGGCGAGATCGTAGAAGACATCGCCGAGATAGCTGCCGCCCATGTCGAAGCTTAGCGTGACGATGAGGCCGGAGCGGGCCTGCACCATCGCCGGCGCAACAGCCCGCGCCAGCAACAACTGGGCATAGACTCCGCTCTCGAAGCTCTCGCCCAGCCTTGCCGTCGGGCGGCGCCAGAACGGCGTGCCGAAGCCTGAGCCGTCGGGATAGCGCTCGCCGTCATAGCCTTCATTGCCGCCCCAGACCGCATCGACGACACAGTCGAGCCGGCCGAAGCGACGCAAGGCCCAGGCGACGAGTCCGTCGACATCGCGCTCGCTGGTGTGGTCGCAGCGATAGGGATAGCCCTTGCCGCCGGCCGCCTCGACCTCGCGGGCGGTGTCCTCGAAGGTCTCCAGGCGCTGATCGGTGCGCGGGCCGGCCTCGCTGGAGCGGCCGGTGACGATGACGGTTGCGCCAGCCTCGCCCAAGGCTTTGGCGATGCCGCGCCCGAGCCCTCGCGAGGCGCCCGCGACGAGGCAGATGCGGCCGGAAAGGGACGGATGGGCGGTGGTCATGGGCAGCCCCGACGAATCGCCGCTGGCCATGGCCGGCCCACTGCTCTATAGCCCCGCTCCCCTCGCCACGGAGCAGCACCATGGACAGCACCGATGTCGCCGCCTGCTGGGAGGCCAATGCCGAGACATGGACCCGGCATGCGCGGGCCGGATACGATCTCTACCGTGACGGACTGAATACCCCGGTCTTCCTGGCGAACCTGCCGGATATCGCGGGGCTCGACGGCCTCGATATCGGCTGCGGCGAAGGCTCGAACACGCGCAAGCTCGCCGAGGCCGGCGGGCGCATGACCGCCGTCGACATCGCGCCGACCTTCCTTCGCCATGCGCAGGAGGCGGAAGCCGCTGCGCCGCTCGGCATCGACTACCGGTTCGGCGACGGCACCGCCCTGCCCTTCCCGGACGCGCAGTTCGACTTCGCGACGGCCTTCATGTCGCTGATGGACATGCCGTTCCAGGACAAGGCGCTGGCGGAAGCGGCGCGCGTGCTGAAGCCCGGCGGTTTCCTGCAGTTCTCGATCCTGCATCCCTGCTTCGCGCCGCCCTATCGCAAGGTGCTGCGCGACGATGCCGGCCAAATCCGCGCGATCGAGGTTGGCCGCTATTTCGACGGCGTCGACGGCGAGATCGAGACCTGGCGCTTCGGCGCCGCGCCGGCCGCAGTCAAGGCCAGCGTCGAGCCCTTCCGCGTGCCGCGCTTCCATCGCACGCTGAGCCAATGGGTGGCGATGATCGTCGCTGCCGGGCTCACGATCGAGCACATGGCCGAGCCGCATGTCGATGCCGAGACGGCGAAGGCCATCCCCTATCTCGCCGACACGCATATCGTCCCGCTCTTCCTGCATGTCCGCGCCCGGAAGGCTGCGACGGCCTGAACGGCGCGCCGCTACGCTCACGCGGCGAAGACCGCGGCCGCATCGGCAATGGCGCCGGCGCCCTCCGTCACCGCGAGTTCGAGAGCCGGGGCCTCGGTCGCGATGCATTCGGCATAGAAGCGGGCGGTGGCGAGATCGGCGGTGCTCTCGGCTTCCGAGCGGGTGGCGAGAGCCTTCTTCGCCAGTCCCGTGCCACCCTGCGCCAGCGCGAAGAGCTTGAGATAGGGCGTGGCACCGGCCAGCGCGTCGGCCGGCTTGTTGCCGATCGCTCCCAGCATCCATTCCGTGGCGCGTTCGAGTGAATCCACGGCGGCGCCGAGACGCGCGGCGGCATGGCCGAAGCCCGGATTATTGGCGCGCTCGACCTCGGCGACGATGCCGCGCATTTCGGCGATCAGGGCATGGACCGCATCGCCCTGCGACAGCGGCAGCTTGCGGGTGACGAGGTCGATCGCCTGGATGCCATTGGTGCCTTCGTAGATCGCGGCGATGCGGGCATCGCGCAGATGCTGGGCTGCGCCGGTCTCCTCGACGAAGCCCATGCCGCCATGGACCTGCACGCCGGTCGAGGCGACGTCGATGCCGATATCCGTCGCGTAGGCCTTGGCGATCGGGGTGAGGATCGCGGCGCGCTCGGACGCCGCCTTGCGCCTGGCCTCATCGGTCTCGCGATGCGAGCGGTCGAGCGCCTCGGCGACCTGATAGGAGATGGCGCGCGCGCCTTGCGTCTTGGCGCGCATGTCCATCAGCATGCGGCGCACGTCGGGGTGGACGATGATCGGGCTCATGGGGGCGCCCTTTGGCGCATCGAGCGCCGCGCCCTGCTTGCGCTCATGAGCGAAGGCGAGCGCCTGTTGATAGGCGCGCTCGGCAATGGCGACGCCCTGCAACGCGACATTGAGGCGGGCGTTGTTCATCATCGTGAACATGCAGGCGAGGCCGCGATTCTCCTCGCCGATCAGCCAGCCGATCGCCCCGCCATTGTCGCCGAAGGCCATCGAGCAGGTCGGCGAGGCATGGATGCCGAGCTTGTGCTCGATGCCGGAGCAGCGCAGGTCGTTATGCGCGCCGAGCGATCCATCGGCATTGACCATGAATTTCGGCACGAGGAAGAGCGAGATGCCGCGCGTGCCGGGAGGAGCGTCGGGCAGACGCGCCAGCACGAGATGCACGATGTTCTCGGTCAGATCGTGCTCGCCATAAGTGATGAAGATCTTTTGGCCGGTGATGCGGTAGGTGCCGTCGCCGACGCGCTCGGCCTTGCTGCGGAGCGCGTTGAGGTCGGAGCCGGCCTGCGGTTCGGTCAGGTTCATCGTGCCCATCCACTCGCCGGAGACGAGCTTGGCGAGATAGGTCTCCTTCAGGTGATCGGAGCCATGGGCATGGAGCGCCTCGATCGCGCCGACCGTCAGCAACGGGCCGAGCGCGAAGGCAAAGGCGGCCGAATTCCACATCTCGATGCAGGCCGATTGCAGCAGCGTCGGCAGGCCCTGCCCGCCATAGGCTTCCGGCGCCGGCAGCGCGTTCCAGCCGGCCTCGGCCCAGGCCTTGTAGGCTTCCTTCCAGCCTGGCGGGGTGGTGACGGCGCCGTCCTTGAGCTTCGAGCCGTTGAGATCACCCACGCGGTTCAGCGGCGCGATCACGTCGGCGGCGAATTTCGCGGCCTCGTCGAGCACGGCTTCCGCCATGCCGCCATCAAGCTCCGGCGCCAGCCCGTCCGCGATCAGCCGGTCGAGGCCCGCGACATGGCGCATGGTGGAGAGCATGTCCGAAACCGGGGCGCGATAGCTCATAATCGTCTCTCCCTGAGGCCGGCGCTTGCCCTAGAAGGCAGCCGCAGCCTGCATTTGCCGTTGCCGCGATGGTAGCGAGGAACTATCGCCTAAGCCACGCGCAAGCGAGCGCGACCTTCGTCCCGTGCCGCGCCCATCAGTTAGTTTATATATAAACCATAATCGGTCAATCGCGTCTTGAACCAGCCCCTGCCCGCCTCCCGCCCAACGAAGCTTCTTGCTGCCGATACCTCCGGTATCGCCGAGGCAGCGGCGCTGCTGCGCGCGGGCGGGCTCGTCGCGATGCCGACCGAGACGGTCTACGGGCTTGCGGCCGATGCAACCTCGGGCACGGCGGTCGCCGGCATCTACGCCGCCAAGGAGCGGCCGAGCTTCAATCCGCTGATCTCGCACCTGCCTGATCTCGCAAGCGCGCGCCGTCAGGGCCTGTTCGATGCGAATGCGCTGGCGCTGGCGCAAGCTTTCTGGCCGGGGCCATTGACGCTGGTCGTTCCGGCTTCGTCAGGCTGCACCGTGAGCGATCTGGCGCGGGCCGGGCTTCCGTCCGTCGCGCTGCGCGTTCCAGCACACCCGGTCGCACATGCCGTGCTGGAAGCGGCCGGGCGACCGATCGCGGCACCTTCCGCCAATCGCTCCGGCCGGATCAGCGCGACCAGCGCCGCCCATGTAATAGCCGATCTCGAAGGCCGTATCGACGCCATCCTCGACGCTGGCCCGACCGAGGTCGGCGTGGAATCGACCATCGTCGCCTGCCTCGACGGCGCGCCGCGCTTGCTCCGTCCCGGCGGGGTACCACGCGAAGCGATCGAGCATGTCATCGGCCGTCCCTTGGTCATCGCGGGCGATGCTGGCCATGCCCCGATCTCGCCAGGCATGCTCGCCTCGCATTACGCGCCGGCGGCGCGGGTCAGGCTCGACGCGGAAGCTCCGGAAGGAGGCGAGGCCTGGCTCGGTTTTGGACCCGAGGGGCGCGAGTACCCCGCCTCGCTCAACCTCAGCCCGAGCGGCGACCTGCGCGAGGCTGCCGCCCATCTCTTCGGCTATATGCGCCGGCTCGACGAGATGGGAAGAAAGACCATTGCGGTCGCCCGCATTCCCGAGCATGGGCTCGGCGAAGCGATCAACGACCGTCTGCGGCGTGCGGCGGCGCCGCGCTGAACCCCGCTCTCCTGGATTTGAACTCCTCCAGCTTGCATCATTGCAAGATATCGGCTTGCGTGCCCGCAGGAGGACGCGTCGCCGATGAATGCCAAGCTCGCCTGGGACGATTTCCGGCTGATCAAGGCTATTGCCGATCATGACGGGCTGACCGGAGCTGCTGCCGCGCTCTCGGTCAATCATTCGACGGTGTTCCGGCGGCTCGGCCAGATCGAGGAGCTCGTCGGCCTGCCGCTCTTCGAGCGGCGCAAGACCGGCTATGTCGCGACCGTGGCCGGAGCCGAGATGGCGGCGCTGGCGAGCCGGATGGATGAGGACGTCACCGCCTTCGCCCGTCGTCTCGCCGGGCGGGATGTCGCTCCATCCGGCGAATTGCGGATCACCACGACCGATACGCTCTACCAGAACGTGCTGCTGCCGATCTTCGCGGCCTTCCGCAAGGCGCATCCGCTGATCCGGCTCGATGTCGTGATCGGCAACCAGGCGCTCAACCTGTCGAAGCGCGACGCCGATATCGCGATCCGCGCAAGCGACACGCCCGGCGAAACGCTCGTCGGCCGGCGCATCGCCACCATCGCCTGGGCGATCTATGGCCGCACGGCGGACGGCATCACGCCCGAGGAGGAAGCGGGCCCCGCCCTGCTCTACCAGCGCGACTGGGTCGCGCTCGGCGACCAGCTCTCGCATGTGAAGGCGGCCCGCTTCGTGCGCGAGCATGTCGCGCCGGAACGGATCGCGCTGAAGAGCTCGGCCGTTCTGGGCATCGCCGAGGCGGTCGCGCAGGGCCTCGGCATCGGACCATTGCCCTGCTTCATCGCCGACCAGCGGTTGGACCTGATGCGGCTCCTGCCGCCCAATACGGATTTCGCGACAGGGCTCTGGGTGCTCACCCATCCCGATATCCGGCATGTGCCGCGCGTGCGCGCCTTCATGGATTTCTGCAGCAACGAGCTCGCGCGGCAGCGGTCGCTGTTCGAGGGCTAAGGGCGCTCTCGGAGCTGAGCCCGGAACCCGTAAACACGAGATGGCTACAGCTCGTCATGCTCGCCCTTGTGGCGAGCATCCACGTCTTGAACACCGCACTGCAGCGATGAAGACGTGGTTGGTCGGGACAAGCCCGACCATGACGGAAGCAATGGCGACGTGGTCCCGTGCGGCCTCAGCCGATCTCGACGACGACGCGGCCCTTCACCTTGCCCTCGACGATGGCCTTGCCCGTCTCGATCACCGCCTCCAGCGGAATCGTCGTGGTGATCAGGGCGAGCTTGTCGCGATCGAGGTCGCTGGCGAGGCGCTGCCAGGCTTCGATCCGGCGCGGCTTCGGGCACATCACCGAATCGACGCCCAGCAGGGCGACGCCGCGCAGGATGAAGGGCGCGACAGAGGCCGGCAGGTCCATGCCCTGCGCGAGCCCACAGGCGGCAATGGCGCCGCCGTATTTCGTCATCGAGAGCAGGTTCGCGAGGGTATGAGAGCCGACGGCGTCCACGCCGGCAATCCAGCGCTCCTTGCCGAGCGGGCGGCCGGGTACGGATAGCTCGTTACGGTCGATGATCTCGGCCGCGCCGAGGCTCTTGAGGTAATCGGCCTCCTCGGCCCGGCCGGTCGAGGCGATGACGTGCCAACCGGCCTTCGCCAGCAAGGCGATCGCGACCGAGCCCACGCCGCCAGCCGCACCGGCGACGACGATCGGGCCATCGGAAGGCTTCAGGCCGTGCTTCTCGAGCGCGAGCACGCAGAGCATGGCGGTATAGCCGGCCGTGCCGATCGCCATCGCCTCGGCGGGGGTGAGTCCTTCCGGCAGCGGCACGAGCCAGTCGCCTTTGACCCGGCTCTTCTGGGCGTAGGCGCCGAGATGGGTCTCGCCGGTACCCCAGCCATTGAGGACGACGAGGTCGCCCGGCTTGAAATCGGGATGGTCGGAGGTCTCGACCCGGCCGGCGAAGTCGATGCCGGGGATCATCGGCCAGCGGCGCACCACCGGCGCCTTGCCGGTAACCGCGAGCCCATCCTTGTAGTTCACCGTCGAATGGGTGACGCGGACGGTGACGTCGCCCTCCATCAGGTCACTCTCGGCGAAATCGGTGAAGGCGAGGTTCGGCCCGGTCTCGCTCTTGGTCGCCACGAGGGCCTTGAACGTCGTCATCACCATCTCCGAAACCTGTAAACACGAAGGCCGACAAGGTCGCAGCGGCGTGGCGCCACCGCAACCCCATCGGCCGTGTATAGACGCGTCTTCCCGATCAGGCGGGCTGCGCTTCCGGCCTCTGCACCGGGCGCTCGACGATCGGCAGGTTGATCAGGGCCGAGGCGACGCCGAGCGCGACCGAGAGCCACCAGACGAACTGGTAGTTGCCCATCGATTCGTAGAGCACGCCGCCGAGCCAGACCCCAAGGAAGCCGCCGACCTGATGCGAGAAGAAGGCGAAGCCATAGAGCATCGCCATGTACTTGGTGCCGAACATCAGCATGACCAACGACGAGGTCGGCGGCACGGTCGAGAGCCAGAACAGGCCGATGACGACGCCGAAGGTGATCGCGGTCGTCGGGCTCGGCGGCAGCAGGATGAAGGCGGCGATCGCGACCGCACGGCCGAGATAGATCCAGGCCAGGAGATGGCGCTTCGGCATCCGCGTCGAAAGCCAGCCCGAGGAGAGCGAACCGACCGCATTGGCGAGGCCGATAACGGCGAGCGTCCAGCCGCCGACCCAGGCCGGCAGGCCGGCGTCCTTGAGATAGGCCGGCATATGCACGGTGATAAAGGCGAGCTGGAAGCCGCAGGTGAAGAAGCCGAGCACGAGCAGGACGTAGCTGCGGTGCTTGAAGGCCTCGCCCAGCGCCTGCACGATCGTTTGGTTCGGTGCATTGGCCGCGGCGGCGCCTGCCGCGGCGCCGGTCTTGCGGGTGGCCATGACGATCGAGATCGGCAGGATCGGCAGCAGCGTGAAGGCGAAGACCACCAGCGCCTGCTGCCAGCCCAGCGTGTCGATCAGGATGTTGCCGATCGGCGGGAAGAGAAACTGGCCGAAGGAGCCGGCGGCCGTGCCGGCGCCGAAGGCCATCGGCCTCCACTGCTCCGGCAGCAGCTTGCCGAAGGCGGCGAGCACGAGGTTGAACGAACAGGCCGAGAGACCGAAGCCGATCAGCACACCGGCGCCGAGATGGAGCTGCAGCGGCGACGTCGCATAGGCCATCGTCACGAGACCAGCGGCATAGAGCAACGCGCCGACACAGAGCACGCGCACCGTGCCGTAACGGTCCGCGATCGCGCCGGCGAAAGGCGCGCCGAGGCCCCAGAGCAGGTTCTGGATCGCCAGCGCCAGGCTGAAGGTATCGCGGCCCCAATGGAACTGGACCGTCATCGGGATCTGGAAGAGGCCGGCGCTGGCCCGGGGACCGAAAGTGATCAGGGCGATCAGGCAGCCGGCCGCGACGATGATCTCCGGAGCATAGCTGCGCGCTGGAGTGGACGTCATGGATGTCTCCGAAGCATCGAATGTGTGGCTACACGTTAGCGCCCTGCCCCGACGGCAACCAGCGCGATTTCGTGAAATCTCGCATCACGGCGGCACATGGAAGGCAAGAGGCGGGCTCGCCGTTAACCGCCGCTCAACCTTACCGAGGTGATAACGGATTCCAACGAAGGCGCGCGAGTCGGCTGCGCTTTTCGTTCCGTGCGATCGGGACGGGTGTGTCGCTTTGAGTCACTGGCGTGTGCACAGGCATGGGCGGAAGGCGCGCCCCCTCGGCATCAAATGGGCCGCGAGCACTGTCGCGCCCTGGGCCCTGTCCGTCGGCATGCTGGTTTCCTTCACCGCTTCGGCGGGCCAGAATTTCGGCCCGACCGGCCTGCCCTCCAGTGCTATTCCCCGCGTCGCACCCGGCCCGGTCTCGGAACTGGCCGAGGGCCCTTCGATGCTGGTGGCGGCGAGCGCCTTCCGGCTGCCCGGTCTCGCGCTGACCTCGGCCGTCACGCAGGCGAAGCTCTCCTTCGAGGACCCCGAGCGACGCATCGTCGTCGATCCGCGCGCACCGCGCGAGGACATGAAACGCTCCGCCGCGACCGTCTTCCCCGAGGTCGACCGTACCGCCAAGGGCGACATGCTGCCGAGCCTGCGGCCGGGCCTTTCCGAACACACTTCCGTCGAGCTCGAACATGTGGTCTTCGGCGACACCCAACCGAAACTGATCTCGGGCGGTTTCTCGATCGACGCGATGCGCGCGGCCGAGGCCGTCGACGGGCCGCAGACCGGATTCGAGCCCTATGCCAACGAGGAAGGGTTGACCGATCCGGCCTTGTCGGATTCCTCGCCTGTTTCGCCGTTCAAGCCGAAGATCCTGTCCGCGCGGCAGGCTGAGCTGCATCTCGAAAGCATTGACGGCTCCTCGCCATCGGTCCCGAAGGCCAGCCAAACCTCATCCTCGACGCCGCTGGTCGGCTCGGTCATGGGGACGCTGACGCCGCCGGCACTGCCCGCCCATTCCGCCCCGCAGCAGCGCGGGCGGATCGCGCTGGCCTCGGCGCCGGCCAATCGCGACCTGCGCCTCTCCGAACCCGGCGTGAAACAGGACTACACCAGCCTGATCGTCCCCGAAAACATGGCAAAGGAACAGCGCTGCCTCGCGGAGGCCGTCTATTTCGAGGCCCGGTCCGAATCGCTTCAGGGCCAGGCGGCCGTAGCGCAAGTGGTGCTGAACCGCGTGAAGAGCGGGCTTTATCCGAGCAGCGTCTGCGGCGTGGTCTATCAGAACAGCAACCGCTACCTCGCCTGCCAGTTCACGTTCACCTGCGAAGGCAAGTCGCTGCGCATCACCGAGCCCGCCTCCTGGCGCGACGCGGTCAGGATCGCGCGCGAGGTCTATGACGGCACGACCTATCTGCCGGAAGTCGGCGCCTCGACCCACTATCACGCGAATTACGTGCGGCCTTACTGGGCGAAGCGGCTAAAGAAGATGGACACGATCGGCCAGCACGTCTTCTATCAGTTGCGGCCGGGGCAGACCTGATTAGCGTCAACGCCGGGTGGCTCCGTCCAGCCTCAATGCCGTCAGTGAAGCGGGATGACGGGCCAGTGCAGGGGTTACCCGAACAGGAAATGCCAGGCGCCGTAGCCGATCACACCGATCCAGCCCAGCGTCACGACGGCCGTGAGAGCGAGGTAGAGCACGACGAACGCGTTGTCCTTGGGAACGCTCATGAGACCTTCCGGAGAACGTGCGGACCACTCTCGCGAGCGCCCGGATCAGCCCGAAAGCTACGCGGCGTGAGGTTGGGCCGAGCCTCACAGGCATCCTAGCCAAGCAAATCCGGTGCCGGCGTCATCCGTTCGAAGGGTACGCCGCATCGATGCATCACCCGCGGAACCAGGGCCGATCAGGGGCAAGCTCTTGCGGAAGCCGG
The DNA here is from genome assembly GCF_945957345.1 of uncultured Allobosea sp. Lineage (GTDB taxonomy): Bacteria > Pseudomonadota > Alphaproteobacteria > Rhizobiales > Beijerinckiaceae > Allobosea. The sequence goes on along the minus strand of NZ_CAMFKW010000072.1, from coordinate 2,835 downwards.
CTCCCACCGTTAATGGATCGCGCGCTCCCCACCGCTTGCCCTGCCGGTTTCTCGGAAGCTAAAAATCGAGCGTTTTCCTTTACTTGAGCGCAATCTGCGTGAATGCGCCCGGCAGCGGCCAGTTGGTTAATTTTACCTTGTTTTAGCGTTTACCTTGCGTTCTTCACTTCGAGCGGGCTTCCTGTCTCCAACGAACGGCGCTCGACGCCGGAACCGACAGGTCAGGCCACCATGCTGCGCTCGCTTTCGTCAGGGATCATCACCGCTTCCAGCCTCGCCGCCGCGCTTGTGCTCGGCGCCTCGGCTGCTCAGGCCGGCGGCGGTTGCCGCGGCTCCGCCTGTTACAACCTCGTCGCCACCCCGCCGGTCTACGGCACCATCGACGAGACCTATCAGGTCCGTCCGGCCCAGGTGCAACGCCGCGTCGTCCCCGCCGAGTACGAGACCGTCACCGATAACGTGATGATCGCGCCGGAGCAGCGCATCCCGCATCACCGCGCCGCCGTCTACGAGACCGTGACCGAGAAGGTGCTGGTCGCGCCGGCCACCCGCCGCTGGGAAGTGACCCGCGACGCCTGGGGCAACACGGTCGGCTGCTGGGTCGATGTGCCCGCCCGCTACGGCTACCAGAGCCGCCGCGTCGAAGTTTCCCCGGCCACCGTCGATTACGAGACGATCCCGGCCGTCTACACGCAGCGTCAGCGTCAGGTGATGGTGCGTCCGACCCAGGTCGTGCGGGACGAGATCCCCGCCGTCTACGAGACCCGGCAGCGCCAGGTGATGGTCAGCCCCGGCTCGCAGTATTGGTCCCGCTCCCGCTACTGAGCGGGCCCGGCAGAGTTTCATGTAGACCCTTTTATACCCACGGAACGACCACTTTCACCCCGGCCCTCGCGCCGGGGTTTTTTCTTGGGCGGTTTCCCCGGAGCGGTCGTCATTCCCGGGGGCAAACCTGGAAACCCCACGAGCACGACGCTGTTCCAATTGCCGTCATGCTCGCCCTCGTGGCGAGCATCCACGTCTTGAACACCGCATTGCAGGACGAAAGACGTGGACGGCCGGGACAAGCCCGACCATGACGATTCTGGAATCACGTCGCGTTCATGGGTTCCGGGCTCTTCGCTATCGCGAAGTCCCAGAATGACGGCGGAGCGTAATGTGACGTGGAGAGAGCCCGCTCAGGCGAATTTGGCGCCGAGCAGGACGATGCAGACGCCGACGACGAAGGCGAGAAAGCGGGCGGGCATGCCGACCAGCGTGCCGGGCGAGCGGCCTGCGGCATAACCGGCGACCAGCTCGACGAGCCCCAGGCCGATCAGTACGATAGCGAAGGGCGGCAAGGCGCCGTTGGGCGCCACGAAGCCGGCCTTGACGGCATAGGCGACGACAGCACCGAGGACGGCGCCCAGCGCGACGAACAGGAGCTCGTTTCGCGACAGGCGCATCGCGTCGATCAGCGCCGGCGGAAGTTCTGGCGCGGCGGGCCGCCCGGAGCCGGACCAGCCGTCTTCTGACGGAAATTGATGCGGCCGCGATCGAGGTCGTAAGGCGACATCTCGACGATGACACGGTCGCCCGCGATGGTGCGGATGCGGTTCTTCTTCATCTTGCCGGCAGCATAGGCCAGGATGATGTGCTCGTTGTCGAGCTTCACCCGGTAGTTGCCGTCCGGGAGCACCTCGACCACGGTGCCGTCGAATTCAAGCAGTTCTTCTTTCGCCATCTGTCGTCCTTCGTGAGCCCTAGGGCGCGTGGGCGAGCCATCGTAAGGGAGGCTCGCCCGATTCTGGTCGATCGCGCGTCAGCGCGCGCGCCGCCGGGCGCCGTTGGTGCGTGGTTGCTGTGTTCTTTGCTGCAAGAACGCGACGCCGCCAAGCCCTTCTTTTGCGGAAACGCCGTCTTTTCGCTGCGCCGCCTGCTCAGGGCGCGGGCTCCGCTCGGGGTGACGCGGGCGCTCGTGACGCTCCTGGCGCGGAGCGCCATTGGCCGGCTGGTTGCGATGGCCGCCCTCAACGGGCTTGCCGCCGCGCGGCTGCTGACCCTGCGGCCGGGCCTGCTGCTGGCCCTGCGGGCGATTGCCCTGCTGGTCCTGCGGGCGGGCACCTTGCTGGCCCTGCGGGCGGGCACCTTGCTGGCCCTGCGGGCGGCCTTGGCCGCGTCCGCCGCCGTTCTGCTGCTGGCCACGCCCGCCGCCGCGCTGGTTCTGCGGCGGCTTCTTCGGCGTGCGGCCGTCCCAGTAGGGAACCGCGCCGATCGGGGTGATCGCGACCTTGGTCAGCTTCTCGATGGCGGCGAGATCGCCACGCTCTTCCGGCGTGCAGAAGGCGATGGCGATGCCGGCCGCGCCGGCACGCGCCGTGCGGCCGATGCGGTGGACATAGGTCTCCGGCACGTTCGGCAGGTCGAAATTCACGACATGGCTGATGCCGTCGACGTCGATGCCGCGGGCAGCGATGTCGGTGGCGACGAGGATGCGCAGCGAACCGTCGCGGAAGGCGCCGAGCGCCCGCTCACGCTGGCCCTGGCTCTTGTTGCCGTGGATTGCGGCCGCCTCGATGCCGGAGGTGCCGAGCTGGCGCACCACCTTGTCGGCACCGTGCTTGGTGCGGGTGAAGACGATGGCGCGCTCGAGCTCGGGCACGTTCAGCGTCTTCGCCAGCAGCGCCGGCTTGTCGCCGGGCTCCGTGAAGATCACGCGCTGGTCGATCTTCTCGGCGGTGGTCGCGACCGGCGCCACCGCGACCTCGACCGGATCGGTGAGGTAGGCGGAAGCGATGTCGCGGATCGGCTTCGGCATGGTCGCCGAGAAGAGCAGCGTGTGGCGCTCCTTCGGGA
>NZ_CAMFKW010000071.1 GCF_945957345.1 uncultured Allobosea sp. | reverse complement strand
TGCGAAATATCACGATTACGACAGCGAAATCAGCGACTTACTTGGAGAATGTGGGCTCCCGTCAGTCGTCGGCCTCGTCGCGCCGCAACTCGAAGGCCAGCATGGCCTCCGCCAGCGCATGCAGCTCGCGCTCCTTCTCGGTGCTGTCTGGCGTTGCGTTCAGCTCTTCCACCCGTTGCTGCGCGCGGTCGTAGTCTTCCTCGGTATGGATCACGATGGGAAGCTTCACGGTCGTGTTCTCCTTGGCAGCGAAGCGGGGCGCGCTCGGATGGGCAAGCCGGCCATATCGTCCTTTCGGGACGATCGGACGACGGTCGGCGTCGAACCGAACGCCTCTCGACCATGGCGGGTTCCTCTCCGGTCGGCACCTCGCTGCCGATACTCGGTGCGTGGGGCGATTTGCACAACGCCTTTGATACGCGGCCGTAGCCGGCGCAAGCGGGGCCATCGTCAGCAGCTGGATTCGACTTAAGCCTTCAGCAAGATGACGGCTGGCATCATGAATGTTCTTCAGTTACGTGCAAGGTGTCGGAAGGGCGGATGATGCGTGGTTTTGTGATTCCGGCCTGCCTGGCGACGGCGATGGTCGCCACCGCCTGCGGACCGGCATCGGCGTTCTGGCAGCGTTCGCAGGTTTCAGCCTGCTCGGACGCCACGAGTAACGCGGAACGCGAGCGCCTGCGCTGCTGGGAGCTCAACGCCTATGCCGATCCGGGCTGGCCCGCGCTTGGCAGGACAGGGGGCGCCTATCTGCTGCCCGCGCCGCCGGTTGCTCCTCATGGACGCGGGTACAAGGGTGGCGGCGTAACCCGGCGGCTCGGTTGAAAGATGTGAGGAAGAGGCGCCGTTGCGGCCAATCTTCACGGAACGAGTTGACCGGCGTCGCTCGGCTCCGTATTCAGCGGCCCGGTGAGGGCGGGTAGCTCAGTGGTAGAGCACGTGACTTTTAATCATGTGGTCGAGGGTTCGATCCCCTCCCCGCTCACCACGCCCAGCCATGATACACGCGGCTTTTATGGCATCGCCCCTCGGCTTCATCAGGGTGCGTTAACTCGTCGGAAACCAAACCGGCCTAGCGTTTCGCCATGGTTATTCGCCGCGGTCTTCGGTCGATCTTCGTGACATTGGCTCTCTACCTCGTGTCGGGGGCGGCGGTGAGCTATTTCATGTTCCATGCTCAGCACGGGGCGCGCGGTCTCGAGGCGCGCGGTGCGATCCGGGAGTCGCTGCGCGATATGGAGGGCGAGCTTGCCGCCCTCGCCACGGAGCGCAAGTCCTGGGAGCAGAAACTCGCCCTGGTGCGCAACGAATCCGTTGATCGCGACCTCCTGGAAGAGAACGCTCGCGAAATCCTCGGCCGGACGCACAAGAACGACGTCGTCATCATGGGGCGCTGAGCTTCGGTTCCCGCCTGCGCCTACGGGCCGGGACGGTGGCGAGCTTCGCCGTTTCGGCGTGGAGCCTTCGTCAAAGGCAAGTTCCAGCTTTCGGTTCGCGTGTTCCAAAAGCCGCTACGCTTAGTCCCAGACGTATCAATTAACTTGAATTCAGTTAATAGCTCTCGGCCCTTGTTTTTCAATGGGTTGGGTCATGTTGCATTGCGAGATAGCGTGCTCGCCAAGGTTTTTCCGATCCTCTACAACATTAGTTGGATGACCTTGGAGGACCGCCTATGGCTGTTGCTGCGCGTAAGTCGAAAGCTCCCGCTCAACCCAAAGCCGCTGCAAAGCCGGCGAAAGCCCGTGCGGCCAAGGAAGGCGCCGGCAAGGTCGCGGGAGTCCTCAGCAACACACCGACCTTCACCAAGGAAGAAGACCTCCACGCCTATCGCGAGATGCTGCTGATCCGGCGCTTCGAGGAGAAGGCCGGCCAGATGTACGGCATGGGCCTGATCGGCGGCTTCTGCCATCTCTATATCGGCCAGGAAGCCGTCGTGATCGGCATGCAGATGGCCTCCAAGGATGGCGATCAGGTCATCACCGGCTATCGCGACCACGGCCATATGCTGGCCTGCGGCATGGAATCGCGCGGCGTGATGGCGGAATTGACCGGCCGGCGCGGCGGTTATTCGCGCGGCAAGGGCGGCTCGATGCACATGTTCAGCCGCGAGAAGAATTTCTATGGCGGCCACGGCATCGTCGGCGGGCAGGTGTCGCTCGGCACCGGCCTCGCCTTCGCCGACTGGTATCGCGACGACAAGACCGTATCGCTGACCTATTTCGGCGACGGCGCGGCCAATCAGGGCCAGGTCTACGAGAGCTTCAACATGGCAGAGCTCTGGAAGCTGCCGGTCGTGTTCATCATCGAGAACAACCGCTACGCCATGGGCACCTCGGTCAACCGTGCTTCGGCCCAGACCGATTTCTCCCGCCGCGGCGTCTCCTTCAACATTCCCGGCGAGCAGGTCGACGGCATGGATGTCCGCGCCGTGCGCGAGGCGGCGCTTCGCGCGATCGAGCATGCCCGCTCCGGCAAGGGGCCGTATATCCTGGAGATGCAGACCTATCGCTATCGCGGGCATTCGATGTCCGACCCGGCGAAGTATCGCTCCAAGGACGAGGTCCAGCGCATGCGCGAGGAGCACGATCCGATCGAGCAGGTCAGGGCGCGCCTCGTCCGCGACTTCAAGATCGGCGAGGACGAACTCAAGGCGATCGACGCCAAGGTGCGCGAGATCGTCAACGATGCCGCCGAGTTCGCGACCCACGATCCCGAGCCGGATCCGTCGGAGCTCTACACCGACATCCTGCTGGAAGCCCCGCGGAGCTGATCGCTCCGCGCTTGCCGGCCTTCATCCTTTTCCCCGCGTCTTAGAATCCGGGTGCGTTCATGCCGATCGACATTCTCATGCCTGCGCTTTCTCCCACCATGGAGGAAGGAAAACTGGCCAAGTGGCTGAAGAAAGAGGGCGATCAAGTCAAGGCCGGCGATATCATCGCCGAGATCGAGACCGACAAGGCGACCATGGAGGTCGAGGCGGTCGACGAGGGCGTGCTCGCCAAGATCCTCGTCGCCGACGGCACCGAGAACGTCGCGGTGAACACGCCGATCGCCGTCATCGCCGCCGAGGGCGAGGATGTTGCGGCTGCGGCCAGCGGCGCCGGCAAGGCGGCTGCTCCGGAAGCCAAGGCGGCGCCTGCGCCGGCCCCCGCTGACGAGGCCGCTCCGGCTGCCGCTGCCCCGGCCGCCAGCGTTCCCGCCCAGGCCAAGGCCTATGATTCCTCCTCGGAATTCCCGGCCGGCGCAGAGATCGTCAGCACCACGGTCCGCGAAGCGCTGCGCGACGCGATGGCCGAGGAGATGCGCCGCGACAAGGACGTCTTCGTCATGGGCGAAGAGGTCGCCGAGTACCAGGGCGCCTACAAGGTCACGCAAGGGCTGCTGCAGGAATTCGGAGCCAAGCGCGTCATCGACACCCCGATCACCGAGCATGGCTTCGCCGGCATCGGCGTCGGCGCGGCGCTCTCCGGCCTGAAGCCGATCGTCGAGTTCATGACCTTCAACTTTGCCATGCAGGCGATCGACCACCTCATCAACTCCGCCGCCAAGACGCTCTACATGTCCGGCGGCCAGATGGGCTGCCCCATCGTGTTCCGTGGCCCCAACGGCGCGGCGGCCCGCGTCGGCGCCCAGCACAGCCATGATTATGCGGCGTGGTACTCGAACGTGCCCGGCCTCAAGGTGGTGATGCCCTATAGCGCCTCCGACGCGAAGGGCCTGCTGAAGAGCGCGATCCGCGATCCGAACCCAGTGATCTTCCTCGAGAACGAGATCATGTACGGCAAGTCCTTCGACGTGCCGAAGGGCGACGACTTCCTGATCCCGATCGGCAAGGCGAAGGTGGTGCGTCCCGGCAAGGACGTGACGATCGTCTCCTTCGGCATCGGCATGACCTATGCGCTCGGCGCCGCCGAGGCGCTGGCCAAGGAGGGCATCGAGGCCGAGGTCATCGACCTGCGCACCATCCGTCCGATGGATATCGAGACGGTCATCGCCTCGGTGCAGAAGACCAATCGCTGCGTCGCGGTCGAGGAGGGCTTCCCGCAGTCCGGCGTCACCGCCGAGATCGGCATGAAGATCATGGAGGCGGCCTTCGACTATCTCGACGCGCCCGTCGCCCGTGTCACCGGCAAGGACGTGCCGATGCCCTATGCGGCGAACCTCGAGAAGCTCGCGCTTCCCAACATCGGCGAGGTCGTCGCGGCGGCCAAGGCCGTCTGCTATCGCTGAGAGGGGGCTGACCGATGCCGACGAACATCCTGATGCCCGCACTCTCTCCGACCATGGAGAAGGGCAATCTCGCCAAGTGGCTGAAGAAGGAAGGCGATACGATCAAGTCCGGCGACATCATCGCCGAAATCGAGACCGACAAGGCCACGATGGAGGTCGAGGCGGTCGACGAGGGCGTGCTCGCCAAGATCCTGGTGCCGGAAGGCACGGCCGATGTCGCGGTCAACGAGGTGATCGGCGTGATCGCCGGCGAGGGCGAGGACGCCAAGAGTGTCTCCGCTCCTGCGGCCGGTGGGGCTGCGCCTGCCAAGGCCGAGGCGCCCAAGAGCGACGCGCCGAAAGCTGAGGCTCCGGCCGCTGCCGCGGCTCCTGCGCCGGCTGCAACCGCGCCCGCGGCGGCTCCGGCTTCCGCTGGCGGCAGCCGTGCCTTCGCCTCGCCGCTCGCCCGCCGCATCGCCAAGGATGCCGGGCTCGACCTCTCGGCCATCAAGGGCTCCGGCCCGCATGGCCGCATCGTCGAGAAGGATGTCGAGGCTGCCAAGAAGGGCGGCGGTGCCAAGGCTGCCCCGGCTGCCGCTTCCGCCGGGGCTCCGGCTGCCAAGCCTGCCGCCGCGCCGCTCGCGAGCGGTCCCTCGGACGAACAGGTCAAGAAGCTGTTCGAACCGGGCTCCTACGAGGAGGTCCCGCACGACGGCATGCGCAAGACGATTGCGCGCCGCCTGACCGAGGCCAAGCAGACGGTTCCGCATTTCTACGTCACCGTGGATTGCGAGCTCGACGCGCTGCTGAAGCTGCGCGGGGAGCTCAACGCCGCGGCGCCCGAGAAGGACGGCAAGCCGGCCTACAAGCTCTCGGTCAACGACATGGTCATCAAGGCGCTGGCACTGGCGCTCAAGGCCGTGCCGGATGCCAACGTGTCCTGGACCGACAACGCCATGCTCAAGCACAAGCATGCCGATGTCGGCGTCGCCGTCTCGATCCCCGGCGGCCTGATCACGCCGATCATTCGCGATGCCTGCCACAAGAGCCTGTCGCAGATCTCCAACGAGATGAAGGACATGGCGGCCCGCGCCAAGGCCCGCAAGCTGAAGCCCGAGGAGTATCAGGGCGGCACGACGGCGGTCTCCAATCTCGGCATGTTCGGGGTCAAGGACTTCGCCGCGATCGTCAATCCGCCGCATGCGACGATCCTGGCGGTCGGCGCCGGCGAGCAGCGCGTCATCGTCAAGGGCGGCCAGCCGGCCGTCGCCACGGTGATGTCGGTGACGCTCTCGACCGACCACCGCGCCGTCGACGGCGCGCTCGGCGCCGAGCTTCTCGCGGCCTTCAAGGGCTATATCGAAAAGCCCATGGCGATGCTGGTCTGAGCGGCGGGAGAGAGACCATGGCTGACTACGACATCATCGTCATCGGCTCCGGCCCCGGCGGCTATATCGCCGCAATCCGGGCCGCGCAGCTCGGCTTCAAGACCGCGATCGTCGAGCGCGAGCATCTCGCCGGCATCTGCTCGAACTGGGGCTGCATCCCGACCAAGGCGCTGCTGCGCTCGGCCGAGATCCTGCATTACGGCCAGCACGCCAAGGATTATGGCCTGACGCTGGAGGGCTCGTTCAAGGCCGATCTGGAAGCCATCGTGAAGCGTTCGCGCGGCATCGCCACGCGGATGAACAACGGCGTCCAGTTCTTGATGAAGAAGAACAAGGTTGACGTGATCTGGGGCGAGGCCAAGCTGACCAAGCCTGGCACGATCACGGTCGCGCCGACCAAGAAGCCGGCGATGCAGCCGCAGACGCCGCCGCCCAAGAACGCCAAGGGCGAGGGCACCTACACCGCCGACCACGTCATCGTCGCGACGGGCGCCCGGCCGCGCGCGCTGCCCGGCATCGAGCCGGACGGCAAGCTGATCTGGACCTATTTCGAGTCGATGGTTCCGGCGAAGATGCCGAAATCGCTGCTCGTGATGGGCTCCGGCGCCATCGGCATCGAGTTCGCCTCGTTCTACCGGACGATGGGCGTCGAGGTGACCGTGGTCGAGGTGCTGCCGCAGGTCGTGCCGGTCGAGGATGCCGAGATCGGCGCCTTCGCCCGCAAGGCCTTCGAGAAGCAGGGCATGAAGATCATCACCAGCGCCAAGGTGACGAAGGTCGAGAAGGGTGCGGACTCCGTCACCGCCCATATCGAGGACGAGAAGGGCGGCAAGCAGACGATCACGGCGGACCGGATGATCTCGGCCGTCGGCGTCGTCGGCAATATCGAGAATCTCGGCCTCGAAGCGCTCGGCGTGAAGACCGATCGCGGCTGCATCGTCATCGACGATCTCGGCCGGACCAACGTCAAGGGTGTCTATGCGATCGGCGACGTCGCCGGCCCGCCGATGCTGGCCCACAAGGCCGAGCATGAGGCGGTGATCTGTGTCGAGGCGATCAAGGGCCTGCATCCGCATCCGATGGACAAGCTGATGATCCCGGGCTGCACCTATTGCCACCCGCAGATCGCCAGCGTCGGCCTGACCGAGGCGAAGGCCAAGGCCGCCGGCCACGAGATCAAGGTCGGCCGCTTCAACTTCGTCGCCAACGGCAAGGCCGTGGCGCTCGGCGAGGATAGCGGCATGGCCAAGACGATCTTCGACGCCAAGACCGGCAAGCTCCTCGGCGCCCATCTCGTTGGTCCGGAAGTGACCGAGCTGATCCAGGGCTTCGTCGTCGCCATGAACCTGGAGACGACCGAGGAAGAGTTGATGCACACGATCTTCCCGCATCCGACCCTGTCGGAGGTGATGAAGGAGAGCGTGCTCGACGCTTACGGCAAGGTCTTGAACGCCTGAGGGTTCCTCTTCGGGCGCCGGTTTGGAGCCGCACACTTGCCATTCCGGGGGCGCGCCATAGGCGCGAACCCGGAACCCACGACCGAGTCGGACATCAGGTGTTCGGTTGTGAGCGTTCACCCGGACGTGGGTTCCGGGTTCCTCGCTGAGCGAGGCCCCGGAATGACAGGGCGGTTCGCCCGCGAATGATGGCGGATGGCCGGCGGCGCGAGCTTGGCGCCAGCTCTCCCGCGCTCCATATTGCGCCGATGCCGCCACGCACCCGCAAATCCGCCAAACCCGATCGCATCGTCCGCGACGAGGAGATCGAGATCCTGCCGCCGCGCCGGACACTGCCGCTCGACTGGAGCGTCATCGTGCCGACCGTGGCCTTCGGCACTGTCACCGGTTTCGCTGCGAGCCTTGTCGTCGGTGGCGGCGGCGTCATCCGCCATGCGGTCGTCGGTGTGCTCGGCATGCTGGTCGGGCAAGGCATCGTGCGCCTGACGGGCTGGCGCCTGAACACCGGCTACAGCTTCCTCGACGATGCCGGCATGGCGGTCATCGGCGCGATCCTCGTCATCCTGCTGGCACGTTTCATCGCCTGAGATAGCATCGCGCGTGAAACCGGCCTTGGCCGGGACCGTTGGTTGCCCGCGCATTCGCGCATGTTGAGGGGGATATCCACGATGGAAAGCTTTGCCGCCACCATGGCCCAGCCGGGCTATGGCTTCTTCATGACGCTGTTGATCGGTCTGCTTGCCGGCTGGATCGCCGAGCGCCTGACCTCATCGGACCATGGTCTCTTCACCAACATGCTCGTTGGCGTCGCCGGCTCCTTCGTCGGTGCCAAGGTCGCGGAGCTGTTGGAAATCCCGGTCTTTGGCTTCTGGCGGACATTGACCGCGGCGGTCGCCGGCGCCGTCATCGTCATCGTGATCTGGAACGCGGCCCGCGGTCGCAGGTAAGGCTCTCTTGCCGGGGCCGGGAGTTGCGGCAGAGCGCTTTGGGCATTAGCTAGAAGGAGCCGGCTTGGCCGGCTCCTTCTGTGGAAGCCCGGACCTTGTTATGGCGCTTGTTCTCGACCTGCTGAACCGCGACCCGCGGCCCAATGCCGGCAATCCGAAGGCGCAAGCCGCGGATGTTCGCCATCCCGAGAAGCAGAAGCGGCCGGAGAACCCGGTGCTGCGCAAGCCGGACTGGATCCGCGTCAAGGCGCCGGGCTCGCCGAAATGGGCCGAGACCAAGGCTATCGTGAAGGCCGAGAAGCTGGTCACGGTCTGCGAGGAAGCCGGCTGTCCGAATATCGGCGAGTGCTGGGAAAAGAAGCACGCCACCTTCATGATCATGGGCGACACTTGCACGCGGGCCTGCGCCTTCTGCAACGTGAAGACCGGCGTGCCACAGCCGCTCGACCTCGAGGAGCCGCGCAAGGTCGCGGAGGCCGTCGCGAAGCTCGGGCTCGAGCATGTCGTGATCACCTCGGTCGATCGCGACGACCTCAAGGATGGCGGCGCCGAGCATTTCGCCAATGTGATCCACGCGATCCGCAAGGCTTCGCCCGGCACCACGATCGAGATCCTGACCCCGGACTTCCTGCGCAAGCCCGGCGCGCTCGAAGTGGTCGTGGCGGCTCGCCCCGACGTCTTCAACCACAATCTCGAAACCGTGCCGGGCAAGTACCTGAAGGTGCGCCCCGGCGCGCGCTATTTCCATTCGCTGCGCCTGTTGCAGCGGGTGAAGGAGCTCGATCCGACCATCTTCACCAAGTCCGGCATCATGGTCGGGCTTGGCGAGGAGCGGAACGAAGTGCTCCAGCTGATGGACGACCTGCGCTCGGCCGAGGTCGATTTCATGACGATCGGCCAGTATCTCGCGCCGTCGCGCAAGCATCACGCCGTGATCCGCTTCGTCACGCCGGACGAGTTCAAGAGCTTCGAGACCATCGCCTATGCCAAGGGCTTCCTGATGGTGTCCTCGACGCCGCTGACCCGCTCCTCGCATCATGCCGGCGAGGATTTCGCCCGGTTGCGGGCCGCGCGCGATGCCCAGATCGGTATCGGCCACAATCGCCGCGGCTGAGAAGGCCCATTCTCGATGCCGATGTTCAACAGCACCCGCCGGGTGAGGCACTCGCCCGAGCAGATGTTCGCGCTCGTCGCCGATGTGGAGAAATACCCGCAGTTCCTGCCGCTCTGCGAAGGGCTGACAGTGCGGCGGCGCACGCCGCGCGAGGGCGGCGGCGAGGTGCTGCTGGCCGATATGAGCGTCGGCTACAAGGCGATCCGTGAGACCTTCACCAGCCGGGTCACGCTCGATCCGGCCAATCTCAAGATCCTCGTCGAATATGTCGACGGGCCGTTCCGTTATCTGGAGAACCGCTGGACCTTCAAGCCGCATGAGGCGGGCTGCGAGGTCGGGTTCTTCATCTCCTACGAATTCGCCAGCCGGATGCTCGGCCTGCTGATGGGCGCGATGTTCGACAAGGCCTTCCGGAAGTTCGCTGAAGCCTTCGAGAAGCGGGCCGAGCTGGTCTATGGGCGGGGTGCGGCGCCGGCGATCGGCGCCTGATCAGAGGCCGGTCAGCACCATCTCGCGCAGCAGATCGAGCGCCTCCAGCACGCTGAGCCGCCGGATCTCGTCGCGCGACAGTTCGCCGAAGCGGCGCTCGCGATGGTGCGTACCGGAAGGGCCGGCGCAGGCGAAATGGACCAGGCCGACCGGCTTCTCGATGCTGCCGCCTCCAGGGCCGGCGACACCGGTGATCGAGGCCGAGAAGGTGGCGTCGAGACGCTTCCGCCCGCCTTCCGCCATGGCGCGCGCCACCGGCTCGCTGACGGCACCATGCTGCTTGATCAATGCCATGGGGACATCGGCGAGCGCGGCCTTTGCCTCGTTGGAATAGGTGATCAGGCCGCCCTGGACCATCGAGGACGAGCCAGCGATGGCGGTGAGCGCGCCCCCGACGAGGCCGCCGGTGCAGGATTCGACCGTCGCGACGGTGAAGCCGCGCTCCAGGCTCATTTCCAACAATTCGGCAGCGAGCGAGCGGATGTCGGAGTCGAACACGGGCTAGTCCTCCTCTGGCAGGCGGATGGTCGCTGTCGCAAATGCGACGAGGCCTTCACGCCGGCCCGTAAAGCCCATGCGCTCGGAGGTCGTCGCCTTGATCGCGACCTTGCCCAACGAGATGCCGGCGATCGCCGCGATCTCGGCGCGGATGGCCTCGCGATGCGGGCCGACCTTCGGAGCCTCGCAGACGACGGTGAGATCGAGGAAATCAATGCGTCCGCCGCGCTCGCGGACGCGTGCCGCGGCGAAGGCGAGGAACTGTGCTGAAGCCGCACCGCGCCATTGCGGGTCGCTCGGCGGGAAATGCGTGCCGATATCGCCGTCGGCAAGAGCGCCGAGCAGGGCGTCGGTCAAGGCATGGAGGGCGACGTCGCCGTCGGAGTGGGCGATGACGCCCTGATCGTGCCCGATTCTGACGCCGCCGAGCCAGACATGGTCGCCGGGGCCGAAGGCGTGGACGTCGTATCCGGTGCCGACCCGAGTCACGAGCGCCTTGCCCGGGTGCGCTGCGGCCCGCAGGAAATCGGCTGCATGGGTCAGCTTCACATTGGCCGGGTCGCCGTGGAAGGTCGCGACTGGGTGTCCGGCCCATTCCATCAGGGCGGCGTCGTCGGTGAAGCCGTGCAGCAGAGCCGCTTCCGCCGCCTCATGGGCGTCCAGCAACGGCTTGAAACGGAAGGCTTGCGGCGTCTGGACGGTAACGAGCTGGTCGCGCGGCGGCGTCTCGGCGACATGGCCGTCGGCGCTGGTGCGCTTCACCGTATCGGTCACTGGCAAGGCGGGAATCGCGGCGATGGCCCCGGCGCCGAGCCGGTGGATCGCCGCGCTGATCTGGGCGCGTGAGACGAAGGGCCGCGCCGCGTCATGAACCAGGACGATGCCGTCGAAGCCCTCGCTGGCAAGCGCAAGCAAGCCGCGCCGCACCGAAGACTGGCGCGTCGCGCCGCCCAGCGTCGGGGCCGCCAGCCGCGCGTTGTCGATACCGGCCATGGCATTGGCATAGCGCGCTTCGTCGCCTTCGCCGATCACGATGGCGATGCGTTCGATCGCGGGCTCTGCGAGGAAGGGCGTGAGCGCATGGGCGAGAACGGGGCGGCCATCGACCAGCCGATATTGCTTCGGCTCGCCCTCTCCAGCGCGCAGGCCCCGACCGGCCGCGACGAGCAGAGCGGCAACGGGCGGGAGCGCATCGGATTGACGGAGCACGGCGCTTGGTCCTGGTTGCAATCGGGTCATCGACGCATGCCATAGCCAATTCTGCGGCGATGGGGCAGGGGGTGCGACGCTGTTGCGTTGCAGCATGTATGCATAAGCCCTTGCGCTATTGCAGCAATGTCCAATAAATATGCATCTCGAGAAATGCCTTAAAAGCAGGCTGGACCCTTTGGACATCGCAGGTATCCCGATCGCGTCCCGCGCCTTTCTGGCGCCGATGTCCGGCGTGACCGATATCGTCATGCGCCGCCTCGCGGCCCGCAGCCATGCCGGGGTCGTCGTGTCCGAGATGGTTGCGTCCGATGAATTCGTGCGCGGCAGCGAGGAGGCGCGCATCCGTGCGGAAGGCGAGGGCGTGTCGCCGCATGTCGTGCAGCTCGCCGGCTGCGACCCGTATTGGATGGGAGAGGCGGCACGGCTGGCCGAAGCCAATGGCGCCGATATCGTGGACATCAACATGGGCTGCCCGGCCAAGAAGGTGACGGGTGGCTGGGCCGGCTCCGCGCTGATGCGCGATCTCGATCATGCCGTCGCGCTGGTCGAGGCCGCGGTTGCTGCGACAAAGGTGCCGGTGACGGTCAAGATGCGTCTCGGCTGGGACGACGCTTCGCGCAATGCGCCGGAGCTTGCCCGCCGGGCCGTTGCAGCCGGCGCGCGGATGATCACGGTTCATGGCCGCACGCGCCAGCAATTCTACAAGGGCAAGGCGGATTGGCGGGCTATCGCGGCCGTGCGCGCCGCCGGCGATTTTCCATTGGTCGCCAATGGCGACATCCATGATGCCGCGGGTGCGCGGGATAGCCTTGCTCAGTCCGGCGCCGATTTCGTGATGGTCGGTCGCGCCGCGCTCGGCCGGCCCTGGCTGGTTGGCGAGATCGGTGCTGCGCTGGATGGGCGCGCATTCCAGCCGTTGGCGCTCGCCGAGAAACTCGCGTTGGCTTGCGAGCATTACGAGGGCCTACTGGCCTTGATGGGCGTCGCGCATGGCGTGCGCCACGCCCGCAAGCACCTGGCAGCCTATGCTGATGACGCGGTTGCCGACGGCTGCGAGCCTGATGCCGAGCTACGTCGCAGCCTTCTCACGTCTGACGAACCGAGGCAGGTCCTGACAGCTCTCACCGGGCTGTTCTCGACCGATCGCAATCGCGAAGCGGCCTGACGCCGCAAGGAGCAGCCGATGACGGCGATGTTTGCCGACAAGGGGCTTGGAAGCCGCAGCACCTACCTGCTCGATCCGATCGAGGTCCAGGCGCTGACGGTTCTGCCGATGCCGGTGCTGGTGATCGGCGAGAGTCATGCCGTGCTCTACGCCAACACGGCCGCCGAGGATTTCTTTCAATCGAGTGCAGCGCTCCTCAAACGCCAGCGCATCGACGATCTCATCGCCTTCGGCTCGCCCGTGCTCGGGCTGATCGAGGAGGTGCAGCGCCGCGGCGCCAGCGTCAGCGAGTATCGCCTCGATCTCGGCACACCCCGCCTCGGAACCGATCACATCGTCGATGTCTTTGCCTCTCCCTTGCCCAGCCAGGGCGATGCGGTCGTGCTGATGCTGCAAGAACGGACAATTGCTGAAAAAATGGACAGGCAATTGACGCATCGTGGGGCAGCACGCTCGATCACCGCACTCGGCGCCATGCTCGCTCATGAGATCAAGAATCCGCTTTCCGGCATTCGGGGCGCTGCGCAATTGCTCGAAGGCTCGATCTCCGACGACGACCGGATGCTGACGCAGCTCATCTGCGACGAGACTGACCGGATCGTGAAACTGGTCGAGCGCGTCGAGTTGTTTGGCGACGATCGGCCGAGCGAGCGCGATGCGGTCAACGTCCATGACGTGCTCGACCATGTGAAGCGCCTGGCCCAGTCGGGCTTCGCCCGGCATATCCGCTTCACCGAGATCTATGATCCGTCCCTGCCGCCGGTCGCTGGGAATCGCGACCAGCTCGTCCAGGTGCTGCTTAACCTCGTCAAGAATGCCGCCGAGGCGATCGGCGAGGACGCGATCGACGGTGAGATCACGCTGACGACGGCCTATCGACCCGGCATCCGCCTGCAGGTGCCGGGCTCTTCGGAGCGCATCGCACTGCCGCTCGAAATCGCCGTGCGCGACAACGGGCCGGGCGTGCCTGCCGATCTGGTGCAGCACCTGTTCGATCCGTTCGTCACGACCAAGGCGCAGGGAAGTGGCCTTGGACTTGCACTTGTCGCCAAGGTGATCGGCGATCACGGCGGAATCGTCGAATGCGAGTCCGTTCCGCGCCGGACGCATTTCAGGATCCTCCTGCCCCTCCACCAGCTCAGGTCGGGGCAGGCAACGTAAAGGCCTCAAGCAACACATGCCGACCGGTCACATCCTCGTCGCCGACGACGACGCCGCGATCCGCACCGTCCTGAACCAGGCGCTGGCCCGGGCGGGCTACGAAGTCCGCACCACGGGCCAGGCCGCCACGCTCTGGACCTGGGCTGCCCAGGGACTGGGCGACCTGATCATCACCGACGTGGTCATGCCGGATGGGAACGCCTTCGACCTGCTGCCGCGCATCAAGCGGGTGCGGCCCGAGCTGCCGATCATCGTGATGAGCGCGCAGAACACCTTCATGACGGCGATCAAGGCCTCCGAGCGCGGCGCCTACGAATATCTGCCGAAGCCGTTCGACCTGAAGGAGCTTGTCGCCATCGTCGGGCGCGCCATGTCGCGGCCGCGCGGCGAGGCGGCGCGCGGCCATGCCGCGGAGCCGGAAGATATCCCGCTGATCGGCCGCTCGCCGGCGATGCAGGACGTCTATCGCGCGCTGGCGCGCCTGATGCCGATCGATCTCACCGTGATGATCAACGGCGAATCCGGCACTGGCAAGGAGCTGGTGGCCCGCGCACTCCACGATTACGGCAAGCGCAAGAACGGCCCCTTCGTCGCGATCAACATGGCCGCGATCCCGAAGGATCTGATCGAATCCGAACTCTTCGGCCATGAGAAGGGCGCCTTCACCGGGGCGCTGACACGCTCGTCCGGCCGCTTCGAGCAAGCGGAAGGCGGCACGCTCTTCCTCGACGAGATCGGCGACATGCCGATGGAGGCGCAGACGCGGCTGCTGCGCGTGCTCCAGCAGGGCGAATACACGACTGTCGGCGGACGCACGCCGATCAAGACCAATGTCCGCATCGTCGCCGCGACCAACAAGGATCTGCGCATCTCGATCGCGCAGGGCCTGTTCCGCGAGGACCTGTTCTTCCGGCTCAATGTCGTCCCGATCCGCCTGCCGCCCCTGCGCGAGCGCATCGAGGATATTCCGGACCTCGTCCGCCATTTCTTTTCGCTGGTCGAAAAGGAGGGACTGCCGCGCAAGCAGGTCGATTCGGAAGCGATGGACGTGATGCGCCAGTATCGCTGGCCCGGAAACGTCCGCGAGCTGGAGAATCTGGTTCGGCGCCTGGCAGCCCTTTATCCGCAGGAAACGATCACCGCGCCGATCATCGAGGCCGAGTTGCAGCCGGCGGCGGTGGGAACAGGTTTCACGAACGGCCCAGCTATCTCGCCGGAGCGGGCGGAAACGCTCTCCGGCTCCGTCGAGCGCCATCTCGGCCAGTATTTTGGCGGCTTCGGCGACAATATTCCGCCGCCGGGCCTGTATCACCGAATCCTGCGTGAGATAGAGCCGCCGTTGATCGCCGCCGCGCTGGCTGCGACGCGCGGCAACCAGATCCGTGCTGCCGAACTGCTCGGCCTCAATCGCAACACGCTGCGCAAGAAGATTCGCGAGCTCGACATGCAGGTGGTGCGCTCGCCGCGCTGAGACGGGGCGGTTTCCGCCTTGTGAATGTCATATTTTGACAACACCGTTGCGGCGGCGCATCAGTGGCGCCCCGCAGGCGTGATCGGTTCGCGATCCCTGCCATATCGGAGTTGTCGGGAAACGTGTCCGCTTCTGTCAACGAAGCCAGAATGATGCCGCGCGGCGAGGAGAAATCCCGCCGCGTCTCGGGTTGGGTCGGCGGGATCGTCGTCGCGCTGGCGCTCATCTCGGCGCTGCTGACCTTCCTCGTGCTGTCCGGGGCGACGCCGGTCGCGCCCGTGCACGAGGTGGTGGTCGGCGTGTTCGTGCTCAACGCCCTGCTGATCCTCGTGCTCATCATCACGGTGGCGATCGAGGCCGCGGTGCTGATCCGTGCCCGCAAGGCGGGAGCGGCCGCGGCGGGCCTGCATGTCCGCATCGTCGGCCTGTTCAGCATCATGGCCGCCCTGCCTGCGGTGCTCGTCGCCATCATCGCCACGATCACGATCGAACGCGGGCTGGAGCCGTGGTTCTCCGACCGGATGCGCGATGCGATCTTCAAGTCGGTCGAGGTCGCGGATGCCTACGCCGCCAGCCAGTGCCGTTCGCTCGGCCGCGAAATCCGCGTGCTGGCCGACGACCTCAGCCGGGCCAAGCCTGCCTTCGACGTCGACCGCAAGTGGTTCGACAGTTTTCTGACGTCGCGCGCGACCGCGCTCGGCCTGCCCGTCGCCGCGATCATGCAGCCGCCGGACAAGGTGATCGCGCGGGCCAATATCAACGTGCTGCGCGATCCGCCCATGCCCGACCAGGCCGCTTTCGACGACGCGAAATCCGCGCCGGAGCCGATCTGCGTCATCCCGCGGACGGGAACGGTCTTCGGTGCCGTGATGAAGCTGCCGAGCTACGACAACAGCTTTCTACATGTCGCGCGTGAGGTCGATCCGCTCGCGGTCGAGTTCCCCTCGGTCGCGCGGGGTGCAGCCGTCGAATATCTCTCGATCGATGCGCGCCGGAAGGGCGTCCAGATCGCCTTCGCCTCGATGTACGGGCTGATCGCGCTGATCCTGCTGCTTTCGGCGATCTGGCTGGGCCTGAGCTTCGCCAATGGGCTCGTTGCGCCGATTCGGCGAATGATCGATGCGACGGATCAGGTTTCAAGCGGCAATTTCTATGTCCAGGTCCCGATCCGACGATCGGAGGGCGACCTCGCCCATCTCGGCGAGACCTTCAACAAGATGACGGCGGAGCTACGCCGCCAGCGCGACAGCCTGGTCACGGCCAGCGAAGTCATCGACCGGCGCCGGCGCTTTACCGAGACGGTCCTCTCCGGTGTCTCGTCCGGCGTGCTCAGCCTCGACGGCGACGGGCATGTCACTACGATCAACCGTTCGGCCGAGAGCTTGCTGGGCACTGGCGGACGCCTGCTTGGCCGGCCGATCGCGGAGATCGCGCCGGAGGTGGCGGGTTTTGCCACGGAAGCCCTGCAGAACCGGCAGCGCCAGAGTTCCGGGCAAGTGGCATTCACGCGCGGAGGCCAGGACCGGATGGTCAATATCCGCGCTGTGCGGGAAGGTGAGGGGATCGGCGCTGGTCTCGTGGTGACGCTCGACGACATCACAGACCTCGTCTCGGCCCAGCGCACCGCCGCCTGGGCCGATGTTGCCCGCCGGATCGCGCATGAGATCAAGAATCCGCTGACGCCGATCCAGCTTTCGGCCGAGCGCATCAAGCGCCGGTTCGGGCGCGTCATCACCGAAGGGAAGGACGTCTTCGACCAGTGCACCGACACGATCGTGCGGCAGGTCGAGGATATCCGACGGATGGTCGACGAGTTCTCCTCTTTCGCGCGCATGCCGAAGCCGTCCCTTGCGCGCGAGGACATCGTCGAGACCGTCAGGCAGATCGTTTTCCTCTGGCGCGTGGGCAATCCCGAGACGACAATCGCGGAGGCGCTGCCTGAGGTGCCCGTGCCTGCACGCTTCGACCGGCGGCTGATCTCGCAGGCTCTGACCAACGTGATCAAGAACGCGACGGAAGCGATCGAGGCCGTGCCGGCCGAGGAACGTGGGCCGGGCCGCATCGACGTCCAGATGACGCGCCATAACGATGGTCGGGTCGTGATCGACATCATCGACAACGGCAAGGGCCTGCCGGCAGACCAGCGCCAGAAGCTGCTCGAGCCCTATATGACGACACGCGAAGGCGGGACGGGCTTGGGTCTCGCAATCGTCGGCAAGATCCTGGAGGACCATGGCGGTGGCATCGAACTGCTCGACCGGCCGGATGCCGCCAGCGGTGCACGGGGGGCGCGCATCCGCCTCTGGTTCCCCGAGA
>NZ_CAMFKW010000070.1 GCF_945957345.1 uncultured Allobosea sp. | reverse complement strand
CCCTGGTAGACGTTGAAGAACACGATGAAGAAGACGAGCGTGAAGCCGAGCGCCACCTTCGACCAGATGCCCAAGCCGAACCAGAGCGCGAAGATCGGCGCCAGCACGACACGCGGCAGAGCATTCGCCGCCTTGATATAGGGATCGAACACCGCCGAGAGCAGCTCGCGCCGGGCGAAGGCGAAGCCGAACAGGATGCCGGCCACCGAGCCGATGACGAAGGCCAGCACCGTCTCGGTGAGCGTGATGCCGAGATGATAATAGATGTCCGCGCTGGTGAGCTGCTTGAAGGTACGCGCCAGCACCGCACCCGGCGTCGAGAAGAAGAACTGCATCGTCTTCACGTCGCCGAACAGGCTCGTGGTCGTCACGACATGCCAGACGCCCAGGAAGACCAGCATCACCAGGATCTGGAGCGAGAGCAGCTTCAGGCGCCTCATGATGCGTCTCCCCCGACGAGTTCGCGCCCCTCGCCCATCGCATAGGCCTTCTGCACCTCGACACGCAGCGAGGCCCAGATATCGCGATGGATCTCGTGGAAGGCCTTCTCCAGCCGGATATCGGCAATGTCGCGCGGGCGCGGCAGATCGACCTTGTAATCGGCGACGATTCCAGCCGCCGGCCCCGCCGACATCACCACGACCCGGTCGGAGAGCGCGATCGCCTCTTCCAGGTCATGGGTCACGAACATCAGCGCCTTGCGGTCGCGCGACCAGAGATCGAGCAGGAGATTGCCCATGATCTGCCGGGTCTGTGCGTCGAGCGGCCCGAAGGGCTCGTCCATCAGCAGAATCTCGGGATTGCGGATCAGCATCTGCGCCAGGCTGACGCGCTTGCGCTGCCCGCCCGAGAGCATGTGCGGATAGCGGTCGACGAAAGTGCGCAAGCCCACGCGGCCGAGCCATTCGCGCGCCCGCTGGTCGGCCTCATGGCTTGGCACGCCCATCGGCTCCAGCGCGACCTTGACGTTCTCCAGCGCCGTCTTCCACGGCATCAGGGCGTCCTGCTGGAAGAGATAACCGGCGCGCCGGTTCAGCCCCGAGAGCGGCTTGCCGAAGATGCCGACCGTGCCGGCCGAGGGCGAGAGCAGGCCGGCCGCCGCGTTCAGCAGCGTGGACTTGCCGCAACCGGTCGGCCCGACGATCGAGACGAACTCACCGGGATGCACCTTGAGGTCGATGCCCTTCACCGCCTGATAGCGGCCGCCATCGGCGAGATGGAAGGTGATGTCGATGCCACCGAGCGCCACGGCCGGACCATCTGACGAAACCCCACCTGTGCCCGCATGCGCATGCGGGCGATCCTGCAACTCCATGGAAATCCGTTTCCCCGTCAGGCTTGGCCTTCCGCCGCGCCGTCAGCTTTTCGCGTTGCCGGAATTAATAGGCGATCATCCCGGGAAGGCAACGCCTTGCCCTGCGGTAGCGCGTCGCTTGCATCGCGCCAGCGACCCGGCCATATGGCGAGACCGACCCGACCCCGCAGGAGCCGAGCCGAACGCCATGGCCGAACTCGAACAAGCCATGAAGGCGCTCGTCGCGTTCATGCAGGCCAACCAGCAATGGGCGATCCCGATCGTCTTCGCGGTAGCCTTCGCCGAATGCGTCGCGATTCTCTCCTGGCTGGTCCCTGCCACGGTGTTCTTCACCACTTTCGGTGCCGTCGCCGGCGCTTCGGGACTCAATCTCGTGCCGCTCGGGCTCGCAGCCTCGCTCGGCGCCGGTGCCGGCTTCTGGGTGTCCTACTGGGCGGGACTTCTGTTGGGGCCTCGCGTCCACGACTACTGGCCTTTCAGCAAGAATCCGCAACTGCTCGATCGCGGCCATGCCTTCTTCGAGAAATGGGGCGTCGCCAGCATCCTGATCGGCCATTTCTTCGGGCCGCTGCGGGCGGTCATCGCCATCGTTGCCGGCATCGTCGCGATGCCCTCCTGGCAGTTTCAGCTCGCCAACTGGCTGGCCTCCTTCGCCTGGGGCTTCGGCCTGCTCTATGGCGTCGGCCGTCTCAGCGAGTTCCTGGCGCGCTGACCGCGCCGGAAACCTGACTGCCCGGTGAACGCGCCATTCGGAGTCCGTTCAAGCCGGAAGGCGCTTATTCGCGTCGTCGCATCGCGGCACGTCCCCACGGCGAGCCCGGCGCGACACGCTGAACGGCCCCGCGCCGCCAGCGTCGTCCGGCGGAGGGACCCGGCCCCCGGCGGATGCGATGATCCGGGCCGACCCGCGAGGTCTTAAGTCATGACGATGTCTCGTTTCCTCATCCCCCTCGTCGCGCTTGCCGCCATGGGCGGCCAGGCCTTCGCACAAACCGCGACGCCGGCTCCCTCCACCGCCAAGCCGGCCGCGCCCGTCACCGCGCCTGCGGCGCCTGCCACGCAGGCCGCTCCCGCCGCAAAGCCTGCGACCCCGGCCGTGGCCACGCCCGCCGCGGCCCATGCCAAGAAGATCAACATCAACACCGCGACCGCCGCCGAGCTCGACACGCTGAAGGGCATCGGCGAGGCCCGCGCCAAGAAGATCATCGAGGAGCGCGGCAAGGCGAAATTCAAGGATTTCGCCGACCTCGTGAAACGCGGCACGCTGCCCTCGAATGTCGAGGCCGAGATCAAGGACAAGATCACCTTCTGATCGGCGCTCCCCATGGAAAAGCCTCCGGCGCCAAGCGCCGGAGGCTTCGATATTTCAGATCCCGAAAGCGGTTCTGTCAGACCAGCCCGACGATCACCGCCAGCATCATCGCCAGCGACAGCGCCATCACGACGCGGATCGCCATGGGCGTTTCAAGAATGCGCAGATGTTCCATCACTGCCTCCCCTGTCTCGGGCAAACACGAACGCTTTCGCAAAACTCAGTAGACCAGCTTCTCCACGGCGATCCACGCGATCGTCACGAGCACGAGGCCGCCGATCAGCACAATCAGCACCGGCCGGCCGAGAAAGCCTTGCCGCGCTTCGATCGGGGTCTCCACCGCCGGATGGGCGTCGCTGTGATCGTCGGCCCGCATCGGCGGAATGGCATCGCCACCGCGGGCCTTGTCCAAATCCTCGACCGGCACTCTGGGTCGGGTATCGACCGTCATGACCGTCTCCTTGAGGTCTCGCAGGCCTAGCCGGGCCTGCACCGCAAGAGGAACGCCTTCGCCGCAGGACTGTTCCTGCGCACCCGCTGAATAGCGACGGGCGGCAGCCTCTCAGCCACCGCCCGCCGGCAACAATATCGTTTGATATCAGTCGACTGCCGGGTGTTCCGGAATCAAATCCGGAACACCTTGAATCAATCTGGAAAGCCCGCGGCGACCAGCGTCGACGCGAGCTTGCGCCGGATCAGTTCTTGGTCTTGTCGACCAGGGCCTTGGCCTTGATCCACGGCATCATGTCGCGGAGCTTGGCGCCGACTTCCTCGATCGGATGAGCGGCGTAGCGGGCGCGGGTCGCCTTGAACGAGGTCTGGTTGACCTTGTTCTCGAGCATCCAGTCGCGGGTGAACTTGCCCGACTGGATGTCGTTGAGGACGCGCTTCATCTCGGCCTTGGTCTCGGGCGTGATGATCCGCGGGCCGGTGACGTACTCGCCGTATTCGGCGGTGTTCGAGATCGAGTAGTTCATGTTGGCGATGCCGCCTTCGTAGATCAGGTCCACGATCAGCTTCACCTCGTGGAGGCATTCGAAATAGGCCATCTCGGGGGCGTAGCCGGCCTCGGTCAGCGTCTCGTAGCCGGCCTTGATCAGCTCGACCAGGCCGCCGCAGAGCACGACCTGCTCGCCGAAGAGATCGGTCTCGCACTCTTCCTTGAAGGTGGTCTCGATGATGCCGGCGCGGCCGCCGCCATTGGCCGAGGCGTAGGACAGGCCGAGGTCATGGGCGTTGCCGGTCGCGTCCTGGTGAATCGCGATCAGGGTCGGCACGCCGCCGCCGCGCTGATACTCGGAACGGACGGTGTGGCCGGGGCCCTTCGGGGCGACCATCAGCACATCGAGGTCCTTGCGCGGCTCGATCAGGTTGAAATGAACGTTGAGGCCGTGCGCGAACAGGAGGGCAGCGCCTTCCTTCATGTTGGCGTGCAGCTCGTCGCGATAGATGTCGCCCTGCAGCTCGTCCGGGGTCAGCATCATCATGATGTCCGAGACCTTGGCGGCCTCCGACGGGGTCATCACCTTGAAGCCGGCCTCTTCGGCCTTCTTGCGCGTGGCCGAGCCGGCCTTGAGCGCGATGATGACGTCCTTGACGCCGGAATCGCGCAGGTTGAGCGCGTGGGCGTGGCCCTGCGAGCCGTAGCCGACGATGCAGACCTTCTTGCCCTTGATCAGGTTGATGTCGGCATCACGATCATAATAAACGCGCATGGGTGTCTCCTTTGTCACGCGTTGGTCTTGTCCCGGCCAGAAGCGATGAGCCCCGTGCCGTAGAGGGTGAGAAACTGCTCGGTCGCCCGCTCGGAATCGGCGGCGATCTCGGCCCGGCTCAGCGTCAGCGTATCGCCGAGCAGGAGCCGGATCTGGACGTCGCGGCCGGCGAGGCCGAAGAAGGTGCGGAAGGCCGTCTCGGTATCGGCGAAGGCGAGCAGACCCGCCTCGCGTCCGGCATCGAGCACGGGTTTCAGCCGCTCGCCGATGGCGAAGCGGCCATTGGCCAGCACGATGGAGCCGAGATTGCCGTCGCGCGAGGCCGCCTGGCTGATGCCGATGCGGTTGAGCGCGATCGAGGTCGGCGAGGTGATCACCTCAAGCCAGTTCGCGGCGAAGCCTTTCAGGCTCTCACGCAGGGTGCCGGCATCGAGGTTCTGCCGGTCGTAATTGCCCGCCCTCACCTTCGAGGCCTGCCATTGCACGGTCGCGGTGAGCAAACCGTCGCGATCGCCGAACCACTTGTAGAGCGTTTCCTTGGAGCAGCTCGCGCGCCGCGCCACGGCGGTCATGGTCAGCCCGCTGCCCTTCTCGACCATCAGGCTCAGCACGGCATCGAGCACGGCCTGCTGGCGCGCTGTCAGCGCCTCGCCTTGCGTCTCTGCGGAGCCTTGCGTCATGGGCGGAAGAAATCCAGTACCGTACGTTACGGTTCAGGCATCTATCGCAGCGACGGACGGCCCGCAAGCGTTATTCGCGACTGGCGGATGGCTGAAGAAGAATTATCTCTGGGCGAACCAATTCTCAGGAACGGAGCCCTCCATGACCCTGCCCAGCGCCCATGACATCGTCAGCTTCTGGCGCGTGGCCGGCCCGGAGAAATGGTTCGCCAAGGACGAGGCCTTCGATGCCGAGATCACCAAGCGCTTCCTGCCCGCTCATGAAGCTGCGGCAGCGGGCAAGCTGGCGGATTGGGAGGGCACGCCAGAAGGCGTCTATGCGCTGCTGATCCTGCTCGATCAGTTCCCCCGCAACATGTTCCGCAGCAGCCCACGCGCCTTCGCCACCGACGCGCTAGCCGTCGAAGTTGCCGAGCGCGCCATCGCCAGAGGATTCGACAAGGCCTACCAGCCGCCGGAGAAGCGCTTCTTCTACATGCCCTTCATGCATTCGGAAGGGCTCGCCGATCAGGAGCGCTGCATCGAACTCTGCGCCGCGGCCGACGATGCCGACGGCGTGAAATATGCCGAGATCCACCGCGACATCATCCGCGATTTCGGCCGCTTCCCGCACCGCAATTCCGTGCTCGGCCGCCAGACCACGGCGCAGGAGCGCGCCTTCCTCGACGAAGGCGGCTTCAGCGGCTGAACCGCCGCCACCTCCCCGTCAGGCCACAGCCTCGCGATGCGCCTGCGCCATGTCGGCCAGGCTCTTGAAGTGGAAATCCACGCTCGGGCGCTTCTCGGGCACCTGCGTCGCGCCGCTTCCCGTCTTGTCGAAGCGCCGGTCGATCCAGGCCCGCGCCAGACCAGCCTTCTGTGCGGGAACATGGTCGTGGAAGAGGCTCTGCGCGGTATGCAGCACATCCTGCGCGGCGAGCCTGAGATCGGCCGCGAGATGCTCCAGCAGGAAGGCGAAGTTGCGCGGATCGGGCTTGTAGGAACCGATATCCTCGGCCGTATGGATGCCGTCGAAGGTCACGCCGAGCTTGCGGTTGCTGGCGGCGAAGCTCTGGCGATCGACATTGGAGAGGATGACGAGCTTGTAGTGCCGCTTGAGATAGGCGAGCGCCTCGGCTGAATCGGGAAAGGCCGGCCAGTCCGGCACCGAGGCCCCGAAGCGCTCGTTGAGATCGGCATGGATACGCACGCCCAGGTCCCGGGCGAAGCGCGCATGGACCGCGGCCAGCAGCGTCGGATAGCGCAGCGACGGCGTCACCTCTTCCTGCTCGCTCTCGTAGCGGGCGAAACGCGCGAGCGCGTCCTCGCGCTCCAGCACGATTCCGCCGGCGCTCAGCAGCGGCTGCAAGGCGTTCCAGATGCCGGTCTCCCAGTCGATCAGGGTACCGTAGCAATCGAATGTCAGGACTTTGAAATCGGTCAGCTTCATTCTCGGGCGCTCCTCAAGCGGTCATCGCGAGCGCTCAATCTAACAAGCGCCGAAACAGCCGTGATGGGCCGAAACTCCGAACGGCTTGACCGAAACTGCGATGCCGGGGATCAGGCTTCTGCGGTACCCCGGTTCGCCGCGCGGAACTCGCTCGGCGTCAGGCCGAAACGACGCTTGAACTGCCGGTTGAACGAAGCCGCGTTCTGATAGCCGAGATCATAGGCGATCTCCGAGATCGGCGCGGCCGTCGTCGCCAGCCTCTCGGCAGCGCGTTCGAACAGGCGCTGGAGCTGCAACTGCTTGGGCGAGCGGCCCATGGTCGCCCTGAACAGCGCGTGGAACTGGCTCTGTCCAAGCCCGGCCATCCGGGCCATCTGGGCGACGCCTGTGCCCTGCCCCGCCTCGGCTACGTCCAGCACACGCCGCTCCGCGCGCGACCAGGGCTGCGGCCTCTCGTCGGGCTCGACCAGATGCAGCGCCGTCATCGCCATGCGCGCGGCGGCTCCACTCGGACAGGCCCCGGTTTCCACTTCGGCACCGAGCTGGCGGAACATGCGCCACAGCCAGGGCGCGATCGGCAGGAGCGAAGGCTGCTGGCGGTCGAGCAGCGCGGGTGGCGCCTCGCTGCCAAGGCTCGCGGTATCGACGTCGAGGATGAGCATGCTGCAATCGCTGCTCGGCTCGAAGCCGTGCTCGCAATGCCGTGGGATCAGCGCGACGCAGTTATGCGAGACGACGCCCCGGCGCCCCTCGACATCCAGCCGCATGGCGCCCTGCATCGGCAGCAGGATCTGGCTGAAATCGTGATGATGACGATCGCCGCCGCTATAGCTGCGGATTTCGAGCTGGATCGACATCGGGCGCCCCTCCTCCCCAAGTCATGCGCGCCCAGCTCTGGCGAAGCAAGACGGCCTATTTCAGGCGCTGCGTCAACCGCCGGAGGCCTGCTGGCTGGCGATGCGCTGGAGGAAGATCGCCGCGATCGTCAAAAGGAAACCGGCCCACCACAATGGCGAGCGCAGGCTCCTGCCGCTGCCGGGCGGCTCGGCCTGCGCCTTGCCGTTAAGGCGCATCATGATCGGCCAGGCGAAGCAGCCGAGGCCGACGACACCGAGGACCATGGCGATCTGGCTCAGGAAATCCGGAGTCAGTGCCATGCTCACATCGAGTCCGGGCCGCGGCTCATCGCGGCGATGCCGGTCCGCGAGACCTCGGTCAGGCCGACCGCCGTCATCGTCTTGATGAAGCGCTCGATTTCCTCGGTCGCACCGGTCAGTTCGAAGACGAAGGAGGTCAGCGAGGCATCGAGCACGCGCGCGCCGAAAGCAGAGGCGAGGCGCATCGCCTCGACGCGGTGATCCCCCTTGCCGACGACCTTGACCAGCGCCAGCTCGCGCTCGATCGCCTCGCCCTGCTCGGTCAGGTCGACGACGCGGTGGACCGGCACCAGCCTATCGAGATGCGCCTTGATCTGGTCGATGACATTGGCGGTGCCGGAGGTCACGACCGTGATGCGGGAGAGATGCTTCTCATGCTCGGTCTCGGAAACGGTAAGGCTCTCGATATTGTAGCCCCGGCCCGAGAACAACCCGGCGATACGGGCAAGAACGCCCGGTTCGTTGTCGACGATCACCGCCAGGGTGTGGCGCGCGGTCGGCTGGGCCTTGGGAGCATTCGGGTAGTGGGTAGCGGGCTTCGACATGACGGACCTGCAGGCGGGTTGGAGCTGATAAGATCTAAGCGATTGAAACGGGCGAGTTCAGCGGAGATTGACGAGGACGGCTTCGTCGACCTCGTCCTGGGCTACGATCCAGGGCTCTACCAGCGCGGCGGCAAGCCACTCGCGATAAGCGGGCAGCCCGAGCACGGCCCGCATGTAGTCCTGCGAGACCGGATCGACGGCGATGCCATAGGTGTCGAGCCGCGTGACGACCGGCGCGAACATCGCATCCGCCGCCGAGAATTCGCCATAGAGGAAGGCCCCGCCGGCGCCGAAGCGCTCGCGCGCCTGCCGCCACAGGCCGGTCAGCCGCTCGACATCGCGGGCGACGCCGGGGCCGCGATCGCGCGCCGCAAAGCGCTTGCCGAGATTCATCGGGCAGGCACTGCGCAGCGCCGTGAAGCCCGCATGCATCTCGCTGGAGATGGCGCGCGCATGGGCTCGCGCAGCCTTGTCGCGCGGCCAGATGCCGGCCTGCGGCTGCGTATCATGCAGATATTCGCAGATCGCCAGCGTCTCCCAGACGGCGATCTCGCCATCGACCAGCGTCGGCACGGTGCCGCCGCTGTCGGGTGCCGCCGCGAAGACCGCCTCCTTGAAGCCGGGCTCGTCGAGGAGCACGAGCTGCTCGGTGAAGGCGATCCCGGTCGCGCGCATCAGAAGCCAGGCCCGGAGCGACCAGGACGAGTAGCATTTGTTGCCGATCAGAAGCTTCATGCCGCCGCGGCCTCCCACTCCTCGACGAAATCGAGCGCCGCCGAGACATGCAGCGCGGTGGTGTCGAACACGGGCACGGAGACATCGCCCTGCGAGAGCAGGAGGCCGATCTCGGTGCAGCCGAGGATGACGCCGTCGGCGCCCTCCTCCCTGGCTGCCCGCGCGACGATGGCGCGGTAGCGCTCGCGCGACGCCGGCTCGATCCGACCGCGGCACAATTCCTCGTAGATGATGCGATGGACGTCGTCGCGTTCTTCAAGCTGCGGCACCAGGGCCTCGACGCCGAAAGCCCTCAGCCGGTCGCGATAGAAGCCCTGCTCCATGGTGAAGCGCGTCGCCAGCAGCAGCGGCCGGCGTGAGGGCGAAGCCAGCACCGCCCGCGCCGTGACGTCGGCAAGGTGCAGGAAAGGCAGCTTGGTCGCGGCGATGATCTGGTCGGCGACCTTGTGCATGGTGTTGGTGCAGAGCACGAGGCAGGAGGCCCCGCCCTGTTCGAGGCGGCGCGCGCTCGCGGCCAGCGCCGCGCCGGCAGCGGCCCAGTCGCCCTTCGCCTGCATTTCGGCGATCGGTGCGAAATCGACCGAATGCAGCAACACGTCGGCCGAATGCAGACCGCCCGAGCGGACGCGCACGCCCTCGTTGAGGAGCCGGTAGTAGACCGCGGTCGATTCCCAGCTCATCCCGCCGATCAGACCGATGGTGGCCATGGTGTTTTCCTTCACGCACCGCATCCGTCATTCTCGGGCGAAGCAGAGCTTCGACCCGAGAATCTCCCGCCGGAAGGGCGCAGGCTCGCGCCCCACTCCGCCTGAGATGCTCGGGTCAAGCCCGAGCATGACGATGTTGCATCAGACGAGCTGTTTGCCCTTGGCGTCGATGATCTGGCCGGTATCGCCTTCGAAATCGGGCAGGATCATCTCGTTATGCGCCTTGCCCGACGGGATCATCGGGAAGCAGTTCTCTTCCTTGGCGACGATGCAATCGAAGATCACGGGCTTGGGCGTCTCGATCATCTCCATGATCGCATCGTCGAGCTTGGCGGGATCGTCGCAGCGGATGCCGTGGCCGCCATAGGCCTCGGCCAGCTTCACGAAGTCCGGCAGGGACTGCGAATAGCTCTCCGAATAGCGCCCGCCATGCAGCAGCTCCTGCCACTGGCGCACCATGCCCATGTACTCGTTGTTGAGGATGAAGATCTTCACCGGCAGCCGGTACTGCACCGCCGTCGACATCTCCTGCATGTTCATCAGGATCGAGGCCTCGCCAGCAACGTCGATGACGAGCGCGTCGGGATGCTTCATCTGCACGCCGATGGCAGCCGGCAGGCCGTAGCCCATGGTGCCGAGCCCGCCCGAGGTCATCCAGCGGTTCGGCTCCTGGAACTGCAGATACTGCGCCGCCCACATCTGGTGCTGGCCGACTTCGGTCGTGATGTAGGTATCGCGATCCTTGGTCAGCTCATGCAGGCGCTCCAGGGCATATTGCGGCTTGATGATCGTGTCCGAGCGCTTGTAGGCGAGGCTCTTGCGGCCGCGCCAGCCGTCGATCTGCGTCCACCAGGCGGCAAGCGCGGTCTTGTCGACCTGGGCGCCGGTTTCGCGCCAGATCCGGACCATATCCTCCAGCACATGGGCGCAGTCGCCGACGATGCCGATATCGACCTTGACCGTCTTGTTGATCGAGGACGGATCGATGTCGATATGGATCTTCTTCGAGCGTGGCGAGAATCCGTCGATGCGCCCGGTGATGCGGTCGTCGAAGCGCGCGCCGATATTGATCATGACGTCGCAGTCATGCATCGCGAGGTTCGCCTCGTAGGTGCCGTGCATGCCCAGCATGCCCAGCCACTGCTTGTCCGCGGCCGGGAAGGCGCCGAGCCCCATCAAGGTCGAGGTGACCGGAAAGCCGGTCAGCCGCGCGAGCTCGCGCAGCAGCGCCGAGGCATGCGGACCGGAATTCACCACGCCGCCGCCGGTATAGAAGATCGGGCGCTTGGCGCCGGCGATCAGCTCGACCGCGGCCTTGATCTTGTTCAGGTCGCCCTTGACCACCGGACGGTAGGTCTTGTGCTGGTTGTCGCGCGGGCGGCTATAGGCGCCGGTCGCGAACTGGATGTCCTTGGGGATATCGATCACGACCGGGCCCGGACGGCCGTTGGCGGCGACATAGAACGCCTCGTGCAGGATGCGCGGCAGGTCGTGGATGCTCTTCACCAGGTAGTTGTGCTTGGTGCAGGAGCGCGTGATGCCGACCGTGTCGCATTCCTGGAAGGCGTCGGAGCCGATCAGATGGGTCGGAACCTGGCCGGTGATGACGACGACCGGGATCGAGTCGAGCAGCGCGTCGGTCAGGCCGGTGACGGCGTTCGTAGCACCGGGGCCGGAGGTGACGAGCACGCAGCCGACCTTGCCCGGGCCGGAGCGGGCATAGCCCTCGGCCGCATGGACCGCGCCCTGCTCGTGGCGGACGAGCACGTGCTTGACCTTGTCCTGCTGGAAAATCGCGTCGTAGATCGGAAGTACGGCGCCGCCCGGATACCCGAACAGGTGCTCGACACCCTGATCCTGAAGCGCGCGGACGACCATTTCGGCTCCGGTCATCATCTCGCTCATAACGCTCTCCTGCGGCTGGTCTTCTGATCTGTCTGGAATGCGGGCAATAAAAAAGGCCCTCGGAGGGGCCTGGGCGTGCGCTGGCGTCGGGGACGCCCGGTCGTGAAACCGGCCCCTACCAGCGCACCTCTACGAGAATAAGCTTGCGCATCGCGCTCATGATCCTTGGCGAAAGTTGTCGAACGCTAGCGGAGGGCGCGTAGCCGGTCAAGCGTTAACATGGCTAAAGGCTTCTAAAGACCGATCGATCGACCAGTCCGGAAAATGTCATGCCTTAAGGGAACACTTTTTCAATCCGTCGGCCCTAGCGTAAGCGCGCTCGAACCAGGACGGCTATGTATTACGAGGTCCACTCCGAGAATATCGCGGCGCGCGCGCATGCGCCGGAGATCGCGCAGATTCTGCGTCGCTTCGCGCTCCATCGCGATGAGGGCGAGGCCGTGGCCTATGAGGCCCTCGCAGCGGCGCTGCTGCCGGATTTCGGCGATGACCTGATGGTCCTGGAGCCGACCGGGGACGGCGATTATCGCTGGCTGCATTTCGGGCGCGAGATCGTGCGTTATTCCGGCGCCACCCGCCTCGGGCAGCGTCTGTCGGGCATGCGCGAACGCGTCGCCCGTTTCACCATCGACAGCTTCGACCAGGCTCTCGCCGAGGACCGCCCACTCTACACCGTGCACCGTTCGACCCAGGCCGTGCGCGTCGCCTTGTGGGAACGCCTGGTCCTGCCGACCGTCACGCGAGACGGCCGCCGCTTCATCATCGCCTTCAGCCGGCCGCTGCAGTTCCGCGAGGACCTGCTCAACGCGGTGCTCGAAAGCTCGCCCAGCGGCATCGTCGCGATGCGCTTCATCCGCGACGATGCCGGCCGGATCGAGCAGGCCGTCATCGTCACAGCCAACCGGCGCGCCGCCGAACTGAGCGGACGCCCCGAAATCGACCTTCTCGACACGGACGGCCGCGAGACCCTGCCTTTCCTGTCGGATACTTCGATCTGGCGGCGCTGCCTCTATGCGATCGACCTGCAGCGCCCGGACACGCTCGAGGCCTCCTTCACCTTCGACGGCGTCACGACCTGGCTCAGGGTGGCGATTGCTCCGCTCGGCGATGGGCTCCTGCTGACGCTGACCGATATCACCGACCTGACGGTCGCCAACCAGACGCTGCAGATGCGCGCGGCCACGCTGGCGCTCGAGATCGGTCGCGAGCGCGCGACGCGACGCGCCCTGTCGGAGGAGATCGGCCTGCGCGAGGAACGCGAGACCGAACTGCGCCGCCTCGCCGAGACCGACCCGCTGACCGCGCTGCTCAACCGCCGCTCTTTCACGGACAAGGCCAATGCCGCCATCGCGGCGAGCGAGGCCGATGGCAGCGATCTCGCGCTGATCATCGTCGATCTCGATCATTTCAAGCAGGTCAACGACACCTATGGCCATCCGGCCGGCGATGCGGTGATCCGCGCCTTCGCCGACCTGCTGCTCGGCCAGTTCCGCAACCCGCATAATCTGGTTGGCCGCTTCGGCGGCGAGGAATTCGGCATCCTGCTGCAAGGCTGCGATCTGTCCTCCGCGGCGGCTTATGCCCGCCAGATTCAGGACGCCCTGCTCATGCGCTCGATGCCGGTCTCGGAGACGCTGGCATTGAAGGTGACCGCGAGCCTCGGCATCGCTGCGCGCCATTCCGGCGAAGCGCTGGCATCGCTGACCGCCCGCGCCGACCAGGCGCTCTATCGCGCCAAGAACGAGGGCCGCAACCGCCTCGGCCTCGCCGACCCCGCTCCCGTCGCCGAAGCGGCCTGAAGCTCAGAGCCCAAGGCGGCGGACGGCAAGCGCCAGCGCTGCCTCGGGCGCCACGGCCTCCCAGCCCTCCATCTGGTGGCGGAACCACGTCACCTGTCTTTTGGCATAGGCACGCGTATCGGCCTGGCCACGCCGGATTGCCTCCTCCAGCGTAATCTCTCCGTCGAGATGGGCGATCAGGCCGGGCACGCCATGGGCGCGCATGATCGGCAGCAGCGGATCGAGCCCGCGTTCCTTCAACCGTGCGACCTCGTCGAGCGCGCCCTCGCTCATCATCGCCTCGAAGCGCCGGTCGATCCGCTCCCTCACCGTCTCGCGTTCCGGGTGCACGAACAGCCGCAGCGTCGGCAGATCGCCCAGCGGCCCCGGCTCGCGCTCGCCCTGGAAGCTGGCCAGCGAACGCCCCGTCGCCCGAAAAACCTCCAGCGCCCGCATGATCCGCATCCGGTCGCTTGGCCGAAGGCGCTCCGCCATGGCGGAATCGCAAGCCGCGAGCTCGGCATGGAGCGTAACCGTCTCCTGTCCTTCGGCATGAGCCCGAAAGGCGGCTCGCACGTCTTCCGGCACGGGCGGCATCGCTGAAAAACCTTCGGTGACGGCCTTGAAATAAAGCCCTGTGCCGCCGACCAGAATCGGAAGCGAGCCCTTCGCATGGAGGTCGCCGAGCAGCTTGGTCACATCGGCGACATAGCGCATCGCCGAATAGTTCACCGCGCCGTCGACATGCCCGTAGAGGCGATGCGGCACCATCGCCTCCTCCGCCTCGCTCGGCCGGGCCGATAGGACGCGCAGATCGGTATAGACCTGCATGGAATCGGCATTGACGACGGTCCCGCCGGTACGGCGCGCGATCTCGATCGCCAGCGCGGACTTGCCGCTCGCGGTCGGACCTGCGATGAGCACCGCGCCGAATTGCCCTTCCGCCTTCACCCGGTTCCCCACATGCTCGTCGCCACACTCGTATCCGCCCATGGCCAGGCGCTGGTCGGCGAAGCCCTGCTCGCCAGCATCGCGGCCGCCGTACCCGGCATCACCCGCACGGCCGCGCTCGATGGCGCGATCGCTGCCGATCTCTTCGCGGAAGCGGCTGACGCGCGCAAGCTCGAAGCCGAGATCCGGACCGCCCTGAAAGGCGCCGCGATCGACGTCATCGTCCAGCCGGCAGCGACGCGCCGCAAGGCATTGTTCCTCGCCGACATGGATTCGACGATGATCGGCCAGGAATGCATCGACGAGCTCGCCGCCGTCGTCGGTCTGAAGGAGCATGTCGCAGAAATCACCGAACGCGCGATGCGCGGCGAGATCGAGTTCGAACCGGCCCTGCGCGAGCGCGTCGCTCTGCTGAAAGGCGTGCCGCTTTCCGTCGTCGGCGAGATCATCCGCGATCGCATCACGCTGACGCCGGGCGGGCGCGAGCTTGTTCGGACCATGCGGGCGAACGGTTGCTACACCGCCCTCGTCTCGGGCGGCTTCACCGTCTTCACCGGGCCGATCGGAGGGACCATCGGCTTCGACGAGCACCGCTCCAACACGCTCATCGCCGATGACGGTATCCTGAACGGCGAGGTTGCCGATCCCATCCTCGGCAAGCAGGCCAAGCTCGACGCCCTCGTCGAACTGCGCGCCCGCTTCAAGCTGACGCCGGAGCAGACGATGGCTGTCGGCGATGGCGCCAACGACCTCGCCATGCTCGGCGAGGCAGGACTGGGCGTGGCCTTCCGCGCCAAGCCGGCGGTCGCGGCTGCGGCCGACGCCCGGCTCGACCACGCCGATCTCACCGCCTTGCTCTACGCTCAGGGCTATGCGGGCAGCGAGATCGTCCGGGGTTGATCAGTCGACGATGAAGAGCTTCGCGCCGGTCTTGGTCGCGGAGCGATGCGCCTCGGCATTGTCGGCGACCTGATAGCTCATGCCGGCGTTGAGGGGCAGCACGCGCCCGTCCGCAAGCGTGGTTTCCATCTCGCCTTCGAGGCACAGGATGATGTGTCCCTTCGAGCACCAGTGGTCGGCGACATAGCCCGGCGAATACTCGACCATCCGCACCCGGATACGGTTGTCCTCGGGTCCGAAATACTGGACGCGCCAGATCGCCTCGCCGCTGTCGCCGGCATGGCGCTCGGCGGGAATCGTCGACCAGTCGGTCGTGACGAAGGGAATCTCGCTGATCTTCATCTCGGTCTCTCCGGGCGCCTTCCAAATCCGGTAAGCCGGGGCTCGTGTTTAATGCATGCCTCTGCAGGATGGAATCGCGCCATCGCGGATGAACGCGACGTCTCCGTCATGGTCGGGCTTGTCCCGACCATCCACGTCTTCGTCGATGCCGGGCCGTGTTCAAGACGTGGATGCTCGCCACAAGGGCGAGCATGACGGTTGGCATCGCATCACATCCGTGAAGGAACAAAAAAGGGCGGCCCTCCGGGCCGCCCTTTGGCATTCTTTGGATATCGCCGGCCTCAGTTCATCGAGACGGCGACGAAGCGGACTTCGCCCTGGCCGTTCGAGACGAGCAGGAGGGCGGATTTCTTGCCTTCCTTTTTCAGCGCGTCGAGCCGCTTGGTCACGTCCTGAGGTGCGTTGACCGGCTCCTGACCGACCTCGACGATCAGCTCGCCGACGAGAATGCGCTTGTCGGCGGCGTTCGAGTTGGCATCGACCTTGGTGATGACCACGCCCTTGAGACCGTCCTTGATCGTGTAGCGCTTCTTGAGCTCGTCCGTCTGCGGCGAGAACTCGAGGCCGAGCGCGCTGGTCACGGCGGGCTTCGCCGGCTCGGTCGTCGGCTTGTTGGCGGAAGCCGTCTGAACCTTCTCGCCATCCTCGAGACGGCCGAGCTTGACCGTCTTGGTCTCTTCCTTGCCCTTGCGGATCACCAGGATCGGCACGTCCTTGCCGACGGGCGTCGCCGCGACGATGCGCGGCAGGTCGCGCGAATCCTTCACGTCCTTGCCGTCGAACTTGACGATCACGTCGCCCGTCTCGAGACCCGCCGGCTTGGCCGGCCCCTTCTCGTCGATGCCGGCGACGAGCGCGCCGCGCGCCGTGCCCAGGCCGAGCGCCTCAGCCGTGGCGTCGTCGACGGTCTGGATTCGCACGCCGAGCCACCCGCGCCGGGTCTCGCCGAACTCCTTGAGCTGGTCGACGACATTGGTCGCCAGCGTCGAGGGCACGGCGAAGCCGATGCCGACCGAGCCGCCCGTCGGAGACAGGATCGCCGTGTTGATACCGATGACCTCGCCGGCCATGTTGAACAGCGGGCCGCCCGAGTTGCCCTTGTTGATGGCCGCATCGGTCTGGATATAGGTATCGTACGGACCCTGGCTGATGTCGCGGTTGCGAGCCGAGACGATACCGGACGACACCGAGCCGCCCAGGCCGAACGGATTGCCGATCGCCATCACGGGATCGCCGATCCGCATCTTGTCGGAATCGCCGAACTTGACGAAGGGCAGCGGCTTGTCGTGCTTCACGCGCAGCACGGCCAGGTCGACCTTGGTGTCCTTGCCGACAACCTCGGCCTTCAGCCGCAGCCCGTCATTGAAGATCACCGTGATCTCGTTGGCATCCCCGATGACATGGTTGTTGGTGACGACGATGCCCGAGGGATCGATCACGAAGCCGGAGCCGGCCGATTGCGAGCGGCGCTGCTGCGGCGCCTGGCGCTCGCCCTGCTGGTTGCGGCGGTTGAAGAATTCCTCGAACAGATCGCCGAAGGGCGTGTCGGGGCCGAGCTGCGGCAGCTGCGGCAGGTTGCGCCCCTTCGTGTCGTTGGTGGTGACCGCCGAGATGTTGACCACCGCCGGCATGACCTTGTCGACGAGGTCGGCCAACGAGGTCTGCCCCTGGAGGAGCGGCGTATTGGCCTGTGCATGCCCCGGCGCCAGCACCGGCGAGGCCAGCAGCGCGAGACCGGCGACGCCGGCAGCCAGAGCGATGCGGACAGGCCGGACTGCGGAAAGGGTGTTCGATGCCATAGGATTCCTCATGTCGGAAAAAGGCAGGCCGATCGATGAAAGGCATGCACGCCCGGTGCAACAAGGCAAGCGGACGTGCCCGATGATTGAACTCCGAAATACGGCGGAAGGGCGACGCACGATCATGTCATCGAACACGATCATGTGCCCCGCCGCTCCGTCAGCCGCCGCGCGCGACCCAGACCAGGATCACACCGAGCAAGGCCGAACCGATGCCGATGAGCCGCATCCGGTCCACCGGCGTTTCGGCCGCGCTACGGAGGGCATCCTTCGCCAGATGCGGGATCGCGGCGAAGAGAATGCCCTCGATAGCGAAGACCAGGCCGAGCGCCGCGACGAAATCAAGCATCCGCGTCGCTCGCCATGATCAGGGCCGGGCCGGCGCAGGCGCGGCAGGCGTCGCGGGAGCCGCGGCCTGGCCGTCCTGACGCTGCGCGTTCGGGCCGTTGAAGAAACGGAAGAACGGCGAATCCGGCGTCAGCACCATCCGCGTATCCCCCGGCTTGATGCTGGCCTCATAGGCCTGCATCGAGCGGTAGAAGGAGAAGAACTCCGGGTCCTTGCCGAAGACTTCGGCGAAGACCTTGTTGCGCTCCGCCTCGCCCGCACCGCGAATCTCGTCGGAGTGCTGCTGCGCCTCCGCCACGATCACGGTCGAGTCCCGGTCGGCCCGGGCGCGGATTTCCTGCGCCTGCTGGCCGCCGAGGGCGCGGGCTTCCGCTGCCTCGCGCTGGCGCTCCGTCTGCATGCGCTGGAACACCGCCGCCGAGTTCGCTGCCGGCAGGTCGACGCGCCGCAGCCGAACGTCGACGACCGACATGCCGAAGCGGGCGGCCTCCCGGTTCACGTCGTCACGAATGCGGTTCATCAAGCGCGTGCGGTCCGTGCGCACCATCGCCGTGAAGGTGGCCTCCGCCAGAACGGAGCGGACATTGCCGTTCACGATCGAGGCGAGCTGCGAGTTCGCACGCGGGATGTTGTTGACCGCCTGGTAGAAGCGCAGCGGATCGGAGATCCGGTAGCGGGTGAAGGCATCGACGACGAGACGTTTCTGGTCCGAGGCGATGATTTCCTGGGCCGGCAGGTCGAGATCGAGGATGCGGTTATCGAGCAGGGTCACCTGTTCGAACGGGGCCGGGAGCTTGAAGTAGAGCCCCGGCGCCGTGACGACGCTGCGGATCGCGCCGAGGCGCAGGACAAGGGCCGACTGCGTCTGCGAGACCACGAAGGTCGAGGCATAGAGCACGACGGCGACGACGATCAGGCCGATCAGGAGCACGCCGCGCAACACGGGGGAGTTCATCGCAGAGCTCCTCCCTGCTGCTGGCCCGGGGCCGGGCGCCGCTGCTGGAGCTGGTCGAGCGGCAGATAGGGCACGACGCCCTGCCCGTTGCCCGTCGAGTCGAGGATGATCTTGTCCGTCCCGCCCATCACGCGTTCCATCGTCTCCAGGAACAGACGCTCGCGCGTCACGCCCGGAGCCTTCTTGTATTGCTCGTAGACCGCGTTGAAGCGGCTCGCCTGACCGCGCGCCTCGGCGACGGTCTGCTCCTTGAAGGCTTCAGCCGCCTGCGTCAGCTGCGCGGCGCGGCCGCGCGCCTCGGGCACGACGCGATTGGCATAAGTCTGGGCCTCGTTGCGCAGACGCTCCTGGTCGGCGCGCGCCGCCTGGACATCGCGGAAGGCGTCGATGACCTGCTGTGGCGGGTCGACCTTCTGCAGCTGGACGAGGCTGATCCGCACGCCGGCATTGTAGC
>NZ_CAMFKW010000069.1 GCF_945957345.1 uncultured Allobosea sp. | reverse complement strand
AGACCATGCCGACGTCGCGGCGGATCTCGTCGATCTTCTTGAGATCGTTGGTGAGCTCCGTCCCGTCGACGATGATCTGGCCCTTCTGGTGTTCTTCCAGGCGGTTGATGCAGCGGATCATCGTCGACTTGCCCGAACCGGACGGGCCGCAGATGACCAGCTTCTCGCCGCGACCGACCTTCAGGTTGATGTCGCGCAGCACGTGGAACTCGCCATACCACTTGTTGACGCCGATCATCTCGACGGCGGTCGCGGTGTTCAGCGAGGTCTGCTTCAGCGCCGCGGGGCGGGTATCCGTCATCTTCGTTTCTGCCATTGCCATAGCCATGGGCGGGTCTCCTAGCGAGCAGCGGGGCCGCGCCGCTCCAGGAAATCGGCAAAGCGGGCGAACGAGAAGGACAGCGCGAAGAAGATCGCGCCGATGAACAGGAAGGTTTCGGCAGCCGGTGATGGCCAGGCCGGATCGGCCAGGGCAGCCTTGCCCGAACTGATTAGATCGAACAGCCCGACGACGAGTACGAGGCTGGTGTTCTTGATCATCACGATGATCGTGTTCGCCAGAGCAGGAATCACGACCCTGATGGCCTGCGGCAGGATGACGAGATATTGCGTGCGCCAGAACGGCAGGCCGAGCGCCGCGGCCGCCTCGTACTGGCCCTTCGGGATCGCCTGCAGGCCGCCGCGGACGACTTCGGCGAGATAGGCAGCCGCGAAGATCGTCAGGGCGACAAGCGCGCGCACGAATTTATCGGGAAGCAATGCTTCCGGCAGGAAGAGCGGCAGCATGATCGAGGCGACGAATAGGATCGAGAGCAGCGGCAGGCCGCGGACGGACTCGATCATGATCACGGCCGAAATCCGGACTGCCGGCATCGTCGAGCGACGGGCTAATGCGAGCAGGATTCCAACGGGGAAGGCGATGCCAATCGCGACAACGGTGAGGATCAGCGTCACCGGCAGGCCGCCCCAAGCGGAGGTCGGAATCTCTTCGAGGCCGAGACCGCCGCCCATCAGCCAGACGATTAGTGCGAGCGCTGCAATCCAAAGCCCGAGCAGCCTTGGCGTCCAGCTCGCTGGCCGGACCGACCAGCCGAGCAGCGCCAGAATAAGCAGACAGACCAGAGCGGGGCGCCAGCGCTCCTCGACTGGGTAAATGCCAAATAGCAGTTGGCCCGATTTGGCATAGATGAAGCTCCAGCACGCACCAGATGTCGCACGGCAGGCGGCCGGGTCCGGATTGAAGAGGACGGCGTCGAGCACCAGCCAACGCAACATTGGCGGCACCGCGACGGCGATCACCGCGCCGAAAGCCAGCGTCAGGGCGGCATTCAACGGCGAGCCAAACAGCAGCCCGGCGGTCCGGCGCAGCGAGGCCAGGAACGGCGCAGACCAGGCTTGTGCCGGCACGGGAGCCTCGGAGAGAGGGAGCGAAATCGTTTTCACGGGATCAGCGTTCCACGATGGCGATGCGGCGGTTGTACCAATTGGCCGCGCTCGACAGGGTCAGGTTCAGGGCGAGGTAGACGCCCAGGATGATGAAGACGCCTTCGATCGAATGGCTGGACTTGCTGATGATGGTGTTCATCACCGCAAGGAAATCCGGGTAGCCGACCGCGATCGCCAGCGTCGAATTCTTGACGACGTTGATGTACTGGCTGTTGAGCGGCGGCACGATCACCCGCAGCATTTGCGGGATCACGATCAGCCTCAGGATCTGGGTACGGGACAGGCCGACCGAGCGGCCGGCATCCCATTGCCCCGGCCCCACCGACAGGACGCCGCCTCGCACGATCTCGGCGATGAAGCCGGTGGTGTAGAGCGTCAGGCCGATCAGGATCGTGCTGAGTTCCGGTGTCAGCTCCAGACCGCCCTGGAAATTCGACCCCGCGAAGACCGGCCAGTCGGTCGAGAAGCCGGCATCGGCAACCCAGAGGCCGAACAGCAGTGCGGCGCCAGCGGCCCAGCTGAGGGGGGCCCGGAAGCGGCGCAGGGCGCTGGCCATCCGGGCGACGAGGATGAGCAGCCCGGCAAGGACGATCAGGGCGACTCCCGCCGTCTCCATGTCGACATGGACGCTCGGCACCATGACGCCGCGCATCGAGGCGAAGACGCCGGGTATCGGATTGAGCGCCTCCGCGACCGGCGGGAGGACCTTCCACCAGAGCGAATAGAGGAAGATCAGCAGGACGATCGGCGGCGAGTTGCGGGCGATCTCGACCCAGACCCGGCAAGTGCCGGC
This sequence comes from uncultured Allobosea sp., assembly GCF_945957345.1. GTDB lineage: Bacteria > Pseudomonadota > Alphaproteobacteria > Rhizobiales > Beijerinckiaceae > Allobosea. The sequence goes on along the minus strand of NZ_CAMFKW010000069.1, from coordinate 17,376 downwards.
GGCGAGCGGATTGCTGCTCAGCCGGGTCACGCCGACGATCAGGCCGAGCACCGATGAGAAGACGATGACCAGCGCTGAAATGAAGACGGTGTTCGCCAGCCCGACGACGATGGCCCAGTAATAGGGATCACGTGACTTGTAGGAGAGGATCGCCTCGGAAATCACGATCCGGGATGGCATCGTCAGGAAGTCGAATCCGATCGGAATCCCGCGCGTCTGCAGGTTCGTGAAGGTCGTGGTGATAAACAGGCTCGCTGCGGCAATGACAGCCATCACCAATAGACATTGGATCGCGATCGATCTCGTCCTGGCATCCCTGAACATGCCGCTCTCCCCTACCTTGTGAATGCTTTCTTGGACGGGGGGAGCGTTGGTTCTGCTCCCCCGCGACAGCGCCTAGTCCCAGGGATAGGGGTAGTTCAGGCCGCCATCCTTCCAGAGCGCGTTCAGGCCACGATCGACTTTCAGGGGGCTGTTCTTCCCGAGATTGTTGTCCCAGATTTCGGCGTAGTTCCCCATCTGCTTGACGACGTTGTAGACCCATTTGTCGTCGAGCCCGAGCGGCTTGCCGAAGCCGGGCTCTTGGCCAAGCACCCGCTTGATCTCGCTAGATCCGGACTTCAGCTTCTCATCGATGTTCTTGGCGGTGATGCCGTGAAGCTCAGCCCAGAGTAGGGCATTGATCGCCCAGCGCGTGATGTCGAAGAGCTGATCATCCCCGCGTGCGACCGCGACGCCGTTCGGCTCGGCCGCATGGCCCACCTTGATGATGTCGTAGTCGTCGGGGTTCTTGGCCACCGAGGCTCGCTGGCCGGCGGCTGCCGTGCCATCGGTCACATAGGTGTCACAGCGGCCGCCGAAGAACGCGTCGCGGGCCTGGATCGTCGAGTCGAAATAGACCTTCTTCATCGTGATCCCGTGCTCTTCCTCGGTCTCTTCGATCGCTTTCTCCGTCAGGCTGCCGCCCCCTTGCAGGCACACCGTCTTGCCAGCGAGTTGCTTGGGATCGGTGATCTTGTCGGCCTTGCGCACGAGCAGGCCGTCGGTGTCGTAGAGCGTGATCCAGACGAAGCGGACCACCGTGTCGCGCGAGAGGGTGATGGTCGAGGTCCGCGACAGCACGTCGATCTCGCCGGTCTGCAGCGCCGGGAAGCGCTGGCCGGCATTGAGCGGCACGAAGCGGATCTTGTCCTTGTCGCCGAGGATAGCCGCCGCGAAGGTCCGGCAGATGTCGGAATCGAAGCCGCGATAATAGCCGTTCTCGTCAGGCCGCGAGAGGCCGGGCACGCCCTGGCTCGCCCCACAGCTGACATAGCCGCGCTGCTTGATCTTGTTCACCACGCTCTGTGCACTGGCATCGCCGATCGCTGCCATTAGGCCAGCGGCGGCAACCGCCGTGCCGAGCAGTACCTTCAATCTTGTCACGCTCATCTCCATTCCCCTGTTTTGCGGTTTTAGAAGGGTTATTCAGCTGCCGTTCGGCCCGCTCTTTGGGAGGCCGCAAAGTCAGCGGCCGCTGCAAAGGCCTGCTCCAAGTCGCCGATCAGGTCATCGGTCGCTTCCAGCCCGATCGACAGTCGCCAGAGCGGGCCGGGTGGCAGCCAGTCGAGGCTGGTCCGGCCTTTCCGGGGATCATTGACCGCGATGAGCGAGTGGACGCCGCCCCAGCTCGCTCCGAGCTTGAACAGGCGCATCCGGCGGAGAATTTCGGCTTGGACGCGCGCGAGCTCTGGTTTGAACAAGACCGCGAAGACAGCAGCCGCGCCCGAGAAGTCTCTTTTCCAAACCGCATGCCCGGGATGATCCGGCATGGCAGGATGCAGAATGCGAACGACTTCCGGACGCGCCGACAGCCACGTGATGATATTCTCTGCGCTCGCGGCGGAATGGCGCATGCGGACGGGCATGGTCATCAGGCCGCGCTCGCACAGCGCGCAGTCCTCTGGTGAGACGCCATAGCCGAGGAAACGTGCCGTATCCTTCAGGCGTCGGAACAGGCTTTCGTCCCGGACTGCGAGCGAGCCCATCAACAGGTCGCCATGGCCGCCCGCGTGCTTCGACAAGGCCTGCATGCTGATGTCGACGCCATGAGCCAGCGGCTTGAACAGGAGATGCGAAGCCCAGGTATTGTCTGCAGCGACCAGGGCACCCGCCTTGTGGGCCGCAGCGGCGATCGCTGGCACGTCCTGAACCTCGAACGTCGCCGAGCCCGGAGATTCCACCCAGACCAACCGCGTCCGGTTGTCGACCAGACCGCCGATCCCAGCATCGAGCCGCGGGTCATACACTGTCGCCTCGATACCCAAGGGCCCGAGGAAGCGCAGGATCATGTCCCGGGCGGGGCCGTACAGCGTCTCCGGCATCAAGACTCTGTCCCCGCTTCGGCAAACAGCCATCGTCGCCAGCGTCAGCGCCGCCATGCCCGAGGGCACGACGAGAGCCCTGGATGCCCCTTCAAGCTGGGCAATATGGTCCTCGAGGAGCCGGCTCGTCGGCGTCCCATAGAGTCCGTAGCTGAAACCGTCGTAGACGCGCTCGGCCCGTTTCTCGAACGCCTCAAGATCATCAAAAACGATCGTCGAAGCCCGCTCAACGGGCATTACCACTGCCTGGAATGGCTGGTGGGAACGCGCGGGCGGATGAATATGCGAGGTGTCATCCGATTTGGTCATAGGTAGACGCTAGCTCGCGCCGGCATTGCCATCTATGGCCATATCGATAGAGTCGATCCATTCTTGATATGGGCGGTTCATGAACCTGCGCGATGTCGACGTCTTCCACGCAATCATGATCAGTGGCGGCGCCGGAGCCGCAGCTGCCTTGCTCAGCACGTCGCAACCTGCCGTCAGCCGTTCGCTCGCCAAACTTGAGGCCGAACTCGGCTTCAGCCTGTTCGATCGGATCCGCGGCCGCTTGGTGCCGACGCGCGAAGGCCAGCTCTTCCATGCCGAGGTCAAGGCCAACCTGGTCGGCCTCGATCGCCTCAAGCTGCGAGCCGCTCAGATCAAGGAGGTCGGTGCCGGCACCATTCGGGTGGCTAGCCTGTCGGCACTTGGGCATGGCCTCGTCCCGAGAGCGATCACGGCATTCTCGCGCAAGCACCCGCAGGTGCGGATCAGCTATCAGGTGCGGACCTCCAACGTCGTTCGCGATCTCGTGGCGTCAGGCAGCTTCGACATCGGCTTGGCGGCTGACGAGATCGACACTGACGGTGTCTTACACACGGTGTTCACCACGCCTCGCGCAGTCTGCGTCATGCCACTGGGGCATCCGCTGACGAGCCGGGAGGTGATCACGCCGGCCGACCTGAGCGACGAGGGGTTCCTGGCGCTCGCGCCAGAGGACACGGTGCGACTTGCCATGGACCGAATCTTCGCGGAGCACGGTGTCCAACCCCGCATTTTAGTGGAAACGCCTTATGGCGTGACCATAGCGATCCTTGCAGCGCAAGGCCTCGGCATCGGCCTCGTCAACCCCTTCATTATCGCCGACAAAATGATCCAGGGGATTGCCGTTCGTCCCTTCGAGCCAGCGGTGCATTTCCGCGCCCTGCTTTTGAAGCCGCCTGGCAGCGCGAATTCCCGCCTCGTCGCAGCTTTTGTTGCCGAGCTATATGCAATCCGGAATGCCTTTGCCGTCCCGGAATGGAATTCAAGCGAGCCGGGTGTCGCGCGCGCCACCTAGACCGTGTCCTAGCCTAATTCAATTCTGAACCCGCACACGACGAGGGCCGATCGAGCGATGGCCGCGCTCCCGAGCCATTCTCAGCTCGCAATCTGCTCGCGACGACGCGGGAGCAGAGAGGTGTCGACCACACTCGGGGCGGCATGAACCTGGCTGATGGCTCGGGTGACCTCGCTGAAACGGGCCTTCGCGTCCGACCAGTTCTGCATGAAATCGAACAGCTCCCGCAGCGCTGGTGAAATCTCCCGATAGGCGGCCAGAGCGGCCACCAGCGCACCGAGCGACAATTGATCTCTCACAACGAGGTAGCCGCCGATCGTGAAGAAAAAGAAGGGCGTCAGGTTGGAGGTGTAATTGTATAGACCCTTGATCCTGCCTTTGAGGTCGTTGATCTCGACCCGGATCGTTTCCAGGCTCGCGGTCATTTGCATCTGATGGCGCAGGACCGACATGCCTGTCCGCGTGGCCGCCGCCTGCGAGCTATAGGCTCCCGAAGCCGAAGCGTCGGCTACCATCAGACCGCCGAGCTTGCGGGTCGAGCGAACCCTCTCACGCACCTTCGCATTGAGCCGCTTCTGCAAGCCCGGCAAGAGCGTAAGCTGCAGCGGCAACATCAGCAGTGCCGCCAGAGCTAAGGCCGGGTTCTGCATCAGCAGGAACAGGATGCTGGTCAGCAGAGCGCCGCCCTGAATGACGGGAACAACGGCAAGGCTGCCGCCGAAATACCCGATCGGCTCGACCTCCTGGACGACTACCGCGGAGAGATGTGCTCGCTGTTCGGCGCCCGCACCTGCGCGCGCGCGACGCAATACGCCGAGCCGAAGCCTGCGGACCAGGCGCTCGCTCACGCGGCCACGAATGCGCATGGCCGCGTATTTGATCAGGCCGTTCAAGGTCAGAGTGCCGAGGTAGCCTGCGCACAGCGCAAACAAGAGCGTCATGCGGTCCAGCGGCAGGCCAAGCAGCATCATGTCGACGTGGCCGCTATCGCTCGCATCGGCCAATGCATGGTTGATAATGTGCTTGGGGATCTCAAGCAGGAGCCACGCCGTTGGCAGCGTCATGATGGAAATGATCACGAGCTTGACCTGCAGTCTTGCGGTCGCGCGGATGACGTACGCCTCAAGCGATCCCACCCGCCCGCTAGCTGCCGGGCGCTCTGGAGCGCGCGAGGTTGCGGCAGCAAGCCGAGCCCGCCGACGGCGCCTTGTATTGTAGCGTCGATACCCGAGCCGCAGGCCAATCCAGAGTGTCCACGCCGGTGCAACCACGAACAACAGCGCCGCCGCAAGATTGATCAGCCAGTGGCCGTGCGGATAATCGAGACCCATGATCCGGTGGCCGAGATCATGGATAAACTGGAACGTCGCCGTCACGTCTGTTGAACTCGATCTTCGGTAGGCTGCCTGTGCCGGCGCTGCTTGTTCTGCCTCGGAGAAAGGATTGCACCTCAGCTCGGTGGGGCGCGAAGCGTGCGGTAGAGATCGTTCACCCCATCGCTGAAATCAGCGTCGGGATTGCGCGTGCAGAAGCTCCGCAGGAACTCGGCCTGCTTGAGCGACGGATAGGCGTCCGGCGCGAGATCAAGATCCTCGTCCTTCCCAGGAGGCGCCCGAAGCAACAAGCCGCTCATGTAGCCCTGTGCCCAGGCGAAGAAATTCTTCTCGGCCTCGGGCTTGCCGTTGGTCTCACGCAGGAAATACTGACAGCTGGAGGCGCCGATTCCGACAATCTTGACCGTCTGAGCTCCCGCTGGCCCTGCAGGCAGTGCCCCGGCAGCTGCGGAACAGAGTATCGCGATCGCGCGCATATGGTGTGATTTCAGGCAGTTCGCGATCATGTGCTGGCCTTTCGCCGAAGGCGGGGAGTCCTCTCGCCGTCATTCCGGATCATCCCGGCTGAGAGACGGGTCATCTGCAGAACAGCGCCCGTTCATGCAGACGATCTTGATGCGCCTGCCGAAGCAGTTCGCTTCATAGACTTCGCTTTTGCCAATGGGATTGAGGCGCGTGACCTTGGCGGTCGGGCAGGACGCTTCGATCAGTGCACGCTGCAGATCACCGTCGTCCGCTCGCGCCTGAAGCGCGACAAGCGCAATAGGGATCGTCAGCAAGACCAATCGCATGGCTCGCCTTTCAGCTTGTCTCATTCTCTGCGTGGTGGACTGCGAAACTTCGAACAGCTCGCGATGATGCTTGCGTCAGACAATGCACCGGCTGACGTAACCAACGCGGCCTAACTCTGGCGACGGGTAGCGGTCCTGGTCGATGACGAAGTTACGTGTGGCAAGGCGGTTTTACGCCTTGCCACACGTCAGGGCTACTTGGCCTTCTGCAGCTTGGTGACGGTGATCTGGCCGTTGACGCGATCAGCGTCGAACTTGATCTTGTCGCCCGCCTTCAACCCCTTGAGCATGGCCGGATCGCCGGCGCGAAACACCATGGTCATCGCATCCATGTCGAGGTTCTTGATCGCACCGTGATTGATGGTGAGCTTGCCTTGGGCCTCGTCGACCTTGGTGACGGTGCCATTGACCGACTGCGCAGCAGCCGGCAGCGCGACGATCAGAAATGCGAGGGTGGTCGCAGTCTTCAGCATGGGATGCTCCTTTCCCTGAGGTTGCTTACTTGACGATGATCTTGCCGGTCATGCCCGCCTCGCGGTGGCCGGGGATCAGGCAGGAGAAGTCGAATTCGCCCGGCTTGGTGAAGGCCCAGACGATTTCGCCGGCTTTCTTCGGCGCGAGGCGCTTGGCGTTCGGATCGTCGTGTTCCATGTCGGGGTTCTTCTGCATCTCGACGGCGTGCTTGAGGTTCTCCTCCAGCGTGGCCAGGACGAGCTCGTGGTCGAGCTCGCCATTGTTGCGCAGCTGGAAGCGGATCTGCTCGCCGCGGCGCACCTCGATCCGATCGGGGATGAAGGACATCTTGCCGTCCTTTTCGCTCATCACGACCTGGATAGGACGCGCAGGCTTCTTCGGGTCGCCCGGCTTGCCATAGGCAGTCTCGTCGCCATGGCCATGACCGCCCGCACCGGGCCCCGCCAAGGCGGCGCCGGCCGACATTAGAACTGCGATGGCTGCCAATTTGAATGCTGCTGTCTTCATGTAACTCTCCAGGAGGAAGTTTCGGTTGTCGCCATCTAGTGATTGGAATGGGGATTCTTGGCGGCAGGCAGCGGCTTGCCGTCCGGCCCGAGGCTCGGCTTGCGCGGATCCTTGACCCGCCACTCCGTCGCCTCGAGGCCGCTGTCAGGCGACGTTCCCCGCGGCGCATCCGCAAGCTTCTGGCCCTTGTATTCGAAGGCCACGGTGCCTTCCGGGTGCTTGAACCAGCCGGGGTCCTTGTAGTCGTTCTTCGCCAGGCCCTCGCGGACCTTCACCACCGAGAACATGCCGCCCATCTCGACCGCGCCGAACTGAGCGAAGCCCGTCATCATCGGCAGGGTATTGTCCGGCAGCGGCATCTCCATGGAACCCATCTCGCCCATGCCGTTCGAGCCCATCGGCATGTAGCCGGGCGCGATCTTGGCGATGCGCTTAGCCAGGTCCTTCTTGTTGACGCCGATATAGGTCTTCACCGAATGCCCCATGGCATTCATGGTGTGGTGCGATTTATGGCAGTGGATCGCCCAGTCGCCCGGCTCGTCGGCGACGAAATCGAAGGCGCGCATCTGGCCAACGGCGCAGTCGATCGAAACTTCGGGCCAGGCAGCAGCCGGGTCGACCCAGCCACCATCCGTGCCAGAGACCTTGAACTCGTAGCCGTGCATGTGGATTGGATGGTTCGTCATGGTCAGGTTGCCGAAGCGGATTCTGACCTTGTCGTCCTTGCCGACGACGAAGGGATCGATGCCGGGAAACACCCGGCTGTTCCAGCACCACATGTTGAAGTCGGTCATCGTATTGACCTTCGGCACATAGGAGCCGGCCTCGATGTCGAAGGCGTTGAGAAGGAAGACGAAGTCGCGATCGACGCGGCGGAAGGCCGGGTCCTTGGGATGGACGACGAAGAAGCCCATCATGCCCATCGCCATCTGGACCATCTCGTCCGAATGCGGGTGGTACATGAAGGTGCCCGAGCGCCGCAGCTGGAACTCGTAGACGAAGGTCTTACCGGGCGGGATATGGGGCTGCGTCAACCCGCCGACGCCGTCCATGCCGTTGGGCAAGCGCTGGCCATGCCAGTGGACTGCGGTGTTCTCGGGCAGTTTGTTGGTGACGTAGATGCGGACCTTGTCGCCCTCGACCGCCTCGATGGTCGGACCCGGCGACTGGCCGTTATAGCCCCAGAGATGGGCCTTCATGCCCGGCGCGAGTTCGCGCACCACCGGCTCGGCAACGAGATGGAATTCCTTCCAGTCGCCGTTCATCCGCCAAGGCAAGGACCAGCCATTCAAGGTCACGACCGGCTGGTAATCCGGCCCCGTGGTCGGCACGAGCGGCGCCTGCGTCGTTGCGTCCTTCATGGTCGGAGCTTCCGGGACGGCAGCGAAAGCGCTGCGCCCCGAAACCGCGGCCGCGCCGGCCAGCACGAGCCCGGAGGAACCGATGAAGCCTCTGCGGGATAGGGATGTCATCTCGGAAAGCTCCTTCAGTGCCCGCCACCGGCGTCGCCGCCTGCTGCCGCCGCGGCGACCGTCGCGCCGCCGCCCCCGCTGCCACCACCGATCAGCGCGTGCTTGAAGTCGGTATGGGCGATCCAGAAGTCTCGCCGGGCGTTGATCGCTGCGACGTTCGACAAAATGCGGTTCCGGGCGTCGGTAATCAGATCGGTCACATCGTTGAGCATGCCGCTGTATTGCAGCAGCGATTGGTCCTGGATGATCTTGCGCAACGGCAGGACGTTGTTCTGGTACTGGCGGGTGATATCGTAATTGGCACGGTAGGCGGTATAGGCTTCGCGCGCCTCGGAGCGGGCATTGACCGCCTTTTCCGCTAGCTTGTTCGCCGCCTGCATGTAGGTCTGCTCGGCGAGCGCGACCTTCGACTGGCCGAAATCGTAGATCGGGATGTCGATCTCCAGCTCCAGCGTCTTGCTGCGGCTGGTCTCACGCTCGACATGGCCGTCTTCGGAGATGCTGCGGCCGCGGTCGTAAGTGCGCCGTCCCAGCAGGTCGATGTCATTGACGAAGCGCGTTGCCTGGGTGAGTCCAAGCGATTTCGCCAGCGTGTCGAGCTCGGCGCGTGCGATCTGGATGTCGACGCGCTTGCGCAAAGCCTCGGCCTCGACTGCCTTGACCGATTGCAGTCGCGGTAGCGGCGGCAGGCTGCCGACGCGGAACTTCAGATCATTGCCCCACAGCCCCAATTGGCGGACCAGCCGCTCGCGCTCCTGGCGCTGTTGCTGGCGCGCCTGCGCGAGCTGCACGGTGAGCTCTGCCTCGAAAGCGAATTCGCGCGCCTGGTCGAGCTTGTTGACGCCGCCGGTCTCGCCGAGCCGCTTGAACAGTTCGGAAGCCGCATCGGCAGAGCTCTTCGCCTCCTGATAAAAGGTGACCTGCGCGTCGGCCGCAGCTGCCCGGTAATACTGGCGGCGGGTATCGGCCGCGAGCTTCAGGACAGCTTCGGCCGTCCGTAGCTGCGCCGTCTGGAACCGATCGCGCGCGATTTCCGCCCGCGCCGGCAGGGTCGCCAGCGCCAGCAGGCTGCCGACGATCTGTCGCTCGACCTCGATCTCGAAACGGCCGGACAGCTTTGAGATGCCGAGGCGCGGATTGGGCGGCAGGCTGGCCGCCACCATCTGGGCCTCGGCCATGCCGAGCTCGTTGAAGGCCGCCTGCAGGCCACGATTGTTGAGCAGGGCGATCTGCACGGCGCTGTCCGCGGTCAACGGCTTGCGCAGCAGCTGGTCGACTCGCGCCTTCGCCGTGAGCGCCGCCTGATCGTCCCCAATCTTGACGACCTCCTTGCCGATGTCGGCATAGGCAGCCGACTGGATCGCGCCCATACCGCCATCGGCGGAGAAGCTCGCGCAGCCTCCGAGCAGAGCCGCCGCTCCGGCAAGCAGCCCGAAACGGAACAGGCGACGGGCGTTCGAGGTCGCTGGAACGGTCAAGGCTGTCCTTCCCCGGGTAAGATTGGTCGCTAAGATGGAGTTAGCAAGCGACGTCATGGCTTCGGGCCGACGTCACGGTTGAGCTCGTGCCAATCCTTCGGCTCAGCCGGACGGTAGGTGGCAGCGCCTGCCGTCACGCTCCGGTATTGGACCGCGGGGACACGGACATTCGGGTCGGCCGGCCTGGCAAGATAGTCGGGAACGGGTGTCAGCGAACAGGCGCCTAACGCCAGCCCTACACCTGCCAGGAACGGCACCTTCACGAACGTCACGATTCGGCTCCCCGTGTTTCGACAACATAGGGGTAGCAGCGCTCTACGGCTGTCGTCCGTTACAAATTGTATCAAAGCAACGCGGGCGGCAGCGCGATAAGCGCGCTATTGTGCAGTCGTTGCAGGGAAAAATGCGACACCACACGGACAGGCTTGTTCTGGGAAGCCGAGCAAAAGATGGATCAAGATCCAATCAAGATCACGACCGAAGACCACGGGCATATCCTCGTCGTGGACGATGATCCGCAGATCCGCCTCCTGGTTTCACGTTTCCTCCAGCGTCACGGCTACCAGGTCACCGGAGCACCGGACGGGCGCGTGATGATGGATGTCCTGACCCGCACCACCATCGATTTGATCGTGCTCGACTTGATGCTGCCTGGGCGTTCCGGCGTCGAGCTTTGCCGCGATGTCCGCATGACCTCCCAGGTGCCCATCGTGATGCTGACCGCCCGCAGCGAAGAGAGTGATCGGATCGTGGGATTCGAGGGTGGAGCTGACGATTATGTGACCAAGCCGTTCAGCCCTCGCGAATTGCTGGCCCGTATTCGGGCCGTCCTGCGCCGATCCCGCACGGCGCGCAATCGAACTGAAACCAGGCGTTCCGAGATCGTCATGTTCGACGGCTGGACGATGGATCTGCGTCGCAGGGAGATTCAATCGCCCTCGGGGACGCTGATCGATCTTTCGACCGGAGAATTCGACCTTCTTGTCGTCTTCGTCGAGCACGCCAACCGCGTGCTGTCGCGGGAGGCGTTGATGCAATTCGCCAAGGCCCGGAACAGCGGCGACCCGTTCGATCGCACCATCGACGTCCAGATCAGCCGGCTGCGGCGCAAGTTGGAGGCGGTGGCAAACGGCGGCCAGCTCATCAAGACGGTCCGTGGTTCTGGCTACATGTTTGTGTCGGATATTCGCGTGCAGGAAGGACAATCCGCTTGAGGAAGCTGGTCGAACGTCTGACGCCGGACACGGTCGCGAGCCGCGCCATCATGGTCCTGGTGGCAGCACTTCTAGCATTCCATCTGCTTGGCTTCTGGGCGTATCGAGTTGGAGTCGAAAGCTTGGCCACAGCGGCACGCGATCGCGGCCTCGCCGAGCATATCGTCTCGATCAAGCGAGCAATCGCTGGCGCTCCCGCCGGGCAGGAACGAGATCGTGTCGCTCACGACTTGTCGAGCGCCAGCCTCGAAGTCCATTGGAGCAAGGTCAGCCTCGTCCTCGGCACGGCGCCGATGACGGAGCGAACCACGACGATGGAGGCTCGCCTCAAAGAACTCGCACCCGAACTCGCGGCAGAATCATTTCGAGTCGGATTCGCCGATGACGGAGCTCTTGGAGCCGCGAACGCTGATGCCTATCGGCACATGATGTTGATCTCGGTGCGGCTCGACGACGGCTCCTGGGTGAACTTCTCGTCTTCCGCACTCGGAGCGAACCAGATCGTCGACTGGAGTGTGATCGCGGTCACAATCTGTTTTGGAGTCGGAATTGTTATCGTCGCGCTCCTGCTTCTGCGCTGGGCAACACGACCGTTGCGTGATCTCGCCCTTGCCGCCGAGCGCTTCAGCCTCGATCAGACACCACAACCGCTTCCCGAAAACGGACCTATCGAAGTGCGCCGTGCCGCCCGGGCCTTCAACACCATGCGCGAACGCATCCAGCGCCTCGTCACGGAGCGTATGCAGGCAATGGCAGCCGTCTCGCATGATCTGCGAACACCGATCACGCGCCTCAGGCTCCGCTCCGAGTTGCTCGATGATGATGCGACGCGCGACCTGATCGATGCCGACCTCGGTGAGATGGAGGCCATGATCGACTCGACGCTGGAATATCTGCGCGGCGGCGCTTCCAGTGAAGCGATTCGTCCGATCGACCTTGCTTCGGTCATCGAGACCATCGTCGACGACCATCTCGATCAGGGGCATCGAATCGCGTTGGTCGGTCTCACCACCGCTCCGGTACTGGGGCGTGTGCTCTCGCTGAAGCGCGCGTTCTCCAACGTCATCAGCAATGCCGTCAAATATGGCCATGCCGCTAATGTCATGATTGCCGAGTCGGGAGACCAAATCGTTATCACCGTCGAGGACGAAGGACCTGGCATCCCGCCCTCTGACATGGAGCGCGTATTTCATCCGTTCGTGCGCCTCGAGGAATCCCGAGGCCGCGAGACGGGAGGGACCGGTCTGGGCCTGACGATCGCAGCATCAGTGATCGATGCGCACGGTGGGCTCATAAAATTAGCAAACCGCGCGGAAGGCGGCCTTTGCGTGACGGTTTCCTTGTTGAAGGCGAGCCAGAGCAGAACTGCAACGGTAGGCCACGCCGAAGCTGACAGGCAGACGCGATTAGCGGCGTTGTCGTAGTGGCACTGAATTGCTCCCAACTGTCGGATTGGATCGAGCCAGTGGCTGCCTCCGTGAGGATTTCCAAGAAACTTCGACCATGACCATCAACGTCTGCAGCTTCCAGCTATGGCTGTGGTTCAACTGACGCGTCTTTCGAGAACGCGAGGATCCAAGCATCGACAGGATGAACGCTGGCGGCGAGCCGTTGCGAGAGAGTAAAACCGTATTGGGTGACCGATTTTCCGAAATGAACCGGCCAGAGCGTCAAGCGCCCTAGCCGGCCAGGCAGGACGATCAGATCATCCGCTTGATTTCGGCATAGGCGCCGTTCGTCTTCAGCGTGATCGTCACGTCCTTGGAACCGCGGTTGCGCCAGAACCAACCGTGGGCGCCGTCGCCCTCGGCTGTCAGCACGCCCTCGTCGCCCGCAGCGCCGCGGCCCTGCTTATAACTCTTCTCCTTGCCGCCGCCGGTCGGGGTGCCATGCATGTCGTAGTTGACGACGCCGCCCTCGGCCGCCCAGGAGAAGTTCACCTTGGCGCCCGCCTTCATCGTGAGCTTGTACTCGACGCCCTCGCTCGGCTTCAGGGTGATGACCGTCTCATCCTTGCGTCCGGCTATCTGGGCGACGACCAACCGCTCGCTCGCCTGGGCGGGAGATACGAAGAGGGCCGCGAGCGTGCTGCCGAACAGGCTGGAACGCTGATCCGGAGCCGGACGGGTGGGTTGCTCGATGGAGCCCGTCGAATCCTTCTGGCGATCCCGTTGGGCTTCTTCGGCGAGCTGGGCCTTTATCTCGCCCATCTCAGTCAGCTTGAGCATGCGCCCGACCCCGGTCGGGTCGATGGCGTATTCGGCCGGGAGCACGACGGTGACGAGGATACCGGCGGCGGCGACGAAAGCGATGGCGGTGGAACGCAGGAGCTGAGCCGAGGTCGGCAGTTCCGCGCGGGTCGGGATATCGGTGTTGTACATTGGTGCGAACCTCAAGCTTGCGAGACGAAATAGCCGGTGAGCTGGTAGCCGATCAGCACGAACCCGGCGGTGAGCATGACGGTGTTGGCGGCGTAGGCGTGGCGCCAGAAGCTGTCGGTGCGGCGCCAGTAGCCCATCGCGATCAGGATCATCGCCAGGGCGGTGAGCTGCCCGATCTCGACACCGATGTTGAACGCGAGGAGGTTCGGGACGAGGCCGTCGGGCGAGATGTTGTATTCGAGGATCTTGGTCGACAGGCCGAAGCCGTGGAACAAGCCGAAGACCAGCGTCGCGATCTTGGTGTTCGGCTGGAAGCCGAGCCACCTCTGGAAGGCGCCCATGTTGTCGAGCGCCTTGTAGACGACAGACAGGCCGATGATCGCGTCGATGATGTAGCTGTTGATCCCGACGTTAAAATAGACGCCGAGGAGCATCGTGGTCGAATGACCGATCGCGAACAGGCTGACATAGATCGCGATATGCTTCAGCCGGTAGAGGAAGAAGATCACCCCGAACAGAAACAGGATGTGGTCGTAGCCGGTCACCATATGCTTGGCGCCGAGATAGACGAAGGGGATGAGGTTCACCCCCGTGATCTCCTGGATATAGCCCTTGTCGCCTTCCGCGACGGCGTGGGCGAGCGCTGCGTTCAGGCTGATCAGCCCGAACATCGCAGCGAGCAGGACGAGGAGAAGCGCGCGCAGCTTGCGACGCCCCGCCGATGAGGATCGTTTCATATGATTTCCGAGATTTGTCGTGAGGGAACGCCGCGGCAGGCGGCGCGCTTTCAAGCGACGACGTATCTCGGAGGTCGATCGAGCCCGTGGCGAACGCCTAGTTCGCCGTCTTGCGGCTCGTGCCTGGCCACGATTTCGACGAAGCTCGGCATTCCGAGCCGAGGCTGGGCGACGAGGTTGGCTGTCTCGTGGACGTGGTCGGAGGTATTGTGCCCGTGGACGTGGCCCGGGACGCGCTCGTCCGGCTCGCCCTCGTCATGCGAATGCCCGTGCTCCGCGATGGTCGCGGCAAGCTCCGCGTGACGCTGAGTTTCGGCCTGAGCCATCGCATAGACGTTGTGGCCCGCCTGAACATGGACGGCGGACAGCAGCATCGCGAACACCGCCAGGAAGGCGGCCGCGAGGCTCGATCTGATTCTGATGCTGCGACGCGGCATGGAGATCAGCTAGGGGCACCATTCTTAACGAAAGTTTGACGTGATGAACTGAAGGCGTCGAATCGCGCTTTGACTCATCCTATCCAGGGGGATACCATTTGCCATGTCCGAAAGCCATCTCCACGAGAGCCATCCCGAGATCGCCAAGCGCCTGAAGCGGGCGGAGGGCCATCTGCGCAAGGTCATCGAGATGATCGAAGCCGGTCGCCCGTGCCTGGAACTCGCACAGCAGCTTCAAGCGGTCGAGAAGGCGATCGGACAGGCCAAGAAGAACCTGATCCAAGACCATCTCGATCACTGCCTTGAAGACGTCATCGGACCTCTCGCGCGCGAACAGCGCCGCTCGATCGACGAGTTCAAGGAGATCGCCAAATACCTATGAGAATGTGATGCCGTCCTTCGCCGACTTGCTCCAGCAGAGTGCTTCCCACGCCTGGCTGTTCATCCCGAGCGCAATCCTGCTTGGCGCGCTCCATGGTCTCGAACCCGGCCACTCCAAGACCTTGATGGCCGCTTTCATCGTCGCGATCCGGGGCACCGTCACCCAGGCGGTCCTGCTCGGGCTTGCTGCGACGATCTCGCACACGATCGTGGTCTGGGGCATCGCCATCGGCGGCATGTATCTCTGGCAGGGCGTCGCCCCGGAGACCTTCGAGCCATACCTCCAGATTGCCTCGGCCATCATCATCGTCGCCATGGCGGCGTGGATGCTGTGGCGGACCTGGGAGGACCAGCAGCGCGCCGCGTTCGCCTCGGGACATAGCCATAGCGGTCACGGCGGCCATAGCCATGGTGGCCATGCCGGGCGCAGTCACGGGCATCACGGCCATAGCCACGACGACGTGCGACGGATCGACACCGGACATGGCGTCATCGCCGTCGAGGTCTTCGAGGACGGCGTGCCGAAGCGGTGGCGCATCCACAGCGAGCGAGGCCATGACTGGGCAGCGAAAGACGTGAAGGTCGTCACCGAGCGACCTGACGGCTCGCGTCAGACCTTCACCTTCGAAAGCCGCTCCGGTTTTCTGGAATCCGTGCAGGAAATCCCCGAGCCGCACGAGTTCATGGCGCGAGTCAGCCTCGGCCATGGCAACCACACCCATGACTACGACCTGTCCTTCGTCGAGGACCATGCGCATGGTCACGACCACATGCACGAGGAACTGCGCGGGCTCGACGTCGCGACGGACGGCTATCAGGACGCCCACGAACTCGCCCATGCCAACGACATCCGCCGCCGCTTCGCCGACCGCAACGTCACGACCTGGCAGATCGTCCTGTTCGGCCTGACGGGCGGCCTGATTCCTTGCCCGGCGGCAATCACCGTGCTGCTGCTCTGCCTTCAGCTCAAGGAGTTCACGCTCGGCTTCACGCTAGTGCTCTGCTTCTCGATCGGTCTCGCCATCACGCTCGTCGCCGTCGGCGCGGCCGCGGCCCTCAGCGTCCGGCACGCGACGAAGCGCTGGTCCTGGTTCTCGACCTTCGCCAGGCGGGCTCCCTACTTCTCAGGGATCCTGCTGATCGGCGTCGGCCTCTATGTCGGCATCCATGGCTTGATGGGGCTTTCGGCTCAGGGGTCGCGCTCCGCGCAGGCTGCGTCGACGCTGTCGCTCCGCGGTTGAACGAGGACGCGCGATCATGCTCGACGTCCTCGCCAATCGAACCTATCGCCACCTGTTCCTCGCGCAGATCATCGCGCTGCTCGGAACGGGGCTTCTGACGGTTGCGCTGGGTCTCTTGGCCTTCGAGCTCGCTGGCGACCGGGCCGGTGCGGTTCTCGGAACCGCGCTGGCGATCAAGATGGTGGCCTATGTCACAGTCGCGCCCATCGTCGGCGCCTATGCCGCGCAGCTTCCGCGCCGCGCATTCCTGATCGCGATGGATCTGGTGCGGGCGGCGATCGCCCTGCTGCTGCCGTTCGTCTCCGAAGTCTGGCAGATCTACGTCCTGATCTTCCTGCTGCAATCAGCCTCGGCCGCCTTCACCCCCACCTTCCAGGCGACGATCCCCGACGTGCTTCCGGAGGAAGCGGACTACACCCGTGCGCTGTCGCTCTCCCGCCTGGCCTATGACCTCGAATCCCTGATCAGCCCGGCGCTGGCTGCGCTGCTGCTCACCCTCATCAGCTTTCACTGGCTGTTCTCCGGGACCGTGGTCGGCTTCCTATGTTCGGCAGCTCTGGTGCTCTCGGTGTCGTTGCCGGTCTCGCCAGCCGTCCACCGCGAAGGCGGGATCTACGACAAGACGACGCGCGGCATGCGGATCTATCTCGCGACCCCGCGCCTTCGCGGCCTGCTCGCCTTGAACATGGCAGCCGCCGCCGGTGCTGCGCTGGTCATCGTCAACACCGTCGTGATCGTGAAGGGCTGGCTCGGGCTCGGGGACGGACAAGTCGCGATGGCGCTCGCCTGCTTCGGAGGCGGATCGATGCTGGCGGCGCTGCTTTTGCCGCGGCTGCTCGACAAGCTGCCGGACCGCCGCGTCATGCTCGTTGCCGCCTTCTGGCTCGGTCTCGTGCTTTCGTTCTTCGCCACCGCCCTGTTCGCAGCGTCATGGACCGACATCACGACCTCGACAACTGTCGCCGGAAGTTGGGTCTGGCCCTTGCTGCTGCTGACCTGGATCCTGCTTGGTATCGGCTATTCGGCGGTACAGACGCCCTCCGGCAGGTTGCTGCGGCGTTCCGCCCAGGCGGCCGATCGACCCGCCGTGTTCGCAGCACAGTTCGCGCTGTCGCATGCCTGTTGGCTCCTCACCTATCCGCTGGCGGGCTGGCTCGGAACCGCGCTTCCGCTTTCGATGACGGCCTTGGCCTGTCAAACGGCCTGCAAAGTTGCCCCCCGATCGGCGTCCAATTTTGACCCCTT
>NZ_CAMFKW010000068.1 GCF_945957345.1 uncultured Allobosea sp. | reverse complement strand
CCGAGCGCCTGACCGGCGCGCTGCTCGATCGCCTGACCCACCACGTCAGCATCCTCGCCATAAACGGCGACAGCTATCGCCTTAGGCAATCCTCCGGCCGCCGGCGTGCCTCCGACACGGCGGAGCAAAACCAGGCCACCCCCGACGAAGCCGATCCCGAAACCGGCGAGATCACACCCTGATCACCTCGGCAGCGCGATATGGCAGGGGCCCCGATCGGGGCCCCTGCCATATCCGCCGATCCACGACGCAAGTGGCCTGCTTTTACTCCGCCGCACTGGCCTGCTTTTGCTCCGCCGTTGACACTAACCCATGCGGAAGCATGATTGGTTACGGGCTGGATATGCGGGGCGTAACGGCCTGCCACAGCGCTTTGAAGTTCAACCCTCTTGGAGAAAGCCTGTACCCGCGACGCGCGCGTCGCGCCTCACGGGGTTGAAGGATGTTTGACGACAATAGTACCCTTGACATGCTGATGAACGGGCCGCCCGGCGCCGGCAAATCGATGCTGGCGAGCCGTCTGCCCTCGATCCTGCCGCCGCTCTCGCCGCGTGAGCTGCTCGAAGTCTCGATGGTCCTGTCCGTTGCCGGCCAGCTTGCCGAGGGCGCGCTGACCGACCGGCGGCCCTTTCGCGCGCCGCATCATTCGGCCTCGATGGCCGCGCTGGTCGGCGGCGGCCTGCAGGCTCGGCCGGGCGAGGTCTCGCTCGCGCATCACGGTGTGCTCTTCCTCGACGAATTGCCGGAATTCCAGCCGCAGGCGCTGGATGCCTTGCGTCAGCCGATAGAGACGGGCGACGTCCTGATCTCGCGCGCCAATCACCGCGTCGTCTATCCAGCGCGCTTCCAGCTTGTCGCCGCGATGAATCCCTGCCGCTGCGGCCGCGCGACCGAACCCGGCTATGCCTGTCGCCGCCAGCCGAACGATCGCTGCATGGCGCAATATCAGGCGCGCGTTTCCGGCCCGCTGCTCGACCGGATCGACATCGCGATCGACGTGCCCGCCGTGACGGCGGCGGATCTGATCCGCCCTGCCGCGGGCGAGAGCTCCGCGACGGTCGCCGCGCGTGTCGCCGCCGCCCGCCGCATCCAGGCAACGCGCTTCGAGGGTCTCGGCCTCGGCCATGTCATGACCAATGCCGCCTGCCCGGTCACCGTGATCGAGGAGGTCGCGCGGCCGGACAATGCCGGGCTCGCGCTGCTGCGGGATGCCGCCGAGGCGCTGCGCCTGACCGCGCGCGCCTATCACCGCGTGCTCAAGGTCGCGCGCACCCTCGCCGATCTCGATGGCGAAGCGAAGGTCGGCCGGCGTCATCTCGCCGAAGCCCTGTCCTATCGGGCGCGTGGCGAGGACCTCGTCCAGGCCGCCTGAGGGTTCAGGGTTAACCGATCCTGCCCCCCGATCGGTCGAATTCGCGGTTTTCCCAGGCGGCTTTTTCAAGGCGATCTGCGTAGATCGGAGGGCATGGCTTCTTCGATCTGGTCATGGCTCGGCCCCGCCCTCGCGGCGCTCCTTCTCCTGACGGCATGGGCCGTCCTCTGGCTGCTGCGCCAGCGCGGCGATCTGCGTCGGCAGGTGACTGCGCTCGTCCATGACGCTGAGGCGCTCAATGACCGGCTCTGGACGCTCGCCGACAGCGAGGAGCGTTACCGCAGCCTGATCGAGGCACAGGGCGATCTGATCGTCCGGCGCGACGGCGCGCGGATCGTCTATGCCAATCGGGCCTACGCCGCCCTGTTCGGCGCTGGGGAGCAGGACCTCGTCGGCAGCGAGATGCTGCTGCCGCAGCTCGCCAGCCGTCCGCTCGTGCTGCTGGAAGGCGGTGCCCGCAGCTTCGACGAATGCCTCGCGACCCATGAGGGCGAGCGCTGGATTTCCTGGATCGAGACCGCCGTGCCCGGTCCCGACGGCCGCACGCTGATCCAGCGCGTCGGCCGCGACATCTCGGCCCGCATTGCCGGGGAGGATGCGCTGGTCGAGGCGCGGGCGCGGGCCGAGGCCGCGAACGAGGCGAAGTCGCGCTTCCTGGCGACGGTCAGCCATGAATTCCGCACGCCGCTCAACGGCATTCTCGGCATGGCCGATCTCCTGACCGATACCGGCCCCGATGCCGAGCAGGCGACCTATGTCGCGGCCTTGCGCACCTCGGGCGAGGCCTTGCTGGCGCTGGTCGACGACATTCTCGACTTCGCCAAGGTCGAGGCCGGCAGGCTGGAACTGGTCGCCGAACCCTTCGACATGGTGCAGCTCGTCGAGACCGTCGCGGAATTGATGGCGCCGCGTGCGCAGGCCAAGGGGCTGGAGCTTGCTGCCCATATCGCGCCGGACCTGCCGGCGCGGCTGGTCGGCGACCGCGACCGCCTGCGGCAGATCCTGCTGAATCTCGTCGGCAATGCCGTGAAGTTCACGGAGGTCGGCGGCGTCGGCCTGAGCCTGGCCCGCGCGGGAGAGTACCTCGAGATCACCGTCGCCGATACCGGGCCGGGTATTCCGGCCGATCGACTCGAGACCATCTTCGGCGAGTTCGAACAGATCGATCATGGCGCCGCCGCGGGGCAGGCCGGCACCGGGCTCGGCCTCGCGATCGTCCGCCGGCTTGCACGCCTGATGGCTGGCGAAGTCTTCGCCGAAAGCCGGCTCGGCGAGGGCGCGACCTTCCGTGTCACACTGCCGCTCGTGACGGCGTTCGACGCGCCGGAGCCGCGGATCCCGCACTGGCCGCAGCATCATGTCCTACTCGTTTCGCCGGCGCCTTTCGCGGCCCGCTTCCTGGCCGAGACGATCCGCCCGACGGGTGCTACTGTCTCCATTGCCGGCACGGTTGAGGCCGCACGCGCAAAACTGGGCGCGCAGAGCACCATCACGGCCGTGTTGGTCGATCATGCGCTTGGCGATATGCCGGCAAAAGAGCTCGCGGAGGCGGTCGCCGCGTCCGGCATTGGCGATTGCCTGATCCTGCTCTCGCCGCATGCGCGCCGGCAGTTCGGATCGCCTCGGGAAGCGGGATTTTCCGGGTTCCTGATCAAGCCGGTGCGGACGCGCTCGCTCTACGAGCGCCTTGGCAATCCGCTCCAGCCTGGGCCTTCGGCTTCCGGCGGGCCGGCCGCGCGCGCTGCGACACTGGTTCGTCAGCCCGGCGCGGGCCTTACGGTGCTGGTCGCCGAGGACAACGAGATCAATGCTTTGCTCGCCACGCGCACGTTGGAGCGTTTCGGCTGCACGGCGATCTGGGCGCGCGACGGGCGCGAGGCCTTGCGGCGGGTCGAGGCCAGTTTTGCCGGCGCTGCCCCGCCGCTAGCCCTCGCTCTCCTCGATGTCCGCATGCCCGTGATGACCGGGCTCGATTGCGCCCGCGCCATCCGCTCGCTGGAGAAGCGCCTGGGCCGTGCTGCGACATTGCCGCTGGTCGCGGTCACGGCGAATGTCTCCGCAGCCGATAAGGCGGCCGCTTTTGCGGCCGGCATGGATGATTGCCTGGCGAAACCACTGGAGCGCGAGGCCCTGCTGCGCTGGCTGGAGCGCCTGTCGCGGGGCTCGGCCGGCAGTCTCACGGCTTGACGACCGTCATCGCTCCGACGCAGTTTCGTCGCGAAGTTGTAAGATCAGCGGAGCAAGCCTACCTCATGCCGGTAGCGGCGGGAGATGAGAGAAGCGATGGCATTGCACGTTTCTGGAAGCAAGAACGCGCTGCCCAGCCGATTTTCAGCCGGCAATCCGTTCTCGCGCTTCGCCCCGTTGATATTGATGAAGGGTGGGGCCATGCGCCGGTCGGGCGCCGAGATCGATGAAACGCCGCCGTTGTCGGGCACGCTCGGACGAATCGGCTCGCTCGAAGTGCGGCTGGCGCGGGGACCGCGCGAGATCTGGCGGGCGCAGCGTCTGCGCTATCGCGTCTTCTACCAGGAAATGTCGGCCAAGCCCGATGTGATCTCGCGGATGTTCCGCCGTGATGCCGATCGCTTCGACAAGGCCTGCGACCATCTTCTCGTGATCGACCACGCTGCGCGCGGCCGCTTCGGCGGCATCAAGCCCAAGGTCGTCGGCACCTATCGCCTGATGCGCCAGAGCGCTGCCGAGCGGCTCGGCGGCTTCTATACCCAGAGCGAGTTCGATCTCGGACCGATGCTGGCGCGCCATCCCGGCGGCCGCTTCCTCGAGCTCGGCCGCTCCTGCGTGCTGAAGCCCTATCGCACCAAGCGGACGGTCGAATTGCTCTGGTCGGGCATCTGGGCCTATCTCCAGCATCACCGCATCGATGCGATGTTCGGCTGCGCCTCCTTCGACGGCACTGACCCCGATGCCCTCGCGCTGCCCTTGAGCTTCCTGCACCATCAGGCGCGCTCGGAGGGCGAGTGGGCCGCGGCGGCGCATACCGACCAGTTCGTCGGTATGGATCGCCTGCCGCCCGAGATGGTGGATGCCAAGCTCGCCCTCAAGCAGTTGCCGCCGCTGATCAAGGGCTACCTGCGCATCGGCGCCCGCTTCGGCACCGGCGCCGTGATCGACCGCCAGTTCGGCACCACCGACGTACTGGTCGTGCTGCCGGTCTCGGCCATCGACAAGCGCTATGCCGACTATTACGGCGGCGAAGGCCCGCGCCACGCGGCCTGAAGCAGGCTATTCGCCGGCCGCCGCCAAGTCGCGGAGCGCCTCGCGATAGGTCGGATAGCGGAAGGCATAGCCGAATTCCCGCTTCACCAGCGCGTTCGAGACGCGCTTGCTCTCGCCATAGAAGCTCGCCGCCATCTGTGAGAGCTTGGCCTGCTCGAACGGGATTTCGGGCGGCGGCGTCAGGCCGGTCAATTCGGCCGCGAAGGTGATGACATCCTGCGGCGGGCCTGGCTCGTCATCGGTGACATTGTAGATCGCGCCCTGGCGCGGCTGCGCCAGCGAGGCCATCAATACGCCCGCGATATCGTCGACATGGATGCGGTTGAAGATCTGTCCGGGCTTGATCAGCCGGTTCGCTGTACCGTTCCGAAGCTTGGTGATGGCGTTGCGGCCGGGGCCATAGATGCCTGACAGGCGGAAGATCTGCACGGGCTTGCCGCTGTCGCGGCCGAGTTGAAGCCAGGCTTCCTCGATATCGACGCGCTGGCGCGTGCGGGCATTGGTCGGAGCCGACGGCGTGTCCTCGCCGATCCAGGCGCCGCCCTGGTCGCCATAGACGCCGATCGTCGAGAGATAGCCGATCCAGCGCAGGTTCGGAGCCGCCATCAGCGCGGCGCGCAACGGCCCGAGAGCTGGGTCGCCATCCTCCGCCGGCTGCACCGAGACCAGCACGGCATCGGCCTCCGCCACAGCCTTGGTCAGCGCCGGCGAGACCGCGAAGCCGCCGAAGACCAGCGTCCGGATGCCATCGCGGCTGAGTTCCGCCGCCTTCTCGGCCGAGCGAACGGTGCCGCTCACCTCCCAGCCCCGCGCCAGCGCTGCGCGCGCGAAGAACCCGGCTGAATAGCCGAGGCCGAGGATCAGGATGTTCATGCGGCATCTTCCGTCTGGGGCAGGAGCGCATGCCATTCGGCGCGCACCTGTGGATCGTTCTCATCGCCAATGCGAGCGATGGCAAGTTGTCGGCCATGATCGACATCGAGCCGGCCCAGCGCCCAGACCGCCATGGCGCGGACGAGCGGCGAAGGATCGGCGAGATGGGGCAGGGCGCTATCTATCAGCTCGGGCCGGCGGCTGTTGCCGATCGCGATCAGCACATTGCGCAGGAAGCGGTCGCGCCCGGTCCGTTTCACCGGCGTCCCCGCGAAGAGCGTGCGGAAGGCAGGATCGTCGAGCCGGGCGAGCGCGGCAAGATCGAGCCCGTCGAGCTCGTCCTTGAGCGCGAGCCGTGTTTCCTGCGCCGCTGCGGCGAACTTGTTCCAGGGGCAGACGGCGAGGCAATCGTCGCAGCCGAAGACGCGGTTGCCGATGCCGGGCCGCAGGCTTGCATCGATATGGCCGGCATGCTCGATGGTGAGATAAGCGATGCAGCGCCGCGCATCGAGCTGGTAGGGCGCGGGAAAAGCATCGGTCGGGCAGATATCGAGGCAGCGCCGGCAGGAGCCGCAATGGTCGCGCTCGGCTTCGTCGGCCGGCAATTCGGCGGTGGTGTAGATCGCTCCCAACAGCAGCCAGGAGCCATGCTCGCGCGAGACCAGGACGGTGTGCTTGCCCTGCCAGCCGAGGCCTGCCGCCTGCGCCAGCGGCTTCTCCATGACGGGGGCAGTATCGACGAAGACCTTGACGTCGGCGCCGCCGCGCGCCGCCAGCAGGCCGGCGACGCTCTTCAGCTTGCCCTTGATGACATCGTGATAGTCGCGCCGACGCGCGTAGAGCGAGATCGCCGCCTTATCGGTCTGAGCCAGGATAGCGAGCGGATCGCCCTCGCCGGCATAGTTCATGCCGAGCATCACGACGGAGCGGACCTCGCTCCAGAGCTGGCGCGGATCGGCGCGCTGATCGCGGCGCTCCTCCATCCAGCCCATCTCGCCCTGATAGCCATTGGCGAGCCAGGTCTCGAGTCGTTCCGGCGCTTGCGGGATCGCATCGGCCGAGGCGACGCGCATCACCGCGAAACCCTCGTCCCGCGCCCGTTCAGAGACGGCGCGCTTGAGCTTCTCGGCGTTCAAAAATCCAGATTGTCGTAATGGGCGCTCGGAGCCATGCCCGGCACACGGTCGCTCAGGAGCGGCCGGAAGCTCGGTCTCGACTTGATCCTCGCATACCATGCGCGAGCCGCCTCATCCTCGTCCCAGGGCACGTCGCCGAGATAGTCGACGCAGGAGAGATGCGCCGCCGCCGCGAGGTCGGCATAGCTCAGCTCGGGGCCCGCGAGCCAGTTCCGCTTGGCCAGCAGCCAGGAGATATAGCGCAGATGATAGCGCACATTGGCGCGTGCCGCGCGGATCGCGCTCATCTCCGGCGGGCCGCCACCCTCGTCGCGGCTCATGAAGCGCTTCATCACCTTTTCCAGCACGAGCGGGCTGGTGATCTCGTCATGGAACTTGATGTTGAACCAGTCGAGCAGGCGGCGCACCTCGACGCGCTCGCCCGGCCCTTCCGGCAGCAGGCGGCGATCGCCGAGCGCGAGGCCTCGCGTCTCGTCGAGATATTCCGCGATCGGCCCGGCGCCGGGCACGGCGAGCCCGTTCTGCTCCTGGAAGACCGGCGTCGTGCCTGCGGTGTTGAGCTCGATGAACTCCCGCCGGCGCTCCCAGACGCGTTCCTCGACCAGTTCGGCCTCCATGCCGAACTCGCTGAGCGCGAGGCGGATGAAACGCGAATGCGGGCATAGCGGATAATGATAAAGGGTCGCCATGGCACTCATGAGGACTGTGAAGCAGGCAAAATGCGACGGAAGCAGGGCCGTCGGGCTTGCGGCGACCCGATAGGCGACGGCGGCTTGCTATAATCATGCCGGAAAAACGCCACAACCCGCGATGACGGCGATGTCCGCAATTTACGAAGCCTGCTTCGCGAAGTGGTAACCAATTTGCAAAGAGCTGGGCGTAAGCCGGCGGCAGGCTGGCGCGGGCCGATGCCCGGGCCGCCTGATTCGCGCGAGGAAAGCCTTCCATGCAGAACCTGATCGAAGCCTTCGTCCTCGGTATCGTCGAGGGCCTCACCGAGTTCCTGCCGGTCTCCTCGACCGGGCATCTGTTGCTGCTAGGCCATTTCCTTGGCTTCGAATCGAACGGCAAGACCTTCGAGGTCCTGGTCCAGCTCGGCGCGATCCTGGCCATCCTGCTGGTCTATTTCCGCCGCCTGCTCGACATCGCCTTGCGCATTCCCAGTGACCCCTCGGCAAGACGCTTCGTCATCGGCGTCCTCATCGCCTTCCTGCCGGCGGCGGTGGTCGGCGCGTTGCTGCACGGCTTCATCAAGGGGGTGTTGTTCAATCCCTTCATCGTCTGCTGCACACTGGTTGCCGGCGGCCTGATCCTGCTCGTCGTCGACGAGCTGGAGCTGCAGGAGAAATATACGGACGCTACCACCTTCCCGCTGCCGATGTACTTCAAGATCGGGCTGATCCAGTGCTTGGCGATGGTGCCCGGCGTGTCGCGCTCGGGCTCGACCATCGTCGGCGCCATGTTGCTCGGCGCCAGCAAGCGCGCCGCGGCCGAGTTCTCCTTCTTCCTGGCCATGCCGACCATGGCGGGCGCCTTCGCCTATGATCTCCTCAAGAGCTACAAGTTCCTGACCTTCAACGACGGCATCCTGATCGTCATCGGCTTCGTCGCCGCCTTTGTCTCGGCGCTGATCGTGGTGCGCAGCTTCCTCGATTTCGTCTCCAAGCGCGGTTTTGCGTTCTTCGCCTGGTGGCGGATCATCGTCGGGCTGGTCGGCTTCGCCGGTCTCTGGATCGTCGGCTGATCAAGGCGGAGATCCGCGCGTCATTCCCGCTCCCGTCATGCTCGCCCTTGTGGCCAGCATCCACCTCTTGAACACTGCTCTCGGTGGAGAAGATGTGGATGGTCGGGGCAAGCCCGACCATGACGGACTGTCTCAGGCCGGCCGCGCGGGGTCGTTGAGCGAGTCGGCGAGCGTCGGCGTCCGGCTCGGCGTCAGTTGCGGCAGCGAGGCCGTCTGACGCTCGATCATGCGGTGGACCACCGGCGGGTTCGGCCCGCTATGCAGCGCGCGGACCTGCTCGCCGATCTCGGCATCGGCTTGGGTGACGCGCTGGTTCTGGCGGACATATTCGACCCAGGTCGGGCTGTCATAGCGCTCGATCCAGAGCGTCGGATCGGTCAGGTCGCGCAGCAGCGTCCAGTGCCGGGCGCCATCGCGGCGGCGGATGCGCCGGCGCTCCGCCATCACCGTCAGGAAGGCGACGACGTCCTCGGGCTTGATGATGTATTCGATGGTCACGATCACCGGGCCGGAGCGCGGCTCGATATCGACCGCGACCTTGGGTTCGCGCCAGCGGCTGAGCGGATCGAGATTGAGCTCCTCGAGCGGCGGCAGGCGGTAGCGCAGACCCATCACCGCACCGGCGAGCAGAACGGTGGCCGACATCAGCAGCGCCTTCTCGACGCCGAAATGCTGGGCCGAGCGGCCCCAGGCCCAACTGCCCATCGCCATGCCGCCGAAGGTCGCCATCTGGTACATCGCCAGCGCCCGGCCGACGACCCAGCGCGGCGCGGAGAGCTGCACCGTCGCGTTGAAGGTCGAGAGTGCCAGCACCCAGCAGGCACCGCAAACGCACAGGCCCGCCATGGCCAGCCAGATCGTCTTGCTGAAGGCGATGAGCGTGACGCCGCAGGCATAGGCGATGAAGGTCGAACGGACGAGCGCCTCCGTGCTCATCGCCCGGCGCAAGCGCGCGCTCATGAAAGCGCCTCCAACGGCGCCAGCACCGAACGCGCCGAGCAGCACGCCGTACGTCAGCGGGCCGCCGCGCACGAGATCGCGCGCGATCAGCGGCAGCAGTGCTAGCCCCACGATCGCTCCGAAGCCGTAGACGAAGGCGCGCAGCGTGACGGTGCGGATATTCGGGGACATCGCGACATAGCGAATGCCCGCGCCCATCGCGATCAGCAGCGTCTCGCGCGGCAGCAGGCGCTCGACCTTCGGCGGCGACCAGCGCGCCAGCACGATCAGCAGCGGGATATAGCTGACCGCATTGATGGCGAAGGCGGCGACGGCCCCCGCCGCCGCGACGATCGCGCCGCCGATCGCAGGGCCGACGCTGCGGGCGATGTTGAAGGCGACGCTGTTCAGCGTCACCGCGGCCGGCACGTCGCGGCGCGGAACCATGTCGCCGACCGAGGATTGCCAGGCGGGATTGTTGAGCGCCGTGCCGCAGCCGATCAGGAAGGTGAAGGTCAGCAGCAGCCAGGGTGTGATCAGGCCGAACCAGGCGCAGATCGCAAGTCCGATCGAGACCACCAGCATGAAGGCCTGGGCGATCAGCAGAATCCGGCGTCGGTCGTAATTATCGGCGATGGCGCCGGCCGCCAGCGAGAACAGCATCACGGGCAAGGTCGTCGAGGCCTGGACCAGCGCCACCAGCTCGGCCGAGGGTGAGATCGAGGCCATCATCCAGGAGGCGCCGACCGATTGCACGAGGCCGCCGAAATTCGAGGCGAGGCTGGCGAACCAGACGGCGCGGAAGATCGGCTGTTGTAATGGAACGAAGGGCGAAACCCGAGCCTGCGAGGGCTTGATGCCCTCCGAAGCGAGCTCGGCTTCTACGACATCGGCCGTGGGCTGGGCGTGCTGGTCGTCAGGCATGTCATAGGGTTAGAGCATGAGTGCTGGAGGGGGAAACCCTTTCCATCTGGAAGATGTCGAAACTTGGAAAGTTTTTCTTTTCACGCCGCGCGGGCAGCAGCGGTCTGGCGTGCCTGCCGGGGCGGGCGGGCCTTGCGGGCGCGCAGGCCATGGCCGAGCGTCACAGCGAGCCCGGCGAGCGCGACCCAATGCGCCGGCCGGATCGAGGCGTAGTCCTGATAGATCAGGATGTCGGCATTGGCCTGGAAGACGAGCCAGGCCGAGACGCCCGATGTCACCGCATACCAGCCGGCTTCGAGGCATGCTGTGAGCAGTCCCGCGAGAAGCGCCGTGCCGGCAAGGACCGGCATCGAGATCGGCAGCTTCCAGCGATACAGGCCGCGATAGAGCAGGAGGAGGATGAAAAGTCCGCTCATCAGCACCGGCTCGGTGACGTCGATCTTCGATTGCAGCGCGAAATGCAGCAGCGCCAGCAGCGCGATCGGATAGACGAGATTGTGCAGGCGCTGCCAGTTCTTGCCGAGCCGGCGGATCATGCCGTCGGTCGAAGTGGCGCCCAGCGCGACGAGGCCGAGAAGCGCGACGAAGCCGATCGTCAGGTAGAAGCGCTTGACGATCTCGGAGACGACCAGCCCCCAGTCGAAGGCCATGTCGATGCAGTAGAGCGCGAGATGGCCGAGCGCATAGGCCATGACGCCGAGGCCGAGCATGCGGCGGATGCCGATCAGCTTGCTCCAGTCGAACAGCCGCCGGAATGGCGAGACCGCCAGCGTGGCGATGAGGATCCGCACCGTCCAGTCCCCGGTCTGGTGGATCGCCTGGGTCCAAGGCTTCGAGCCGAGCTGGTGCATCCAGGCGGCGTGGAGCAGCATCAGCGCCGGCACGAAGAGCAGTGCGAAGGCGGTAGCCCGTAAGGCCGAGAGCCGCCCCTGCCGGTCGGTCCATGGCAGCCATGTCCGCAGAGGACGGTTTTCTGTGCGCGTGCTCATGACCCCGGCATAGACGATGGGGTCCACCCCTGTCCTGCACATCTGGACACAAGGGCGTGAATGGGTTGTCCTGCCGGCCCTTTCAACCGAGTACGACCATGGCTTCCAGCACCCCCACCGTCGTCTTCGATGTCGGCAACGTCCTGCTGCGCTGGGATGCCCGATTGATCTATCGCTCGCTGATCCCGGAGCCCGAGCGGCTCGACTGGTTCATGCAGAACATCTGCACCGGCGACTGGAATCTGGAGCAGGATCGCGGCCGCTCCTGGGAGGAGGGCGTGGCGCTGCTGGTCAAGCAACACCCGGAATGGGAGCGGGAGATCCGCGCCTTCGACGAGAGCTGGCACGACAGCGTGCCCCATACCATCGCCGACAGCGTCGCGGTGCTGGAGGAATTGAAGGGGCAAGGCGAGAAGGTCTACGCCATCACCAATTTCTCGCGCGAGAAATGGGCGGAATGCCTGATCCGCTTCCCGTTCCTGCAGAGCTTCGATGGCGTCGTGGTTTCAGCGCATGAGCGGCTCTTGAAGCCGGAACGCGCGATCTACGAGGTGCTGTTCGATCGCTACGGCCTGAAGGCCGGGGACTGCATCTTCGTCGATGACAGCAAGAAGAACGTGGCGGGGGCCCGCGCCGCCGGCATGCGGGCCGTCCATTTCGTCGAGCCCATCGACCTGCGCGCCGAATTGCGCTGTCTGGGCGTCAGGCTCTGACGGGCAGAGCCTGACCGGGGAAGGCGCGGGCGCTCAGGCGGCGCTCTTGATCGCGACGGTCGGCACGAGGCCGGCGGCATCGACGCCGCGGGCCTCGCCGACCAGCCGGGCGCCGGCCTTGGTCGCGAGGAAATCGGCGAGAACGGCGTCTTCCTGGCGCACGAAGCCCTTGGCGGGCAGCTTGCCAGCGAGGAAGAGCTCGACCATCGCGACGCAGCCGGCGGCGGTGGTGAGCTGGATCGCGCCGAGCTCGTCATTGCCGTCATAGCGCAGCACGACGCTCTCCTCCTCGAGACGGCCGCGGCGCTCGCCGACGCCGGTCACGAAGATCACGACCACGTCCTTGCGGGTGAAGGGCGCGGAATGCGTCAGGATGCGGCGCAAGGTCTCGCGGTCGTCGGCGAGGTCGAGGTCGCGCAGCAGGAGCTTCATGATCTCGGCATGGCCGGGATAGCGCAGCGTCTTGTAGCTCATGTTGCGCACCTTGCCGGCGAGCGTCTCGGTCAGCGTACCGAGGCCGCCCGAGGTATTGAACGCCTCGTAGGCGACGCCGTCGATCATCACGCTCTCGATGCCTTCCAGCGCCGGCACCAGGGTCGGCTGGCCGTCGAAGACGATCTCGCAGGGGTTGCAGTACTCGTTGATCAGGCCATCGACCGACCAGGTCACGTTGTAGCGCAGCGCATTGGTCGGATAGAGCGGCAGCGCGCCGACGCGCATCTTGATGGCGCGGACGTTCTCGAAGCGCGCGGCCATATCGGCGCCGAGGATGCAGATGAAGCCGGGGGCCAGGCCGCATTGCGGGACGAGCGCGACATCGGAGGTCTCGCCGAGCTCCTTGATATAGGCGGTGGTGGCGACGTCCTCGGTCAGGTCGAAATAATGGGTCTTGGTCTCGGCCGCGACCTTGGCGATGCCCTTGTTGAGGAAATACGGGCAGGCGCTGACGACGATATCGCGGTCCTTGAGGAAGGCGCGCAGCGCGTCGAGATTCGCGGCATCGACGGTTTCGGTAGCAAAGCGGCCGTCAGCAGCGTGCTTGAGCTGGGCGGCAGAGGCGTCGGCCAGCGTTACCTGATGGCCCTGCTCGGCCAGCATGCCGGCGATGATGACGCCGATCTGGCCGGCGCCGAGCACGGCAATGCGCTTCTGGATGGTCATCTTGCGATCTCCTGGTGGGTGTCGGGTCGGCCAGGAGCCTCCCCCTCGACGCGGATCATCGCCGCAAGCTGCGCAGGCTTTAACGGACGGATCGTCGAAGGAATGGGTTATGATGCTGCAATTCGATGGGATATGAGAGAAGGCGACGGGAAACCTCTGAGGCCTCGCGCCGACGCCTTCAGCGTTCGAATTTGCGGGCCAGAATCACGGAGGAGGTGGTCCGGCGCACGCCTTCCATCTCCGCGATCCAATCGATGATCGTATCGAGATCGCTGGAGGTCTCGCACTCGATCTTCACCGAAAGATCGAAATGCCCGCTCAGCGTGTGGCATTGCACGATTTCCGGTCGCTTCTTCAGTGCTGCGACCACGCCGCCCTGCTGTTTCATCTCCAATTCGATCAGGATCAGCGCTGAGATCGTGGTCGCCGGCCGGCTCGCCTTGCCGAGGATCGTGGTGTAGCCGGCGATCACGCCGTCCCGCTCGAGCCGGCTGAGCCGTCCCTGTGCCGTCGCCCGGGAGACGCCGAGCTGCTTGGCGATCTCGGACAGTGGCAGGCGGGCATTCTCGGTGAGGATGCGGATGAGCTCGCGGTCTTTCGCGGCGTCTGACGGCCGTGCCATGTCGTCTCCAGCGGTTCGGTGGGCCATCATATAGCAGGGAAACGGCGTCTTATCGCAAGGGCGCGGCCAGCGAGTTTGTTTTCCGCGGCGCTTACGAAACGGAAATCTGCCCGAAAAGGAACATCTTGTGATCGGAAGCATTGCTCACGCGCCGGAGGGGCTTGCTTCGGGGCGCAAATCGGAGTGGCATGCCGGTCGGCGGCAGCACGCTTTGCCATGGAGAACGCCATGTTCAGGACTCTCATTCTCGCATCCGCATCGGCCTTCGCGCTTGTCTCCTTCTCCGTGGCGCCGGCTTCGGCGCTGACGATGAAGGAATGCAGCGTCAAGTATCAGGACGCCAAGAAGGCCAATACGCTGAAGGGCCAGAAGTGGAACGACTTCCGCAAGGCTCAGTGCGGCGACGACGACGCCAATGATGATGAGGCCGCGGCTGCGATGCCGGCCGAGCCGGCGAAGCCTGCCGCTGCCGCGCCCGCCGCTTCGGCCACGGCTGCTGCCCCGGCCGCCAAGCCCGCCGCGATGCCGGCCGGTAAGGCGAAGGCAGCCGTCTTCCCGAAGGCCGTGTCGCAGAAGTATTCGAGCGAGACCGCCGGCAAGGCGCGTCTCAAGACCTGCGTCGATCAGTACAACGCCAACAAGGCGGCTAACGCCAATGGCGACCTGAAGTGGATCGAGAAGGGCGGCGGCTACTGGAGCCAGTGCAACACCAAGCTGAAGGGTTGATCCTCGGCTGGATCGTGGTTTCTCGGAACGCCGCACCGGAAGGTGCGGCGTTTTCCGTTTCTAGAGCGATTGCGACGGGCGCGAGCCGGAATCGGTCGGCCGGCTCGGCGTCGGATTGTCCGGTCTCTGGCTTTTGCCGATCATCTCGCCGCGGGTGCGGATGACATGCGCCGTCACGACCTCCTGGACCCGCTTCTCGGCGGCGTCGCGCACGGCGCTACGATTGGCCGGCCGGCCGTCCTCGGTCTCGATCAGTTCTATCGTGGCATTGGTCAGGGCGTCGACATCGCCCTTGCAGAACAGCATCGCGGCCTTGGCGACGACCTCGGCCTTCTCGTCGGTGAGCAGCATCGGCGCGCCCTCGCGGCCGATGCAGGCGAGCATCTTGCTGCGGATGAGGTCGCGGGTCTTCTCCAGCAGCACCTTCTTCTCGGCCCGCGCCACCCGTTCCTTCTCCGTCGCCTCGGGCGTCTGAGCCTGGACGGGCGCGCCGGGTGTGACCGGGCCGCGCACATTGGCGCTCTGCTTCACGCACTCGACCAGCGCCGGCAGCATCTCGCCGGTCGAGGTCAGCGCGAAGGTATAGCGCGCGTCATTGGCGACCAGTTCGAGATAGCGCCCCTGCCGGAAGGCATTGATCAGGGCGGATTGCGCGGGCATGGCGATAGTGACGAGGGTCGGCGACTTGATGTTGGCGGTCACGTCGATGGTCGAGCTGCGGTCGAAGACGAGCTGCAGCTTGAGCGTCTCGCCGGTTCTGAGCCTCCATTCCGGCTTCGTGAAGCCAAGCAGCCAGGAGAATTGCGCGGTCACTGAGGTCAGCATCGTGACGCCGCTCTTATAGCGGGCGCTGACGGCGCAATGCGAGAAGGCGCCGGTCTGGTCGTTGGTGAAGGTACCGCCGGACCAGTTGCCGACGACGATCTTGCCGAACGGGCCGGCAGCAGCGGCCGGCAGCGATAGAAGACAGCTCAGGGCGACGATCGCGGCCCGCATCAAGTTTCCTCCGTTGAGACCCGCTTCAAGGCTAAAGCAGGAGGACGGCAGAGGGGAACCCGCTTTTTCGTCAGGCCGCCTCGCGCCGCAGCGGGCGCAGCAGCACGGCGAGGAGGTCGCTCTGGCTGACGAGGCCGACCAGCCGCTCCTCGTCGTCAGCCACGATCACGGCGTGATGGCGGCCATCGGTGAGGGCGGCGATGAGGTTCACGGCCGGCTCTTCGGGGCGTGCGATCACGGCGGGGGACATCACGTCGCGGACGCGCGGGCCCGGCTGGGCGAGCTCGCGCAGGCCGACCGTGCCGAGCACCCGGTTCTCGTGGTCGACGACCGGCAACGTCCGCACCGCATGGTGGAGCAGCAAACGGCGGGCGGTCTCGATATCGTCGTGCTGGTCGACCCGGATCAGGTCGCGGGACATGATATCGGCGCAGCGCGGCAGGTCGCGCTTGCGGGCGAGCGCGTGCAGTTCGACGCGCCGCAGCAGCCGGTCGAGATCCTCGCGGTCGATGTCGAAGGCCTCGCCGACATCGTTCAGCGCAGCGTCGATATCGGCTTCGGTGAAGCCGACGCGCTGTGCGGAGGGCGGGTCCTTCGTCCCGTGAGCGTTTGCCGGCGCCTGCGCGCGATGCGGATAGCTATGGCTGGAGAAACGGTGGAAGGCGATGCCGAGCAGGGTCAGCACCAGCGCATTGAGCCCGACCGGGATGAAGGCGAAGCCGAGCCCGTAGGCCGCGACGGCCGGCCCGCCGAGCGCGGCGGTCAATGCCGCCGCTCCACCCGGCGGATGCAGGCAGCGCAGTAGCGACATTGCCGCGATCGCGAGCGCGACCGCACATCCCGCCGCCACCGCTGGCTCTGGCACATAGCGGCTGACGAGAAGGCCGATCAGGGCGGAGACGGTGTTGCCGCCGACGATCGACCAGGGTTGAGCCAGCGGGCTCGACGGGATCGCGAAGAGCAGCAGCGCCGAAGCGCCCATCGGTGCCACGAGGAGCGGCAGATGTGGGTCGTTGCCGAGCAGCAGGCTGCAGATCAGCCCGGTCGCGCCGACGCAGACAAGCGCACCGACGCAGGCAACCAGACGGTCGCGCCAGGTCGCGCCGGCCAGGATCGGCACGAAGAGCCGGAAATGCGAGCGCTTCGGAGAGGAAGGAGGAACGGAGCTCATGACGCCGATTGGGCTGCTTAAATATATGGCAGGCTCAATAGGCGGATCGTGATTGGCGGGGCAATGCTATTCTGCCCTCAGGCCGGCCGCTTTTCTGCAAAGGGTAGAAACGTCTTTTCGCGCGCCGGGAGCGGAGAATTTCGATCTAGCGAAGTCGCCCGGCCTGAACGGCCGGGCGACTTGTCGTAATTAGTCGACGACGCGCACCGCGCCCTTGGCGGCGCTGGTGGTCGTCGCGGCGTAGGCTTTCAGCGCGGTCGAGACCTTGCGCTTGCGCGGCGCAGCCGGCTTCCAGGCATCCTTGCCCTTGGCCTCCATCGCCGCACGGCGGCGTTCCAGCTCCTCGTCGGAGACCTGAAGCGAGATGGTGCGGTTGGGGATATCGATCGCGATGATGTCGCCGCTCTCGACCAGGCCGATCGCGCCGCCTTCTGCCGCTTCCGGCGAGACATGGCCGATTGAGAGGCCGGACGAACCGCCGGAGAAGCGCCCATCGGTGACCAGCGCGCAGGCCTTTCCGAGCCCCTTCGATTTCAGATAGCTCGTCGGATAGAGCATTTCCTGCATGCCCGGCCCGCCGCGCGGCCCCTCATAGCGGATCAGCACGATATCGCCTTCCTTGACCTTGCGGTTGAGGATGCCGTCGACCGCCGCGTCCTGGCTCTCGAAGATCACGGCCGGGCCCGAGAATTTCAGGATCGAGGCATCGACGCCCGCCGTCTTCACGATGCAGCCGTCGAGCGCGATATTGCCGAACAGCACGGCAAGACCGCCATCCTTCGAATAGGCATGCTCGGCGCTGCGGATCACGCCCTTCTCGCGATCGGCGTCGAGTTCGGCGAAGCGCCGGTCCTGGCTGAACGCGGTCTGGGTCGGCACGCCGCCGGGCGCTGCGCTATAGAAGGAGCGAACCGCTTCGCTCTGGGTCTGCGTGATGTCCCAGCGCGTCAGCGCGTCCGCCATCGTTGCACTATGGACGGTCGGCAGCGAGGTATCGATCAGCCCGGCGCGGTCGAGCTCGCCGAGGATCGCCATGATGCCGCCGGCGCGGTGGACGTCTTCCATATGCACGTCGGCGACGGCCGGCGCGACCTTGCACAGCACGGGCACGCGGCGCGACAGCCGGTCGATATCGGCCATGGTGAAGTCGATCTCGGCCTCATGCGCTGCCGCCAGCAGGTGCAGCACCGTGTTGGTCGAGCCGCCCATGGCGATGTCGAGCGTCATCGCGTTCTCGAAGGCCTTGAACGAGCCGACATTGCGCGGCAGCACGCTCTCGTCGTCCTGCTCGTAATAGCGGCGGGCGAGATCGACGATCAGATGGCCGGCCTCGACGAAGAGGCGCTTGCGGTCGGCATGGGTGGCGAGCGTCGAGCCGTTGCCCGGCAAAGCGAGGCCCAGTGCCTCGGTCAGGCAGTTCATCGAATTGGCCGTGAACATGCCCGAGCAGGAGCCGCAGGTCGGGCAGGCCGAGCGCTCGATCACGTCGACCTGCTCGTCCGTGTACTTGTCGTCGGCCGCCGCGATCATCGCGTCGACGAGGTCGACCTTCTTGAGCACGCCTTCGGCGATGAACTTGCCGGCCTCCATCGGCCCGCCCGAGACGAAGACGGTTGGGATATTCAGGCGCATCGAGGCCATCAGCATGCCGGGCGTGATCTTGTCGCAATTGGAGATGCAGACCATCGCGTCGGCGCAATGCGCATTGACCATGTACTCGACGCTGTCGGCGATCAGTTCGCGCGAGGGCAGGCTGTAAAGCATGCCGTCATGGCCCATCGCGATGCCGTCATCGACCGCGATCGTGTTGAACTCCTTGGCGACGCCACCGGCCTTCTCGATCTCGCGCGCCACCAATTGGCCCAGGTCCTGGAGATGGACATGGCCCGGCACGAACTGGGTGAAGGAGTTCACCACCGCGACGATCGGCTTGCCGAAATCGCTGTCCTTCATGCCGGTGGCGCGCCACAGGCCGCGGGCGCCGGCCATGTTGCGGCCATGGGTGGAGGTGGCGGATCTCAAGCGAGGCATTGCTAAGCGTCTCCGGTCTCGGGCTCGGATTTGTCCCGTTGGCGATACGCTATCGCCCACGCGCCCTGCGACAAAATTGAATTCTTCGATTTCCATGATCGGCGTCGCGCATGGCGGCTCCCGGCCCGGCCTAGAGGACAGATGGTTTCCGAATTGCCATAACGGCTCTCGCCTGTTGGCTATGAGGTGAGGACGCCGCGCCATGCTGCGCAATATCGACGTCGACCTGCTGCGCAGCTTCGTCACGGTCGCGGAGCTCAGGAGCTTCACGCGCGCTGCCGCTGGGCTGTTCCGCAGCCAATCGACCGTCAGCTCCCAGATCCGCCGCCTGGAGGAGCTGGCCGGTCAGACCCTGCTGCAGCGCTCGCCCCACGAAGTTCTTCTCACGCGCGCGGGCGAACAGTTCCTTGGCTATGCCCGCCGCATCGTCGCACTGCATGACGAGGCGCTCGACGTCATCAATGCCCAGAGCGTCAGCGGCCGGGTCCGGCTCGCGGTGATGGACGACTACGCTACCATCGTCCTGCCGGAGACACTGGCGCGCTTCGCCCGCTCGCACCCGGATGTCGAACTGGAAGTCACGACCGGCTTCACCCGCGATCTCCTGAACAGTCTCGGCGAGGAGTTCGACCTGGTGCTCGCGACCCAGAAGGCCGGAGACGGGCGCGGTGAGGTGCTGCGCAAGGAGCAGACAGCCTGGGCCTGCTCGGATCGCATCACCTTCACGCTTGAAGAGCCGTTGCAGCTCGCCCTCCTGAAGGCGCCCAACATGTTTCGCGAATGGGCCCTCGCCGCCTTGAACGAAACTGGGTTGAGCTGGCGGGTCCTGTTCTCGTCATCCAGCATCGGCGCCGTCGAGGCGATGGCGGCTTCCGGCGTGGCGCTGACGGTGGTCAAAGCAGGCACGGCGCGTCCTGGGCTGCAATTGCTGGGGGCCGAGCACGGACTGCCGGCCCTGCCGGCATCCGAGATCGCGCTGCATCTGGCACCGGGGCGTGCATCGGCTGCCGTCGCGGCGCTGAGCGCCTTCCTGGCGGAGGCTCTGAGCGATGGGGCTTCTCTGTCCTGAGACCGCGTCCGACAGGGCCTTTCCAGCGGCCTTGGGGCAGGGCAGCCTGAAAGGGGCCGGTGAAAGGGTCCGGAAATCGGTCCGACAGCAGCCCATTCGAGGTTCCGGACTTATCCTTTCGTCTTAAGTCTCTGGATTTATTGCAGAACTCATTTTTGTCGAAAAACTTTCAAAAAGCGCGTTGACAGGAGAAAGGGGTCCCGCCTATAAACCGCCCATCGAGACGGCGCCGCCGCTGAGCGGCGCCTCTTCTGCGC
>NZ_CAMFKW010000067.1 GCF_945957345.1 uncultured Allobosea sp. | reverse complement strand
ATTTCCCGATCCTGAGCAGGGAAGTTTACGGCAAGCCGCTGGTCTATCTCGACAATGCCGCCTCGGCCCAGAAGCCTGAAGCGGTGATCGAGGCGATGACGCGGCTGATGCGCGAGGACTACGCCAATGTCCATCGCGGCCTGCACTATCTCGCCAACGCATCGACGGAAGCCTATGAAGCGGCACGCGAAAGTGCGCGCCGCTTCCTGAACGCGGCGCATCTGGAAGAGATCGTGTTCACGCGCTCCTCCACCGGCGCGCTCAACACGGTCGCCTCCTCGCTCGGGCGGCATCTGCAGATCCAGGAAGGCGACGAGATCATCCTCTCGATCCTGGAGCACCATTCCAACATCGTACCCTGGCACTACTGGCGCGAGCGCCATGGCGCCGTGATCAAATGGGCGCCGATCGACGAGGACGGCAATTTCCTCATCGCGGAATTCGAGAAGCTGATTTCGCCGCGCACCAAGGTGGTGTCGCTGACGCATATGTCGAACGCGATCGGCACGATCATCCCGATCGACGAGGTCGCTGCGATCTGCCGCTCCTATGGCATTCCGCTCGTGGTCGACGGCAGCCAGGGCGCGGTGCATCTGCCCGTCGACGTGCAGGCGCTAGGCTGCGATTTCTACGCCTTCACCGGCCACAAGACCTATGGGCCGACCGGCTCCGGCATCCTCTGGGGCAAGAAGGAATGGCTCGACAAGCTGCCGCCCTACGAAGGCGGCGGCGAGATGATCGTCACCGTCAGCGAAGACAGCGTGACCTATAACGATCCGCCGCATCGCTTCGAGTCCGGCACGCCGGCCATCGTCGAGGCGGTGGGCCTGGGCGCCGCGCTCGACTACATGATGGCGCTCGGCCGCGAGAACATCGCGGCCCATGAGGCCAAGCTCGGCGCCTATGCCATGGAGCGGCTCGGCGAGATGAACTCGATCCGCATCTTCTGCAGGGCGCGGGAGAAGGGCGCGATCGTCGCCTTCGAGATGAAGGGCGCGCACGCCCATGACGTCGCGACCGTGATCGACCGCGCCGGTGTCGCCGTCAGGGCCGGCACCCATTGCGCCATGCCGCTTTTGGCACGATATGGGGTGACATCGACCTGCCGCGCCTCCTTCGGGCTCTACAACACGCTCGAAGAAGTGGACAAGCTGGTCGACGCCCTGCGGAAGGCCGAGAGCCTGTTCGCCTGACCGGGATTTGAAGAGATGACCGACAGCGTCGCTGATGATCTGAAGCCGAACGCCCCCGCCATGGGCAAGGGCACGGCTTTGCCGCCGGAGGAGATCGACCGTCTGACCGACGACATCGTCGCAGCGCTGAAGACGGTCTACGACCCCGAGATTCCCTCCGACATCTATGAACTCGGCCTGATCTATCGTGTCGATATCGCCGACGACCGGCAGATCACGATCGACATGACGCTGACCGCGCCGGGCTGCCCGGTGGCCGGCGAGATGCCGGGCTGGGTCGAGAATGCCGTGAGCGTGGTACCGGGCGTCGCCGGTGTCACCGTCAATATGACCTTCGATCCGCCCTGGGATCAGTCGCGCATGTCCGACGAGGCCCGCGTCGCGCTCGACATGTGGTGAGCGCGGCACTGGTCGCGTTGATGGATCGCATCTCATCGCTTCATTGGTGCTGAGTTCGCTTGGCTGGCAGGAATAGGCGTGTCATCCGTTCCCGGAGCCTGCCATGCCGAGCTTTCCCTACGAGACTGTCGACGTCTTCACCGACCACCCTTTCGGCGGCAACCAGCTCGCCGTCTTCACCGACGCGCGAGGGCTTTCGGACGCGCAGATGCAGTCGCTCGCGGCCGAGATGAACTATAGCGAGACGACCTTCGTCCTGCCGCCGGACGACCCGGCCAATGACGCGCGCGTCCGGATCTTCCATCGCACGGCCGAGATGCCCTTCGCGGGCCATCCCAACGTCGGTACGGCCTGCGTGCTGGCTCGCCATGGCCGCGACCGCAACGGCGTGCTGCGTTTCGAGCAGTTGGCCGGGCTGGTCGAGATCGCGGTGGAGCGAGATACCGCCGGTGCCGTCACGGGCGCGGTGATCGCAGCCCCGCAGGCCCTGTCGCTCGGCATTGAACTGCCGGTCGATGGCATCGCCGCCTGCGTCGGCGTGGCTCCTTCCGATATCGTCACCAGCGGCCACAAGCCGGTTCAGGCGTCGCTCGGCGTGAAATTCGTGCTGGTGCAGGTCGCATCAACGGCGCTCGCCAGTGCGACGCCAGACATCGCCGCCTTCCGCAAGCTCGAAAGCCAAAACCCCGAATTGCAGGGGCGGCTGTCGCTGTTCCTCTATGCCCGCGACGGCAACGCGATCCGGGCGCGCATGTTCGCGCCGCTGGCCGGGACCTGGGAAGATCCCGCCACCGGCAGCGCCAGCGCCACGCTCGGTGCGCTGCTCCTGTCGCTCGATGGCGGCGAGGAGGCGGCCTACAGCATTACACAGGGCGTCGAGATGGGGCGCCCGAGCCGGCTGAACGTCTCCTCGCGCCGCGCGGCGGACGGGTTCCGCTCGCGGGTCGGCGGCGGCTGCGTCCCGATGTTCCGGGGCGAGGCGTTGCTATAGGCCGAGCTCGGCCCGCACCCGCTTCGTCAGCCCGGCGGCGGCGAGGCGGTGGCTCTCGGCAAGGTAATCCTGCAGCGCATCGTCAGGCATGCTTTCGCCGCTGAGCCATTGGATCCATTTCATGCCGCGCGAGGCGAGATAGGGCGCGGGCCTGAGGCCTGGCTGCTCGCCGAGGATATCAAAGGCCATCGGCGAGCATTTGAAGGACACGGCCATCTCGCCGTTCTCCTGCTGCCGGCCGATGGCGAAGACCTTGCCGCCGACCTTCCAGACATCGGCGCCGCCCCATTGCACGACATGGCTCGTGGCGGGGAGGCTCGCGCAGAAGGCGTTGTAGGCCTCGGGCCGCATGGTTCAGTAGCTCTCGGCGTCGATGCCGTGATGCCTGGCGGCGGCCACGATCTGCGACCAGGTCTCGTCATCGAGCGGGATGCCGGCCGCCTGCCGCTCGATCCGTACGTTGCGTTCCTTGTCGCCGGGCGCAAGAACCGGGTTGGTCGGGTCCATCGGCTTCGCGGCGCGCACGAAGGCGAGATAGCTTTCGGTGCGGCTGCGGCGGAGTTCGGCATCGGGCTCCAGTCGGGCAGGATCGATGATCACACCGAAGAGCGAGTTGATCACCCAGGTCTTCTGCGGCTTCTGGTCGATGCGCGCCGCGCCCATCAGTCCGGCCGAGAGCAGTTCGGCGATCAGCGAAAGGCCGGCCCCCTTGTGGTCGCCGAAAGGCAGGAGCGCGCCGAGCGGATGGTCGGGGCTGGCGAAGACATGGGCCGGGTCGGTGGTCGGGCGGCCCTCGCCGTCGATGATGTAGCCAGGCGGGACCTGCTCGCCCTTGTTGAGCGCGACGCGCGCCTTGCCATGGGCCATGCGGCTGGTGGCGAAATCGAGGATCAGCGGATCGCCGCCGGGGACGGGGATGCCGATCGCGTGCGGGTTGGTGCCGAAACGCGCTTCCTTCGCCGCATAGGGCGCGACGATCGGCGGGCGGCCGGCGACATTGACCCAGAAGAACGAGATCAGCCCCGCTTCGGCCGCGACCTCGGCGTAATGCCCGATGCGGCCAATATGATGGGAATCGAGCAGGTTGACGATGGCGACGCCGTCCGTCTGCGCCATGGCGATGGCCCGGTCGACGGCGTTGCGGGCGTTCGGCTGGCCGAGCGCGACCTTGCCGTCGATGATCAGGAAGGGTGCGGTGTCCGTCCGGGTCTCAGGGCGGGACTTCGGGT
Organism: uncultured Allobosea sp.; assembly: GCF_945957345.1. Classification (GTDB taxonomy): domain Bacteria; phylum Pseudomonadota; class Alphaproteobacteria; order Rhizobiales; family Beijerinckiaceae; genus Allobosea. The sequence continues at coordinate 16,198 of NZ_CAMFKW010000067.1, read as the reverse complement.
CGAGATTGCCGTCCGCCAGCGACTGGAAATAGAGCGGCAGCATGCCGACGCCATGGCTGTCATGGCCGCTGAGATTGGCGAGGACGAGATGGTCTGCCGTCTCCTGCGCTTCGGCCTCGGTCCAGCCGGCCTTCACGACCATGTCGCGGACGAGGGCATGCAGCGATTCGGGGCGATGCAGACGGTGCGCCATGGGTTTCCTGCCGTGTGGAAGAGGTCTTGGAGCCTCGGGGATTCTCTGTTGCAGAGTGCATGAGCCGGCCCGTTCCGCAATGCGTTGGGCGGGCAGGGGGCGGATAGCCGGCGCATGGCGCACTGTCGCCATCTCGACGAAAGCCCTGCCGATCCCTATGTTGTCGGGAACAGTCTTGCTTCACCGGGCCTTGAACCCGGTCGAGGAGGGAAACAGATGTTTTCGATACCGGGCCTCAAGGTCATTTCGCTGACCGATGCCGCGGCGGCCCGCATCCGCGAGATCATGGCGCAATCCTCTGGCGGGGACGCTCCGGCACTTGGCCTTCGGGTCGGCGTCAAGAAGGGCGGCTGCGCCGGCATGGAATACACCTTCGAGATCGCGCGCGCGGTCAACAAGGGCGACGAGGTCGTGACCGACAAGGACGCGACGGTGGTCGTCGATGCCAAGGCCGTGCTGTTCCTGCTCGGCACCGAGCTCGACTTCAAGACCGACCGCTTCTCCTCGACCTTCGTGTTCAACAATCCGAACCAGGTCTCGGCCTGCGGCTGTGGCGAATCCGTCGAGATCAAGCCGCGCAGCGAGAGCGCGCTGGCGGCGCCTTGAACAGCTGCCGGCGCGGCCTTCTCAGGCGACGCGGCTCGCCGTCTCCACGACATCCTCGGTGACGGTCCGGTTGCGGCCGTCGCGCTTGGCCTGCATCAGCGCCTGATCGGCCCGATCGACCAGCGAACCGGCCGTATCGCCGCGGCGGTAGCTGGACACGCCGAGCGAAATGGTGATCCGGCCGAGATTTTCGTTGGTCGAACGCTTGATCAATTCGCGGGTCAACAGAGCCTGACGGACCGTCTCAGCGCCGAATTTGCCGGCGATCAGATCGGCCTCAGGCAGGATAATGGCGAATTCCTCGCCGCCGAAGCGGGTGATGACCGCCTTGTCCTTGAACTTGTCCTTCATCGTGCGGGCGACGAGGCGCAACACCTGATCGCCCGTCAGGTGGCCATGGGCGTCGTTGAAGCGCTTGAAGAAGTCGATATCGGCCATGACCAGCGCGAAAGGCTCGCGGCGCAGCGTCGCCTGATCGATCGACTTCTGCAGCATCTCCTCGAAATGGCGCCGATTGGCGAGCCCGGTCAGCGGATCGGTCAGGGCCTCGGCGCGGGTCGATTCCAGGGCCTCGCGCAGGTTGCGGATCTCGTTGGAGCTGTTGCGCAGTTCCGCTTCGAGTTGCGCCTTGCGCGTGACCTCCTCGCGGGTCGACATCACCAGCGCTTCGACCCATTCGCGCAGCTTGTGCCGGTCCGTCGACGGCGGCACGTCCTCCGACATGGCGCAGAGACGGCCGTGATAGAGTTCGCTGGAGCCGAGCGCCTTGTCCACGAGACCCATCATGGCGTCGATCTCGCCGAGCACCTGAAGGCTGGTGCGCTCGGCCTGGCGCGAGAAGCGCTCGGTCGAGATGAAGCGTTCGTAAAGGCTGTCGATATCGGCGGCGGAGACCTTTCCGTCGCTGCCGGCAAGGATCGCGTTCATCGCGACGCTGACGGCCGGAATCTCGTCGCTCAGATGGGCGTACCAGACCTCGAAGGCGCGAGGATAGCTCGGCGAGCCATGCTCCCGCATCGCCGCGACGACGCGCTCTGCGAGGTCATCAGTGCGGGCGGGAACCGAAACCAGGTCGTCCATGCCTTCGCCATCCGGTATGAAGCCGGTTCGCGGCCTTCGGCCACGACAGCTTCGATTGACACAATCGAAGCGGGACATCCTGTCCGTATATACGGCGGCATGCGCCCGTCCGCCGCGACAGTCATCCCGTCACGGCGAAGCTCAATCTAGAGCGATGTCGTTAAAAACGGGTTGATGCCGTAACGTTATCCGACGCGTGCCGGGCGCAGCAGGAAGGCCGGGACGTGATCGCCCAACCCCTTCACCTGCGGGCCGTCATCATCGTCGCGGCCATGGCCGCGCCCACGCCGGGGGGCATCCTGGTTACGCGCGGCGGGCGGGGGCGCTGCCGTCTCGGAATCGGGCCGGATCGGCACGCGGCGCGGCTTGCGCTGCGTGTCGGCGACATTCTCATCGGCATCCGGCCGCGAGGCTACCGACTCTGCGCGGGCGCCGCGCTCGGGGCGGCCACGTCCGCCGCGCGAGGAGGAACGCTTGTCGTCCCGGCGGCCGCCGCGACGCTCGTCGCGCGGCTCGCCCGGAGGCAGGGCGTCGAGGCCGGGGCCTTCGAAGGCGATGGTCTGGCCGGTCAATTTCTCGACGGCAGAGACGAGCTTGTCGTCATGGCGCGTGACGATGGTGAAGGCGGTGCCCAGGCGGCCGGCGCGGCCGGTGCGGCCGATGCGGTGGACATAGTCCTCGGCATGGGTCGGCACGTCGAAATTGAAGACATGGCTGACGGCGGGGATATCGAGGCCGCGCGCGGCGACGTCCGAGGCGACGAGGATCGGGTTCTCGCCGGTGCGGAAGGATTCCAGCGCCGCCATGCGGGCATACTGGTCCATGTCGCCATGCAGCGCGACCGCCGGGAAACCGTGGCGCTGCAACGACTTGTGCAGCGTTGCGACATCGCGCTTGCGGTTGCAGAAGACGATCGCGTTCTGGAGATCGACCGCACCCTTGATCAGCTTGCGCAGCGTCTCGCGCTTCTCGAAATCCTGGGCATTGGACGCGATCAGGCGCTGGGTGATCGTCGCGGCGGCCGTGGCAGGGCGCGAGACCTCGACGCGAACCGGGTTGTGCAGGAACTGCTCGGAGATGCGGGTGATCTCCGGCGGCATCGTCGCGGTGAAGAACAGCGTCTGCCGCGTGAAGGGCACGAGCTTGCAGATCCGCTCGATGTCTGGGATGAAGCCCATATCGAGCATGCGGTCGGCCTCGTCGATGACGAGGAGTTCGACGCCGGTGAGCAGCAGCTTGCCGCGCTCGACATGGTCGAGCAGGCGGCCGGGCGTCGCGATCAGCACGTCGACGCCGCGGGTGATCTTGGCGTCCTGGTCGCCGAACGAAACGCCGCCGATCAGCAGCGCGACCGAGAGCTTCTGGTTCACGCCGTAGCGGGTGAAGTTCTCCTCGACCTGCGCCGCGAGCTCGCGCGTCGGCTCCAGGATCAGGGTGCGGGGCATCCGGGCCCGGGCGCGGCCGGTTTCCAGGATGGTGAGCATCGGGAGCGTGAAGGCCGCGGTCTTGCCGGTGCCGGTCTGGGCGATGCCCAGAACGTCCTTGCGGGCAAGAACATGCGGAATGGCCTGGGCCTGGATGGGGGTCGGCGTGCTATAGCCCGCGGCCGTGACGGCCGTCAGAACCTTTTCACTCAAGCCGAGTTCGGCAAATGACATCGCGTATCGTGCTTCTTCTGGGTCGGTGAAACGCGGCGGGATGACCTGCTCAACCACCACGTTGGCGCGACGACAGTTCCTGCGCGCCTGCGGACCCGTGTGGAATGCAAAGAAAACGCGGCAAAGTCAATCATCTAGCCTTGGAAGGACTGTTTTAGCCTCATGAAGGAGCCGCTCGTTCTCGTTCCCGGCCTGAGTTGCAACGCCGCGCTCTATGCTCCGCAGTGGCCTGCACTGGCCGATGGGCGCCCGATCCTGGTCGCCGATCACGCCAGCGACGGCACGCTGTCAGCCATCGCAAAACGCCTGCTGGGTGCGGCGCCGCCGCGCTTTGCGCTCTGCGGGTTGTCGATGGGTGGCTATGTCGCCTTCGAGGTCTTGCGGCAGGCGCCGGAGCGTGTGACGCGGCTCGCCCTGCTCGACACCAGCGCCAAGCCGGCGACGCCCGAGACCAACGTCCCGCGGGAGCAGATGATCGCGCTTGCCGAGAAGGGCGCCTTCGACAACGTCACGACGCTGCTCTGGCAGAAGCTGGTCGCGCCAGCGCGCCTGACCGATGAGCCACTGCGCCTGCTGGTACGCCAGATGGCCGACGAGGTCGGGGCGGAGGGTTTCGTGCGCCAGCAGAAAGCGATCATGCAGCGGCCGGATTCGCGGCCTGTGCTCGCGAGGCTGTCAATCCCGACGCTGGTGCTGGTCGGCAAGGAGGATGAGATCACGCCTGTCGCTGAAGCGCAGGAGATGGTGAAGGTCAGCGAGGGCGGGGCGCAGCTAGCGATCGTGCCGGGTTGCGGTCATCTCTCGACACTTGAGGAGCCGGAGGCAGTGACGGCGGAGCTATTGCGCTGGCTTGGCTGATAATTCTCAGCGCGGCAGGGCGCAGGGATCGAGCTTCGTGGCGTTCGCGGTCTGCGTGATCGAGCCGGTGACCATCGGATCGACGGCCTGCCGCTTCGAGACGGCGAGGCTGACCTGAGCCATGCGCTCCTTGTCGAGCGAGGCGGTCTGGCTCGACAGGAAATTCGCAGCGATGACCGACAGGAAGGCGATCGCCGCACCGGCCTTGGCGATGTCGGCGGCAAGGGTGCCGCGATTGTCCTTCCAGAACATTTCGATCAGGCGCATGGCGCACTCTCCGCGGCCCGTGACTTCACGAGCTTTGCGGCACTATGCGCCCGCAGCAGTAAAAGGATGGTTAGCCAAGTCTTTTGCAGGCGCGGAGGACTTTATCGATCGCCTCTGGCATCGACGGCTCGTCCCGAAAGCCGGGCCTGATGCTCCTTGAACAATTTGCGCAGGGCGCTCAACACGGCAGCGACGCCGGGCCTGCGGCGGGAAACCTCGTGCGAGACCAGGAAGATGTCGTCGCCGGTCTGCTCGGGCGGCGGCTCCAGGCGGTGCAGGCTCGGATCGGCATCGCCCATGAAGCAAGGCGCCATCGACAGCGCGCCGGAGGAGCGAATGCTCTCGTAGCGGGCAGCCGAATCGCCGACACGGGCCGCGATCGGCCGCCCTGCGGCATAGGCCATGATGTGGTCGTCGATCCGCGAGGATGTCTCGCGATTGACCGAAATGATCGGCGCGATCGCGGGGTCGACATCGCGGCGGACATAGAGCGCCTGCATCAATCGCCCGATCTTCTGGGCGTAATGGCCGGGCTCGCTCGGCACCCTGGTCATGCGCAGCGCGATATCGGCCTCGCCGCGTGCCAGATCAAGCCGGTTGCGCGTGCTGATGATGACGATCTCGACGCCGCCGGCCGCCTGCGAGATCGCCGTCGCGTTCATCGTCAGGAGCAGGCTGATCGAGGTGGTAGCGGTGATGCGGACCGGCGCATTGGCTTGCGGACGGGCAGCTTCGGCGCGGATCGCGAAGCGCCTGGCGGCAGCCTCGACGAGGCCGGCCTCAGTCGCGAGCTCCATGCCGACGGAGGTCGGCACGAGCCGGTTGGCCTCGCGGGTGAAAAGCTGCAATCCGAGTTCGGTTTCGAAACCTTTGAGCCGGCGCGCGATGGTTGCTTCGCTCAGGCCTAGCCGCGCCGCCGCCACGGCCATCGACCCGCCGACGGCGATGGCGTTGAAGATCCGGATGTCGTCCCAGGACGCCTGTCCGGCCGGCGATGCCAGATCGCCGTCGCGTCGAGATGGAGGGGAAGCAGGCTCGCCCATGCCGTCAGCGGCCAGTCCCGAGCAGTGGCGTGGTGGCGACGGTCATGGGGGTCCGGGGTGTGGGCAGAGTTCGACATGCGCGAACCCTGCCGGGAAACATTGCGCCGGGCAGCCCGCCGGGCTTGAGCCCCAGCCCTGCAAACATGCAGGGCTCAGCCCTCACAGGTCGATCAGTTCGCCGGCAAAGGCGGCACGTTCCTGGATGAAGACGAAGCGCGCTTCCGGCTTGTTGCCCATCAGGCGCTCGACCGTGTCGGAAGTCTCCTCCTTGGCTTCGTGATCGACCATGACCTTGAGCAGGATGCGCTTGCTCGGGTCCATGGTGGTTTCCTTGAGCTGCGCCGGCATCATTTCGCCCAAGCCTTTGAAGCGCGAGATCTCCGGCTTCTTGCCCTTGAACACGGTCTCGATCAGCTCGTCCTTATGGGCATCGTTGCGGGCATAGATGCTCTTGCCGCCATGCTGGAGCCGGTAGAGCGGCGGCACGGCAAGGTAGAGATGGCCCTTCTCGATCAGGCGCGGCATCTGCCGCCAGAAGAAGGTGACCAGCAGCGAGGCGATATGGGCGCCGTCGACATCCGCGTCGGTCATCACGATGACCTTCTCGTAGCGCAGGTCGTCTTCGCGGAACTGGGTGCCGATGCCGCAGCCCAACGCCAGGATGAGATCGGCGAGCTGCTGGTTCTGGTTCAGCTTCTCGCGCGTCGCATTGGCGACGTTCAGGATTTTTCCGCGCAAGGGCAGGATCGCCTGGTTCGAGCGATTGCGGGCCTGCTTGGCCGAGCCGCCGGCCGAGTCGCCCTCGACGATGAAGAGCTCGGAGCCGGCCGCGCCGGCATTCGAGCAATCGGCGAGCTTGCCGGGCAGGCGCAACTTGCGCGTCGCGGTCTTGCGCGAGACTTCCTTTTCGAGGCGCCGGCGCAGGCGCTCCTCGGCCCGGTCGACCGACCAGTCGAGCAGGCGCAAGGCCTGTTGAGGAGCGGCGGCGAGCCAATGGTCGAAAGCGTCACGCACTGCGCCCTCGACGATGCGGTGGGCTTCCTGCGTCGCGAGCTTATCCTTGGTCTGGCCCTGGAATTCCGGCTCGCGGATGAAGACCGAGAGCATGGCTGCGCAAGTGGCCATCACGTCGTCGGAGGTGACCTGCGCCATGCGCTTGGACTGCCCGATGCGCTCGGCATGGTCGCGCAAGCCGCGCAGCAGGGCGATGCGTAGGCCCTGCTCATGGGTGCCACCCTCAGGGGTAGGGATGGTGTTGCAATAGGAGGAGGAGAAGCCGTCTTCGCCGGTCGCGAGCCAAGCCACCGCCCATTCGAGCGAGCCGTGGCTGCCTTCCCTGGTGATCTTGCCGGAGAAGATCGGCTCGGCGACGAGGTCCTTGCCCTCGATCTCGCGGCCGAGATAGTCGCGCAAGCCCCCGGGGAAGCGGAACACAGCCTCGGCCGCGACATCGCCTTCGGGCTTCAGCAGAGCCGGCGCGCAGGTCCAGCGGATCTCGACGCCGCCGAAGAGGTAGGCCTTGGAGCGGGCCATGCGGAACAGGCGGGCAGGGGAGAAATGCGCGCCCTCCCCGAAGATCTGCGCATCGGGATGGAAGCGCACCCTGGTGCCACGCCGGTTGGCGACGGCGCCGACAGTCTCAAGCGGTCCCTGCGGCAGGCCGCGCGAGAAGACCTGGCGGTAAAGCGTCTTGCCGCGCGCGACCTCGACCTCGAGCCGGTCGGACAGCGCGTTTACCACGGAGACGCCGACGCCGTGCAGGCCGCCCGAGGTCTCATAGGCCTTGGAGTCGAATTTTCCGCCGGCATGCAGCGTCGTCATGATGACTTCGAGCGCCGATTTGCCGGGGAATTTCGGATGGGGATCGACCGGGATGCCGCGCCCATTGTCGGTGACGGCAATCGAGCCGTCCTCGAACAACTCGACATCGATGAAGGTGGCGTGGCCGGCCACGGCCTCGTCCATGGCGTTGTCGATCACCTCGGCGAAGAGGTGGTGCAGGGCGCGCTCGTCGGTGCCGCCGATATACATGCCCGGCCGGCGACGGACCGGCTCCAGCCCCTCAAGAACCTCGATCGCCGAAGCGTCGTAGCCGGCCTCTGAGAGCGTGCCGTTGCGGGTAGGGGCTGCCGATGCCGGCACCCCCTTGGGGCTTGCGGCGGGCGGGCGCGCTTCCGGCCGCGGGCTTGCCGCGTCCGGCCGCTCTGGTTCTCCGCCGAAAAGATCGCCGTTATCCGCCATTGCCAACCGATTCTTCCTGATTCGCGCCTATAAACTCTAGCGCATTGCGGGCTGTCGCGCCTTGTCAGGGGCAGCTTATAGACGCCTCATCCACGGATCGAAACCGCCTGTGCATCAGGCCGCGCGATCCTGTCACATCCCTGTCGCCGGAATGCGCAACAGCGGCATGGAACGGACGTGTTCAGGGCACGTTAACCATCCGTGCAGAGGATGATCGGCACGGTCGGGCCTATGCGGATTTCCGCAATGCGCTATGATCGGTCTACAGGGGGAGAAGGCCGTGGCGTCGCGTCAGTCAGTGCCGGTTGCGGGTATCGCGGGATTGCAGCGCGCTGCACGCCTCGCCGGCGAATCCTTCGGTCATGAGGACGTTATCGGCCAGCCCTTGGCGAACACTGATCCGCATGCTTCGCCCTGGCTTTGGTGGCTGGCGGCGGTCGCAGCCTCTGCGGGGCTCGTGGTTCTGCATCTCTCCTGAAAACACCGCTCCCACCGCGCGGAAATATCAACCTTTTTGCCCTAGGCCTGTGGTCGGAGGGCAATTGGATGTATCTCGTTTCCGTCAGGTTTTCCGGTTCGGTCGATAACGGCGCAGCGTTGCCCCTTCGCATGCCGAACCTACGCTGAGCGGAACGGCGCGCCGATGGGCCAGATCGTCGCTCTCGCTGCCTATGCTTACCAGGCCCTGCTGGCGCTCGGGCTCCTGCTGCTGGTCTCGCGCCTTCTGCCGGCCCAGGACTTCACCTATTATTCGCTTTTCATCACGATCGGCCAGTTCGGCAGCATTGTCGCCTTCGAATGGCTGCGCTTCTCATGCAGCCGCTTCTATCCGGGTACCGACGAGACTGCGCAGCGCTCTGTGATCCTCTATTCCTTCGCGGTCTGCGCCGTGCTGTGCCTGCTGGTGGGGGCGGGAATTTCGGTATCGGGCGTGGCGCAGGCCTGGATCGCACTCTCCGCCACCCTCGTCGCGGTCTTGCAGGGTGGCACCGAGCTGCACCTGACCATGCTGCGCTTCCGGCAGGATTTTCGATTGTTCTCGATCCTGCAGGTCGCTCGTGCCTCCATCTTCGCGGCGGGGACGGTCGGCGGGGCCGTCCTCGACCCCACCCTCGCAGGCGCGGTCGCGGGCGCGCTGGCCGGATATGTCGTCTATGGCGTGGCGGCACGATTCACCGGTGGTGCGTTCGCGACCGGACTCAAGCGTCCGCAGCGCGGCCTCCTGATGAAGCACCTGACCTATGGTGGGGTTTCGTCCGGGGCTTCCGTCGCGGGCATTCTGGCGCTGCTCGGACTCAAGGCGCTGTTGACCGCTGTGATCGGCAGCAGCGCTGCGGCCGGAGCCCTGCTGGCACTTGATCTCCTGCAGCGTCCCTTCAATCTGGTGGTTTCGGCGCTCCAAGCCGTCCGCTACCCGGATCTGGTCACCGATTATGACCGCGAGCCTGGCTCGCCGACATTCCGCCTGCGGCTCGGCGACTATTACGCGCTGCTCGCGGGGTGCTCGTTCGTGACGGCGGCGGCAATCCTGTGTCTGCTCGCCCCGGCCGCTTCCTGGCTGGTCAAGGGGGAGCTGCGCGCTTCTTTCCTGCTTGCAGCTCCGATCGTTACCGTCCTCGCGCTGCTGCGGGCACTGGTGCAGACCCTGTTGCCGACACCAGCACACCTCATGCAGCGCCTGCGGCCGATCATCGGGCTCGCTATCGCCGATGCCGTCCTCCTCAATCTCGGCTCGCTCGTCGGGTGGAGCCTGTCCGCTGGTTCACTCACGGGGCTGCTTCTCGGCGGAACGGCCGGGGCTGCTGCGGCGGCGATCATGGGCGTGCCGCTGTTCCTGTCGATGCCGTTCCGCTGGCATGGCCTCACGCTGGGCAGCGCCCTGGCCGCGCTCGCCATTGCCGGATTTGCCAATGCCGGCGTGCCGCAAACCTCCTTGCTTGTGTCCCTGGCAGTCTTCCTGCTCTGCATTCCGCCGGCCGTTGCGACAGTCGGTTCGCTGCTGCAGCGCGAAGGCGCTTCGCCGAAGACCTCCTAAGACTGCGGCAGGCCCTGCTCTTCAAACAGGGCGTCAGCCCTTCCTCAATCTTTCGCGGCGACAATGCCCGCGGGAGGCTTTCGTGCGCGCGGTCATCATCAGCGATTTCGGCTCGGTCAATGGCGGTGCCGCGAAGGTGGCGATCGAAAGCGCGCGCGGGCTGGCCGAGGCCGGCGTCGAGATCGTCTTCGCCTACGCGATCGGTCCCGTTTCCGAGCGCCTCGATCACCCACTCATCAGCGTGGAGCGTTTTGCCGGCGAGGAGATCTGGCAGGTCGGCAGCAAGGTCGCTGCAGCCCGCCAAGGCATCTGGAATGGCGAAGCTCATCGCTTCCTGCGCGATCTTCTGTCGCGCCAGCCGCGCGGCAAGACGCTGGTGCATCTGCATCAATGGACCAAGGCGTTCAGCCCGGCCGCCATCGGGGCTGCCGGCGAGAGCGGGCTGCCCATTGCCATCACCATGCACGACTATTTCTCGTTCTGCCCGGTCGGCGGCTATTTCGATTTCAAGGCCAATGCCGTCTGCAGGTTCAGGCCGATGTCGGCTGGCTGCGTCACCAGCAACTGCGATCGCGCCTCCTATCTGCACAAGCTCATCCGCGTCGCCCGGCAGTTCGGTTCCGACAAGGCGATGCGCAGGCTCGAGGCGCCGCTCTTTATCCATGTCAGCGACTTCGCGCGCCGCTTTGCCGAGCCGTTCCTGCCACCCCAGGCACGCCATGTCGTCGTCGAGAACATGATGGAAGCGGAGCGGCGGCCGGCCGTCGATGTCGCCCGGAACCGGCATGCCCTGTTCCTCGGCCGCTTCACGCAGGAGAAGGCCGCGGACGTCCTGGCGCAAGCCGCTCATGATGCCGGCGCGCCTGTCCGTTTCGTCGGAGAGGGGCCGCTCGCCGGCGAGATCGCACGGATCAATCCACAGGCGGAGATCCGCGGCTGGGTGCCTGCCGATCAGGTCTTCGACGAGATCGCGCAGGCGCGGTGCCTCGTGCTGCCTTCACTCTGGTACGAGCCCGGACCGCTGGTGATCGCCGAGGCGCGCTCGCTCGGCGTGCCGGTCGTCCTGGCGCGGACCACGGGGCCGGCGAGCTGGGTCGTCGATGGCGAGGACGGTATCCTCGTCGATGGCGGCGATGTCGCGGGCCTTTCTGCCGCGCTCGGCCGGCTGCAGGATGATGCCTGCGCGCGTGCGATGGGAGAGGCCGCCTACCGCCGCTACTGGGCCGATCCCCTGACGATGGCCCGTCACGTCGGGCGCACGATCGAAAGCTATCGCCGGCTTGTCGGCGGAACCTCCTAAAAACAAAGGCCGGAGCGTTGCCGCCCCGGCCTGATCGTTTTGCGGGTGTTGGCCGGCATGCTTCAGCTGCCGGCCAATCGCCTCAGTACGAGTAGTACATCGCGAACTCGACCGGGTGCGGCGTCATCTCGAAGCGCGCCACATCCTGCATCTTGAGCTCGATATAGCTCTCGATGAAGTCGTCGTTGAAGACGCCGCCGGCCTTGAGATAGGCGTTGTCCTTCTTGAGCGACTCCAGCGCCTCGCGGAGCGAGCCGCAGACCGTCGGGATCTTCTTCAGCTCGCGCGGCGGCAGGTCGTAGAGATCCTTGTCCATCGCCGGGCCGGGATCGATCTTGTTCACGATGCCGTCGAGGCCGGCCATCAGCATGGCGGCGAAGGCGAGATAGGGGTTCGCCATCGGATCGGGGAAGCGGACCTCGACGCGCTTGGCCTTCGGCGAGGTCGTCCACGGAATACGGCAGGAAGCCGAGCGGTTGCGCGCCGAATAGGCGAGCAGGACCGGGGCCTCATAGCCTGGGACGAGGCGCTTGTAGGAGTTGGTCGAGGGGTTCGTGAAGGCGTTCAGCGACTTGGCGTGCTTGATGATGCCGCCGATGTACCAGAGGCATTCCTGCGACAGGTCGGCGTACTTGTTGCCGGCGAAGACCGGCTTGCCGTTCTTCCAGATCGACTGGTGAACGTGCATGCCAGAGCCGTTGTCGCCATAGATCGGCTTCGGCATGAAGGTCGCGGTCTTGCCGTAGCTCTGCGCCACGTTGTGGATCGCGTACTTGTAGATCTGCATCAGGTCGGCGGTGTGCACGAGCGTGTCGAACTTCATGCCGAGCTCATGCTGGGCCGAGGCGACCTCGTGGTGGTGCTTCTCGACGACCACGCCCATCGACTGCATCGCGGCCAGCATCTCACCGCGCATGTCCTGCGCCGAATCCTGCGGCGGGACGGGGAAATAGCCGCCCTTGGTAGCGACGCGGTGGCCGAGATTGCCGCCCTCGTAGTCGGAATAGCCGTTGATCGGCAGTTCGACGTTATCGAGCTTGAAGCCGGTATGGTACGGGTCGGCGGCGATCTTGACGTCGTCGAAGACGAAGAATTCGGCCTCGGGTCCGACATAGACGGTGTCGCCGATGCCGGTCGACTTCAGATAGGCCTCGGCCTTCTTGGCGATGCCGCGCGGGTCGCGGCCATAGGGCTCGCCGGTGCCGGGCTCGAGCACGTCGCAGTTGATGACCATGGTCGGGGCCGAGAAGAACGGATCCATCGTCGCGGTCGTCGGATCCGGCATCAGCAGCATGTCGGACTCGTTGATGGCCTTCCAACCAGCGATCGAGGAGCCGTCGAACATCGTGCCTTCGGCGAAGATGTCCTCGTCGATCATGCCGACATCGAAGGTCACGTGCTGCCACTTGCCGCGCGGGTCGGTGAAGCGGAAGTCGACATACTTGACGTCGTTATCCTTGATCGCCTTGAGGACATCCTTGGCGCTTTTCATTTCAGCATTCCTCTTGCCAGCAGTTATTCACGTTTCACGCTGCCGCACCCGGCTCCAATCCGGCCTGCGGCTCGTTTTCCAATCGTCGGGGAGAATTCCTAGATCGCGTCCGCGCCGGTCTCGCCGGTGCGGATACGGATCACCCCCTCGATGCTCGATACAAAAATCTTGCCATCTCCGATGCGGCCGGTCTGGGCGGCCTTCATGATCGCCTCGATGGCGCGGTCCAGCATGTCGTCGGCGAGGATGATCTCGATCTTCACCTTCGGCAGGAAGTCGACGACGTATTCGGCGCCGCGATAGAGCTCGGTATGGCCCTTCTGGCGACCGAAGCCCTTGGCCTCCAGGACCGTGATGCCCTGCAGCCCGACCTCCTGGAGCGCCTCCTTCACCTCGTCCAGCTTGAAGGGCTTGATGATCGCTTCGATCTTCTTCATGCGCCGACCGGCCTCCATTGCATCTCGGGCTCCGGCTCGGGCCGGATCGTGGGTCGCAAGGCGCTGCGACGCGGGAAAGAAGCCCGCGCCCTCACGCGAATGCAGCCTTGCTTCTGCTCATAGCATTGGCGCCGACGCCCCGCCATGCGGCAACGCCTGTCGAGGCGCTCGGTGAAAAGGCAATAAACAGCACAAAAATTGAGCATCTGCGTAACTGTTGATCATAAGCGGCATTCCGCCGCAACTTGCGGGCCGTCCGGCGCCGCCCGAAGATGCGGCATGGACGACCACGGCGCCGAGACGAAGGGCAGGGCGGAGCTCGCCTTGCTGACCACGCAGCAAATGGCGGCTGCCGATCGCATCGCGATCGCGGCGGGCATTCCCGGCATCGACCTGATGGAGCGTGCCGGCCGTGCGGTGGCGGAAGCCGCGTTCCGGCGCGCCGGGGCGGGAGGCGCCGTCACGTTGCTCTGCGGGCCCGGCAACAATGGCGGCGACGGCCTCATTGCGGCGCGCCTGCTGCGTGAGCGAGGGCTGAGGGTGCGCGTCGTGCTGCCGGGCGGAGTGGATGGCTTCAAGGGCGATGCTGCCATTGCGATGGAACGCTGGGCTGGCCCGGTCGAGCGGTTGGACAAACTCCATGGGATGCAGGGCGGCGTCTTTGTCGATGCCCTGTTCGGCGCCGGCCTGACGCGCCCGCTGACAGGCGCCTTCGCGGAGGCTGCGGACTTCCTCAACAGGGCCAGCCGCCCGGTCATCGCCGTCGACATTCCGAGCGGGGTATCCGGTGATAGCGGCCGGGCGGAGGGCATGGCAGTCAACGCAAGCGAGACCGTCACCTTCTTCCGGCTCAAGCCCGGGCATCTGCTCCAGCCGGGGCGGTCGCTCTGCGGCCCGGTGACGGTTGCCGATATCGGCATTCCCGCCCGGGCGGCGCTTGAAGCGGTCGGGCCGACGGCCTTCCGCAACGATCCCAAGCTCTGGCGGCAAGCCTGGCCGGAACATGGGGTCGATACGCACAAGTTCCGGCGCGGTGCAGTGGCCGTGATCGCCGGCGGGATCGCAGGCGTCGGGGCGCCACGGCTCAGTGCTCGGGCGGCACTGCGCATCGGCGCCGGATTGGCCACCCTGCTGTGTGAGCCCGAGGCTCTGCCGATTCATGCTGCGCGCGGGCCGGACGCGCTGATGCAGCGCGCTGTCGCCGATCGTGCCGCGCTGGAAGCATTCCTGCGGGATCGCCGGGTTTCGACTGTCGTCGCCGGTCCGGCGCTCGGGCTTGGGGTCCGCGCGCAGAAACTGGTGCGAGCCGTGATTGCCGACGACAGGCCTGCGGTCCTCGATGCCGATGCTCTGACCACGCTTGCGGGCTTTCCCGATGGCGGCGTGAGCCTTCTTCATGGCCGTGGCAGCGAGGTCGTGCTGACGCCGCATGAAGGCGAGTTCCAGCGGCTGTTCGGGGACGATCCCGCCATCGCAACGGAGCCCTCGAAGCTCGAAAAGGCACGGAAGGCCGCTGCACTGTCCGGGGCGGTCGTTGTCTATAAGGGCGCCGATACGGTCATTGCTTCGCCCGACGGGCGTGCCGCCATTAACGCCACAGGATCGCCTGCGCTGGCGACGGCGGGTTCCGGGGACGTGCTGGCAGGGTTGGTCGCCGGCCTTCTGGGCCAGGGCATGTCGGCTTTCGAAGCGAGCTGCGCCGCCGTCTGGCTGCATGGGCTTGCCGGCGAAAAGCTTGGAATGGGGTTGATCGCCGATGACTTGCCCGAGGCGATCCCGCCGCTGTTGGGAAGCATCTTTCCTGCGTGAGGCGACGACACGCAGGAAAGGGCCCGCCCCGTTGTCGCGAGGCGGGCCTGCTCAGCGATCCAGCCACAGAGCGGCGGTGGCCGTCAGGTGCCGGAATAGGTCACGCTCGGAGCGGCCTTGAGCTGATCCTTGGTCAGGGTGATCTTGCCGTGATCCGGATACATGGCCGGCGCCCTCGGAGCCGCCGCAGCCGGCGGAGAAGCCATGCCGCCGCCCGTACCCCCAGCGCTGCCCGACGGAGCAGGAGCGGGGGCCGGCGGGGCGATCGGCTGGTCGCTCCAGGTCACCTGGTCGAAGGGAACCGCGACGTCCTTCGAGCCGATGCCGAGGAAGCCGCCGACGCCGATCGTCACCATCTCGACCTTGCCGGACTTGTCGACGATCACCTCGGTGATGTCACCGACCTTCTTGTCATCGGGGCCGTAGACATCGACGCCGATCAGCTTGCTCGTGCGCCATTTGCCCTGGCCGGCCAGATTGGTATGCGCCGAGGAACTGGCGCTCGATTGGGTGGCGGCCGGCGCAGCGGGGGCAGAGGAGGGGGGCGTCGGCGCGCTGGTCTGGGCCATGGCGGCCGTGGCGAGCATCGCGACACCAACGGTCGACAACATGAAATGATGATGCCTGATCATATCTTCCTCCAGAATGTTTCCGCTTCAAGCGGGTCGTTTCGACAACAAGCGAGAGGCCTGTTTGTTCATTTATTCGGGATGTCGATTTTCTCTGCGGGCGAATTCTTGAGCGTCACCACACGTTGAGTGAACGCAATTTCACTGCCCGGCCGCAAGTGCTTGATCGTGCCGCATATTTGCTTGGAAGCTGAAGCTGTGCTCCAATGCCATCTTCTGGAAACGTCGCCGCCGCGACGCTGTTCCATCCTCGGTTCCGCGAGGTGCTTCGATGGCCGCTGTTCCTGTCACACTGTCCGTGGACGAGCGCATACTGGCCGCGCTCGACCACTATATATCGATCCATCGGCAGGGATGTTCGCGGACCGAACTCATTGGAGAGATTCTCGCCGCTTGGGCGGCGAGCCCGGAGCATCTCGTCGAGCCGGACGAGGGCCTTCGCCCCGAGGAGCTCAATGCGAGCAACGATTCCTGAAATACGGGAAACCGTCTCCCGTCGCAAAAATCAGGTGCGAAAGTCAAACTTGTGCGACTGACTTTCGCGACACGT
>NZ_CAMFKW010000066.1 GCF_945957345.1 uncultured Allobosea sp. | reverse complement strand
GGCTTTCCCGACATGACCCGGCTGTCGATCGACGAGCATCGGGTCGATGCGATCCGCGAGGACCTGGCCAATGTGCTGGTCGGCTACGAGCCGCGGCTGATCCGCAAGTCGGTCGCCGTCGAGCGCGACGAGAGCCTCGATCCGGCCGAACTCAAGATCCGCTTCCTCGTGCGCGCCGATCTGAATTGCGAACCGCTGAATATTCCCGTCCAATTCGTGGCCGATCTCGAACTCGACACCGGCAAGATCGCGATCAAGGGACGCTGAGGCGATGAACCAGGAGTTTCTCGACCTCTACAACCAGGAACTCCGGCTCTTCATGGAGCACAGCAAGGAGTTCGCGGAGGAATATCCGGGCATCGCCGAGCGGCTCGGCGGGCTGGCCGGCGAGCGGATGGATCCGATGGTCGGCGGCCTGCTGGAAGGCGCGGCCTTCCTCGCGGCGCGCGTCCAGCTCAAGCTCCGGCACGAGTTTCCCGAATTCACCAACAACCTGATCGAGCAGTTGCTGCCGAACTATCTGGCGCCGACGCCCTCGGCGCTGCTGGCCGGCGTGGCGCCACCCTATTCGGACCCGGCCCTGCGCGAGGGCGTGCGGGTTCCGCGCGGCTCCTATATCGACGCGACCTATCTGGAGCGCGAGCGCCGCGTCGCCTGCCGTTACCGGCTGGGCGGCGACGTCACGCTCTGGCCCTTCGAGATCACGGCGGCCGAGTACATCCCGGCGCCGGGGCCGTTGCAGGCGCTGGGCCTGCGGACTGGGCCCCGCGCCCTGTCGGGCCTGCGCATCTCGCTCAATCACCGGGTGATGGCCGATCGCGAGCAGGAGCCCTCGGCCGCGCAGGCGCTGAAGAACCCGGCGAGCTGGTTCGCCGGCTGCCGGACCCGCGAACTGCCCTTCCATCTGCTGGGCAGCGAGGCCGATGCGGTCGCGCTCTACGAGCAGCTTTTCGCGAACTGCATCGGCATCCATTTCCGCCACCTCGATGAATTCGGCGATCCCGTGGTGACGCCGGGCGACGGCTGCCGGATCGAGCAGATCGGGTTCGACGAGGACGAGGCGCTGCTGCCGGCCGATACCCGCGTCTTCCGCGGCTTCGACCTGCTGCGGGAGCTGTTCTGGTTCCCGCGCAAGTTCCTTGGTTTCCGGCTGGAGGGTCTGGCCAGCATCATGCCGAAGCTCAAGGCCAAGGCGGTCGACATTATTTTCGTCTTCGACGAGGTGAACACGCGGCTGCCTGGCGCCGTGCGCAAGGAGATGTTCGCGCTCTATGCGTCACCGGCGATCAACCTGTTCGAGAAGACCACAGACCGCATCCCGGTCAAGACGAACCAGCACGAGTTCCATGTCGTGCCCGACCGCAGTCGCGTGCTCGACTACGAACCGCATAGCATCCTCTCGGTCCACGCGCATTATATCGGCGGCCGCGAGAAGCAGCCGGTCCATCCGCTCTATTCCTCGCCGGAGGGCGCCTCGCCAACGCAGGGGCTGCATTATACGCAGCGCCGCCTGCCACGGCGCCGCTCCTCGGCCGAGCGCCGTCAGGGCAAGGCTTCCGACTACACGGGAACGGAGATGTTCATTTCGCTGGTCGAGCCGGCGGGTATTTCCGACAACGCCTCGGTCGCGGAACTCAGCGTGCGGGCGCTCTGCTCCAACCGGCACCTGACCGAGCATCTGCCGACCGGGCAGGGCGGCGCCGATTTCCGGCTGATCGACAATGTCTCGCTCGACATCACCTGCCTTGCCGGGCCGACGCCGCCGCGCGAGCCGGTCGTTTCCCAACTCAAGCTGCGCTCCGAGACCGCCAGTACCGGCGTCGTGACCTGGCGGCTGGTCAACCTGATCAGCCTGAACCATCTCGGCCTCGTCCAGCGCGGGGCCGGCGAGAATGGCGAGGCGCTGCGGGAGCTGCTCTCGCTCTTCGCCGATCTCGCCGACAGCGCCACAGAGCGGCGTATCCGCGGCATCAAGGGCGTCGATAGCCGTGCCGTCGTCCGCCGCTTTCCGCAGCGGGCGGGAACGGGCGCGGCACGCGGGCTCGAAATCACCGTCCTGCTTGACGAGAAGGCCTTCGAGGGCTCCGGCGTCTTTCTGCTCGGGGCTGTGCTCGACCGCTTCTTCGCCGAATACGCGGCGATGAACCATTTCACCCAGACGGTGATCCGCACCGTCGAGCGCGGCGAGGTCATGCGCTTTCCGCCGCGTGCCGGTGCGAGGCGCATCCTGTGAGCGAGGATGCCGCCACCCCGCTGGAGAAAGCGCCGAACTATCAGGCGCAGCTCGAAGTCGAGCCTTGGCGTTTCGATTTCTATGCGGTGATGCGCCGGCTGGAGCGTAGCTTTCCGGACCGGCCGCGCGTCGGCGACGTCGCCTCGCGGCGCGACGAGTATGTCGCGCTGGGCGAGCAGCCCTATCTCGACTTCCCGGCGTCGAGCCTTGCGGAGGCCGATCGCGACGGGCAGGGGCGTCTGCGGCTCTTCGTCAAGTTCCTCGGCCTGCTCGGGCCGCAGGGGCCGCTGCCATTGGCGACGACCGAGGAAAGCTATCACTGGACGCTGGCGCGCGACGACGCCTTCCCGCGCTTCCTCGACATCTTCAACCACCGCTTCCTGCAGTTGTTCTATCGGGCCTGGGCGGACTCGCGGCCGATCGCGCAGCATGACCGGCCCGATCTCGACCGCTTCGCCGCCTATATCGGTAGCATGATCGGCATGGGCTCGAAGCCCTATCTCAAGCGCGACAGCGTGCCCGATGCCGAGAAGCTCGCCCATGCCGGGCTCATCGGCGCGCAGGCGAAATCGGCCTCGCGGCTGCGGCGCTTCCTTGCGGGGCTGTTCAAGGCCGATATCGAGATCGAGCAGTTCGCGGGTATGTGGCTGGCCTTCGATACGGGCGACCGCACGCGGCTCGGGGGCTCGCATTGCACGCTCGGCGGCGACGCGCTGCTCGGCGGCAGCGTCTACAGTGTCGAGGACAAGTTCCGCGTGAAAATCGTCGCGGCCGATCTCGAACAATTCGAGCGCTTCCTGCCGAATGGCGATCGCTGCGAGCCGCTGGCGGACGCGGTGTTCTTCCATCTCGGCGAGCAGTTCGAGTGGGATGTCGAGCTTGCCTTGCCGGTCGGCGCGGTGAAGCCGGTTCGGCTCGGCCAGTCCGGCCACCTCGGCTGGACGAGCTGGATGGCGCCGAACTGGGATGTCGAGGAGGGCGCCCTGCGCCGCGACGCCCGCTTCCATCCCGCCGAAAGCCTGCGCCTGAAACGAAGCCGCACTGCCGCCACCGGACATTGAAGGGGACGACCATGGCCGATATCAGCCTCGAAGCCGTCACAGGCAAGCTCAACCGGGTCGGCTACGACACCTTCCTGCAGGCGCTGCGGCAGGCGAAGGGGGCGGGAAACCGCAATGTCGAGCTGGCGCATTGGCTGCTGCAGATCCTGCAAGGCACGTCGAACGACCTGACGCTGACCGCCGACCACTACAAGCTCGACCGTGCCAAGATGCTCATGGAGCTCGGCGGCGTGGTCGAGGGCTTCCGCCGCAACGAGACGGAGATGCCGGGCATCGCCAACCATATCGTCGATATCCTCGACCGTGGCTGGCATTACGCGACCCTGTTCTTCGGGGAGACGCAGATCAGGACCGGCCATCTGCTGGTGGCGGCACTGAAATCGACCGAATTGCGCCGCGTTTTGACCGGGCTTTCCAAGGAATTCTCCAAGATCCCGGTCGAGGAACTGGCTGCAGGCTACGGCAAGATCTGGGAAAGCTCTGAGGAAGAGAACCTGCGGCCGATGGATGGTTCGGGCCTGCGCGCGGCAGGTACGCCCGGTGCCGAGCAGGCCGAGGGTGCGAAGGGCACGACGGCGCTTGACCGCTTCTCGCAGGATCTCACCGTCAAGGCCCGCTCCGGCACGATGGACCCGATCCTAGGCCGCGACGACGAGATCCGGCAGGTCATCGACGTGCTGATGCGGCGGCGCCAGAACAATCCGATCCTCACCGGAGAGGCCGGCGTCGGCAAGACCGCGATCGCCGAGGGCTTCGCGCAGCGCGTCGCGGCAGGCGACGTGCCGCCGCCGCTGAGGGGTGTGCGCGTCTGCGCGCTCGATATCGGCCTGATGCAGGCCGGCGCCTCGATGAAGGGCGAATTCGAGCAGCGCCTGCGCTCGGTGATCGACGAGGTACAGTCCTCGCCGACACCGGTGATCCTGTTCATCGACGAGGCGCATACGCTGATCGGGGCCGGCGGGCAGGCCGGTACCGGTGACGCCGCCAACCTGCTGAAGCCGGCGCTGGCGCGCGGCACGCTCAGGACGATCGCGGCGACGACATGGTCGGAATACCGCCAGTATTTCGAGAAGGACCCGGCGCTGACCCGGCGCTTCCAGCCGGTGCAGGTCGACGAGCCGGACGTGGCGCGCTGCTGCACCATGCTGCGCGGGCTGATCGGCCCGATGGAGAAGCATCACAAGGTCCGCATCTCAGATGCGGCGATCGTCGCGGCGGTCTCGCTGTCGCATCGCTATATTCCGGCGCGTCAGCTTCCCGACAAGGCGGTGAGCCTGCTCGACACGGCCTGCGCCCGCGTCGCCATCAGCCAGAGCGCGACGCCGGCCGCGATCGAGGATGCGCGCGTCGCCATCGCCTCGCTGGAGCAGGAGAAGGCGGCGCTGACGGCGGATGCCGATCTCGGCACCGATGCCACCAAGCGGCTTGGCGAGATCGAGGCCGAGATCGCCGAGCGGCAGGAGAAGCTCTCGGGCCTCGAAGGCGCCTGGGCGGGCGAACTTGCCATTGTCGAAGAGATCAAGGCGCTGCGGGCCAAGCTCGGCGAGAAGGCGCCGGGCGGTGAGGCGAAAACTGGGAACGGCAAGCAGGAGGCGAACGAGAATGTCGCGCCTGCGCCGCCTGAGGCGGAGGCTCCCGCTCCGGAGATGACTGCCGATCCGGAACAGTCACGCGCGACGCTCAACGCCAAGTTCGCGGCGCTGAGCGAGATCGATCCGGCCAACCGGATGATCTATGCCCATGTCGACGAGCAGTCGGTCGCCTCGGTCGTCTCGGACTGGACCGGCATTCCGGTCGGCCGGATGGTCAAGGACGAGATCGAGACCGTGCTCAACCTCGCCGAGACGCTGAACAAGCGCGTCGTCGGGCAGGGCCATGGCATCGGCATGATCGCCAAGCGCATCGAGACCAATCGTGCCAGGCTCGACAATCCCAACAAGCCCATCGGCGTCTTCATGCTCTGCGGCCCGTCCGGCGTCGGCAAGACAGAGACGGCGCTGGCCTTGGCGGAATCGCTCTATGGTGGCGAGCAGAACGTCATCACCATCAACATGAGCGAGTTCCAGGAGGCGCATACCGTTTCGACGCTGAAGGGGGCGCCTCCCGGCTATGTCGGCTATGGCGAGGGCGGGCGCCTGACGGAAGCGGTCCGGCGCAAGCCCTATTCGGTGGTGCTGCTCGACGAGGTCGAGAAGGCGCATCCCGACGTCCACGAGCTGTTCTTCCAGGTTTTCGACAAGGGCCAGATGGAGGACGGCACCGGCCGGCGCATCGACTTCAAGAACACGCTGATCATCCTGACCTCGAATGTCGGCACAGACGAGATCATGAGCATGTCGGCGAACGGCGCGGCCAAGCCCGATCCAGAGGCGATGGCGGTGAGCCTGAGGCCGGCGCTGCTCAAGGTCTTCCCGCCGGCGCTGATCGGGCGGCTCGTGACCATTCCCTATTACCCGCTGTCCTCAGACATGCTGGCCGGGATCGTAAAACTCCAGCTCGGGCGCATCGGCAAGCGGCTGGCCGAGAACCATAAAGCGGCCTTCGTCTATGATGACGCGGTGGTCGAGCACATCGTCGGCCAGTGCAACGACCCGGATTCCGGCGGGCGCATGATCGACAACATCATCACCAACTCGATGCTGCCGGCGCTCTCGCGCGCGATCCTCAACCTGCAACTGGAGAAGAAGCCGCTGACCGAGGCGAAGGTCTCGGTCGAGGACGGGCAGTTCGTCTATCAGGTGGCGTGACGTTTCCTATGGCCACGCCGTCATGCTCGCCCTTGTGGCGAGCATCCACGTCTTGAATACCGCTCTCGGTGGAGAAGACGTGGATGGTCGGGACAAGCCCGACCATGACGGAAATGTCGATCTTCATTGGCTTCGGGCTCACCGCTTCGTAACGAGCCCGATGACGTTCATGCTTGCTGCATGAAATCGTCGAGCGCCTCGCTCTCGGCCTTCGACAACCGCAAGCCCAGCTTTCCGCGGCGCCAGAGCACGTCCTGCGCCCGGCGCGCCCATTCCGCCTTCATCAGGTAGCGGACCTCGCGCTCGTAGAGGTCCGCGCCGAAATGGCGGCCGAGATCGGCGAGACTCTTCGCATCGCCGAGGATATCGCGGGCGCGGGTACCATAGGCGCGGGCAAGCCGCGTCGCGCTGCGGCGTTCGAGCCAAGGATAGGCGGTGGCGATCTCACCGACCAGCTTGTCGAACCCGCCGACCGGGAAATCGCCGCCGGGCAGGGCACCGGCAACCGTCCATTCGGCGCGGGCGGCCCAGGGCGCGAGCGGCGCGAGCCTGGCAATTGCGGCCTCGGCGAGACGGCGATAGGTCGTGATCTTACCGCCGAAGACGGAGAGCAGCGGCGCCTCGCCTTCGGGCGCGTCGAGCGTCAGCACGTAGTCGCGCGTCGCCTCCTGCGCCTTCGAGGCGCCGTCATCATAGAGCGGGCGCACGCCCGAATAGGTCCAGACCACCGATTCCGGCGTGACGGGCTGGCGGAAATACTCGCTTGCGGCGGCACAGAGATAGGCGATCTCGTTCGGGGTCGCGACGACCTCGGCTGGGTCGCCGTGATAGTCGCGATCGGTCGTGCCGATCAGCGTGAAATCCTGCTCATAGGGAATGGCGAAGATGATGCGTCCGTCCGCGTTCTGGAAGATATAGCAGCGATCGTGCTCGTAGAGTCTGGGCACGACGATATGGCTACCCTGGACCATGCGGACGCCGGCCTTGGCATTGGTGTGGATGACGCCGTTCAGGACCTCGCCGACCCAGGGGCCGGCGGCGTTGACGAGCGCGCGCGCCCAGACCGTCTGCCGCCCCTCGGCGCCGTCCGTCTCAAGCTGCCAGAGGCCGTTCTTGCGCCGCGCTGCGGTGACGCGGGTGCGCGTATGGATCGCGGCGCCGCGCACGGCGGCATCCATTGCGTTGAGCACGACGAGGCGCGCGTCCTCGACCCAGCAATCGGAATATTCGAAAGCCCTGGCCTGATCGTCCTTGAGCGGCTTGCCGACGACGTCATGGGCGAGGTCGAGCGTGCGCGTCGCCGGCAGGAGCTTGCGGCCGCCGATATGGTCGTAGAGGAACAGGCCGAGCCGGAGCAACCAGGCCGGGCGCAGGCCCTTGTGATGCGGCAGCACGAAGCGCAGAGGCCGGATGATATGCGGCGCGATCGCCCAGAGCCGCTCGCGCTCCATCAGGGCCTCGCGCACCAGCCGGAACTTGTAATGCTCGAGATAGCGCAGGCCGCCATGGATCAGCTTGGTCGAGCGCGAGGAGGTGGCGCTGGCGAGATCGTCCTTCTCGAACAGGACGACGGAGGCGCCGCGCCCGGCCGCGTCGCGGGCGATGCCGCATCCATTGATGCCGCCGCCGATGACGGCGAGATCGTAGGGATTGGCGGGGTCGGTGCCGAAGCCGGCTAAGGGCGAGGTCGTTTCGGAAGCCATGCGCGTCTTCTGGAAAGGCTGGAAAGGCTGATCGATGGCGCCATCCAATCCCGGCCGGGGCGCCGCCACAAGCCCGCTCCTGCGGTCAATTCGGGGATGATGTCAATTCTGATGGCTTGACGCGGGGCGCGCGAGGTCGGAACTGGGCATTGAGGCGGGGGATGGCGGCAGGATGAGCCAGTCGGTGAAGCAAGGGCGCGGGAGGCGGCTCCCGCAGCGGGCCGAGTCTGCTCTCCGCTCAGCGCTGGAATATGCCGGGGCGGCGATCCTGGCGGCCCTGTTCCTCGTGGTGATGGCGGCCGTCCTGCAGCGCTATCTGTTCGGTGGCGGCTTCGTCTGGTCGGACGAACTGGCGATCTGGTTGAATCTGGCGCTGATCGCTGTTGGTGCGCCACTCGCCGTTACCGGTACGCTGGCGATGCGGCTCGATGTGCTGGTTCGGCTGCTGCCGGCGATGCCACGAAAGATTGCTGCCGTGCTCGCCGATGCCATCGCCTTTCACGGCGCCCTGGTGCTTGCGGTCGGAGGCGCGAGCGTGGCGGTGCTCGTCGGCGGCCACTCCACTGTGCTCGGCTTGCCGGAATGGCTGCGGTTTGCCGTCTTCGCCTGCGGCGGAGGGCTGACGATCCTGGCGTTGTTCCTGCGGGCGGGCCAGGAGCGGGGCTGGGCAGGCGCCGTCGCGACACTCGTGCTCGGCGCATGTCTGTATGCGCTGGCGCAGCTCTCTTTCGATCTGTTTCCGACGCCGAGCCTGGTTGCTGCGCTGGTCGCGGGGGCCGGGCTTCTGCTCGGCGCGCCCTTGCCCTTCGCGCTTCTGGCCGGAGTCTCGCTGACGGGGCCGTTCGGCGGGCTGCTGCCGGAGCCGGCAATCGTGCAGACGGTGGTCGGCGGCGTCGGCAAGTTCCTGCTGCTGGCGATCCCTTTCTTCCTGCTGGCCGGCGAGCTTCTGACCGCAGGCGGCCTCGCCGAGCGCCTGATCCGGTTCGCCGCGTCGCTGGTCGGGCATTGGCGGGCGGGATTGGCGCAGACGGCGCTGGTCGCGAGCGTGCTGTTCTCGGGAGCGTCGGGCTCCTCGGTGGCGAATGCTGCCTTCGGGGCCAAGGTGATGGCGCCGACCCTGGTGGCGCGGGGCTATCCGCCGGCCAATGCAGCGGCGATCGTCGCGGGCGTCTCGATGCTCGACAACATCATCCCACCCTCGATCGCTTTCCTGATCCTGGCGAGCGCGACCAATCTCTCGGTCGGTTCGTTGCTGGTGGGCGGCTTCGTCGCGGGCGGTGTGCTGGCTCTGGCATTGGCTATCGGCATCCATCTCAGCGTGCGCGGCGTCGTGGATGCGGCGCCGAAGGCGAGCGCGGCCGAGCGGGGCAGGGCGCTGATCGGCGCGATTCCCGCGATCGGGCTCGGCATCGTCGTGGTCGTCGGCATCCGCTTCGGTGTGGTGACGGTGACGGAGGCTTCCGCACTCGCCGTCGCCTATGCGGTTCTGGCCTGCCTCGCGCTGCGGAGCCTGAATGGGCGCGGCGTGCTGGCGGCCCTGCGCAAATCGGCGGCCGAGGCAGCGGCGATCGGTCTCCTGATCGGCACGTCCGCGCCTTTCGCTTTCCTCCTTGCGGTCGACCGCATCTCCGAGCAGATGGCCGGGCTCGTCACTCTGTTCGGCGCCGGGCCTTATGCGGTGATGCTGCTCGCCAATCTCGTACTGCTGGTCGCCGGGCTCTTCCTCGATATCGGCGCGGCGATCCTGCTGCTGGCGCCGCTGCTGCTGCCGGTCGCGGTAACGGCGGGGCTCGATCCGATCCAGTTCGGCGTGGTGCTCGTCGTCAACCTGATGATCCACGGACTGACGCCGCCGCTCGGTATCCTCGTCTATGTTGTCAGCGGCATCATGCGGGTGCCGGTGGGAGCGGTTTTCCGGGCCGTCCTGCCGCTGCTCGGCGTTCTGCTCGTCGCCCTCATGGCGCTGTCGCTGGGCATGGCTGCGTGGCCTGCGCTTGCGCCGGGGCTCAAGGCGCTGTTCTGATGCGCTCTCGTTCGCCCGGCGCCCGCGCCGTTCCATTGCCTACGCCGTGAGCTGGCCCGGACTTCGATATGATCTTCACCGACATCGCGACGCGGACCTACAACCACGGTTGGCGGCTCGACCCGATCATCCGCAGCCTGCTCGATACCGATTTCTACAAGCTCCTGATGCTGCAGATGATCCGGGCCTTCCATCCGGACGTGCAGGTCACCTTCTCGCTGATCAACCGCTCGAAGCATATCCGTCTCGCCGATATCGTCGACGAGGGGGAGCTCCGAGCACAGCTCGACCACGCTCGCTCGCTGCGCTTCACCAAGAACGAACTGATCTGGCTCGCCGGCAACAGTTTCTACGGCAAGACGCAGATGTTCTCGCCGGAGTTCATGGCCTGGCTCGCCGATTTCCAGTTGCCCGATTACGATCTGCGCAAGGTCGACGGGCAGTACGAGCTGCATTTCGAGGGGCCCTGGACCCACAGCACGATGTGGGAGGTGCCGGCGCTGGCGATCGTCAACGAGCTGCGGGCGCGCCGCGTCATGCTCGGCCAGAAGCGTTTCTCGCTCGACGTGCTCTATGCCCGGGCCAAGGCCAAGATGTGGGACAAGGTCGAGCGCTTGCAGAAGCTGCCCAACCTCAAGCTCTCCGATTTCGGCACGCGCCGGCGCCATGGCCATCTCTGGCAGCGCTGGTGCGTCGAGGCGCTGAAGGAGGGGCTGGGCTCGGCCTTCACCGGCACGTCCAACGTGCTCCTGGCGATGGATGCGGATCTGGAGGCGATCGGCACCAATGCTCATGAGTTGCCGATGGTGCTGGCGGCGCTTGCCGATTCGGACGAGGAATTGCTGCGCGCGCCCTATCGCGTGCTCGACGAATGGCGTCAGGTCTATGGCGGCAACCTCTTGATCGCGCTACCGGATGCCTTCGGCTCGCAGAGCTTCCTGCGCCATGCGCCGGATTGGGTCGCCGACTGGACCGGTTTCCGCCCCGACAGCGCGCCGCCGATCCCGGCCGGCGAGACGATCATGGCGTGGTGGCGCGAGCGCGGGCGCGACCCGCGCGACAAGATGCTGGTCTTCTCCGACGGGCTCGATGTCGATGCGATCGAGCGCGTCTATCATCATTTCGACGGCAAGGTCCGCATGGCCTTCGGCTGGGGCACGGACCTGACCAATGATCTCGTCGGCTGCTCGCCCGACGGCTCGCGTGCGCTCGATCCGATCTCGCTGGTCTGCAAGGTCACCAAGGCGAACGGGCGCCCGGCCGTGAAGCTCTCCGACAATCCCGAGAAGGTCTCGGGCGATCCGGAAGCCGTGAAGCGCTACCGGCGGGTGTTCGGGGCTCCCTAACCTAGCGTCAGAAAGATATGTTGCCATTATGTTCTCGATGCGCGAACATGTTCGCGGGTTGGGGGACTCGACGTGAAGCGCTTGCTGGTTGTGGTGTTTGCCATGCTCGTGGCGTGGCCGGCTGCATCGAACGCTCAGGAAACGGATTGCTCGGGATGCGGCGTGCCTCACCGCGATGCGGCCTCGTTCAAGAGTTCGTTGCTGCTCACCGTCAAGAACCGTAGCTTCGTCGCGGCGGTCGCGGAAAAGGCCCGTGCGCAACCGCAGCCCGCGCCAGGGCTCGTGCATTCGGATCTAGGGGTCGATATCTCGGTCGTCGTCGTTGAAGATCGTAAGAATACGTCTCGCTATGTCATGAGCGGTGAAGGAAAGCGTTTCGGGCTTAGCGACCAGGATATGATGAATGTTGGGCGGGAAAACTTGAGGCGCAGGGCCGCGCGCTTGCAGATCGAGGAACATGGTCCCGTCAGGACCCTGTCCTTCGAGGCGGACTACAATGCAGCGCTGCTGCTGCTCCCCGAGGTCTGGTCAGCGATCCCGAATCTCCCCGACGGGCTGGTTGTCGCGGTGCCGGCGCGCGATATCGTCGCCTTCT
Organism: uncultured Allobosea sp.; assembly: GCF_945957345.1. Lineage (GTDB taxonomy): Bacteria > Pseudomonadota > Alphaproteobacteria > Rhizobiales > Beijerinckiaceae > Allobosea. The sequence continues at coordinate 8,387 of NZ_CAMFKW010000066.1, read as the reverse complement.
GTGATGGAGCCGATCCGGAGGCGCTCGCGGCCTTGCGCCGGATCGCTCGAACGCCGAGCGATGGCTACCCGGTGACCACGTACCTTCTGCAGCGCGTCCGGGGGAGCTGGATGGTGAAGAATTAGCGCAGGCCTCTTCTCTCCGACGCCCCGGGAGGCCGGTGGGATCGGTCAGCTTGCATCCCGCTTCAAAAACCCCTAATGCGACCGCGTTTCTGGGCCCGAAGGGCCGCCTTCGAGGACAAGGGTGTCATGGCCAAAGAGAAGTTCGCTCGCAACAAGCCGCACTGCAACATTGGAACGATTGGTCACGTTGACCATGGCAAGACGTCATTGACGGCTGCGATCACGAAGGTTCTGGCCGAGTCCGGCGGTGCGTCGTTCACGGCGTATGACCAGATCGACAAGGCGCCGGAAGAGAAGGCCCGCGGCATCACGATCTCGACGGCTCACGTCGAGTACGAGACCCCGGCCCGTCACTACGCGCATGTCGACTGCCCCGGCCACGCCGACTACGTGAAGAACATGATCACGGGCGCGGCGCAGATGGACGGCGCGATCCTGGTGGTTTCGGCGGCCGACGGCCCGATGCCGCAGACCCGCGAGCACATCCTGCTGGCGCGCCAGGTCGGCGTTCCCGCGCTGGTGGTGTTCATGAACAAGGTCGACCTGGTCGACGACGCCGAGCTGCTCGAGCTCGTCGAGATGGAGATCCGCGAGCTCCTCTCGAAGTACGACTTCCCCGGCGACGACATTCCGATCACCAAGGGCTCGGCCAAGGCCGCTCTCGACAACGTCACGCCGGAGATCGGCCATGACGCGGTGATCGCGCTGATGAAGACGGTCGACGACTACATCCCGCAGCCGGAGCGTCCGATCGACCAGCCGTTCCTGATGCCGGTCGAAGACGTGTTCTCGATCTCGGGCCGCGGCACGGTGGTGACCGGCCGCGTCGAGCGCGGCATCGTGAAGGTCGGCGAGGAAATCGAGATCGTCGGCCTGAAGGAGACGCAGAAGACGACGGTGACGGGCGTCGAGATGTTCCGCAAGCTGCTCGACCAGGGCCAGGCTGGCGACAACATCGGCTGCCTGCTGCGCGGCACGAAGCGCGAGGACGTGGAGCGCGGCCAGGTGCTGTGCAAGCCGGGCTCGGTGAAGCCGCACACGAAGTTCAAGGCCGAGGCCTACATCCTGACGAAGGAAGAGGGTGGCCGTCACACGCCGTTCTTCACCAACTACCGCCCGCAGTTCTACTTCCGCACGACGGACGTGACCGGCGTGGTCTCGCTGCCGGAAGGCACGGAGATGGTGATGCCGGGCGACAACATCTCGATGGAGGTGACGCTGATCGCCCCGATCGCGATGGAAGAGAAGCTGCGCTTCGCCATCCGCGAAGGCGGCCGCACGGTTGGAGCAGGTGTTGTTGCTTCGATCATTGCTTGATCGAGGCAACAACGACGTCCGCGGAAACCGCAGACTTTGCGGCGCCGGCGTCGTCGCCAGCATCATCGCCTGATCGTCCTGCACGATTTGGGTTGGAAAGGGCGGTGGCGACACCGCCCTTTTTCTTTTGCATGCAGGCGTTTCAGAGCCATGCCGTGAATGCAGGGGCGGCCACGGCCTGCCGGGCTGCTCGTGCCGCGCATTCCATGCTCTCGATCTTCGTGAGAGAGCGGATCAGCCGCTCCGTCGCGGAGGATGCTGCCCATGCCGTTCAAGCCGCCGTTTCCGGGTATCCATTCGATCGCCTTCGCGCTGTTCGACGCGCATGAGCGGCTCGACCGGGTAGCGATGCGTAAGCAGACGCAAATCAACCTCGATCTCGACGTGCAGGGCATGGCCGCGCTCGGGCTCGCGACGGAGGTTTCGAAGCTGAGCTTCACCGAGCGCTGCACCGTGATGGAATGGATGGCGGAGGACGTGGCGGGTAGGAAGCCGCTCGCCTTCACGATCTTCGGCTCCTCGGTGGCCGAGCAGGTCGCGCTGGTGAAGGTCGCCGAGCAGAACGGCGCCGACTGGGTGATTCTGCAGCCGCCGATGGTCGGCAGCTTCGGTGCGGCCGAGTACATCAATTTCTTCGGTCGGATCGCCGAGACGACGGCGCTCCCGGTCGCGATCCAGAACGCACCGGCCTATATGGGCCGCGGCCTCTCGGTAGAGGATATCCGCGAGCTGACGCGACGCTATCCGAATATCAGCCTGATCAAGGGCGAGGGCTCGGTCGTCGAGATCGAGCGCCTGATCGCCGTGACGGAAGGCCATCTGCCGATTCTCAACGGGCGCGGCGGGCTGGAGTTAATCGACAATTTCCGCGCGGGCTGCGCCGGGATGATCCTGGCGCCCGACACGATCGACCATGCGCTGCGCGCCTATGCCCGCTACAGAACCGGTGACGAGGCCGGGGCGGATACCGCCTATCGCGAGGTCCTGCCGGCGATCACCTTCATCATGCAGTCGATCGAGACTCTGCTTTGCTATGGGAAACGCATCTTCGGCGCCCGCGCCGGCATCACGATTCATGATCGCGGCCCGGCGCTGCGGCCCACGGAATTCGGGCTGAAGCTGGTCGAGCGCTATGCCCGCGAGCTCGGCCCCTACAGCAAATGAGGATGATCAGCGATTTCGACTTGAAATGCGCCGCGCCTTGGGGCACATGACGCCCACCTGCAGGGGTATAGCTCAGTTGGTAGAGCGGCGGTCTCCAAAACCGCAGGTCGCGGGTTCGAGCCCTGCTGCCCCTGCCAGTCGTCCCGCTGGCGACGTTTAGCCCGGATGCCCAAGCAGGTTGGCGAGGCATCCATGACCCAGAACATCTACGATAACGAGACCTTCTTCGCGGGCTACAGCCAGCTGCCGCGTTCGGTCCATGGTTTGGACGGTGCGCCGGAATGGCCGGTACTGCGCGGGATGCTGCCGAAACTCACTGGCAAGCAGGTGCTCGATCTCGGCTGCGGCTTCGGCTGGTTCTGCCGCTTCGCCGCAGACGAGGGTGCTGCCAGCGTGCTCGGAGTCGACGTCTCCGAGAAGATGCTGGAACGGGGGCGGCGCGAGACTGCCGATTCCCGCGTGACCTACGAGCGTGCCGATCTCGAGACCTATGCGCCGCCGGCAGACGCCTTCGATCTCGCCTATAGCTCGCTTGCGTTCCACTACATCGAGGATCTCGCCGGACTGTTCGGACGGGTGCATGCGGCGCTGAAACCGGGCGGCGGCCTGGTCTGCTCGGTCGAGCATCCGATCATGACGGCGCCGGCACGGCAGGAATGGCTCGCCGATGCCGATGGCCGCGCGACCTGGCCGGTCAACGGCTATCACGACGAGGGCAGGCGGGTGAGTAACTGGCTGGCGGAGGGCGTGGTCAAGCGCCATCGCACCACCGGCACCTATCTCGACCTGCTGCTGGGCGCCGGCTTCCGGCTGGAGAAGCTGGCCGAATGGGCGCCGAGCCCCGAGCAGGTCGCGAACGAGCCGGGCTGGGCGAAGGAACGGGAGCGGCCGTTTTTTCTGCTGATCGCGGCGAGCCGGGGCTGAGGCAGGCCGCCCGAAAGGGGCTTGGCTAAAGGCTTCAAGCCATGTAAGAGGCTAGCCATGACGGCGCGCGACCCTTCCCGGGTCCCGCGCCGCGAATGTTTCAGGATGGCCGAATCGGCATCGCGCGAGGGCGCGGGCCGGCTCGGAACCCGAGGTGGTTCATGGCGAAACCCAATCCCTTTCAGTTCCTGCAGGATGTGCGCTCCGAGGCGTCCAAGGTCACCTGGCCTTCGCGTCGCGAGACGCTGATCACCACGGGCCTCGTGCTCGCGATGGTCGTCCTGTCCAGCCTGTTCTTCCTCTTCACCGACACCATCATCCGGTGGGGTCTCGGCCTGATCCTCGGCGCCCGTTGAACGGAATTACGAACGTGAGCACCCGCTGGTATATCGTCCACGCCTATTCGAACTTCGAGAACAAGGTCGCCCAGTCGATCCGTGACCAGGCCGCGCAGCGCAACCTCGCCGACAAGTTCGACGAGGTTCTGGTACCGACCGAGAAGGTCGTCGAGGTTCGCCGCGGCCGCAAGGTCGACACCGAGCGCAAGTTCTTCCCCGGCTATGTGCTGGTGAAGTGCGAGATGACCGACGAGGTCTATCACCTCATCAAGAACACGCCGAAGGTCACCGGCTTCCTGGGCGCCGACAAGGCCAAGCCCATGCCGATCCCCGAGCATGAGGCGATGCGCATCAAGGGGCAGGTCGCCGAGGGCATCGAGCGGCCGAAGCCGACGATCGTTTTCGAGGTCGGCGAGCAGGTCAAGGTCGCGGACGGGCCCTTCGCTTCGTTCAACGGCGTCGTCGAGGATGTCGACCACGCCCGCGCCCGCCTCAAGGTCGCGGTCTCGATCTTCGGCCGCGCCACGCCGGTCGAGCTCGAATACGGCCAGGTCGAGAAGCTCTGAGAACAAAACTCCGAGAAACAGGACGGCCCGAAGCGTGCTTCGGGCCGTTTTCGTTAGGTTAATCGGCTTTTAAGATCACTTGGGCAATGTTCTGCGCGGTCATCCGACGCAGGGCGCCATGTTCCCCAGTTTCTTCAAGGCCACGGTGCGCCAGCGCCTCACGCTCTGGGCATTGATCCTGGGCGTGCTCGCCTGCGTTTTCGGCGCCGCGCAGTTCATCAGTTCGGTCAAGCTTGCCGGTTTCGCCCGCTCGATCACGGCGCAGGCCGGCGCCTCGGCGGCGCTCTCGGATACCGATGCCGCCTATAGCCGCATGGTCATGGCGATCGTCACAGGCCAAGAGCGCGACCATCTCTCCGGCGATATCGAAACCCTGATCGCTGCAACGCAGATCGTTGCCGCCCGTAGCGGGGGTGAGGCAGCGGACCAAGCGCGGCAGGCTGCCCTCGGCTTGCAGGATCTCGCCGCCAAGCTCGGCGCCGAGAGAGCCGTTCTGCGGGATGCGCTGCGCAAGGTGGCGACGCAGCGCAACGAGCTGCGCGTCACGCTCAACAATGCCGTTGCGAGCGTTAGCGAGGCGCTCGGCGCCCATGTCGAAGGCTCGCGGCAGAACACGCTGCTGCTGGTGACGCTCGGCCTGTTACTTGTGGCCCTCATCATCTCCTTCGAGCATCGCTGGTTGGTGCGGCCGATCGCCACCATGGCGACGGCGCTGGGTGCGCCGGGGCAGGATTCCGGCTGGGTCCGCCAACTCGCGCGTCGCGGCGACGAGATCGGCATGCTCGGCCGGGCCCTGCATGCGCATCTCTCGGACGAGAAGGCGAGGCAGGATGCGGCCGGGAAGCGGCTGGCCTCGCTGGCAGGCGAAGTGGAGCGGCAGCAGGCCTTGCGGGTTCGCGGTCAGGCGTTCCAGGACGGTATCGCCCATATCGCCGGCGCGCTGGAAACCCATGCCGCGAGCATGACGGATGCGTCCAACGAACTGTCGCAGCTTTCCGGCTTCGTCGACCAGCATGCCGGCGCGGCCGCGCAGTCGAGCCAGCGTGCCGCCGTCCATGTCGACGAGATGTCCTGCTCCCTGAATGAAATCGCCGAACTGCTGGCGATCACGGCCGAGGAGGCGCGCCGCGCCTCGGGCATTGCCGGCGGGGCGAAGGCGCTCGTCGAGGAAGCCGCAGATGACAGCATCATGCTGCGCGAGGCGGTGGGGTCGATCTCGGCTGTCGTCACGCTGATCAGCACGGTCGCCAACCAGACGAACCTGCTGGCGCTCAATGCGACGATCGAGGCGGCGCGCGCCGGCGAGAGCGGGCGTGGCTTTGCCGTGGTCGCGGCCGAGGTGAAGCAACTCGCCAACCGGACGGCGGAGGCGACCGGGCAGGTCCGGCGCGGACTCGATTCGATCGGCACGGCGGCCGAGCGGATCACCGGGCGCATCGGTGCGCTTGTGACGTCGGTGAATGATGTCGAGACGGCCGCCGATTCGATCGCGGAGCTGGCGCGCCGGCAGGACGAGACGTCGCGCTCGATCAATGCCGGCACCGCCCGGACCGCCGACGACGTGCGCGGCATGGCCGAGCAGGTCGAGCAGGTCGCCGGCATGTTCGAGGACTGGCGCAGGATGACGGAGCGTATGGCCCGCACCTCCGCTGATATCGACGGCCAGGCCGCGGCGCTGCGTCAGGCGGTCGACAGCTTCATGAGCGACACGCAAGGAGCCAGGCAGGCATGACGATGATGGCCGATTCCGGGGCGATCGCGCCTGCTCCCGTGCGGCGCATCGGCGGGCATGCGTTTCCGCTGATCGCGAAGGTGCTGCACTGGAGCACGGCGGTGCTTGTCCTGGTGATGTTCTGCGTGGGCATCCTGATGAAGGAGATCGGCAACGGGCCCTGGGCCGATGCGCTGATGACCTTCCACAAGACGGCCGGCTTCGCCTTGCTTCTGCTGGTCCTGGGCCGGCTGGCCTACCGCATCGTCCAGCGCTTCACTGGCCGCTGGTCCCGGAGCGCGGGCGGACGCGCGGTTCACCGTATCCTGTATGGAATGCTGGTTGCGATCCCGCTGCTCGGGCTTGCCGGCGTCTCCGATTTCGGAGCACGCGAAATCTATGGCGGCCTTTCGCTGCCGGCGATCTGGCCGCGAGGTGCGGGCTATGCCGACGAACTGTTCCAGGGGCATGCCATCCTCGCCTTCGGGCTGATCGGGCTCGTCGCGCTGCATATCTGCCTGGCGCTCGACGACTATATCCGGCAAGCTCCAGCGGCCGATCCGAAAGAGGCTGCGCGCGCCGAAACCTCTTCCCTTCCGCGCCCGGATATGCCATAGGCCCGCCTTCAACCGCGTGGGAGGCGTGCCGGTCGCCAGCCGGATCACAGGCGCCGCACCACGCACTGCAACCACCCCGGCCCCGATGAAGAGCATCGGCAGGCGGGGTCGTCGTCGTTCCGAATAGGCATCGGGGCGGACGGCAGGAGCAGCCATCATGGCGAAGAAGATCACGGGCTACGTGAAGCTTCAGGTTCCGGCGGGCGCGGCCAATCCGTCGCCGCCGATCGGTCCGGCGCTGGGTCAGCGCGGCCTCAACATCATGGAATTCTGCAAGGCCTTCAATGCGAAGACCCAGCAGATGGAAAAGGGCATGCCGATTCCGGTGATCATCACCGCGTATGCCGATCGTTCCTTCACCTTCGAGATGAAGCAGCCGCCGGTCTCGTACTGGCTGAAGAAGGCCGCCGGCCTGACCTCGGGTTCGAAGACCCCGGGCAAGGGCGGCAATGTCGGCAAGGTCACCACTGCGCAGATCGCCGAGATCGCCGAGAAGAAGATGGCCGATCTCAACTGCGACACCGTCGAATCGGCTTCGGCCATGATCCGTGGCTCGGCCAGGTCCATGGGCCTGGAAGTCGTGGGCTGAGGGGAGCTGACCAATGGCACATGTCGGAAAGCGCGTCGTCAAGGGCCGTGAAGGCATTGACCGCACCAAGCTGTACTCGCTCGATCAGGCCGTGACCTTCATCAAGGAGCGCGCCAACGCCAAGTTCGACGAGACTGTCGAGATCGCGATGAATCTCGGCGTCGATCCGCGTCACGCCGACCAGATGGTCCGCGGCGTCTGCAACCTGCCGAACGGTTCGGGCCGCACGCTGCGCGTCGCCGTCTTCGCCCGCGGCGCCAAGGCCGACGAGGCCAAGGCTGCGGGTGCCGACATCGTCGGCGCCGAGGAGCTGGTCGAGTCCGTCCAGAAGGGCGAGATCAACTTCGATCGCTGCATCGCGACCCCGGACATGATGGGTCTCGTCGGCCGTCTCGGTAAGGTGCTCGGCCCGCGCGGCCTGATGCCGAACCCGCGCGTCGGCACCGTCACCATGGACGTGACCGCCGCCGTCGCCGCCTCGAAGGGCGGTTCGGTCGAGTTCCGCGTCGAGAAGGCCGGTATCGTCCACGCCGCGGTCGGCAAGGCCTCGTTCTCGGCCGAGAAGCTCTCGGAGAACATCAAGGCTTTCGTCGACTCGGTCGCCAAGGCGAAGCCCGCCGGCGCCAAGGGTACGTACATTCAGCGCGTCGCGCTGTCGTCGACCATGGGCCCGGGCGTCAAGATCGAGCCGAACACCGTCATCGGCGGCTGATCAGGCTACAGGGCAGGGCGGCTGCATCACGGTCGCCCACCCGCTCTTGATTTCACGAAGTCAAGAGCCTACTTGGCAGAAGCAGGCGAAGGCGGTATACGCACGCCTGTTTCCATGAGTGAAGGGGCTCCAGCGTGCCTGGCACGAAGGGGTCTGTTTCGCGTTTTTCAGCGGTTTTCCGCTGAAGAATGGGTGATTGGGGCCGCGGAGAGCAATTTCCAAGGTCAGAATCATCCAGTCCTGTCTGAGACTGCAGGTGCCTTCCCGGCTCGTCCGGGAGCATAATTTCGCCAAGAGGCCTGCATAGACGGTGCAAGAGCTTAG
>NZ_CAMFKW010000065.1 GCF_945957345.1 uncultured Allobosea sp. | reverse complement strand
TCGCTTGCGGGCGCGGCCTGTGGCATGATAGCGAACCGCAACGTTTGGAATGCCTCGTCGGGGTATAGCGCAGCCCGGTAGCGCATCTGCTTTGGGAGCAGAGGGTCCCAGGTTCGAATCCTGGTGCCCCGACCATCATTCCAGGCGTGCACGAAGCGGTCCGCGTCGCGGGCTGCATAGGTTTGGTGACGGCAGAGCGCTTTCATGACCGCACGCATCTATCGCCCGGCCCGCACGGCCATGCAGTCCGGCACGGCCAAGACCGAGCGCTGGCTGCTCGAATACGAGCCCGAGGCTCCGCGCCAGATCGAGCCGCTGATGGGCTGGACCTCGTCGTCGGACATGAAGAGCCAGCTCAAGCTCTGGTTCGACAGCGAGGCCGAGGCTGTCGCCTACGCCACGCGCAACGGTATCGCCTATCGCGTCGAGCAGCCGAACGAGGCCAAGCGCCGCACAGTCTCCTATTCCGACAATTTCAAGTTCACGCGCGTCGGTCAGTGGACGCATTGATGTAGACAGGCGAGGGCTTCCTCGCTTTCGGGCCCGTAGCTCAGATGGATAGAGCAGCAGCCTTCTAAGCTGCTGGTCGCTGGTTCGAATCCAGCCGGGCTCGCCATTTCTTGTTGTCTCGCGCTTTGCTCTCCGCGGCAAAGCACATGCATTCAGGTGTCGTTTTGGCGACCATGCAGCTCGAGCTCCGCTCCGAGATCACCTGCCCGCATTGCGGTCATCGCAAGGTCGAGGACATGCCGACGGACGCATGCCAATTCTTCTACGAGTGCGAGAGCTGTCATGCCCTCCTGCGCCCTTAGGAGGGCGATTGCTGCGTCATCTGCTCCTACGGCACCGTTCCGTGTCCGCCGATCCAGCTTGGCTCCTGTTGCGCGACCTGCTGACTGCCTTTTAGGAAAATCTGAATCTGAAGCTTCGGCTGGGCCGGCGGGATGAATACCCGGTGGAACAGGCACTGCACTGCCCCGTTGTATCGACGGGGGTGATGCGGAGCAAAGCCATGTTGCGGTTCCTAACCATGACCGCCCTTGCGGCGGCCCTTTCGTCACCGGCTTTCGCCGAGCCTGGTTTCGTGAAGCCGGTCAATCTGCCGATGCTGGGCGCCAATTACGGCGTTGCGCCGAGGGCTGTGTGCGAGCTCCCTGCCTATGTGTCGGTTCGGACCATCCCCGCGGCGCCGGCAGAAAGTCACGCCATGACCCTGTCGCCCCGAATGATTCAGGCGATCCGGATCGGTGAAGAGCCTTCCGACGACTGACAGCTGGAAGGCGATTTTCGGGCGCGTTCTCCCCATCAGACTTTGCGATAGCCCGGCATCAACGGGCTGACTCCACCGGCAATGCCGTTCAGCCGTGCTTGCCGACCTTTCCCCGGCAGCGTAAACCCGCGCAGCCTCGCCTTGATCGTGCCTGAAAGGCCCGCCATCGGGCAGCACTCGACTTTCAGGACATGCGGCCGGGCTGCCGCGGGGAAGCATGATGTTTTCGCTCACGCCAGCGATCGACCGGATCCGGGATGCGGCTTCCGCCAGCCATCTGCGGGCCTGCATCTTCCTGCTGCTCCTGTCGCTCGCGGCTTTCCTGCCCGGTTTCAGCACGCTCCAGCCGCTTGATCGCGACGAACCGCGCTTCGCACAGGCCAGCAAGCAGATGCTGGAGACCGGCGATTTCGTCGATATCCGCTTCCAGGACGAGGCACGCCACAAGAAGCCGGTCGGCATCTACTGGCTGCAGAGCACTGCGGTGAAGGCCGGCGAAGCGCTCGGCGTGCCTGAGGCGCGCACGCAGATCTGGCTCTACCGCATCCCCTCGCTGGTCGGCGCGACCGCGACCGTGCTGCTGACCTATTGGGCGCTGCTTGCCTTCCTGTCCCCGCCGTTGGCCCTGCTCGCCGGCGCGCTGATGGCTTCCGCCGTGCTGCTCGGCGTCGAGGCGCGTATCGCCAAGACGGATGCGCTGCTCGCCGCCTGCGCCGTTGCCTCCATGGGCGCGCTGGCGCGGGCCTGGCTCGACTGGACGCGGTCGCTCGCCTTCGTGCCGGACCGGCGCAACTGGCTGGTGTTCTGGGGCGCGACGGCGCTCGGCCTGCTGATCAAGGGGCCGATCGTGCCGATGGTCTGGGGCTTCGCCATCCTCGTTCTCAGCGCGAGCCAGCGCTCCTTCCGCTGGCTGAAGCCGCTGCGCTTCGGGCCTGGGCTCCTGCTCTGCCTCGTCGTCGCCTTGCCGTGGTTCGTCGCCATCATGGTCAAGACCGGCGGTAGCTTCTTCGCCGAGAGCGTCGGGCAGGACATGCTCGGCAAGGTCGCCGAGGGGCAGGAGAAGCATTGGGGGCCGCCGGGGCTGTATCTGCTGTTCTTCTTCGCGACCTATTGGCCGGCGGCGGCCTTCGCGGCGATGGCGGTGCCTTTCGCCTGGGTGCGCCGCAAGGAGCCGCAGATCCTGTTCCTGATCGCCTGGATCGTGCCGTCCTGGCTGGTCTTCGAGGCGGTGCCGACCAAGCTGCCGCATTACGTGCTGCCGCTCTATCCGGCGATCACCGCGCTGCTGCTGCTCGCGGTGCTGAATGGCGGTATCAACCGTCACCGGCGCGGGGCGGTACTGACCGCCTGCCTCGTCGTGATCGTGCCGTTGGCGCTGATGGGCGCGATCCTGTTCGGCAACTGGACGCTCGACCGGGCGGTGCCGTGGCTGGCGCTGCCGTTCTTCGCGCTCGTGCTGCTTGTAGCCGGCAGCGTCGTCGCGGCGTTCCGGCGGCTCGATTTCGAGGGCGCGCTGTGGCGCTGCGTGCCGGCGAGCCTGCTGCTGACCCTCGCGGTCTACCCCTTCGCGATCGAGAGCCTGCGTTCGCTGAAGCTGTCGCCGCGTCTGGCGGAAGCTGCCAGATCGGTCGGTTGCACCGATCCTGCCGTGATCACGCTCGGCTATCGCGAGCCGAGCCTGGTCTTCCTGACCGGGACGAAGCTCGCAATGGCAGCAAGCGGCGCCGATGCGGTTACGTTCCTGAACCAGCCCGGCTGCCGTGTCGCCTTCGTCGAGAGCCGCTTCGCCGACGATTTCAAGGCGGCGCTGTCGAGCCAGCCGACGAAGCCGCGGCTCGTAACCACGATCAACGGGTTCAACCTCAATGGCGGGCGCAGGCTGGAGGTCGCCGTCTTTGCCCGTTCGCCCGGCTAGACAGCCTCTTGTGCCCGAAGCCCTTGCCCTATCCGCTGCGCTGACGCAGTTTGCGGACCGTTTTCCCGGATGATGCCCCTTTGACCGAAACCTCCTCCCATCCGCTGCTCAGCGTCGTCGTGCCGGTGCGCAACGAGGTCGGCAATATCGCGCCGCTCGTCGCCGATATCGAGAAGGCCTGCGCGGCGATCGGCCCGTTCGAGGTCGTCTATGTCAATGACGGCTCGACCGACGGCACGGCTGCGGCCCTGGCCGAGCTCGCTGCGACGCGGCCCTGGCTGCGCGTCGTCACCCATGCCCAGTCGTGCGGCCAGAGCGCGGCGGTGCGCAGCGGCGTGCGCCATGCCCGCTCGGCGATCGTGGCGACGCTCGACGGCGACGGCCAGAACGACCCCGCCTTCCTGCCGGAGATGGTCGGGGCCTTGCAGAAGGCCGGGCTTCAGGCCGGGATGGTGCAGGGGCAGCGCGTTGGGCGCAAGGATACCGGCTTCAAGCGCTGGCAGTCGAAGATCGCCAACGGCGTGCGCGGGCGCGTGCTGAAGGACGATACGCGCGATACCGGCTGCGGGCTGAAATGCTTCCGTCGCGAGGCCTATCTCGCCTTGCCTTATTTCGATGCGCTGCATCGCTTCATGCCGGCATTGATGGCGCGCGAGGGGCATAAGGTCCTGCATGTCGACGTGCGCGATCGGCCGCGACTGACCGGCGTCTCGAACTACGGTTTCTTCGACCGGCTCTGGGTCGGCATCCTCGATCTTGCCGGGGTGTGGTGGCTGATCCGTCGGCGCAAGCGCGTGCCGCAGATCATCTCGGAGACGCCGTGATGCTGATCGACCTGCAGCAGACGATCGGCAATTATTTCCACGACGTCTTCGTCAACAATATCGACTGGTGGGTCCTGCTCGGCGTTGTCGCGCAGGGGCTCTTCACCATGCGCTTCGTGGTGCAGTGGTGGGCGAGCGAGAAGGCCAAGCGCTCGGTCGTGCCGATGACCTTCTGGTGGTTCTCGATCGGCGGCGGCCTGCTGCTGCTGATGTATGCGCTCTACCGGCGCGATCCGGTCTTCATCCTCGGTCAGGGCTTCGGAGTCTTCGTCTATATCCGCAACCTGCAATTCGTCCTGCGCGCCAAAGCGCGCGGCGAGGATACGAATTCCGGGCCGGGCTAGGGCGAAGTCTCAGCTTCGCGACGGCGGCGCCGCAGGCTCGGCTGCGGCCCCGTCGGCGGGCGAGGGCAGCTTATCGGCGGCAGGGGCCTGCGGCTTGCGCATCGCGGCCGAATAGGCGGGGTAGCGCTCGCGATAGGCTTTCAGGAACTCGGAGAGCGTGTCGGCATTGGCGGTGGCGCGCGCCATCTCGCGAATGTCGGCTGCGCGCGTGCGGTCCGCGCCGGTGATGAAGGCGAAGGTCCGCGCATCGGCGCCGCGCGCCATCTTCGGCGCGAACTTGCTGCGCAGCCGGTCGAGCGACAGGTTCTCGCTCGCCATCACATAGGAGACGCCCGCCCGCATCACGTCGGCGCGCTCGCCGTCGCTGAGCGTGCCGTCGCCGCGCCAGCTTTCGCCGAGCAGGCGCTCATAGGCCTCGCCCGCTTCGCGCCAGCGGCGCCCGGTCCAGTAGATATCGGCGCGCAGCCGGTCGATCTCGGGGCCGCGTTCGGCTTCCAGCATCTCCAGTGCCTGATCGGTGCGGGAGAGATCCGACAGCGCCTTGGCCTCGAGCAGCAGACGGGCGCGCTTGACGTCGGCCGGCAATTCGACGAGCCGCGTGGCGGTGAGCGCGCGGACCGCATCGGCCGGCTTGCCGTTCATCAGGTCGATCATGGCCAGTCGCGCCGCGACCGTGGAACGTGCTGCGCCGGTGAGGCGCCGGTCCATCTGGTATTTGAGGATCTCGGCCGCCTGGTCGAGCAGATCGAGTTCGATGAGGCGGTCGGCGAGCAGGCGGGTGATCTCGTCGCCGCGCCGGCCGATCGGCAGGAATTCCTTGAAGTCGTAGAACAGCGCGAGCGCCTCGATGCGCGGCAGCTTGCCGAGCCCGCTGCCGCCGAACAATTCGGCGAAGCGCTGCGCCGTCTCGTCATGCATGCGCCGGGTCAGCGGATCGTCGGGGAAGTTCTCGTTGGCACGTCGCGCGACCATGAAGGCGTCGCGCCAGCGCTGCTGGTCGGCATAGAGCCGGCCGAGCTCCGCCAACGCCTCGATCTCCAACCGTCCGCCACGCCAGATGACGGAGACCGTTTCCAGCCGGGCGATGGCTTCGTCGGCCTTGATGTCGGTACGCTTCTCCGCATTCGCGAGTTTCACCGCGCGCAATTGCGCCTCGGCTGCGATCGGGCGGCTCTTTGCGTCGAAGAGCGACTTGTAGCCGTTCATCGCAGCTTCCGGGCGCCCGCCGGTATCGTCGAGCTGCGCCTGAAGCAGGGCGAGATGCTCCTGGTCGAAGCTGTCGCGCGGCATGTCGCCCAGAATCTGGATCTGCCGCTCAGCGACGGCGATATCCTGCTGGGCGAGCGCAGCCTGCGCCATGGCCTCGCGGAACTGGCCCCGCAGATCGGCCGGGTAACGGTCGATCACCGCTTCGGCGCGGCGGAAGCCGGCCAGAGCCTCGGCATTGCGGTTCAGGCGCTGCTCGACCAGGGCGCGCCAGAGACCCGTCTCGGCGTCATCCTTGATCGGGCCGGCGTCGAAGGCGGTCAGCGCCTGCTGGTTACGATGCATGCCGGCGGCGATGACGCCCTTGAGGAAGAGCGCCTCGCGATTGCCGCGCATCGTGGCGTCGTCGGCGAGAAGCGCGTTCAGCGGCCCGGCAGCCTCGGGCATCAGGCCGTTGGCCGCATAGAACCGCGCGAGCGCCAGCCGAGCCTCGGATTTGCGGCCGCGCGAGGCGTCGGTGACGTCCAGCATCAGGGCGCGGATACGCTCGCGGGGATTGCCGGTCTGCAGCTTCGCCCAGGCATCGCTGTCGAGCAGCGGAGGCGCTTCCCGCTTCTCGGCCTTCTCTTCGGCCTTGCGATTGGGCTCGCCGATATCGAGGGAGACGTTGAGCCCGCCGCTGCGGCCGATGCGGACCTGCTCGGTGCCCGCGCGGACGGCGACATCGTCCGCGTGCGGCTGGACGGCGAGCCCCTGCGCGGTCTGGAGCAGGCCGAACTCGACGAATTGATAGGGTTTCGGCGTGAGCCTGGTCGGGCCTGTGGCGGTCGCGACGGCCACGGGCAGTCCGGCAGGGCCGGATTCGAGCCAGTGGATGCCGGTGAGGCCGGCGAGCGGCACGGCGACGATGGTCTGGCCCCCCTCGTCCATGCTGCGCTGCGGCTCGACCGGGGCGGCGGGGCGGCCGGCATCCTCGCCGAGGTCTAGCGACCAGACAGGGCCATTGTCGAAAACGCGCGTCAGCGGTTGGCCGGCGAGCTTGAGCCTGACCAGCGTGACCTTGCCCTCGCGTGTAACCGAGCTGTCCTCGACCAACTTGGGCATCAGCCCCGCGAGCTTGGCGGGATCGATGGTATCGCGCGTGTCGAAGACCAGCGTCATGACGCCGGCATCGAGGAAGGCGGCCGCGCCGGTGGGGCGGGTGAAGCGGAAATCGAGGCGCTTGCCGTCGACCGTGATGACGACAAGGCCGGGCGGCATTTCAGGCGCGGCCGGTGTCGCGGCCACGGCTTGGACCGACGGTGCAGCAGCCTGTTGGGTCGCCGGGGGAGCCGCCTCTGGCTTCGCGGGCGGTTCGGTAGCTGCTGGTTTCACTGCCGGGGGCTGAGCCGGCTGGGGCGCCAGCTTGCTCAGATCGGCGAGCGAGAGGGCTTCCTGCTTCACCGGGCGCAGCAGATCGACGACCAGTCCGGTCTCGTCGCTGAAGTTGCGGACCTGCCAGTCCTTGGGCAGGGACAGGGTCAGGCTCAGCGCCTCCTTGCCGGCATCGAGCGCGGTGAGCCCGATATCGGTCGGCAGGGCGCTACGGATGGCACCGGCCGCGACATTCATCGGCCGGTCGAAGACCAGCTTCAACGTGCCGTCCGACAGGTCGCTGGTCAGCTTCGTCTCGGCTGGCGCCTTGAAGATCAGGCGCTCCAGCGTCGGCAGGCTGGCCGTGCTCATGGTCAACATCGCCGGAGGGGCGACCGGCTGGCGGACGGCCTCCTTGGCGCGGACCTCGGCGAGGCGCAGGCGCTCGGTAAGCTCGGCGAGGGCTTCCGGCGGCGGACCGGGCATCACGCCTGACCAGTTCTGCGGGAGCAGATCGATGAAGGCCTTGTCGCCGGCCTCGATCAGGTTGGCCTTGTAGGGCTGCGTCAGCGCGAAGCGCATGCCGCGCCCATCGGGATCGATGCGGGCGACGGAGACGTAATTCGGTAGTTCGCGGGCAATCCGGTCAACATCGACCTGAACCTGGCCGCCGAAGGCGACGATCAGGACGCCGTTGGAAACGCGAATACGGGTCTGGATCGGCTCATCGAAAGCCAGGGACAGGCGGCCGAAGCCGGCGGGCATCGCTTCGCCGTGCAGCTTCGCGCCCGCGGCGAAGGCAGGCGTCTCCAGGCCGGCGGCGAGCGCGAGAGCGGCCAGCCCGATACCGAAGGCGAGGGAGCGCGACAGACGCAAACCGTGATACTCGACCCAACGCGACACTGAGCCTCGCCACGTCCCGAGAACGCAGCGGCCCTCCGGCACGCTAACGCGTCAACCATAATGGCGTCTTAACGAAGGGGCTGGTCTGGCTGTGCTCAGCGCTGCGGCGCGGGCGTGATCGCGGGCAGTTCGTTGCCGGGCAGGGGGCCTTCGTTGGCCACGCGCTCGACGCTGGCGCTGCGGCCGCTGGTCGCCAGCGCGACGGTCAGCTTCTCGGCGCGGTCGGGCGCCATAGCCGCCAGCACCTCGGACATCTTGCGGGGGTTCATCTGCTGCACGACCGGCACGAGAACGTCGAGGCCGAGACGGTCGAAGACACGGGCGGCGTCCTTCGGCTTCATCGATTCGTACATGATGACGAGGTTCTTGATCGCCTTCGCTTCGTCGGCGGAGGCCTTGGCTGCCGGGCCGCCGTTCTTCTCCTCGAGCGCCTTGAGATCGCCGACGCGGCCGTCGAGCTTCTTCTCGGCGGAGTTCAGCAGGCGCTCGCGCATCTCGATCTCGCGCATCCGGCCTTCCAGCTCCTCGCGACGCTCGCCGAGACGCTCCAGGATCGCCTTCTCGGCCGGCGACATCGGTTGAACCGAGCCGTTCATGATCCCGGCCTTGTTGTTGGGATTGGCGGCGCGGGCGGCGTCGGCCTTGGCCTCGGCCTCCTTCTTCTCCTGATCCTTCTTCGAATCGGGAGCGGGCACGGAGCCAGTCGTTTCCGGATCGAAGACATCGGGCCGTTGAGCGCGCGCGACGGTCTTGGCGGCTGGCGCCTCCGCCATGAGCGGCAGAGGAACGGGGATGTGGCCGGGGCCGGGCTCCGCCGTCCAGGCAAGCAGCTTCAGCGCCAGGAGACCCATGGCGCCGAGAATCACTGCCGGCAGGAGGCGGGGCCGTTCGATCACGCAGCCTGTTCCTCAAGGCGACGGGCGGCGCGCGCACGGATGGCGGCGGCGGACTGGGCCGCGCTCTCAAGGCGGGAGACCGGCTGCGGCGCGGCCGGCGTCTCGACCGGGGCCTCCTTGGCGCCGACCAAGGTCGCGGCACTGACGATCTGGCCGATGCGCTCCATCACGGCCTGGCCAGCCTCGACCTGCGCGGCGAGATCGGCGGCATAGCGCTCGGCAGTGCGCAGGCGCTCATCAAGAGTGCGATCGCAATCGCCCAGGGTCGACTTGAGGCCGGCGATGGCGCGCTCGGCATTGTCGGTCGCGGTGATCAGCGCGCCGACGGTCTGGCGCATGCCGGCCTCGTCCGTCTTCAGGCGCTCGATGCGCTTGGTCAGGATGAAGCAGGTGATGATGGTGGCGACGAGAAGACTGGCGACAAGCACGTCGGCGATGAGGTTGATCGTCATGGATCCTCTTCAGGTCGTGGCGCCGAGATGGCTGGCAAGGCTGTCGAAAGCGGCAATGGTGGTCTTGGAGCGACGCAGCGGGCTGACGACCTGGACGGCGATCTTGTCGTCGACCCGGCCGATCCGGCCCTCGGTGACGATGAAGTCGCCGCAGCGCAGGGAGACGGTGGAGTCGGGCCGCGCGTCGAACATCAGGGTGTCGCCGATCTCCAGCTTCATGACGCGCTTCAGCGGCAGCTGCGTCTCGTGCAGCACGCAGGTGACGTCGACATCCGCCTGCCAGACCTCGGTCGCGAGATGGTTCTCCCAGATCGGATCGCGGCCCAGCTTCTCGCCCATGAAGCTTTCGAGCAGCAATTCGCGGATCGGCTCGATCGTGGCGTAGGGCAGCAGCAGATGCAGCGCGCCGCCGCGGCCTTCCATGTCGAACTTGAGCTCGACGCGGATCGCAGCATTGGCAGGGCGGGAGATCGAGACGAAGCGCGGATTGGATTCGACGCGGTCGACATTGAAGCGCACCGGCGAGAGCGGCTTGAAGGCAGCCTCGGCATCGCTCAGGACCAGCTCGATCACCCGGCGGACCATGCGGATCTCGATCGAGGTGAAGGGGCGACCGTCGATGCGTGGCGCCGGCTGGCCGCGCTTGCCGCCGAACATCGCATCGAGCACGGAGTAGATCAGTGCCGATTCGATGGTGATGAGGCCGAAATTGTCCCATTCCTCGGCCTTGAACACGGAGAGCAGGGCCGGCTGCGAGATCGAGTTGATATAGTCGCCGAAGCGCACGGAGCGGATGCTCTCCAGCGTGACCTCGACATTGTCCGTGAAGAAGTTGCGCAGGCTGGTCGAAAGCAGGCGCACCAGACGCTCGAAGATGATTTCGAGCATCGGCAGGCGTTCATAGGCGACCGAGCCGGAATCGACGATCGCCTGGATGCCGTTTCGGGACGCGCCGTCGTCGCCGCTGGAGAAACCGAGCATCGTGTCGATTTCGTCCTGCGACATCAGGCGGTCGGTACCGCCCTCCTGCTCGCCGTCCTCCTCGATGATGTCGGGCATCGTCGCCCAGCCGGCCGCCATCCCTTCCGGGGTCAGCGGCTCGTCGCTCGGCGTATTCTTGTCGCGTTCGGTGCTCATCTCTGCGCCGCCATCTCGATCCGGTCTGCGGGAACCATCGGCCCGCTCACTGGACCAGCAATTCCTTGAACAGCACGGCGTCGACCTTGGCCGGGTAGACGGTCAGGTTGACGCGGCGCAGCAGCTCTTCCTTCAGGCGGTACATCCCGGACGAGCCTTCGAGATCGGCGGGGCGCAACTCGCGCATGAAGACCTGGAAGGCGTCCTCGACGCGCGGCAGCAGCGGCTTGATCTCGTCGGCGGTCTTCGCATTGGCGATTTCCAGCACGACCTTGATCTTCATGATCGGTTGGCGCTCCTGCTGGCCGCCATTGGACATGCTGATCATCATGTCCTTCATGTCGAGAAAGGCGACGGGATTCTTGGCCTTGGCGGCGGCTTCCGCGGCTGCGACCTGCTCCGGCGAGGGCTTCTTCAGGAAGAACCAGCCGCCACCGCCGGCCGCTGCCAGCAGCACGACGCCGCCGATGATCATGAAGAGCTTCTTCTTGCTCTTCGGCGCTTCGCCGGAGGCGCCTTCCTCTTCCTTCTTGGCTTTCTTCGCCATCTCGTCACGCGCCCCGGGCCGTCGGGCCGCGTTCTGCCGCCCATGAAGCTACCTTCCCCAATTACGGTTAACGCGCCGTTAAGGAGGGCAGAATTTGCCGGGTGTTTCTTGCCGCTCCAGCAGCATGTGCCGGGTGATAGTGGGTGCAGATTTCGACTTCGAGATCAACAATATCAATGCCTTGCTGGAATTAACCATGCTGGCATGCGGCTTGCCGGTACTGGGCCGTGGCGACTGCGCTGGGGAGCGTCGAGGTCGCCGCGGGACATGATCGGGAGTTAAGCCGTGGAGAACGCGCTTCTCATCGGCCTGTCGCGTCAGGTGGCTCTGGCGCGCGAGCTGGACGTCATCGCCAACAACATGGCGAATGTCGGCACCAATGGATTCAAGGCGCGCAGCGCGCGCTTCACTGAATTCCTCATGCCTGGCGCGAAGGCCGATGCCTTCAAGCCGGCCGACCGGCCGCTGTCCTATGTCATCGACAAGGGCACGCCGCTCGACCTGTCGCAGGGCGCGATGGAACTCACCGGCAATCCGCTCGATGTCGCCCTGAAGGGCGACAACTACCTCGTCGTGCAGACGCCGAACGGCGAGCGCTATACCCGCGCCGGCTCCCTGACCATCGACCGCCAGGGCCGTCTCGTGACCCAGACCGGCCTGCCGGTGATGGGCGAGGCCGGGCCGATCGCCTTCGGCTCCAGCGAACATTCCATGCGCATCGCCGCCGACGGCACCGTGAGCAGCGACCAGGGCACGCGCGGCAAGCTGCGCCAGGTGCGCTTTGCCGATCCGGCGGCGCTGGCGAGCGAAGGCAACAACCTGTTCTCCTCGGCCGCGCCCGCCCAGGCGGCCGGGCCGGAAGCACGGCTCGAGCCCGGCGCGATCGAGCGCTCCAACGTCAAGGCGGTGGTCGAGCTGACCCGCCTGATGGAGGTGCAGCGCAACTACCAGAACATCGCCAACATGATCACCAAATCCGACGAACTGCGCAGCCGGGCGATCTCGCGCCTGGCCGACCAGCAAGCCTGATAGCGGAAGGGAGCACGCACCATGCGCGCCATGCAGACAGCCGCGACCGGCATGATGGCCCAGGAGATGAACGTCCAGGTCATCTCCAACAACATCGCGAACGTCCGGACCACCGGCTACAAGCGCCAGCAGGTCCATTTCCAGGATCTGCTCTACGAGAACTTCCGGCGCGCCGGCTCGGCGACCTCGGACCAGAATACCCAGGCCCCGGCCGGCACCTTCATCGGCTCGGGCGTCAAGACGGTCTCGACCGGCCGCGTGATGACGCAGGGCAATATCAGCCCGACCGAGAAGCCCTACGATCTCGCCATCCGCGGCGAAGGCTTCTTCCGCATCCGCATGCCTGACGGCCGGACCACCTATAGCCGCGATGGTTCCTTCGATCTCGACGCTCAGGGCCAGCTCGTCACCCGCGACGGCTATCAGGTCGAGCCCGGCATCACCGTGCCGAACAACGCCTCCAGCGTCAGCATCAACGCGCAGGGCATCGTCGAGGCGATGATGCCCGGCCAGACCGCGCCGCAGCAGCTCGGCCAGATCCAGCTCGTGCGTTTCGTCAACAAGGTCGGCCTCGAGTCGATCGGTGACAACCTCTACATCGAGACGGCAGCCTCCGGGCAGCCGATCGACGGCTTCGGCGGCGGCGAGGGCTTCGGCACGCTGCAGCAGAACTATCTCGAAGAAGGCAACGTGCAGGCCGTCACCGAACTCTCCTCGCTGATCGCCGCGCAGCGCGCCTACGAGATGAACTCCAAGGTCATCACCGCCGCCGACCAGATGATGTCGGCGACGACCCAGATGTTCCGCGGCTAAGGGGGATTCGCATGATGATCCGCCTGTCCCTGATCGCCCTGGCTCTCTCCGGCACCGCCGCGCTGGCCGCGCCGCAGCATGCCCAGACCGCGCCGGTCGCGGTTGCTTCGGCTGTCGCAACTCCGGCCGTCGCAGCTCCCGCTGTTGCCGCGCTGCCGTCCAGGCTGCAGCTGCGCCCCGAGATCAATCTCGGGCGCGATCTCGTCACCTTCGGCGACCTCATCCCGGGGCTCGCCGGCGAAGCTGCCGCGACGGCGGCCTTCCGGGCGCCGGCGCTGGGCGAGACCGGCACCATCCAGGTCGCGCGCATTGTCGAGGCGGCCCGCGCGGCCGGCATCGTCCGCGACGCCAGCGAGATCCAGAGCCAGGGCTTTGCCCAGGTCGTGGTGACGCGTTCCGCGCGCCGCATCACCGCCATGGATCTGGAAGCCGCTGTGAAGACCGGTTTGCAGGAGCGTTTCGGCGTCGATGCCCGCATCTTCGCGCTGGCGATCGATGGCGGCGCGCCGAGCGTCGCCGTTGAGCCCGAACTGACCGGCGATGTCGCGGTGATCGACCTTTCCTTCGATGCCCGTTCGCGGCGCCTGCAGGCCCGGCTCATGGTGCCCGGCAGCACGGCGATGCGCCTCAAGCCGCTGCGCATCTCCGGCCAGCTCGTCGAGACCATGGAAGTGGTCGTGCCCAAGCGCCTGATCGCCCGTGGCGAGACGCTCGGCAAGGACGACGTCACCGTCGAGCGTCGCCCGCGCGACGGGCAGGGCAGCGAGATCATCAACGATTCCCGTGCAGCCATCGACAAGGTCGCGCGCCGCGCCCTGCTCGCCGGCGTGCCGCTGCGTGCAGGCGACGTCCAGCGCGAGGAGATCGTCGGCAAGGGAGATCTCGTCACCATCGTCTACGAGGCGCCGGGCCTTCTGATCACGCTGCGCGGCCGTGCCAACGAGGCCGGCGCGATGGGCGACGTCGTCTCCGTCACCAATCCCCAGTCCAAGCGCGTGCTGCAGGGCAGGGTCAGCGGGCCGGGACGGGTTTCCGTCCAGCCTTCCGCCGTCGGCCGCATCGCCAGCGCCCAGTAAAGCTCCGTGGAAACCGCCATGTACGCCAACCGTCTCGCCAAGCTCTCCGGGCTCCTGCTGCTGACCGTCTCGCTCGGCGCCTGCGGCATGGGTGATCGCCTCGCCAATGTCGGACAGGCACCGACGCTCTCGCCGGTCGAGGATCCGACCGCCGTCAAGGGCTACAAGCCGGTGCAGATGCCTATGCCGGAGGTGGCGCATGCCTCCTACGCGCCGAACTCGCTCTGGCGCACCGGCTCGCGCGCCTTCTTCAAGGACCAGCGCGCCCGCAATGTCGGGGATCTCGTCACCGTCAAGGTCAAGGTCACCGACAAGGCCCAGCTCAACAACCAGACCAAGCGCAGCCGCAAGAACGGCGAGGATTTCGGTGCCGACAATGCTTTCGGTTTCGAGAACAAGCTCGACAAGTTCCTGCCAGACGGGGCGAAGGCGTCCTCGCTGCTGAAGCTGGACTCCGACGCCTCCAGCGAGGGCGCCGGTTCGGTGAACCGCTCCGAGACGCTGGCGACCAATGTCGCGGCGGTCGTCACCCAGAACCTGCCGAACGGCAACCTCGTGATCGAGGGCAAGCAGGAGATCCGCGTCAATTTCGAGATCCGCGAGCTGATCGTCGCCGGCGTGATCCGGCCGGAGGACATCGAATCCGACAACACGATCGATTCGACCAAGATCGCCCAGGCCCGCATCGCCTATGGCGGCCGCGGCCAGATCACCGATGTCCAGCAGCCCCGCTACGGCCAGCAGGTCATGGATATCCTGCTGCCCTTCTAGTCCCTTCACCGGAATCCCGGACGGCGCGGAACGCTCCCCTTGTCTCCGCGCCGCACGGGCGGCGGTCTCTCCCGAGCCGCCACCATCCCGGTCGCCCCGCCACGCTCCCCAAGCTTATCCGGCAGGCGGCCAGAAGCCCCGCGTTCTCCCGACGCGGGGCTTTCCCGAATTCTCGCGGCGATGATCGCGCAAAGCCTTTGCCGGGCTATTCCTCGAAGCGGCTCATGGAGTCGCGATTGCGCTCGTATCGTTTCTTCAGCGGGAAGGGCGGCAGCCAGGATTCGCGGCGAATCGTCCAGAGTTCGTAGGTCGGCACCAGCTGGTCGGGCGCATCCAGCGAACCGAGATTGACCTCGACCTCGTCGCCGCTGCGTCCGAAGACGGGCGAGCCGCAGCGCGGGCAGAAGAAGCGCCCTTCATAATCGCGGGCTTCGCCTTCGATCGCCACCGCATCCTCCGGAAAGATCGCGGAGGCGTGGAAGAGGGCGCCGTGATGCTTGCGGCAGTCGAGGCAATGGCAGATGCCGACGCGGTACGGGCGCCCCGATGCCACAACCCGGAGACCGCCACAGCGACATCCGCCGGTGAAACGATCCATGTGGCCTCCTTTCCTGTCTGCCGCTCCGAGAACGGGGCTGGGCGGCTGCCGCGACAACGCGCGGCCGAAGCTGGAGTTCATAACGAAAAGGCCCCGCGCCTGACGACACGGGGCCTTTTCAAAGGCTGGGTGGTTGGCCGCCGTTCAATCGTCGCGGAAGACGCGCTCGTTACGCTCATGGCGCTCCTGCGCCTCCAGCGACAGCGTCGCGATCGGGCGGGCTTCCAGGCGCTTCAGCGAGATCGGCTCGCCGGTCTCCTCGCAATAGCCGTATGAGCCGTCGTCGATGCGGGAGATCGCCGCGTCGATCTTGGCGATCAGCTTGCGCTGGCGGTCGCGGGCGCGCAGCTCGATGGCGCGGTCGGTTTCGGAAGAGGCCCGGTCGGCGATGTCCGGGTGATTCTCGCTCTCCTTCTGCAGGGTGACCAGGGTCTCCTTGGCCTCCCGCAGGATCTCGTCCTTCCAGACGAGGAGCTTGCCGCGGAAATACTCGCGTTGACGGTCGTTCATGAACGGCTCGTCATCGCTCGGTTTGTAGTCCGCCTCGAGGATGATCTGCTTCGACATGGGCGCGCTCTCTCATTTGTCGGCTCACGCACCCATCGGCTGTGCCGCGGGAGGGGAGCCGATTTGGCGCCCTTATAGCGATCAGTCTCAAGCGGAACAATCGCTTCCGACAGGGCTTCAACGGCTTCGTGAAAAGAGGCGCTCCAGCGCCGGCTTTCAGCGAAATCGGTCGGTTTCAGGTCAGTTCAGCTTACGGATGGCCTCGGCGATGTCGGCTTCGACGAGTCGGGCGATCGGCTGGCGGTAGTGACTATGGTCGAAGAACAGCTTGGGATCGTGCAGTTCGGGCCTGTCGACTCGCCAGTCGACCAGCGCCGTGCGCGGGCGCCGGGACGCCAGATCGGCGAAGGCGTTGCGGCAGGCGGCGTCGGCCGAGGCATCGCGCGTGCCGGGCTTCGACAGCGCCGTGACGTAGACGGGCGGGCGAACGAGAATCAGCGCGGTCTCTGCCGGCGCCGCTTTCATCAGCGCTTCCAAGCCAGTCGCGGCAGGGAAGGGGCCGTCGACATTGCCGCCGCCGGCCTCGAGCGGCTTCTGCAGCCGGGCGATGATCTCGGGGTTGGTGCCGTAGCCCTGCACGCCGTAGCCCGATTCGTAGTCCCAATAGCCGTCCGGGCGGGCACGCTCGGCCTTGCGCGAGGTCAGGTACTCGATGCGGCGGAACAGCTCTTCAAGAAGGTTGAAACGCATCAACCCGCCAACATAGTCGGACATGCTTCGGCTCAGCAGCCAGAAAGGGAAGGGCTTCTCGTTGGGCAGAGCCGGATTGGCGGTGCACCAGTAATTGTCGATGCCGACAAGGATCGCCTTCGGCGGCGTCTTCCGGTGATGACGCAGGAACCAGTCGATCGTCGCAAGGCTCTCCTTCGGCTGGGTCGCAGGCGCGATCAGCGAGACGAAGGGGATGCCGGTCTTGGCGCGCAACTCCTCCGGCGAGATCAATTGGATATGCGAATTGCCGAAGATCGCGCCGGTGAAGCTCTGATCGCGCCCGCGGCTGGCAAGCGCCGTGCGCGGCCCCTGTGGGCGCACGCCCTCCTTGAGTTTCAGCGGCGAGCGGCCGGAATCATAGGGATCGATCAGGAAGGCGATCGTCAGGAAGGCAGCCGCGATCAGCACCGCTGCGCCCAGGAGGGTGCCGGTGAAGCCGGTCCACTTCGCCGCCCGAGCGGCCTGCTCAGAACTGGAAGTAGATGAATTCATAGTTGGCGTCTTCGCCGATCTTCAGCAGGATGATGACGAACAGGAGTCCGCACAGGATCGCCAGCCAGCGGGCCGGCGGCAGTTTGTGGACGAGGTTCCAGGCGGTGGGTCCGATGATGGCGAAGGCGGCGGCCGGCAGCAGGGCGCGCCATTTGAAGCCGGTCCCGATCGGACCGAAACCGAACAGGCCCTTGTAGATCGCAAGCGCCGCCTGGAAATTCGTGGCGCGGAACAGCACCCAGCAGAGGACCACGAACAGGAAGGTCAGCAGCCAGCCGAGCACCGCCGGCATCGGCAAATTGGCCCGGCGCCAGAACAGGGCGACGATCAGCGCAAGTCCATGCGCCACGCCCCAGGCGACGAAGGTGAGGCCCGCGCCGTGCCACAGCCCGCCCAGCGCCATGGTGGCGAAGAGCGCCCAGACCTGCACCGGCAGGCCGCTGCGCGAGCCGCCGAGCGGGATGTAGAGATAGTCGCGCAGGAAGCGCGACAGCGTCATGTGCCAGCGGCGCCAGAAATCCTGGATCGAGAGCGAGCGGTAGGGCGCCTCGAAATTCTGCGGCAGCACGACGCCGAAGAGCAGGGCGAGGCCCAGTGCCATGTCGGTATAGCCGGAGAAGTCGAAATAGATCTGGAAGGTGAAGGCAAGGGTGCCCTGCCAGGCTTCCATCAGGCTGATGGCCTTGCCCGCCGCGGCCGCCGCGAAGACCGGGTTGGCGTACTCGGCGAGAGGATCGCCGATCAGCACCTTCTTGGCGAGGCCGAAGGTCAACAGCATCAGGCCGCGCGCGATCCGCTCGGCCGCGTCGGGGCGCTGATAGGGCCGCTCATCGAGCTGGTGCATGATCTCGCGCCAGCGCACCAGCGGGCCGGCGAGCACCTGCGGGAAGAAGGCGATGTAGAGCGCGTAGCGGACGATATCGTAGCGCGGTGCCTGTCCGCGCCGGAGATCCGTCAGGTACATGATGTGGTGGAAGGTGAAGAAGGAGATGCCGAGCGGCAGTGCGATATCGAATTTCGGTGCCGGCAATCCGGGAATCATTCCAGCGAGATCGGCGAAGAAGTTGAAGTACTTGAATACGGCCAGGACGGCGAGGTTCAGGACGATGGCCAGCGTGATCAATCCGCCGGCCCTGGTCTTCTGGAAGGCTTCGGCGATCAGCCAGTTCAGTCCGATCGAGAGCGCCAATAGCGGCAGGAAACGCCAGTCCCAATAGCCGTAGAAGGCGAAGGACAATGCCACCAGAACCGGCAGCCGCGTGCTCGGCGCAAAGCGTTCCGCGCCCCAGTGAAGGGCGAGCGCGAGCGGCAGGAAGGCGAGCAGGAAGACGAAGGAGTTGAAGAGCATTGGGCGGGAAGGCGGATCACGGGATGGCAGCCGCCTTAGACCATTATCGACCGCGAGTCATGTCGGGGCCGGTTCGTGGTGAGGGGCAAAAGGAAGCACAAGCGGTCGGGCCTCTCGTCATTAATTAAATCAATCGATTGATTAAATCGATTGCCGGTGCTATGAAAATGGCATGAAAGCCATTCCAGACAGTGACGCGGGGACGCGCGATGCACTGATCCGCGCTGGGCTCGACCTGTTCGGGCGGCATGGGTTCGAGGCGAGCTCGATCCGGAAGATCGCCCAGGTGGCGGGCGTCAACAGTGCCGGCATCGCCTATCATTTCGGCGGCAAGGACGGCCTGCGACGAGCCTGCGCCGAAGCGATCGTCGCGACGATGAAACAGCGGATTTTCGGCGTGGGCGCCGCAATGCCGCCATTGGACGGGCTCGCGCCGGAAGCGGCGGTCGAATTGCTGCTCGCAATCGTCGGCCGGGTCACGGCCTTTGCGGCGCAGGCCCCCGAGAGCGAGACGATCGCCCGCTTTGTCGGACGCGAGATGATGGAGCCGAGTGCGGCTTTCGAGACGCTCTATGAAGGGTTGGTCGGCCCGGTCCATGGTCAGGTCTGCCGGCTCTGGGCGGCAGCAACGGGCATGGAGCCCGAGGCGAAGGCAACCAAGCTCGCGGTCTTCGCGACCATCGGGCAGGTCATCTATTTCCGGCTGGCGCGGCCGGCCGTGATGCGACGCATGGGCTGGAGCGCCATCGACGAGGCGCAGAGCGACGCGATCGCCGGCGTCATCCGCGCCAATGTTCGCGCGAGCATCTTGAGCATGCGGGAGGGACGGTCATGATCCTCGGCTTCCTCTGTTCCTTCGGGTTGATCGCCGCGAGTTTTTCCGCATGCGGCGGCGATACCGTCCGCATCGCCGGCTATGTCGAGGGCGAATATGTCCGGCTGGGGCCGATCGATACCGCCCGGATCGAGCGGATCGATGTGGGCCGGGGCGACCGCGTTGCGGCTGGCAAACTGGTTGCCGCGCTGGAAACGACGGATGCGGAGAACACGGTTCGGGAGAGTGAGGCGCGGCTGGTGCAGGCCCAGGCGCAGCTCGACAATCTGCGCAGCGGCAAGCGGCCTGAGGAGATCGCGGTGATCGAGGCGAACCTCGCTTCGGCCAAGGCGCAGCAGCGCGAGGCGGAGCGGGCGTTGGACCGTCGGCAGGATCTGCTGCGGCGCGGCGTCTCGACCCAGGCCGATTTCGACCAGGCGGAAACGGCGCGCGACGTCGCCGCGGCGAGCGTCCGCCAGAACGCCGCCAATCTCGATGTCGCGCGGTTGCCGGCGCGGCCGGACGAGATCAAGGCGAGCGAGAACGCGGTAGAGCAGGCGAAAGCCACATTGGCGCAGGCGCGCTGGCGGCTGGAGCAGCGCCGGCTCGTTGCGCCTTCGTCCGGCCGAATCAGCGATGTGTTGCGCCGGGTCGGCGAGCTCGCCGGGCCGAGCGCGCCGGTGCTGCTGATGCTGCCGGACGGCGCCGCCAAGCTGATGCTCTACGTGCCGGAGATCAGGATCTCCGGCGTGACGACCGGCATGAAGCTCGATGTCCATTGCGATGGCTGCGCGCCCGGACTGACGGCGACCGTGACCTATGTCTCGCCCGAGCCGGAATTCACGCCCCCGGTGATCTACTCGGCGCAGACGCGCCAGAAGCTGGTCTATCTGGTCGAGGCGCGGCCCGATGGCGGGTCGCAATCGGCGCTGCAGCCTGGCCAGATCGTCGACGTGATGCTGCGGGGGCAGCGGTGAGCATGCCGCTCGCCATCGATGTGCGGGGGATGACCAAGCGCTTCGGCAAGCGCACGGTGGTGGACAATGTCGATCTCGCCGTGGCGACAGGCGAGATCGTCGGCTTCCTCGGGCCCAACGGCTCGGGCAAGACCACGACGATCCGGATGATCTGCGGACTGCTCAAGCCC
>NZ_CAMFKW010000064.1 GCF_945957345.1 uncultured Allobosea sp. | reverse complement strand
ATGCGCTGGAGGCCGTGACGCCGGTCGACCAGTTCCGCTATTCCGCTCATGTCGAGCTCGTCGGCGTGTTCCGGCGGGGCAGGAAGGGTTGAAGCATTTTCGAGCGAAGTGGATACCGGTTCGCGTGAAGAAAATGCGGCAGGGCAAATTTGAGAGAGGTTTTGCGGTTTGCAGAACCGTAGAATTTCTCGAAGGCGGGGCTTCAGGATGAGCGCAATTCTCGATCGCATGGCCGGCATCGTCGGCGCGAAGAACATCATCACCGATGCCGACGCGATGGTGCCCTATCTCAAGGAATGGCGCGATCTCTTCCGCGGCAAGGCGCAGGGTATCGTCCGCCCCGGCTCGACCGCCGAGGTCGCCGAGCTGGTCAAGCTCGCGGCCGAGACCGGTACGGTGCTGGTGCCGCAGGGCGGCAATACCGGGCTCGTCGGCGGCCAAATCCCGATCTCCGAAGGCAAGGAGGTCATCCTCTCGCTGCAGCGCCTCGACAAGATCCGCGCCGTCGATACCGATGGCGACACTATGATCGTCGAGGCCGGTGTTACCCTGAAGCGCGCGCAGGACGCGGCGGAGGCCGCCGGCCGGCTCTTCCCGCTTTCGCTGGCGTCCGAAGGCTCCTGCACCATCGGCGGCAATCTCTCGACCAATGCCGGCGGCACCGCGGTGCTGGCCTATGGCAATGCCAGGGAACTCTGCATGGGGCTGGAGGTCGTGCTGCCTGATGGGCGCATCTGGAACGGCCTGCGCCAGCTCCGCAAGGACAATACCGGCTACGACCTGAAGAACCTCTTCATCGGCGCCGAAGGCACGCTCGGCATCATTACCGCCGCCGTGCTGAAGCTCTTCCCCGCGCCGGCGGCGCGCGCGACCGCCTTCCTCGCCGTGCCCGATCCGGCTGCTGCGCTCGAACTGCTGAACGCCGCCAAGGCCGGTGCCGGCGGCACGCTCACCACCTTCGAACTGATGCCGCGCATAGGTATGGATTTCGTCCTGCGTCACGCTTCCGGCACGCGCGACCCGCTCTCCGAGCCGTCGCCCTGGTATGTGCTGATGGAGGTCTCGGCCCAGCAGGCCACGGGGCTCGACGAGCATGTCGAGACCTTCCTCGGCGAAGCCTTGGAGAAGGGCACCGTCACTGATGCGGCGCTGGCCGGCTCGCTGACCCAGCGCGCCGATTTCTGGAAGCTGCGCGAGATGCTCTCGGAGGTGCAGACCTATGAGGGCGGCTCGATCAAGCACGACGTCTCCGTGCCGATCCATGCGACGCCCGAGTTTCTTGCTCGCGCCATCGCGGCGGTGGAGGCGATGGTGCCGGGCTGCAGGCCCGTGCCCTTCGGCCATCTCGGCGACGGCAACATTCATTTCAACGTCAGCCAGCCGGTCGGCGCCGACAAGGCCGGTTTCCTCGCGCGCTGGAGCGAGATGAACGAGGCGGTCCACGCCATCGTCGCGGAACTCCACGGCTCGATCTCGGCCGAGCACGGCATCGGCCGCCTGAAGCGCGACCTGCTGCCGGGCGTGAAGGACCCGGTCGAACTCGACCTGATGCGGACGATCAAGCAGACGCTCGATCCGAAGGGCATCCTGAACCCCGGCGCGGTTCTGGCGGCCAAGTAAGCTCGGACAGCTCGACGAGCCCTCTCCCGGAGGGAGAGGGCCAAGTCACGGATAAGCCTTTAACTCGGGGCGCGAGGCCTCAAGGCGTCGCGACATACCCGTCACGACGCGGGTCGGCCGCGCCGGTAAACACGCCGGTCGCCGGGTCGACCGCCACCGCCTGCATGCCGCCGCAGCGCATTGTCCAGCCGACATCGAAGGCGCGCGCCTCGTGCCCGCGCTTGACCAGTTCTGCGATCGTCTCGGGCGTGATGCGGTTTTCGATCTCGACGAGGCGCCCGTCCCAGAGGCGCGCGCGCGGCGCCTCGATAGCCTCCTGCAAGGGAAGGCCGTAGACGAGATGCTGGACCATGGCCTGCGCCTGCGTCTGCATGATGCCGTAGCTGCCGGGCGTGCCGAGCGCGAGCACCGGCTTGCCGTCGCGGGTCGATAGCGTCGGCGACATGCACATCGGCAATTCGTCGCCGGGTTTGGAGCGGTTCGGGCTGTCGGGTTGGACATCGGCCCAGTACAGGAAGTTGTTGAAGCACAACCCCGTGCCGGGCACGACCACGCCGCTGCCGAAGGGGCTGCCGAGGCTCTGGGTGATGCAGATCAGGTTGCCATCGCTGTCGGCCACAGAGAGCGAGGTCGTGTGCGCCGGGTCTTCCTTGTCCTGCGGCACCCATTGCTCGGTCGGTCCGGTCACCGGCTTGCCGTCGGTGAGGCGTTGCCGCAGACGCGCGACCGAAGCCTCCGACATGATCTCGGCGAGCTTCTCCGGCGAGGGATTGTTATGGGCGATGCGCTCACCCGCCGCGAGGCGGATCGCGCGATAGACGAGGTCGAGATGATCCGCCCCATCCCTCGACTTCGACGCAAGGTCGATCCCGTCGAGCAGGCGAAGCGTCAGCAGGAACTGGAAGCCCTCGCAGGGCGGCGGCGGCACATGCACCGAGAGCCCCTTGAAGCTTGCAGCCATCGGCTCGCGCCAGACCGTCTTCACCGCCGCGAGATCGGCCATGGTCAGCGAGCCGTCAAGCGCCTGGAGATGCGCGATGACCTTTTCGCCGAGCGCGCCGCGATAGAAATGGTCCGGCCCCTTCTCGGCGATCTCGCTCAGCGTCTTCGCAAGGTCTGACTGCACGAGCACGGACCCGAGATGCATCGCGCCATGGGGCTGGTAGTTCTTCGACCAGGCCGGATAGAGCGCCGGGATCTTCTCCAGCAGCGGGTCGTTCTCCTCGAACTCCGCCGCGCCGAATTCGGCCAGCGCGAAACCGTCCCGCGCCAGTGCGATCGCCGGCGCGAAGACCTCGGCCAGCGACTTCCGGCCATAGGTCTTCACCAGTTCGCACCAGCCGGCGAGATTGCCAGGCGAGGCGACGGCGAGTGCGCCGCGCTCAAGATCGGTGCGCTTGCTGAACCGGTCGGCTGGGAAGCTCGCCGGGATCGGCGGCACGAAATCGAGCACGCGCACCCGCTTCTCGGCCGCGACCCACATCGTCGAGAGGCCCATGCCGGCAAGCCCGGACATGAAAGGCTCGACCACGTTCAGAGCCGCGGCGGTGGCGGCCGCTGCGTCGAAGGCGTTGCCGCCCTGCGCCAGCAATTTTGCGCCGGCCTGTGCCGCCAAAGGATGGGCCGCGGCGACCACGCCGTGGCGAGAGGTCATCGTGGGGCGGCGGCCATGCATCTTCAGTCTCCTCCTCGTCGTCGTCTGACGGCGATCAGAGCACGAATCCGGCGCTAGAACAGGCTGCCTTGCCCGTCATCCGCGGGAGGCCGGGTCGCTTTGCGCGCATGGCGCTTCGGTTCCTCGGGCGCTTCCTGATCCGGAAGCTCTGCCAGCGGCAATTGGACTTCGGCCGAATCATTCGCGACCTTGTTGACGGCATTGCCGATGGCGACGGCCTCCAGCAGATCGTCCGATGGCGGCTTCAGCAGGCGCCCGGTCTGCTCCGGCGTGGCCTGCGGGTCGAGCCAGGCGTCATGATCGCGCGGATCGAGGATGATCGGGCTGCGGTGATGGATCGGGGCCATCGTGCCGTTCGCTGGTCCCGTCATCATCGCGACCGTGTCGATCTCGGAGCCATCCGGCGAATGCCAGGTCTCCCAGAGCGCGGCGAAGGCGAAGAAGCCGCGATCCGGCTTGCGGAACAGGAACGCCTCATTCTGAGCGTTTTTGCCAGCGCCGCTGCGCCGCCACTCGTAGAAGCCATCGGCCGGCAGCAGGCAGCGCCGTCGCGTCAGCGCATTGCGGAAGGAGGGCTTCTCGGCGGCGCTCTCCATGCGGATATTGATGACGAGCGGGAAATCCCTGGGGTCCTTGACCCAACCGGGAATGAAGCCCCAGCGCATCAGCATGAACTGCCGCACCCCGTCATGGAGCCTGACGATCGGCACCGGCTGCGTCGGCGCGATATTATAGCGCGGCGGGAAGTTCGGCTGCTCGCGATAGCCGAAGGTCTCGCGCATCGCCTCGGGGGGCAGGGTGATCGCATAACGTCCGCACATGCCCGCTGTTTACGTCGACACGAGCGTTCGGAATCAACACTTTATTTGCGGTTGCGCCAACATAGTCGCGCCGGTTTGGGGTAGCGGATGAGCGTCATCGCGACGGACATGCTGGCTGGAACGGCGGCCGAACGGCTCGATGCCGGTGTCCGCCCGCGTCTGTCGACCGATTTCCTCAACCGCTACAGCGAAGCCCTGATGCTGATCGAGATGGTCGCGATGGACGAGACCATCCTTTCCGATCTCCAGACCTGGCAAGCTGTCAGCTATCGCGAGCATTTCGCCGCCTCGGCCCTGCGCTGCGCCGCCTCGGCCCTCGCGGCTTACGACGACCTGAACCCGAACCGGGCCAGGGCCTTCGACGAGGCCTGCCACGCGATGACGCGGCTGGTGCGAACGGTGACCGCGCTTCTCGCGGAAACGCCGCCTGCGCCGGAGCTGCCGCTGGTCATCGAGATTGCCGGTGAAGCCCTGCGCCGGCAGATCGCCCGCGCGACGCAGTTCATCAACGCGAACGGGACGATCGATATCACGGCGTTCGAGGATACCGCCCTTCAGGCGCAGATCGATGCGCTGCTGGCGCGCTGACGAAACACGCCGTCTTAGCGCCGCGCTCCGACCAGAAATTCCCGGTTGCCGTCGCCGCCCTCGATCGGGGAGGGGATCGGTCCATCCACGGCAAAGCCGAGCGCCTTCAGCGTCGCGACGATCTCGTCGCAGACCTGAAGCTGGATCGCCTCGTCCCGGACGATGCCTTTCTTGAGCGCGGCGCGCCCGGCCTCGAATTGCGGCTTGATCAGTGCGGCGATGCCGGCCCGTGGCGCGAGCAGAGCTGCGACCGCAGGCAGCACCAGCCTCAGCGAGATGAAGCTGACGTCGATCGCGGCAAGGCTCGGTCGCTCGGGTAGCGCCTCGGCATCCAGCGTGCGGATATCCTGTCCTTCGAAGCTGGTGACGCGTGGATCCGCCCGCAGCGAGTGATGCAACTGGTCGCGCCCGACATCGACGGCGACGACATGGCGCGCCCCGCGTTGCAGCAGGAGGTCGGTGAAGCCGCCGGTGGACGAGCCGACATCGATGCAGGTGAGCCCTTGCGGATCGAAGCCGAAGGCATCGAGCGCGCCGGCCAGCTTTAGCCCGCCGCGCGAGACGTAAGGATGCGGCGCCTGCGCGGTCAGTTCCGCATCATCGGCCACCATCTCGGAGGCCTTGCGCACCGGCGCGCCGTTGACGGTGACGAGCCCTGCCGCGATTGCCGCCTGTGCCCGCGCACGGCTCTCGAAGAAGCCGCGCTCGACAAGCAACTGGTCGGCCCGGCTCTTCATGCCCGGGCCGTCAGGCCAGCTTC
This sequence comes from uncultured Allobosea sp., assembly GCF_945957345.1. GTDB lineage: Bacteria > Pseudomonadota > Alphaproteobacteria > Rhizobiales > Beijerinckiaceae > Allobosea. The sequence continues at coordinate 15,786 of NZ_CAMFKW010000064.1, read as the reverse complement.
ACGGCGCTAGGCCGGCCCAGCGCGTTCTCGACTGTCTTGACGATGCCGGAAGCGTCGAGCCCGGCGGCGGCATACATCGCATCCGGCTTGTCATGGTCCTGGAAGACGTCGGGCAGCGTCAGGCTCCTGACCTTCAGGCCGGCATCGAGCGCGCCGTTCTGCGCCAGCAGATGCAGGACATGGCTGCCGAATCCGCCGACCGAGCCTTCCTCGACCGTGACGAGAACCTCGTGCTCGCGGGCGAGCTTCAAGATCAGGGCCTTGTCGAGCGGCTTGGCGAAGCGGGCATCGGCGACCGTCGTCGACAGGCCGCGCTGCGCCAATAGCTCCGCGGCCTTGAGGCATTCGCCCAGCCGCGTGCCCAGCGAGAGCAGCGCGATCCGCGTGCCCTCGCGGACGACGCGACCTTTGCCGATCTCCAGGGGGACGCCAACATCCGGAATCTCGACGCCGACGCCTTCGCCGCGCGGATAGCGGAAGGCGATCGGTCCCTCGTCATAGGCCGCAGCGGTCGCGACCATATGGGTCAGCTCGGCCTCGTCGGCCGCCGCCATCACCACCATGTCGGGCAGGCAGGCGAGATAGGCGATGTCGAAGGAGCCGGCATGGGTCGCGCCGTCGGCGCCGACGAGCCCGGCCCGGTCGAGCGCGAAGCGCACCGGCAGCTTCTGGATCGCCACGTCATGCACGATCTGGTCGTAGGCGCGCTGCATGAAGGTCGAGTAGATCGCGACGAAGGGCTTGTAGCCCTCGGTGGCGAGGCCGGCCGCGAAGGTCACCGCATGCTGCTCGGCGATGCCGACATCGAAGGTGCGGCCCGGGAATTCCTTGCCGAAGGCGTCGAGCCCGGTGCCGGACGGCATCGCGGCGGTGACGGCGACGACTTTGTCGTCCTCCCGCGCCTGCTTGATCAGCGCGTTGGCGAAGACATTGGTGTAGCTTGGCGCATTGGCCGGCGCCTTGGCCTGCAGGCCGGTGACGGGGTCGAACTTGACGACGGCATGGTACTTGTCGGCCGTCGCCTCGGCCGGGGCGTAGCCCTTGCCCTTCTGCGTCACGACATGGACGAGAATCGGCCCGTTGCCGGCGTCGCGGACATTGCGCAGCACCGGCAGCAGATGGTCGAGATTATGCCCGTCGATCGGCCCGACATAGTAGAAGCCGAGCTCCTCGAACATCGTTCCGCCGGTCCAGAAGCCGCGGGCATATTCCTCGGTGCGCCGCGCCTTGTCGTGGAAGAAGCGCGGCAGCTTCTCGGCCAGCTGCTTGGCGACCTCGCGCAGCGAGCGGTAGGTCCGGCCCGAGACGAGGCGCGCGAGATAGGCCGACATCGCGCCGACAGGCGGAGCGATCGACATGTCGTTGTCGTTGAGGATGACGATCAGCCGCGAATCGAGCGCGCCTGCGTTGTTCATCGCCTCATAGGCCATGCCGGCCGACATCGCGCCGTCGCCGATCACGGCGATGACGTTGTTCTTGCGTTCGGCGAGGTCGCGCCCGACAGCCATGCCGAGCCCGGCCGAGATCGAGGTCGAGGAATGCGCCGCGCCGAACGGGTCGTAGTCGCTTTCCGAGCGCTTGGTGAAGCCGGAGAGCCCGCCGCCCTGGCGCAAGCTGCGGATGCGGTCGCGCCGCCCGGTCAGGATCTTGTGCGGATAGGCCTGGTGGCCGACATCCCAGATCAGCCGGTCGCGCGGCGTGTCGAAGACATGGTGGAGCGCGACGGTGAGCTCGACCACGCCGAGCCCGGCGCCGAGATGCCCGCCGGTGACGGAGACGGCGTCGATCGTCTCGAGCCGGAGCTCGTCGGCGAGTTGGCGCAGCTTGGCGTCGTCGAGGGCCCGCAGGTCGGCGGGATCGTGGATCGTATCGAGGAGCGGCGTGGCGGGACGGGGCACGAGGCTGTCTGATCCTTCGCTGGGATGCCCTCGAAATAGAGCCTGCGCGGCGCGCTTGCAAACCGCGCTTGTTTTCCGGGCGGGATCGTCGGTGCGCGCCCATCTTCCCACGAAACGGGTGGTTCCCGTGCCGGCAAGGGATTTCAGTGCGTCCACGACCGTTTCCAGGGACGCTACGTCATGCAATCGACAGATATCGCACCATTGCCCACGGCATTTCGCCGCATCGGCTGGTCCAATCTCTTCGCGCAGTTCTCGGAGCAGATCGCGCTCGCCGCCGCGCCCTTGGCCGCGGTGCTGTTGCTTGCGGCCGGGCCGGCCGAGACCGGCTGGCTGCAGACGGCGCAGACCTTGCCCTTCCTGCTGCTGTCGATTCCCGCCGGCCTGATGGTCGATCGCGCCTCGCGGCGCCGGCTCATGGTCAGCACGGAGGCGCTGCGCGCGGTTGCCCTGCTGGCGATCCCGCTTTTGCTTGCCGCAGAGAGCCTCAACCTGACCTGGCTCGCGCTGCTTGGCGCGCTCGGAGCCATCGGCACGGTCTGCTACAGCGTCGCGGCGCCGGCCTTCGTTCCCTCCGTGGTGCCGCGCGAGCGGCTGGCAGACGCCAATCGTTGGCTGGAGCTGGCGCGCAGCGCCGCCTATGCCGGCGGGCCGGCGCTGGGCGGGGCGCTCGTCGGCTGGATCGGCGTCTCGACGGCCTATGGGCTGGCGGCCGGGCTCTCGATCCTCGCCATGCTCCTGCTCACCGGCCTGCCGAAGGACGAGGCGCCGTCTGGCCCGCGGCGCGATCTGCTGGATGATCTCAAGGAAGGCGCCCGCTTCGTCGCCGGCCATGATCTGCTCAGGCCGATCCTGATGACGGCGGTGTTCTTCAATGTCTCCTGGTTCGTCTTCCAGGCGGTCTATGTCGCCTATGCCGTCCAGAACCTGGGCCTGAGCGCGACGCAGGTCGGCTTTACGCTCGGCATCTACGGCGCCGGCATGATCGTCGGTGCGGTGCTGGCGCCGGCCATCGCGAAGCAGGTCACCTTCGGGACACTGATCCTGCTCGGGCCCTTCGCCGGGCTTTGCGCGGCCGGCGTGATGTTCGCCACGCTCTGGATGCCCTCGGTCTATCTGGTCGCCGCGAGCTTCTTCCTGTTCGGCGTCGGGCCGATCATCTGGACGATCTCGACCATGACATTGCGTCAGGCGGTGACGCCGAATGCGATGCTCGGCCGGGTCTCCGCCCTGATCATGACGGCGACCTTCGGCGCCCGGCCGATCGGTGCCGCGATCGGTGCGTCCGTGGCGGCGCATCTGGGCATCGCCGCCTGCCTCGCGCTGGCGACCGCGGGCTTCCTGATCCAGCTACTCCTGATCGGCTTCTCGCGGGTGCCACGGCTGCGGGACATTTCAGAAGCCGTATGAAGCCGTCGTCTCAGCCCTCCGGGAGCGGGATGAACTCGCTCTCGTCGCCGGGCACGGTGTCGAAGCGGCCGGTCTTCCACTCGTGCTTGGCCTGTTCGATGCGCTCCTTCGAGGACGAGACGAAGTTCCACCAGATGTTGCGCGGGCCGTCCATCGGCTCGCCGCCGACGATCATCACACGGCTCTGGTCAATGGCGAGGATCGAGATGCGGTCGCCCGGCTTGAATACGAGAAGCTGGCCGGCGCCGAACTCGTCGCCGGCGATGTCGACCTTGCCGGAGACGATATAGATCGCTCGCTCGTCATAATCGGGATCGAGCGGCAGGATCGAGCCGGGCGAGAGCACGGCCTCGGCATAGAGCGCGTCCCACGGGAATTGGACCGGCGAGGTCTGGCCATAGGCCGAGCCCATGATCAGGCTGATGCGCTTCCCGCCTTCGACGATGCGCGGCAGTTCGCCAGCGCCGTGATGCTTGAACTCCGGCGCGATCTCTTCATGCGTCTTCGGCAAGGCGAGCCAGGCCTGGATGCCGTAGAGCTTCGGGCCGGTGGCGCGAGCTTCCATGCCGGTGCGCTCGGAATGGACGATGCCGCGCCCGGCCGTCATCAGGTTGACCGCGCCCGGCTTGATCGCCAGCGCCGTACCGAGCGAGTCGCGATGCATGATCTCGCCGTCAAAGAGATACGTGACGGTCGAGAGCCCGATATGCGGATGCGGGCGGACGTCGAGTCCTTCGCCGAGATGGAACTCGGCCGGGCCCATCTGGTCGAAGAAGATGAAGGGGCCGACCATGCGCTGGCCGATGGCCGGCAGCGCCCGGCGGACCTGAAAGCCGCCGAGATCATGGGAGCGGGGCACGATCACCTTCTCGATCGCCTCGCAGGAGCGGGCATCGCCCAGGATCGGATCGTCGGCGGGGAGTTGCGACATGAGGGCCTCCTTGGTTGGGGCCGAATCTGGCCCCGTGGAGGCGAGCAGGCAAGCGCCGGATCGCAGCCGGCCGCTGGCAGAAATGCAATGCCGCGGAGCTGAGGGCGCCGCGGCATTGCGTGATGATCTTGCTAGAGTGCCGCGGAAAGCGCCGCCGGGGTGGCTCAGTTCTCGACGTCGAGCGGGGTCGCGCCTGTCGGCTTGCCGTCGGCACCGAGCGTGATGCGCTCGATCCGCGCTTCCGCCTGCTTCAGCAGCGCGTCGCAGCGCGCCTTCAGTGCTTCGCCGCGGGTATAGATCGCGATCGATTCCTCGAGCGGCACGTCGCCACGCTCCAGCCGCGCGACGATGGCTTCGAGTTCCTTCATCGCCGCCTCGAAGGGCAGGGCAGCGACATCAGCGTTGGTCTTCTCTTCGCTCACGGCCTGATTCCTCTTTGCGGGTGAGCTTATCGGCCGGAGCGCGCCCGGCCGCAACCCGTCTCGGGGCGCTCCTGACTCAGACCGGCAGGGCCGAAGTCTTCTTGATCGTGCGCAAGGTCAGCGTCGATTGCACGCGGGTGACGCCGGGCAATTGCGTGATGATATCGGTGTGGATGCGCTCGAAATCGGCGCTGTCGCGGTAGATCACCCGCATCAGGTAGTCATGCGCGCCGGCCAGCAGATGGCATTCGAGAATCTCTGGCAGGCTCTGCACCGCCTGCTCGAAGCTCTCCAGCGAGGCGCGGCCCTGCTGGTCGAGCGTGACGAAGACGAAGGCCGTGCCGGGAAAGCCCGCGATCTTATCGTCGAGCATCATCGCATAGCCGCGGATCAGGCCGCTTTCCTCGAGCTGTCGCACGCGGCGCAGGCAGGCCGAGGGCGACAGATGCACCTTCTCGGCCAGGTCCGAATTGGTGATGCGCCCGTCCTGCTGGAGAATCCGCAGGATGGAGCGGTCGCGCGAATCGAGCTCGATCGTCGTGGTCACGGTGCAGAGCCTCTAACAAAATCCGGAGGGGTCTCGACGCCGGCAATTCGCCCGCTCCTGGCGGAGCGGTCGAATTGCCGGTGCCGGAGGTGGGCTTTGGAGGGCCGCCTGCGGCGTCGGAGCGACTTGCCGATATCGAAAGATATCGGCTGCGCGCTCCGCCTGGCATGCGGCTCCTCCAAAGCCCATCGAGATCCCTCCGGATTCTGTTAGAGGCTCTTCGGCCTCCCGCGCGATGCATTGTCGCAAATTTGTTCGGATGCAAGCAATCTTCTGCAGCGAACCGATGCAGGCGCCGTAGCATTCACAGCATGACTGGCGAAAGCGCGCAGGAAGCTGCGCGCTCCAGAAGCCGTGTTTCAGGCTAGAGGCATCGCGAAGGGCGTGCCCTCGAAGGCGTCCGCTCCACGCCCGATTCGCTCTATGGCGCGGACCATCCGGCCGCGCCGCCCGAGCGCCGCATCGGCCAGCGCGACGAGCCGGGCATTCGGCGTGGCGGAGGGCGCGACGCTGCGCAGCACATCCGCCACCTCATCCTCGTCATGCTCGGGTCCAAGGGTGCACGCCGCGATATAGGCTGCCGCCGTCGAGCGGCTGATCCCGGCCCAGCAATGGATCACCATCGGCTCCGTGCGATCCCAGTCGCGCAGGAAGGCGAGCAGCCGCGCCATATGCTCCTGGCCCGCCAGGACATGGCCGTCCAGCGCCTGATTGATGTCTGACATGCCCAAGAAGAGATGCCGCTCGGGCGTGATTCCGGCTGGCCGCGGAACGCTCGTGCCGACATTGATCAGCGTCACGAGAGATCGGGCGCGGACGGCCGCGACGGTCTCGTCGAGCCGCGACAGCGGGGAAACGTGAAGGGTGGGCAAGGGCCGGCTCCGTGGCGATGGGCAGACGATAGCATGATCGACAGTGCCGGCATCTCCATGACATGGAAGCGCGATCTCGATAGATCCAGCGCCGAAAAGCTCTCCATGAATCTCTGGTTCCGCCTGATCTGGCTCCTGGTGACGACGCGCTTCCGCCCGCGGCTCGACCTGCCGGGCGAGGCGTCCGTCCTGCCCTTCCGGGTCTGGTTCCACGATCTCGACACCAGCCTGCACATGAATAACGGCCGCTACTGGACGCTGATGGATCTCGGCCGGCTCGACCTGATGCTGCGCAGCGGTTTGTGGCGGGCGGTGCTGCGTCATCGCTGGCTGCCGGTGGTCAATGCCGGCACGATCCGTTTTCGCCGCGAGATGCGCCTGTTCCGCCCGTTCCGGGTCGAGACGCAGATCGTCTGCTGGAGGGAGAACTGGCTGGTGATGCAGCATCGCATGCTGATGCAAGGCCGCGACGGCACCGAGATCGTCGCGGCGGTCGCGCTGGTCCGGGCTGCGCTCTACGATAAGAAGGCGCGCGCCTATGTCCCGGTCGCCCGGCTGCTTGGCGAGATCGGCGTCACGGCGGAGAGCCCGCAGCCGAGCCCTGAAGTCGCGGCCTTCCTCGCTTCCGAAGACGCCATGCGCACCGCAGCCCCGGCGACCGGCTGAGCGGCTACTCCGCGGCCAGTCGCGTCGCGCGCCACTGCGCCAGGAGCGCCCGCAAGGCGGCCGGCTTCAGCGGCTTGTTGAGCAGGTGGACGTCGAGCGCGATCGCCGCCTCGCGCACATGCGGCGTACGGTCGGCGGTGAGCAGGATGGCCGGCATCGGTGTACGGGCCCGCGCCCGGAGAGCGCTGATCGCGGTCAGGCCGTTGCCATGGTCGAGATGGTAGTCGGCGATCAGCACATCGGCCTCGCCCTTGCTGCCGACATGCGGCAGCGCCTCTTCGAGGCTGGCGGCGATCGTGACCCGGCAGCCCCAGCCCTCGAGCAGGCGCTTCATGCCGTCGAGGATAGCGGGCTCGTTGTCGACGACGAGGAGCCGCATGCCGGCGAGCTGCCCGGCAAGCGCGTTGCGCGGCGCGGTCGCCGTCGTCATGGCCGGTAGCGGCGCAGCGCGTGGAACCATGACCGAGAAGCGGGTGCCGCGTCCCGGCACCGAATCGAGCGTCAGGCCGTGGTCGAGCGCCCGCGCGATGCGCTGCACGATCGAGAGCCCGAGCCCCAAGCCCCGCGCCACCTTCGCGCCCTGGTCGAGCCGCTGGAACTCGCGGAACACGGTCTTCTGCTTGCTCTGGGGGATGCCGAGCCCGGTATCGATCACCTCGACCGCGACCTGATTGCCCCGGCGCCGGCAGCCGATCAGCACTTTGCCGTTCGGCGTGTACTTGATCGCGTTGGAGATCAGGTTCTGCAGCAGCCGGCGCAACAGGCGGCGGTCCGAGCGCAGCGTCAGGCTGGTCGGCATGAACACCAGCTTCAGGCCTTTCTCCTGCGCGCTCGGCTCGAATTCGCGCTGGAGCTGGCGCATCAGTTCGTCCAGCCGGAACGAGGAGAGTTCCGGCTTGAGCGCTCCGCCATCGAGCCGCGAGATTTCCAGGAGCGCGGTCAGGATCTCCTCGACTGCGTCGAGCGAGGCGTCGATATTCTCGGCGAGTTCGGGCTGTCCGCCGCTGCGGTCGCGCTCGACCAGCGAGGTCGCGTAGAGCCGCGCGGCGTTGAGCGGTTGCAGAATGTCGTGGCTGGCGGCGGCGAGGAAGCGCGTCTTGGAGGCGTTCGCGGCTTCGGCTTCCGCCTTGGCGCGCTGCAGCTCGGCGTTGACGTGCAGCAATTCCTCGGTGCGCTCGGCGACGCGGCGTTCGAGGCCCTCATTGGCGCGTTCGAGTTCCTCCTCGCCGGCGACGGTCTCGGTGATGTCGGTATAGGTCGTGACGAAGCCGCCATCGGGCAGGGCGTTGGTGCGGACCTCGATGACCTTCTTCGACGGGTAGAGCTTGAGGCGGACCGGCTCGCGATCGTTGATGAAGCTTTCCAGCCGCGCAGCCATCAGTTCGTCGCGTGCGCCGCTGCCATAGGCGCCGCGCGCCGCGTTGAAACGCACGATCTCGTCGAGCCCCGTGCCGAAGCGCACCAGCGAGGCCGGCAGGTCGTAGAGCTGGATGAAGGCCTGGTTCCAGGCGAGCAGGCGCAGGTCCCGGTCGAGCACGGTGATGCCCTGGCCGGCATGGTCGAGCCCGTGCTGGAGGATGTCGCGGTTGTACTGGAGTGCAGCCGAGGCATCGTCGAGCAGCTTGAAGGCGGCCTCGGTCGAGAGGTTGCGCCGTTTCAGCAGTAGTGACAGCACGAGGCGCGAGGAGGCGGCCCCGATCGCGGAGGAGAGCAGGTGCTCGCCGAAGCGCAGCAGATGGATATCGGCCTGGCGCCCGCTTTCGGAGGCCTCGCCGCGGCTGAGATTGAAGCCCTCGAAGGCGCGCTGCGTGCGCTCCGCCCCGAGATAGCGCGCGATCGTCGATTGCAATTCGCCTTCGGTGATCGTGGTGCGCCAGAGCGAGAAGGACTGCGCCATCGTTGCAGGCTGCGATTCGACGAAGGCATTGGCCTGCAGCCGTTCCATCGCATTGGCCGGCCGCAGCAGCGAGAAACCGATATAGGCAGCGATATTGAGCCCGAGGCTCCAGAACACGCCATGCGGCAGCGCCGGCCATTCGAGGCCGAGCAGGGCCTCCGGCTTGAGCATCTCCGCGCCGAACGGGCCGTCGCTGACGACGCTGCTCCACCAGCCGCCGGGCAGCGCCAGGCTCGGCATGAGCAATGTGTAGGCCCAGACCAGCGTGCCGATCGTCAGCCCCGCCGCGGCGCCCAGCGACGTGCCGCGCCGCCAGACCAGGCCACCGAAGAAGGCCGGTGCGATCTGGGCCGTCGCGGCGAAGGAGAGCAGGCCGATCGAGACCAGTGCCGCTTCCCCGGAGGCGCGGTAATAGAGATAGCCGAGCAGGATCACGAGGAAGATGCTCAAGCGCCGGATGATCACGACCTGTGAGCCGAGATCGCCGCCGAGATTGCCGTCGCCCTCACTACGCGCGCCGAGCCGCCTGAAAGCGCTGCCAGGGTCGCTGAGACTTCGGCGGCCGCGCAGCAGGAGCGGCATGACGAGATGGTTCGAGATCATGATCGCGAGCGCGACCGAGGCGACGATCACCATCGCGGTGGCGGCCGAGAGGCCGCCGACGAAAACGACGAGCGCAATGATTCCGGCCTCGCTCTGCAGAGGCAGCAGCAGCACGGTCATGTCGCGATCGACGCCGCTGCCGGGGATCAGGATCTCGCCGGCTGCCGCCAGCGGCAGCACGAACAGGTTGATCAGCACGAGATAGAGCGGGAACATCCAGGCCGCGCGGCGCACGTCCCGCACGTCGCGGTTCTCGACGATCGTCATATGGAACTGCCGCGCCAGCAGCAGGGCCGCGCAGCTCGACAGCAGAGTCAGCGTCAGGAAATTCGGCCAGCTCGAGGTTCGATCCCAGATCGGCAGGGAGCCGTCGGCCGGTTTCGCGGCATGAGCGAGCAGATCGCCCGGGCCGCCGAACAGCCCGTAGACGATGAAGAAGCCGAGTACGAGGAAGGCGACGAGCTTGATCAGGGATTCGACGGCGATCGCCAGGACGAGTCCGTCCTGGTGCTCGGTCGCGTCGATATGACGGGTGCCGAAGGCGCAGGCGAAGCCGGCGAGCACGACGGCGACGAGGAAGGGCAGGTCGCTGAGCACCGGCACGTCCGAGGGCGGCGCATGGCCGCCGGCCGCGGCCAGGAAGACCGAAAGCGAGTTGGCGACGGCTTTCAATTGCAGCGAGATATAGGGCAGCGCCCCGATCACCGCGACGATGCAGACCAGCGCTGCCACGCGCTCGCTCTTGCCGTAGCGCGCGCCGACGAAATCGGCGATCGAGGTGATGTTTTGAGATTTCGCGATGCCGACGATGCGCGCGACGAAGCGGTGGCCCAGCCCGATCACGAGGATCGGCCCGACATAGATGCCAAGGAAGTCGAAGCCGGCGCGGTTGGCGAAGCCGACCGAGCCGTAGAAGGTCCAGGAGGTGCAGTAGACTCCCAGCGCCAGCGCATAGACCGTGGTCCGCGCCCGGCCGGTCATCAGCTTGCGGCCGGAGGTGTCGGCGACATGGGCGACGGCGAAGAGCCCGCAGAGATAGGCGAGCGCGACCAGCACGACGGACCAGGCGGGAATCATGCCGCCCTCGGGAATATCATATGCTGGTGAGGCCGGGTTGCAGGCGCCATCGAATTCCGTTTCCGGGGTTTCCGATAGCGTATCGGACGGGCAGCCTGCTCGCCATAGGCCATTGGGCAAGTCTTCGGACCGGATTCATCCCCAACTCTTTGCATCCGGAGCCGTATTCGGCCGGCTTTGCCACGTTTTCGGGCTTTCCCTGCTTCGAGCGGCTGGTCTAGCGTCCGATAGAGGCTGTTGGGACAGTTCCGTCGATTCTCGAGGGGTGCGCCATGTTGGAAGAATTCAAGAAGTTTGCCCTGAAGGGCAATGTCGTCGACCTCGCCATCGGTGTCATCATCGGTGCGGCCTTCAGCAAGATCGTCGACTCGCTCGTGGGCGACATCATCATGCCCTTCATCGGCGCGCTCGGCGGCGTCGACTTCTCGAACTATTTCATCGGCCTCAACAAGGCCGTCACCTCGCCGATCCTCTCGGAAGCCAAGAAACAGGGTGCGGTCCTCGCCTATGGCAACTTCGTCACGGTGGGCATCAACTTCCTGATCATCGCCTTCGTCCTCTTCATGGTCGTCAAGGGCATCAACAAGCTGCAGAAGAAGGAGCCGCCGAAGCCTGAGGCTCCTGCGGCCAAGCCCGAGGATGTCGTCCTGCTCGGCGAGATCCGCGACCTGCTCAAGCAGAAGCAGGCCTGATCCGGTCCCGTTCGCGGCCGTGATTCATCACGGCCGCCGATCGACCCGATCTCGCGATTTCATGCCTCGCCCTGCCGCGATCGGCTAAAGGTGAGGCATTGTAGTTTCGCGAGGCCGACCCCGATGAACACCGCCATCCTGCCGGGCAGCACCCTGATCGCCGAGCTTCGCCCGGAAGCCCGGAATGCGCCGGAAAGCGGCATCGTCGAGGTCGTGAATCACGGCCGGCTCAAGCCCGGCCTGATCCCGCTCTGGGTCGGGGAGGGCGACCTCTCGACTCCCGCCTTCATCGCCGATGCGGCGGCGCGCTCGCTCGCGGCGGGCGAGACCTTCTACACCTGGCAGCGCGGCATTCCGGAACTGCGTGAGGCGCTCGCCCGCTACCACCAGCGTGTCTACGGCCGCAAATTCTCGCCGGAGAGCTTCTTCGTCACCGGCTCGGGCATGCAGTCGGTCCAAATCGCCGTGCGGATGATCGCCGGCCCCGGCGACGAGATCCTCATCCCGACCCCGGCCTGGCCGAATTTCGGCGCAGCCGTCGGCGTGAGCGGCGCCAGCACCGTCTGCGTGCCCATGGATTACGCGCAGGGTCGCTTCACCCTCGATCTCGACCGGCTTGCCGCGGCGATCACGCCGCGCACCCGCGGTATCCTGGTGAACTCGCCCTCCAACCCCACCGGATGGACCGCGACGAAGGCCGAGCAGGAGGCGCTGCTCGCGCTTTCGCGCAAGCACGGCATCTGGATCGTCGCCGACGAGATCTATGGCCGCTTCATCTATGACGGCTCGGAGCGCGCGCCCTCCTTCCATGACATCATGGAAGCCGAGGATCGCGTCATCTTCGTCCAGACTTTTTCGAAGAACTGGGCGATGACCGGCTGGCGCATCGGCTGGATCGAGGTGCCCGTCGCCTTCGGTCAGATCGTCGAGAATTTGATCCAGTACTCGACCTCCGGCTCGCCGGTCTTCGTCCAGCGCGGCGCCATCGCCGCCCTCGACGAGGGCGAGGGCTTCGTCGCCGAGCAGATCGCGCGCGCCGCCGAAGGCCGCCGGATCATCTTCGAAGGGCTGAAGGCAACGAACCGCGTCACGCTCTCGGCGCCGGTCGGGGCGTTCTACCAGTTCTTCTCGGTCGATGGCCGCGAGGATTCGCGCAAGCTCGCGCTCGATCTCGTCGACAGCGCCAATGTCGGCCTCGCGCCCGGCACCGCCTTCGGTCCTGGCGGCGAGACCGGTCTTCGCCTCTGTTTCGCCCGTAAATCGTCGGATCTGGTCGAGGCCGTCGCGCGTCTGCAGAAGGCGCTCGCCGCCATCTGACGCCGACGCGGGCTGCGCAACTCCGCCTTGCATCCAGTAGGGGACCGGCCGGTTGACCCGCCGCCGGGCCATCGCCATGAACGCCCGGCGCCGCCTGTTCCCGGCGCGGCGGGAAGGCGATGAAAGCGTTCGGCTATCCTAAAACCCGGCTGACGATCCTCTGGCGGGAGATTCTGGTCATCGCGCTGGCGGCGGTCGGGGGCGGCGCTTTCGCGTTGCTGGGCATGCCCGCGGCCTGGCTCTCCGGCTCGATGCTGCTGAGCACGGTCGTCGCGCTGATCCGCCCGCTGCCGACGCTGCGCCGGCCCTGGTTCGATTCCACCATGGTCCTGTCCGGGACGATCCTCGGCTCAGCCGCGACGCCTGAGGCGTTGGCGGCGGCGGCCCGCTATCCCGCCTCTCTCGTCATCCTATTGGTCGGCGTCTCCGCGATCATGCTCGCGACCGGTGCCTATCTGCGCCATGTCGCGCGCTGGCCCTGGATCGACGCGCTCCTTGCCGCAGCGCCCGGTGCCTTGTCGACCGTGCTTGCGGTGGCGCAGGCGAAGGGCGCCAATATCGGGCGGATTTCAGTCATCCAGCTGTTTCGGCTGCTCGTGCTCGTGGCGCTCCTGCCCAGCGTGATGCAGTTAAGTGGCGCCTCCGCGGGCATGCCGGCCCCCGTCGCGCAGTCGGTCGGGGCGGATACGATGTTCGGCCTGACGATGGCTGGGCTCACGCTCGGGCTCATCTTCGAGCGGATCGGCCTCTCCGCGCCACTGATGTTCGGCGCCACCTTTGCCAGTGCGGCGCTCCATGGCAGCGGTCTCGTCGAGGGCGCGCTGCCCATGCCGATCCAGATCGCCGTCCAGATCCTGCTGGGCACCACCATGGGCGGGCGCATCGCCCATATCCCGCGCAACGAGCTGAAGGGGCTGTTCCCCTTGGCGATCGGCGGCTTCGCCGTCTCGATCGTCGTGGCCTTCGTCTTCGCCTGGCCGGCGGCCTGGCTTGCCGATGTCTCCTATGCCAGCGGCATGGCGGCCTTCGCGCCGGGTGGGCTGGAGGCGATGGCGATGCTCGCCTTCGCCATGGGGCTCGACACGCTTTATGTCGGTGCGCACCATCTCGTGCGCTTCGTGGTGATCGGGCTCGCGATGCCGCTCGTCCTGGCTCGCGTGAAAAACGCGCCGCCGCGCTGAGAGGCGTCGAACGTCGCTTAGCCGTCAGACGGGCGTCGAGCGCGAGGGGTCATAGCGGTCGCACCGCTCCGTTCGTGTGCGTCATCACGGAATAGAGCGAGGTCGTGCCGCAGATGAACAGGCGGTTGAGCTTCGGCCCGCCCCAGCAGACATTCGCGACGATCTCCGGGATCGCGAGCTTGCCGATCAAGGTGCCGTCCGGATGGTAGATATGGACGCCGTCGGCGGCGCTGGTCCAGATTCGGCCCTCGACATCGAGGCGGAAGCCGTCGAACAGCCCGTTCGTGCAGGTCGCGAACACCTTTGACTCGCCGAGAGCGATGCCGTCGCGCCCCATCCTGAAGCTGCGGATATGCCGCGGCCCGTTCTCTGGATCATGGCTCGCGCCGGTATCGGCGATGTAGAGGATGCTCTCGTCCGGCGAGAAGGCGAGGCCGTTGGGCTTGACGAAATCATCGGCGACGATGGCGATCTCGCCGCTCTCGCCGTCGATCCGGTAGACATGGCAGGCGCCGATCTCGCTCGGAGACTTGTCGCCTTCGTAGTCGCTGAGAATCCCGTAATCGGGATCGGTGAACCAGATCGAGCCGTCCGACTTCACCACCGCGTCATTGGGCGAATTCAGGCGCTTGCCGCCGAAATGGCTGGCGAGCACCGTGACCGAGCCGTCATGCTCGGTACGCGTCACCTGTCGCCCGCCATGTTCGCAGGTGACGAGCCGGCCCTGCGTGTCGACCGTGTTGCCGTTGGAATTGCGCGCCGGTTGGCGGAACGTGCCGACCTGGCCGGTCAGCGCGTCGTAGCGCAGCATGCGGTCGTTCGGGATATCCGACCAGATCAGCGTGTTATGGGCCGGGAACCAGGCCGGCCCCTCCGACCAGCGCGCGCCGGTCCAGAGCCGCTCGACCCGGGCCGAACCCGGAATGACGCGATGGAACCGCGGATCGAGGACCGTAACCCCCGTGCCTTCGAGCACGCCGAACATCGCCGCTCCCCTTGAAGCCGAACATAGCCGACAATCCTTAGGCGATGCGGATGCAGCCTGCCAAGAAGGAGAGCCGGCCCATTGCCGCATCCGGCGGCTGCGATTGTCTCATGGGCGGTAGATGCGACCACACAAGTCGCAAAGAAAGTAAATGACTATTTCTGATGCATTTCAGAATGACGGCATGACTATTTTTGAAATCGGAAGGATTTGGGTTCAGCGACCGTTGACGAAGATTTGCTCGAAATCGATCGTCGGCTCGCCGTGATGGACGGCCTAAATTTAGGATTTCAACATGAAGCTCAAGGTTCTGGCGGCGTTGCTGGTGGGCAGCGTCTGCGTCGGCGGTGCGGTTTTCGCTCAGACGGCCGACGACAAGAAATGGATCAGCCAATGCCTCAGCGACAACCAGGATGCCAAGGCTTCGGCATCGGTCGTCGCGGCCTATTGCGGCTGCATGAACAACAAGATGAGCAGCGACGAAACCCGCTCGATCACGCAATGGGAAAAGGCCAATCCCAATGCACGCCGTGCCTGCGAGCGCGAGGCAGGCTGGAATTGACGTCGTAGCGATCTGATACCGCGCTATGTCCAGACAGTGCCTGCCGGACATAGCGCGGGGATTGAGGCTCTTCATCCGCGCTCAGCAGGCGCGCGGCGTTATGGCGTTACAGGATGAGCCCCGCATCCCAATAGGGCGTGGCACCATAGAGCTCGCCGAGATAGTCGACGAACGCACGCACCTTTTGCTCCATGTGCCGGCGGCTGGGATAGACCGCATAGACCGCGACGCGCGAGCCGACCGCATAGGCCGGCAGCACTCGCTGCAGCGCCCCCGATTTCAGCTCCGGCCCGACATCCCAGGTCGAGCGCAGGGCGATGCCGACACCGCCGAGCAGCGCCTCGCGCACGACCTCGCTCGAATTGGTCCTCAGCGGGCCGTTGACCCGCACCGAGACCGGCCCTTCCGGCCCGTCCAGGCGCCAGTGATCGGCGTTGTGGGCGATCAGGGTATGGCGCGATAGATCGGCGATGTCGCTCGGCGTGCCGTGTTCCGCCAGATAGCTCGGCGAGGCACAGAGCACCCGGTGATTGCGGGCGAGGCGTTTGGCGACAAGGCTCGAATCCTGCAGGTCGGCGATCCGGATCGCCAGGTCGAAGCCCTCGCCGACGACGTCGACGAAGGCGTCGCTGAGCACGAGTTCCACCGTCACCAGCGGATTAGCGTCGAGGAAGCGCTTGAGATGCGGCGCGACATGCATCCGGCCGAAGGAGGTCGGCGCCGAGA
>NZ_CAMFKW010000063.1 GCF_945957345.1 uncultured Allobosea sp. | reverse complement strand
TCGTCATACATCGGTGCGGATAGCACGAAATGCAAGATTGGTCCAGCAAGGGGCCAAACCGCACTGGGAACAGAGCGGGCGAGCCAGTGTTTGGCTGAAAAGGAGGCCGCGCCATGCCGATCACCCTCAAGGGCTCCTGCCGCTGCGGGACCGTCCATTTCTCGGTCGAGAGCCACGCCCCCGTCCCCTACCAGCTCTGCTACTGCTCGATCTGCCGCAAGACTGCGGGCGGCGGCGGCTTCGCGATCAACCTCTCGGCCGAGGCCGGGACGCTGAAGGTCGAGGGCGAAGACAAGGTCGGAACGTTCAGCGCCGAAATCCGCGATGACGATGGCCGCTGCGAACGCTCACAAGCCCAGCGCCGCTTCTGCTCGCATTGCGGCACCGCGCTCTGGCTGTTCGATCCGCGCTGGCCGGAACTGCTGCACCCCTTCGCCTCGGCGATCGACAGCCATCTGCCGCGCGCGCCCGAAAAGACCCATATCATGCTGCGGTTCAAGGCCGGCTGGGTCGAGCCTGCCATCGGGCCGAACGACCAGAGCTTCGATGAATACCCCGAGGAATCGATCGAGGACTGGCACCGCAAGCGCGGATTATGGGTGGAGTAAGCGACGCTGCAGCCGGATGGGAGAAGCCGGCAGCGCCGGCTTCTCCAGCAACGCCTTCAACCTGGCGTCACGCCCGGCTCAACCGCGCCAGCGGTGATGCCAGCCGCCGCCATGCCAGCGCGCCCCACCCCAGCCGCGATGCCAGCCGGGCCGCGGGCCCCAGGCATGATAGGCAGGACCACGCCAAACCGGGCCGACGACGACCGGGCCTCCGTAGACATACGGGCGATAATTCGGCCGGCAGAAACCGTAGACGTCGCGATGCCAACCAGCACCGCAACCATCCGCCGCCTGCGCCGACCCAACCATGCCGCCAACCGTCGCGATCGCGAGAGCAGCGGCGCCAACCACAACCTTGAGCATGACTGCCTCCATCAATTGGATGAGGACAATCTAAGCTTTCGCGCTCCGCCCTTCAAATTACAAATTGGTCATTCATCCAGCATTCATACAAAAATCGAGCACACACTCTATTCAACGTAAAGAATTCACTTGAACACGCACCGCCAGATCATACCGCACCCTCAATAACATGAACAGTCATTCATCGGAAACTGACCTCGATCTCCTTTCAAGAGATCCGCTCACTTCGCGAATGTGCTCCGACAGCGATCCGAGGTGGGCCAGGCGGCAATACCGCAAGGCATCTTTCGGCTCCTCCGCATGCTCCAGCGCCCAGGTCAGCTCATGAGGAACGTGGACCGCCCAGGAGCCTGCCTCCAGCGCCGGCAGGATGTCCGATTTCAGCGAATTGCCGACCATCATCGCGCGCTCGGCGCCGTCGCCATGGCGCGCGAAAATGCGGCGATAGGTTTGCGCCTGCTTGTCGCTGACGATCTCGACGGCTTGGAAGAAATCGCCGAGGCCGGACTGGGCGAGCTTGCGCTCCTGATCGAAGAGGTCGCCCTTGGTGATCATCACCAGCCGGTAGTCGCCGGCGAGCGCTTCCAGCGTCTCTCGCACATGCGGCAGGGTCTCGACGGGGTGAGCCGCCATCTCGCGGCCGGCGGCGAGGATCTCGCCGATGACGGAGGCCGGCACCTGCCCTCGCGTGATCTCGATCGCCGTCTCGATCATCGAGAGCACGAATCCCTTGATGCCGAAGCCGTAGAAACCGAGATTGCGCTTCTCGGCTTCGAGCAGGCGCCCGGAAATCTCGGCCGCCTCGCCGTGCTCGCCAAGCAGCGCGACGAAGCGATCCTCCGTCATCCGGAAGAACTGCTCGTTCTGCCAGAGCGTGTCGTCGGCGTCGAAGCCGATGGTGGTCAGATTCGGCATATCCGCGGCCTTATCGCCATCAAATCATCTCCCCTCAAACGGACGCTTGCACTTCACGGCTGTTGAACTAAGTTCAATAAACTAAGTTTAGCGAGGCAACCATGGACATCGTGAATATCCACGAAGCGAAGACCCATCTGTCCCGCCTCGTCGAGCGCGCCGCCAAGGGCGAGAGCTTTATCATCGCCAAAGCCGGCAAGGCGATGGTCAAGGTCGTACCCGTCGACGCACCCGATCAGAGCCGGATGCGCCGGATCGGCTTTCTGAGCGGCGCATTCGAAGTGCCGGATGATTTCGATCGCATGGGCGAAGACGAGATCGCGAACATGTTCGGCACCAACCCATGAAGCTGTTGGTCGACACGCATCTGTTGCTCTGGCTCGCCTTGGGTTCCAGCAAGCTTTCGACGCGGGCACGCTCTGTCATCGAAGATGCCGGCAATAGCCTCTTCTTCAGTGCAGCCAGCATCTGGGAAGTCGCAATCAAGCGTGGGCTCGACCGCGACGACTTCACGGTCGACCCTCGCCTCCTGCGTCGAGGCCTGCTCGACAACGGCTATGAAGAACTCGCCATCGACAGCCGACATGCGGTCGCGACGCTCGACCTTCCGCCTTTGCACAAGGACCCGTTCGACCGCATCCTGGTTGCGCAGGCCATGGTCGAAGGCATGACCTTGGCAACGGCCGATGAAGCCGTCGCCCGCTATCCCGGAACGATCCTGCGGGTCTGATGGGAGAGAGCGGTTCTGCCCTCAACCGTCCTTCGGCTTGATCGCGCCGAGCGCCGCCTGCGCGGCGGCGAGGCGGGCGATCGGCACGCGGAAGGGCGAGCAGGAGACGTAATCCAGACCCACGCTCTCGCAGAAGCCGATCGAGGCCGGATCGCCGCCATGCTCGCCGCAGATGCCGAGCTTGATGCCCGAGCGGGTCTTACGGCCGCGCTCGGCGGCGAGCTTCACCAGTTCGCCGACACCGTCCTGGTCGATGGTGACGAAGGGGTCGGCGTCGAGCAGGCCCTTGGCGGTGTAGGAGCCGAGGAAGGAAGAGGCGTCGTCGCGGCTGATGCCGAGCGTCGTCTGGGTCAGGTCGTTGGTGCCAAAGGAGAAGAACTCGGCGCTCTCGGCGATCTCGGCAGCGCGCAAGGCAGCGCGCGGCAGTTCGATCATGGTGCCAACCTGATAGTCGATCTTCGTGCCGCTCTCCTCGATCACGGCCTTGGCCATGGCGTCGATGCGAGCCTTGACGAGGTCGAGTTCGGGCTTGCCCATGACGAGCGGGACCATCACCTCGGGGATCACCGGCTTGCCGGTCTCCTTGGCGGCGATGACCGCCGCCTCGAAGATGGCGCGGGCCTGCATCTCGGCAATCTCGGGGAAAGCCACCGCGAGGCGGCAACCGCGGAAGCCGAGCATCGGGTTGAACTCGTGCAGCTCGGCCGCACGCTGGCGCAGCGCGTCCGGCGTGACGCCGAGTGCGGATGCGACCTCGCCGATCTCCTTGTCGCCCTGCGGCAGGAACTCGTGCAGCGGCGGGTCGAGCAGGCGGATCGTCACCGGCAGGCCGCTCATGATGGTGAAGAGCTGGACGAAATCCTGGCGCTGCACCGGGAGGAGCTTGGCAAGCGCGGCGCGCCGGCCCTTGTCGTCCTGCGCGAGAATCATCTCGCGGACGGCCTGGATGCGCCCCTCGTCGAAGAACATGTGCTCGGTGCGGCAGAGGCCGATGCCCTCGGCGCCGAACTCGCGAGCGGTCCTGGCGTCCTCCGGCGTCTCGGCATTGGCGCGGACCTTGAGGCGGCGGACCTTGTCGGCCCAGCCCATCAGCGTCGCGAACTCGCCGGAAAGCTCCGGCTTCTGCATCTTGATCTCACCGAGCAGGACCTGGCCGTTGCCGCCGTCGATGGTGACGAAATCGCCGGCCTTCAGCGTGGTCGGGCCGATCGAGAGCGTGCCCTTGGCATAGTCGATGCGGAGCTGGCCGGCGCCGGAGACGCAGGGCTTGCCCATGCCGCGCGCGACCACCGCCGCGTGCGAGGTCATGCCGCCGCGAGAGGTCAGAATCCCCTCGGCGGCATGCATGCCATGGATATCCTCAGGCGAGGTCTCGACGCGGACGAGGATGACCTTCCTGCCGGCCTTCTTGGCGGCTTCGGCATCGTCAGAATTGAAGACGATCTCGCCGGCGGCAGCGCCGGGCGAGGCCGGCAGGCCGGTGGTCAGCACGCGGCGCTCGGCCTTGGGATCGATGGTCGGGTGCAGGAGCTGGTCGAGCGCACCGGGCTCGACGCGGCCGACGGCCTCCTCCTGCGTGATCAGGCCTTCGGTCGCGAGCTCGACCGCGATGCGCAGCGCCGCCTTGGCAGTGCGCTTGCCGGACCGGGTCTGCAGCATCCAGAGCTTGCCCTCCTGGATGGTGAACTCCATGTCCTGCATGTCGCGGTAATGCTTCTCGAGGATGCCATAGATGCGGCAGAGCTCGGCATAGGCCTCCGGCATCTCCCGTTCCATCGAGGGCTTGTCGGAGCCAGCCTCGATACGCGCGGCCTCGGTGATGTCCTGCGGCGTGCGAATGCCGGCGACGACGTCCTCGCCCTGCGCGTTGATCAGAAACTCGCCATAGAGCGCGTTCTCGCCGGTCGAGGGATTGCGGGTGAAGGCAACGCCGGTCGCGGAGGTGTCGCCCATATTGCCGAACACCATCGACTGAACGTTGACCGCCGTGCCCCAACTCGCCGGAATGCTGTTCAGCTCGCGATATTTGATGGCGCGGGCATTCATCCAGGAGGAGAAGACGGCGCCGACCGCGCCCCAGAGCTGCTTCTCCGGGTCCTGCGGAAAGTCGGAGCCGAGCTCCTTCTTGACGATGTCCTTGTACTTGCCGACGAGCAGCTTCCAGTCGGCCGCCGACAGGTCGGTATCGAGATGGAGACCCTTGCGCTCCTTGTAGTCCTCCAGCGCCTCCTCGAAGAGGCCGTGGTCCACGTCGAGCACGACGTTGGAATACATGGTGATGAAGCGGCGATAGCTGTCCCAGGCGAAGCGCTCGTCGCCCGAGGCCTTGGCGACGGCCTCGACCGTCTCGTCGTTGAGGCCGAGATTAAGGACCGTGTCCATCATGCCCGGCATCGAGGCGCGCGCGCCGGAGCGGACCGAGACGAGGAGCGGATTGGCGGGGTCGCCGAAGGTCTTGCCGGTGAGCTTGGCCATGCCGGCGAGCGCGGCCTTGACCTGCCCGTCGAGCTCGGCCGGGAAGCTCTTGCCGTTGTCGTAATAGGCGGTGCAGACCTCGGTGGTGATGGTGAAGCCGGGCGGCACGGGCAGACCCAGATTGCTCATCTCGGCCAGGTTCGCACCTTTGCCGCCGAGCAGGTTCTTCATTCCCGCCTCACCCTCGGCCTTGCCGTCGCCGAAGGTGTAGACCCACTTCCCACCTGCCATCACATAGCCTCTTCTGTTCAACCGGACGAGGCAAACGCCGCGCCGGCGTGAAAGTTTCGTGTGCGTGCCGCCCATGACCATTGGTCATCGACAGCGGGGATGAGGCGCTCATGCCCAAACCGACATGAACAATCAATGAGCGTGTGCAGCATCGGCTGATGCGGCGCAATAGCCCGGCCGGGTTGCGTCAGACTCCCTTCCCCCGCGCGGCCCGGGGCCAGCGCAAAGGCCAGTTGACGATGCGCTCGGCGACCTCCTCCTCCGGCATCTCGTCCTCATTGGCGAAGACGCGGCCACGCACGGAGATACCGGCCGCGACCACCGTTTCGGGATCGCCGGAGACCAGCGGATGCCACCAGGGCAGGTCCTTGCCCTCGGCGACCAAACGATAGCCGCAGGTCGGCGGCAACCAGGGCAGCGTGCGGACTTCCTCTGGCGTCAGCGTCACGCAATCCGGCACCTTCTGAGAGCGGTTCGGATAGTCCCGGCAGCGGCAGGTTCCGGCCTCGAACAGGCGGCAGCCGACATCGGTCGCGAAGATGCGCCCGGTATCCTCGTCCTCGAGCTTGACCAGGCAGCAGCGGCCGCAGCCGTCGCAGAGCGATTCCCATTGCTCCCGCGACATCGCCTCCAGCGGCGTCGTCAGCCAGAAGGACTGCTCTTTGGGCGGGGTTTGCGTCATGGCAGGCTTATGCGCCCGCCGGCGGCAAGATGGAAGGCCATTCCCGCCCGCAAATGCCTCGCCGCTACCCAAGAAATTTACCGTCCCGCCTCTTATTCGGACGCAGGACATCCCCATCTGTCCTTCCCGGGCGCTCTGCTGTTGCCAAGTGGGCAGCCACACGGCAGGACTTATGCCGGGGGCTATTCGGAAGCCTGGAACCGCCATGGAGTTCAGGAAGGCTGGCTGGAGGACGCGGCTGAAGCGCTTCGCGCTCGCTGCAGACTCGTGGCTTGATGCCGGCCTGTGGGGCGCCGGGCGCCGGGCCGGCGAAATCCATGAGCGCATCCGCAGCATCGCCGATCGCCTGACCGTCAACGGCGGGAAGCGCATCGCCGCCGAATTCGCCAGCGAGGGCCTGAATATCGGCATCGTCGTTGCGATCTTCGTGCTGGCTCTGGCGCTGCCGGCCTTCCGGATCGGCAATGAGGAAGCCCTCAGGAGCCAGGTTTTGGCCGTCACCTTCCTCGATCGCTATGGCGCGCCGATCGGCCATCGCGGCGCGCGGCACGACGATTCGCTGAAGCTCGAGGAGATGCCGGACCATCTGCTCAAGGCCGTGCTCGCCACCGAGGACCGCCGCTTCTACGACCATTTCGGCATCGATCTGATCGGCACGCTGAGAGCAGTGACGGTGAATGCCCGCGCGTCCGGCGTCGTGCAGGGCGGGTCTTCGCTGACCCAGCAGCTCGCCAAGAACCTCTTCCTCAACAACGAGCGCTCGCTCGACCGCAAGATCAAGGAAGCCTTCCTCGCCCTGTGGCTGGAGACGCGGCTGACCAAGAACGAAATCCTCAAGCTCTATCTCGATCGGGCCTATATGGGCGGCGGCACCTTCGGCGCGGCGGCAGCGGCGGAGTACTATTTCGGCAAGTCGGTGAAGGACGTCTCGCTGGCCGAGGCGGCGATGCTCGCCGGCCTGTTCAAGGCGCCGACGAAATACGCCCCCCATGTCAACCTGCCGGCGGCTCGTGCGCGCGCCAACGACGTGCTCAACGCCATGGTCGATGCCGGCTTCATGACGGCGGGACAGGTCGACAGCGCCAAGCGCAACCCGGCGACGCCGGTCGACCGCAAGCGCGATTCCAGCCCCGACTACTATCTCGACTGGGCCTTCGACGCGGTGAAGGAGCTCGCCGCCGAAGGCAAGCTCGGCCCCGACCGCGTGCTGACGGTGAAGACGCCGCACGACATCGCAATTCAGGAGCGGGCCGACGAGGCGATCGAGTCGATCCTGCGCCAGCACGGGCCGGCCTATCGCGTGAAGCAGGCGGCGACCGTGATCATGGACCCGGACGGGGCGGTGCGCGCCATCGTCGGCGGGCGCGATTATGGTGCCAGCCAGTTCAACCGCGCGACCGCGGGCCAGCGCCAGCCGGGCTCCTCGTTCAAGCCCTTCGTTTACGCCACCGCGCTCTCAGCCGGGCTCTACAAGCCGAACACGATCGTCACCGACCGGCCGGTCTGCATCGGCAACTGGTGCCCGAAGAATTATGGCGGCTCGTTCTCCGGCTCGATGCCGCTCACCGTCGCGCTGGCAAAGTCGATCAATTCGATTCCGGTGCAGATGTCGATCGCCATCGGCAAGGCGACCGGCGAGACGCATGAGGCGCGGGCCGCCGCGATCGGGCGCAAGAAGATCGTCGAGATGGCTCATGCCATGGGCCTGACCACCCCGCTGACGGATACGGTCTCGCTGCCGATCGGCGCGGGCGAAGTCACCGTCATCGACATGGCGGCCGGCTATTCCGTGCTTGCCAATGGCGGGCGCCGGGCCAAGCCCTATGCGGCGATCGAGATCACCAATTCACAGGGCGAGGTGATCTATCGCCATGACCGCGACGAGCCGGAACCCAAGCAGGTGCTGAGCCCGCAGGTGGCGCAGGACATGAACTTCATGCTCTCGAAGGTGCCGACCGAGGGCACGGCCCGGCGCGCCGCGCTCGACGGCGTCGTCACCGCCGGCAAGACCGGCACGACCAATGGCTACAAGGACGCCTGGTATGTCGGCTATTCCGGCAATCTCGTCGGCGCTGTGTGGTTCGGCAACGACAATTCCGCCGAAACCGCGAACATGACCGGCGGCTCGCTGCCGGCGATGACGTGGAAAGAGATCATGCAGTTCGCCCATCAGGGGCTGGAGCTGAAGCCGATCCCAGGCGTACCCGCCGCCGACCCGAAGGGCGCGGCGGTCGCCAAGGCCGGCAGCGCGGCGCCGTCGCCCGGTGCCTCGGCCGGTCATATGCCGCGCCAGTCCTTCGAGGTGCTCTCGGCGGTCAGCTCGATGTTCAAGGCCGTCGAGCCGCGGCGTGTCGCCAGCCGCCCCATGCAAGTCGGCGCCCGAGACATCACCGGCAGCGAGCCCAGGGTCCGCTGACGCCCCGGACTGTTGACGATCATCAGAGCGGCGGGTCAACTCGCCCTGCGAAGTGCCAGGCGGAAGGACAGCGTGCGGATTCTCGACCTCGCCTATATCCTCGCCCTCGGCGGCTGCCTCGGACTGGGCACCGCGCATTGGGCGGTGGCCGGACGCCCGGCGATCGGCCGGGTGGAGGTCGGCGCCTGGACGGCCTGGCCGGGCAGCGGCAGCCGCGATGTCGATCCCTATATGCGTGCTTATCTCGCCCGCGGCGTGCATCTGCCGCTCGGCTCCGGCGAAGGATTGGAGCTGATCGCCGAGCGGGACGAGGCAGGGCAGCCGCTGGACGGGCGCTGCCGCTACCGGCTCTCCGGCGCGACGCCGACGACGCGCGGCTGGACCATCGGGATTACCGACGGCGACGGCCTGCCGTTCCGCCTGCCGCTGGAACGGACGAGTTTCACCGATTCGGAGATCGTCCGCCCGGAGGATGGCGGGCTCGCCATCATCGCCGCAGCCACGCCGGAGGCCGGCAACTGGCTACCCCTACCGGCAAGCGGTCGCTTCCAGATTCGCTTGCGACTCTACGACACGCCGATCTCGAGCCAGACAGGCGAGACGCGCGCCGCCAACCTGCCGCGCATCGCGCGCGTCGATTGCCGATGAGCGCCGTCAGCCACGACCCGCCGGAGCGGCGCCCTTCGCCCTTTGCCGGCTGGCGGCCGCGCCTGCACGCCGGTTTCGCGCGTTTCGCCATGACGACGCTGGCCGGGCTGATCCTCGCGGCCATCGTGCATATCGTCACGATCCTGGCGATCCCAGCCCTCTCCCGCCACGATGCCGCCCATGCCTATCGCGAGCTCGGCACAGATGGTCATGCCGAGACGATTCCCGCTCCCGGCAATACCCGCGGCCTGCCGGCCCTGCGCGAGGCCGATCCTGATGTCGTCACCGCCATCTGCAGCTACGATCTCTCGGCCGGCCCGATGCGGATCGTCGCCCGTACCGGTTCCCTGCCGCTCGGCCTGACGCTGCACCGGCAGGGCGGCGGCGTGCTCTACGCCATCACCGACCGCGCCGCGATCCGCGGGACGCTCGAATTCCTGGTGATGACCGAGGCCCAGCGAGACGAGCGCATCGCTGCCGACGACGAGGGCGAGACCAGCCGGGAATTGCGCGTCGTCTCCGACACCGAGCAGGGCCTGATCGTGGCGCGCGTGCTGCTGCGCCTGCCTTCGGACCGGGCCGATGCCGAGGCTCTCGCGACGGGCGTCGCCTGCGGCGCGGCAAACTAAGGTTAGCCCTTGTAGACGACCGGCCGCTTGCCCTCGCCGAAGGCGTCATTGAGCTGCATCTGGCAGAGAGGCCTTGCTTCCATCTCCAGCGCCATGATCGCACGCTCTGCCTTCACCGCCTCGCGCGACGGCATCTCGACGACGAGATTGGCCAGGGCGTAACGGTAGCTGCGGATGCGAAAATCGACGCGCTCGCAAACCCAGAAGACCAGCCCCTCGTTCTCGACGACGCGCGCATAGGCGGGCGCCTGCTTGTCGGCGGGCACATCGGGGGAGCCCTCGACGGTCCGCATTCGAACCCGGTCCATATTCACGACGCGCCCCGCATTGGCGCGGAACGGGCCGATCAGGAGGCGATCGGCATTGGCATCCTCGGCCAGCCGATTGTAGCGCGAGGCCTGCGAGGCGAAGGAAATCCCGGTCAGCCCGCGGAAATAGTCGGAAACGTCGGTCGACTGGGCCGCGACCGGCAGGATGCGGCTATGGGCGAGATTGGAGACCTCGCCCTGGAAGACGCTGTTCGGGCTGGACGGCATGACGAAGCGCCAGGCGCGGTCGCGCATCTGCTCCTCGTCATCGGTCAGGCGGAAATAGGAGGCCTGCTCGTCGCGGAAGGTCGCGGACCAGAAGCCCGCCTCGGGCGCGATCAGTTGCGACCAGACCGTCGGCCGCGGCCGGCCGAAATCCCCCGTCGTGGCGGTGCAGGCCGAGATCGACGCAGCCGCCAGCAAGGCGAGCAGCAGCTTGGCCGGTCCTCGTGTCACGCAGGCTGCCTGCGGGCGCTCTTGCGCGTTGCGACCTTGCGGGCTCGCGTGGCGGCGGAAGGCTTCGTGGCCGGCGGCCGGACCTCGGGCGCGCGCTCGTATCGCACGCCGGTGAAGAACAGGATCTCCGCCGTCTGCGGCGGAAGGGAGCAGGCAGAACCCTGCCAAGGGCGCCGCTGCGGCGCAAAGGGGATGACGACGGCCATGATGCGCCTCCTTATCCAGCGCCAGAGTTGCAACGCAGGAATCAGCGAGGTGCGGGCAGCACCGTGTCGCATCGCCCCGCAAGCCCATCAGGCCCGGACATGGTTAACGCGGCCTTAACGGTCGGGGATTAATGCTGCTCAACCATCGGTTTCCCTCTCCGAGCCTGCCATGCCTGCATCCGTTTCCAAGGAACTCGCCGATCTCGCACGCCTGGCGCGCGAGGGCGGGCTCGACCTCAGCCCGATCTCGTTGCGGGTGAAAGCAGATCTCCTGCTCTCGACGCCCCAGCCGCCGCTGGACGACCTCGTCGCCTTCAACGCCCTGGCGGAAGCGCTGCTGCCGGGCATCGACGAGGCGACCGCGCTCATCCTGGCGCGCAAGCTCGCCGGCTGGCCGCATACGCCCGCGCCGATCATGGCGGGGCTCGCCGCGAAGGGCGGGGCGGTGCTGGTGGAGATGGTGCGGCACGGCATGCCGCTGACCGAGGCCGAGCTCGAGCGCCTCGCCGAAACCGGTGGCGAGGCGATGCGCGCGGCACTGGCCGTCCGGCCTGATCTCAGCGCCCAGGCGGTCACCATGCTCGTTGCCGACGACCGATGGGAACTCGACCTCGCGCTGATCGCCAATCACAGCGCGCCGATGCCGCGCTCCGCGGTCGACAGCCTGATCGCAAAGGGCCGGATCGAGCCGGCCTATCGGCCCGGCCTGCTCGCGCGTCCCGACCTGTCCAATCTCGAGCTCGCGCCGCTTTTCCTCCATGCCGGAGCGGAACGACGCCTCGCGATCCTCGAATCGCTGATGGCGCGCGAAGCGCTGCATCCCAGCGAAAGGCGCCCTGCGCTGTCCGGCCCGACCTTTGCCAGCTGGCTCGACCTCGCCGCCGAGGATCGCGGCGCCGCCTTCGCCGCCATTGCCGACCATCTCGGCGGCGGCGCGACGCTCGCTGTCGCCATCGCGGCCGATACCTCGCGGGATCTCGCCGCACTCGTTCTCACCGCCTGCGGTGCAACGGTGGAAGAAGCCACGCGTTTCCTGATCCGGCTCGGCGACGATGCGGCCCATTCGGTCGAGCGCATCTTCGCGCTGGTCGCCTTGATGCGCTCGGCAAGACCCGCCATCGCCTTTCGCCTCGCGATGCATATCGCCGGCATCACGGCGGCGGCGCCCCAACGACGTGGCCAGCATCAACCCGCCATGGACCCGAGCGGAACGCCGTCGCGCGCCGGCAACGCCCGGCCGGAAGCACAGCCGGCGATGTCGGAGGTTCTCGGAAAGATCGGGGCGAAGCGCGAGCGCGGCTAAACCACCTCGCTCAGGGAAATTGTTTCAATCTGCGACCAGTACGAGCCGCGGATCGCCCGCCCGGTTCTCGATCTCGACCAGCCAGAGATCCCCGTCGAAGCGCAATTCGCGATCAACGCGGTCTTCGATCGCAAGGGGATCGGCATCGAGCAGTAGCTGGAAGCGGCGCTCGCCATCATCCTCGGCCAGAGCCTGCGGCGCCGGGCCGTAGAGGGCAGCGGTGCCGTCCAGTCGGTCGAGCTTGACGAAGATGGCACCGGCCTCGCGCGCGCCACGGCGGCGCAACACGGCGACGAAGCCATCGAGAGCCGCCTGCCGGAGATAGGCCGAAACCCAGAAATCGCTGGTCAGGCGCGCCATGTCACGCGCCGCGAATCAGGTGCGCGGTGCCGCGCCGGCGCGGTTGGCGGCTTTGACATCCGCCGGCGGGCGTAGATCGCCGTTGATCAGGTCGGCGATCGGATCGCGCGCGGGAGCAGGAGCCGCAGCAGCACGGGCCGCAGGAGCCGGAGCAACGGGTGCTGCAGCGCGCGGCGCAGCGGGGACCGGCGCCGGCGGGCGAGGTTGCGCTTCACGAGCCTGCTGCGTCTGCGAGAGATCGTTCGGCCGAGCCGGCGGACGGATCGGCTGCGCGGGAGCTTCCACAGCAGGGGCAGACGCAGGCTCGGCGCGGCGCTCGGCGGCGGCTCGTGGCTGCGAAACGGGAGTGGCGTGCGAGAGGATCGGCGCCGGATGGCGCGCCTTCTGGAACATCAGCGCATTGGCGACGATGGCAAGCGAGACGATGCCGAAGGCGAGCAGCACGAGCGCCCGGCCCGGCCGCTTGCCGGCGACGCGAGCGACCCGGCCGAACCAGGAGGGCTTGCGGCGCGCGGCTTGAGCGCGGCGCACCGGTGCGGAGAGGGAAGCGCCTGAATGGGCGCGGGCGGCCATGGTCACGGACATCGGTCAGCTCGTCTTCAGGCAGTCAGGCGGAGAGGTTCTTTGGTATCGAGGCCCCGGCGCGGCGCCCGGGCGAAAGTGACGATCTTGGCAGGCTGCTCGACGCCGTCTGCGCCACCGACCGGCAAGCGGACCGAGACGCGCGTGCCGACGCCCGGCGCGCTCTCGACCGTCAGGCGGCCGCCATGCAGGCCAACGAGCCCGCGCACGACCGAGAGACCCAGACCAGTGCCTTCATGCGGCCGGTCATAGGCGCCCTTGGCCTGGAAGAAGGGATCACCCAGCCGCGGCAGATCGGCGGCGGCGATGCCGATGCCGGTATCGGAGACGGAGAGATCGATCGTGTCGCCATCGCGCACGACGGCCAGCGTCACCCGCCCACCGGCCGGAGTAAACTTGATGGCGTTCGAGAGCAGGTTGAGCACGACCTGCTTCAGCGCACGCCGGTCGCCGTCCATCGCCGGAAGGCCCGGACCGACTACGCGCTCCAGCGCGATGCCGCCGGTCTCGGCGCGCAACGCCATCAGCGTGCAGCAATCCTGCGCCATCGCCGTCAGGTCGAGCGGCTCGCGCTCGATGGCCATCGCGCCGCTCTCGATCTTCGAGATGTCGAGCAGCGTGTTCACGACATCGAGCAGGTGATGGCCGGACGCATGGATGATGCGGGCGTATTCCAGGCGCTTCTCGGCGTCGAGCCAGCCATTGTTCTCGTCGCTCAACATCTCCGAAAAGCCGATAATCGCGTTCAGCGGCGTGCGCAGTTCGTGGCTTACCGTCGCCAGGAACTGGCCTTTGATGTCATTGGCGCGCAGCGCTTCGGCATGGCCGCGCTCGCGGGTTTCCTCGGCGGCACGGCGCTCGGTGACGTCGCGCATCACGCAGACGACGGCCGCGCCGTCGGCGGCAGCCGCACCCGCGACACGGCAGGCCTGCATTTCCAGCCAGAGCGAGACCGGGAGGCGGGTTTCGCCCGCGCCTTCGCGCGGCACGAAGAGTGTGCGGAACGAGGCCGTTACGCCCTCCTCGCCATGAGCGGCATCGCTCAGCGCCTTCAGAAAGATCGGCCGATCGGCAATGTGGACGCGCTCGAACAGGCCGCGTCCGAGCAATTCGCGCGGATCGGCACCGGCCAGCGTGCGCGCAGCCGCATTGGCGAAGACGACCGCGCCGCTGGCATCGTGCCAGGTGACGAGATCGCCGACATGGTCGAGCAGCAGCTGCGATCGCGCATCGGAGATGCGGTGCTCGCGCTCCTCGGCATGACGACGGCGCAGCAGGACAGCCGTCACGACCAAGGCTTGAGCGAGCGCGGACATCGCGAGAAGCGGCATCGCCTCGCCGGTCCAGAGCGTCGCTTCAGCGAACAATCCGAACCATTGCAGCCCGATGGCGGCAAACAGCGCGCCGACCGCGATCCATCCAGCCCGCAGCATGAAGCCACGCGAACCGAAGAAGGCTGCCTCGACCGGCACGACCGCGAGCCAGAGCAACAAGGGCGAAGACAGGCCGCCGGTTGCGCCGGCCAGTGCCACGATGAAAAGGGAGAGCGCGGTGGAGGACAGCGCATGCGCCGCATCGAGGCGGCCCGTGCGAGAGACGAACGCGATGGAGAGAACCGCCAGCGCGGCAGCCACGATCATGGCAGCCTCGAAGGCGCCGGGCGCGCCGCGCCAGGCCAGATAGGCGGGAGCCAGACCAAGCATGCCGCCGCCGACGAGCAGGCGCGACAGAACGAAACGTTCATGACGCTGCCTTTCCGCCGTGTCGGACTGCACCGATGCATGCACCAGTGCCGCCGCCTGTGTCCTCAATGCTGTCATCACCATACGGAACGCAACGCCTTACTGTCGCGGATACCCCCATCCGCTCGGCGCATCTCGCCATGGCCGGTTTAAGCGGGGCTTAAAGGCGAACGGCTCCGAAAGCAGGCCCAGCCGCCCTGAGACCAGAATTTCAGACGTTTTTTCATAGAGTTATATCAAATGCTCGGGTTTTTTCGGCACATTCCGATGTTCGCGGCAAGGTGAACGGAAGCTGAAGATCAGCCGTCGCATTCGACACGCATTTGAGCGTTCGGAATGACGCGATTTTTCCGGATTCCGGCCTAGATTGATCCCGCGGCGCATAGGAAGGCGCCGACGACGGAGACCGACATGGCCTATCTGCTGCGCAAGATCGCGATCATCGGCCTGATCGCCGTGAACTCGCCGGTCCATAGCGGCAAGCCGGCCGATGCGGCCTTGCCGCAGGCCGTGCGCCAAGCCACCGAGGCCGTCCGGACCGAGACCCGCAACGTCGCGGGCAGCCTGACGGCGGCGCGCGAGGCGGCGGAGATCCTGGCGGGGATGGACCCGGTGCTGCGTGAGCGTATCCTACATGCGGCAGCGACGGCGATGACGGGGAAACAGGCGCCGCCGCAGCGCTGAGCGCTTGACGCTCCCCCGCAATCGCGGGAAGAGGCCCGGCATGACGACAAGCCTCGACGACATCGTCGCGAATTTCGAACTGCTCGACGAGTGGGACGATCGCTATCGCTACCTCATCGAACTCGGCAAGAGCCTCGAGCCCCTGCCCGAGAACGACCATGTCGACGCCAACAAGGTGCGCGGCTGCGCCAGCCAGGTCTGGCTCGTCGCCCATCGCGAAGACGGCAGCGGGCCGCAGACCCGGCTCCATTTCGTCGGCGACAGCGACGCCCATATCGTGCGTGGGCTCGTCGCACTGGCGCTGGCGATCTTCTCGGGGCGGCCAGCCTCCGAAATCCTCGCGACCGACGCCTTCGCCATCTATGAACGCCTCGGCCTCGCCGCCCATCTCACGCCGCAGCGCTCGAACGGTGTGCGCGCGATGATTGACCGGATCAAGCGCGACGCTCAGGCTGCTGCTGCGGCCTGAGCCGGTTCAGCCGGGCATCGGGAACTCGCTCGGCCGGGCCCCGTCCGCCTGCCAACTCCGCATCCCCGTCCGGCGACCGCGGCGATCCAGCCCGTAATGCGTCACGAGCGCTGCCAGCGCGACACGCAGCACGACCTTGGCGGAGCGGGGCGGCCAACGGCGCTCCTTCTCGACCAGATCGAGGCCCTTGAGAAAGCCGCAGATATCGATCGCGAGCCCCGACAACTCAGGACCCAGCCGGTCGCAGGCGAGCCTCACGCGCTGGCGCGCCGCAAGTGCGGTGTCTGACGAACCGGCGGCATCGCGCGGTCCCGCTCCCGCCTGCTCGGGCGTCAGTGCCGCGTCCCAGTTCATCGTCGTGCGCGGCAGCATCCCGGCCAGGGTGATATCGGCCCGGAAGCGTTCGCCCGCCGCGAATTCCTCGTCGCTGATCTGAGGCCTGCCATCTTTCCCGGGGCGGCGGTACAACCAGAGCAGCGGGCTTTCGCGATCGTCCATGGACGGAGCCGGCGGCTCCCCGGATTGCGCCTTCTCCGCGAACGGCGCTTTCCGCGTCGATGGAGCGAGGCCAAGCCGGGCGGCTTTCGCATCGTTCGACCAGGCGACCAGTCCCTCGGCCTCCAGCGCCTGCACCGTCTCGGGCGCGACATAACCGGCGCCCAGGCTCGTGCCGTTCACTGTCCGGTATAGCGCGATCCGACCGCAGCCCAGCGGCGAGGGCAATCCATAGCATCCGGCTTCGGCGAGGTGCTTCAGCAGGCGGCTGCGCTCGCTGTGTTCGGTCTCGGCGGTCATCGGCCGGCCTCCACAGGCTGGTTGCCCAGCTTCGCCATCGTGGCGAGAAGAGCGGTTTCCAGAGCCGTCAAACCGAATTCCAGTCCGGGATCGTCACGGCGATCCTCGATCAGGGCGCAGGCGTGGCGGACGGTCGTGCGATCCCGGCCGAAGCAGACGCCGACGCGGGTCAGGCTGAGGCCGAAGGCGACATGGGTCAGGTACATCGCCGTCTGACGGGCGAGCGCGACCGGTTTCCGACCCCGGTTCGCCGCGCGCATGCCAGCCAGCGGGATGCGCGCCGCAGCCGCCGTGGCCACTTCCGCCAAGCGCGCCTCAGCGGTCGCGCGAAGTGCAACTTGTGATTGGTCGCCCGCTATGTTCATATTATGTTCCTATCCACAGCCGACCCGCTCCCTCCAGCGGGCTTGTGGTATATAGGATTATATTCTTATCTCTTGTCTGGCAAGCCCTGAGGCAGATTTATCCCCGCCCCCTCCCCCGGGGAGCAGCGCGCAAGAAAAAAAGCCGCCAAGATCATCGGCGGCTTTTTCCCGGAGCATTTTGTTTCGGCGCAATTCCGGACGCAAAACCGCTTTGCGCTTTTGCTGAAATTGCTCCAGGTCTTTATTTTACCGCATTTTCTTCACGCGAACCGGTGTCCACTTCGCTCGAAAATGCTCTAGATCAGCGCGTCAATCCTGCGCTGAACAGATCGTTCAGCGACGCTTGCGGCGCTGCTGGCCGAGGCCCATCTTCTTCGCAAGCTGAGAGCGCGCCTCGGCGTAGTTCGGCGCAACCATCGGGTAGTCCGGCGGCAAGCCCCACTTCTCGCGATACTGCTCCGGCGACATGTTGTACTGCGTGCGCAGGTGCCGCTTCAGCGATTTGAACTTCTTCCCGTCCTCGAGGCAGATCAGATAGTCGGCCGTGATCGACTTCTTCACGGGGATGGCAGGCTTGGGAGCCTCGACCTGCACCACCGGCGCGGCGCCACCGATCACGCGGCTCAGTGCCGAGTGAACTTCGCTGATCAGAGCCGGCAGGTCGGAAGCAGGCACGGAATTGTTGGAGACGTAGGCGGAAACGATATCCGCCGTCAGCTCAATGAAGTCAGCTCCGTCGTTCTCGGTCATGGCGATGTCTCTTCCTTATCGTTCTTGGTAGCGTTCTGCGCTGATCGTCCACCGCCTCGCATCCGATAGCCTGAATAATACTACCAATAGTGGGTCAAGCACCATCGGCCCAGAATCGGACAACGCGGACTGATCGGGATAAGCGTTTATTCGATACTGTTTAGTTGTGCAAGCCAGCAATCCTCAACAATTGAGACATGCAAAGCTCAAGAATTCATCAGCGGGATGCTGCATTGCACTGAGCGGGAAAATCAAAGCCGCACCGGGCCCTGATGTCTTGCAAGCTCAATCCGCGGCCTCTACCTGTCGGCCTCCCTCGCCGGAGATCGCCATGCGCAAGGATCAGGATCGTCACTCCCCGAGCGCCACGCCGCGCCGACGCAGCCGCGCGCCTGCGCCGCCGCAAGCCGAGATCAGGACCACGGAGACCAAGGTTCACGGCGTCACGTTGAGCGACGATTACGCATGGCTGCGCGCGGAAAACTGGAAAGAGGTTCTGCGCGAGCCGGATGTCCTGCCGGCCGATATCCGCAACTATCTCGAAGCCGAGAATGCCTATTGCAAGGCACTGATGGCGCCGACCCGGGCCTTGCAGAAGGAACTGGTCAAGGAGATGCGCGGCCGGATCAAGGAAGACGATTCGAGCGTCCCGCAGCCGGACGGACCGTTCCTCTACTATTCGCGCTACCGCAAGGGCGCCGAGCATCCGCTGATCTGCCGCAAGCCGCGTCATACCGCCAGGTTGAAGGGCCGCGCGGGCGAGGAGATCATGCTCGACGCCGATCTATTGGCCGAAGACAAGGATTTCTTCGATCTCGGCGATACCGCGCATAGCCCGGATCACCGCCTGCTCGCCTGGAGCGCCGACGAGGCAGGCTCGGAGCTGCACACGATCCATGTCCGGGACCTGGAGAGCGGCAACGAACTGCCGGACCTCGTCAAGGACACCACGGGCGAGATGATCTGGGCGCGCGATTCCCGTTCGTTCTTCTACGTTGCCCTCGACGACGATCATCGCCCGTCACGGGTGAAGCGCCACCGCCTCGGCACGCCCGTCGAAAAGGACGAACTGCTCCATGACGAAGCCGATGCCGGGATGTTCGTCGATATCGACAAGACCCAGTCCGGCCGCTTCCTGCTGATCACGATCGGGGATCACGAGACCTCGGAGACCCGCATCCTCGATCTAGACCGGCCGGAGGCTGAGCCCGTGCTCGTCGCAGCTCGCGAGCCCGGTCGCCAATATAGCCTCGAGCATCACGGCGACATCTTCGCGATCCTGACCAATGCCGACGGCGCCGAAGACTTCAAGATCGTCACCGCGCCCGTCGATGCGCCCGATCCGAAGAACTGGCATGACCTGATCGCGCACAAGTCCGGGCGCCTGATCCTCGACCATGTCTGCCTGAAGGGCCGTCTGATCCGACTCGAGCGCGAGGACGGGCTGCCGCGCATCGTCATCCACGATCTCGCTACAGGTTCCGAGAGCAGCATCGCCTTCGACGAGGAGGCCTATGGGCTCGGCATGGATGCGGGCTACGAATTCGAGACCGACACGCTGCGCTTCATCTATGCCTCGATGGCGCGACCGGCCGAAACCTATGACTATGACCTCGCCACCGGCGAAAGGACCTTGCTGAAGCGGCAGGAAGTCCCCTCCGGCCATGATCCGGCGAGCTACAAGGTGCGCCGCATCTTCGCCACGGCCTCGGACGGCGCACGCGTGCCGATCTCGATCCTGCATCGGGCCGATCTCGTACTCGACGGCAACGCCCCCTGCCTGCTCTACGGCTACGGCTCGTATGGCTCGGCGATGTCGGCCTCGTTCCGGACGCGGCCGCTCAGCCTGGTCGATCGCGGCTTCGTCTATGCGATCGCGCATGTGCGCGGGGGGACCGACAAGGGGTGGCGCTGGTATCTCGACGGCAAGCGCGAGAACAAGCGCAACACCTTCACCGATTTCATCGCCGCGGCCGGAGCGCTCGCCGATGCCGGCTTCACAAGGCGCGGACGCATCGTCGCCGAGGGCGGCAGCGCCGGCGGGATGCTGATGGGCGCGGTCGCAAACATGGCGCCGGAACTCTTCGCGGGGGTCGTAGCGGAGGTGCCCTTCGTCGACGTGCTCAACACGATCCTCGACGACACCCTGCCGCTGACGCCGCCGGAATGGCCGGAATGGGGCGATCCGATCCGCGACGTGAAGGCCTTCGAGACCATCCGCAGCTATTCGCCCTATGACAATGTAACGGCTCAGGCCTATCCGCCGATCCTCGCGATGGCCGGCTTGACCGATCCGCGCGTGACCTATTGGGAGCCGGCGAAATGGGTCGCACGGCTGCGGGCAACCATGACGGGCGGCGGACCGGTGATGCTGCACACCAATATGGACGCCGGCCATGCCGGCTCGGCCGGGCGTTTCGACTCGCTGAAGGAGACGGCGCTGGCCTATGCCTTCGCCATCCACACGGTCGGCGAAGGCTGGGAGGCGAAGGGCGCCTGATCAGACGCCCAGCCGGCTCTTCTCGCTGGCGAGATAGACCTTCAGCTCGTCCATCGAGGCGAAGCTGTATTCGCCATCGGGCGTACGCGCCCGGATCGAGCCGTCGGCGTAGATCGTGAAATGCGCGTCGCCGACCTGATAGGCACCGACGATGCCCTCGTCGGACGCGGGGCGAGCCTCCGGAGCCGCGGGCGTTTCTTCGACCTGGGCTTCGCTCACCTCGGCATGCACGGCCGCCTGCTCCGGCTCCATCTTGGCGGCATCGACCTGATCGTCATGCGGTGCCGACCCGACGGTTTCGGAAACCGCCGACGTCTCGATGTCGTCGCTCGCAGGCTCGGCGGCCTCGTCGAAAGCATGGGCTTCCGTCCGCGGCGGCCAATGGGGTGTCACCTCCGCGGCAGGCTCCGGCTCCGCAACGGGCGGCGTGTCGAGCCATGGTTCCCGCCGCGGCGAGGCGCGATCCATCCAGGACTCGGCCACGGCGAAGGGATCAGCCTCCTGCGAGAAAGAGGGCTCGATGCGGCCGGCTTCGCGCTCGGGCTCATTGAGATGGCCGGCGAGGCTCGCGCGCAGGGCGCTGAACTCGTCAAGCTCGGTACCGCTTTCAGCAGCAGCAGGCGCCTCGACCGGCTCGCCATGTGTCGCCGGCGGCTCGTCCGCAAGCCGCTCTTCGGTGGGCGCGGGTTCGTCAAACCGGGGGAAGCTCCAGTCCCGATCGGCGGCATGCACCTTGGCAGCGACCAGTTCCGCGGGCTCATGCCCTTCCGCTTCCAGCTCGACCGGAGATCCGGCGTGCTCGACCGGCAGCGGCGCCGACAAGGCCTCGTCGAACATGTCGGGCAAAGGCTCGGCTTCCTCTGACGAAATCGGCTCGTTCTCGTGAGCCTCCTCGGGCTTCTCGGCGGCGGCGGAGTCCGGCTCCGCGAGATGCTGCGTCACGAGCGCGCCGAACAGGTCCCTGTCGCCGGATGCATGCGGCTCTTCCGCAGGAGCCGGAGAGCTTTCGCCTTCAGAGGCCGTCAGCGCATGGGCCACGGCGCCCGCTGCCGCAGCGCCGGCAACAGCCCCGATCACGGCGGGAGCCGCAGCGCCCGGGAAGGGCGGGAGCTCGGGGCGCGGAGGCATTGCTGGCGAAAGAGGAAGTACCGCAGCCGCGGGTGTCTGTGCCTCGGAGCGAAGCTCAAGCGCCTCGATCAGCGCGCGTCGGGTCGCACGAACTTCTTTCAGGACCCAGGCGAGCGACAGCATGATCAGGCCGGCACTGCTCGCGATAGAGCCGATGATGACCTGCGTGAAGCCGCGTTCCAGCACCAGATAGGGCCAGCCGT
>NZ_CAMFKW010000062.1 GCF_945957345.1 uncultured Allobosea sp. | reverse complement strand
CGCCGCAGGGCATCCAGGGCGCGATGTACCAGATGGTCAGCCACGGCCTGGTCTCCGGCGCGCTCTTCCTCTGCGTCGGCGTGATCTATGACCGCATGCACACCCGCGAGATCGCGGCCTATGGCGGCCTCGTGAACCGCATGCCGGCCTATGCCGTCGTGTTCATGATCTTCACGATGGCCAATGTCGGTCTGCCCGGCACCTCCGGCTTCGTCGGCGAGTTCCTGACGCTGCTCGGCGCCTTCCGCGCGAATCCGTGGGTAGCCTTCTTCGCGACCTCCGGCGTCATCCTCTCGGCGGCCTATGCGCTCTGGCTCTACCGTCGGGTCGTCTTCGGTGAATTGGTGAAGCCCGAGCTGAAGACCATCACGGATCTGAACGGCCGCGAATATCTGACGCTGGTCCCGCTCGTCCTGCTGACGATCTGGTACGGCATCCAGCCGCACCAGATCCTCGACGCCTTCGCGGCGCCGACCGAAGCGCTCATCAAGAACTATCAGGCAGCTCTCGCCGTCGCGAAGACGGCGCTGGCGGTCGCGCAGTAAGGTCTCGTCATGGCTCTGCCCGCTCTCGGCCCGGCCCTGCCGGAAATCATCCTCGCCCTCGGCGCCATCGCGATGGTGCTGATCGGCGCGATCCAAGGCGAGCGCTCGATGCGCCTGCTCGAAGGGCTGGCGCTGGCGCTGCTCGCGGTCGCGCTGGCAATGGTCGTCTCCGGCACCGGCAAGCTTTTGACCTTCAACAACGGCTTTATCGCCGACGGCTTCGCCCGCTTCATGAAAGTGCTGACGCTGCTCGGAGCCGGCGCTTCGATCCTGCTCTCGGCCGATACGATGCGGCGCCAGGGCACGATGCGCTTCGAGTTCCCGATCCTGGTCGTGCTCTCGACCATCGGCATGATGATGATGATTTCGGCGAACGACCTCATCAGCCTTTATGTCGGCCTCGAATTGCAGTCGCTGGCGCTCTATGTCGTCGCCGCTTTCGACCGCGACAACGCCAAGTCGACCGAAGCCGGCCTGAAGTATTTCGTGCTCGGCGCGCTCTCCTCCGGCATGCTGCTTTACGGTGGTTCGCTGGTTTACGGCTTCACCGGCACCGTCACCTTCCCGGGTATCGCCGCGGCGACCGCCGGCGGCCATGCCGGCCTCGGCCTGATCTTCGGCATCGTCTTCATCGCGGCCGGCGTCGCCTTCAAGATCTCGGCCGTGCCGTTCCATATGTGGACGCCGGATGTCTATGAGGGCGCGCCGACCCCGGTCGCCGCCTTCTTCGCCTCGGCGCCCAAGATGGCCGCCATGGCGATGGTGATCCGCGTCTTCATCGGCGCCTTCCCGGGCGCGATCCATGACTGGCGCCAGATTATCGTCTTCATCTCGATCGCCTCGATGGCGCTCGGCGCCTTCGCCGCGATCGGTCAGCGCAACATCAAGCGCCTGCTCGCCTATTCGTCGATTGCGAACATGGGCTATGCGCTGGTCGGCCTCGCCGCCGGCACGCCCGAGGGTGTGCAGGGCGTGATGACCTATATGGCGATCTACCTCGCCACGACGCTCGCCGCCTTCGCCTGCGTGCTGATGATGCGCCGCGACGGCAAGCTGGTCGAGGACATCTCGGAGCTCGCCGGCCTGTCCCGCACCAATGGCTGGATGGCCTTCGCGATGGCGATGATGATGTTCTCGCTCGCCGGCATCCCGCCGCTCGCCGGCTTCTGGGCGAAGTGGTACGTCTTCCTCGCCGCGATCAACGCGAAGCTCTACGTGCTCGCCGTCGTCGGCGTGCTGACCAGCGTGGTTGGCGCCTACTACTACCTGCGCCTCGTCAAGGTGATGTATTTCGACGAGCCGAAGCCGGCTTTCGAGAAGTCCGATCTCGGCGTGCGCACC
The DNA here is from genome assembly GCF_945957345.1 of uncultured Allobosea sp. Lineage (GTDB taxonomy): Bacteria > Pseudomonadota > Alphaproteobacteria > Rhizobiales > Beijerinckiaceae > Allobosea. The sequence continues at coordinate 21,926 of NZ_CAMFKW010000062.1, read as the reverse complement.
GTGCTGCTGATCTCGGCGCTCTTCGTGCTGGTGCTGTCGCTGGTGCCGGCGCCGCTCTTCGACTCGGCGGCCGCCGCGGCCAAGTCGCTGTTTTGATGCTTCCCCGTCATGGCCGGGCTTGTCCCGGCCATCCATGCCTTCGCTGGTCGAAGGTCGTGTTCAAGACGTGGATGCTCGCCACGAGGGCGAGCATGACGGCATGGACTCGTTCCCATGCTCGGTGAGGCCGCCCGCGCCGCGGGCTATCGTCTGATCGTCCGCGACGAGGTCGGCTCCACCATGGAGGAAGCCCGTCGCGCGCTCGATCAGGGCGAGCCCGGCAAGCTCTGGATCGTCGCCCGCAGCCAGAATGCCGGCCGCGGCCGCCATGGCCGGCAATGGGGCTCGCCGCCGGGTAATCTCTACGTCAGCCTGCTGCTGAACGATCCCTGCGCGCCGGCCCTGGCGCCGCAGCTCGGCTTCGTCGTGGGCCTCGCCTTGCACGATGCCGCCGCGAAGCTACTCGGCCCGGCCGCATCCGGCCTCCGGCTGAAATGGCCGAATGACCTCCTGCTCGACCGGGCCAAGACCTCCGGCCTGCTGCTGGAGGGCGAGAGCCGGGCAGGGCGCTTCAACGTCATCGTCGGCTGCGGCGTCAACATCGCCTCCTGCCCCACGGACACGCCCTATCCTGCGACCTTCCTCAAGGCAGCCGCACCGCAGGCCAATGTCGAGGCCATGCTGACGGGTCTGAGCGACGCCTTCGCCCAGCGCTTCGCCATCTGGTCGCAACCCGGTGGCTTCGGTCCGACCCGCGCTGCTTGGTTGGAGCGCGCCGCCTTTCTCGGCGAGACCATCACCATCCGTCTGCCCGAGGGGCCGCTGACCGGCATCTTCATCGGCCTCGACCCGACCGGGCGTCTCGAACTCGAAACCGAAACCGGCCGCCGCGTCATCGATGCCGGCGACCTCTTCTTCGGCCCGCCCGCCTGATTGCGCCATTGCACGACCTCCGCCGATCTGGAGGCTGCATCGCTGGCGTGCTAGGGCTCCTTGCCATCACGCGGCATTAGATCAAGCCATTGCCAAAATCAGGATTGCCAGTGACCCGTTCCAGCGACCAGCTTGTTTTCGTTCCCCTCGGCGGCCTCGGCGAGATCGGCATGAACGCCGCGCTCTACGGCTTCGGGCCGGAAGGCCGGCGAAAGTGGATCCTGGTCGATTGCGGTCTGTCCTTCGCCGGGCCGGAGGCGCCGGGCGTCGATATCGTGCTGCCCGACCTGCGCTACATCATCGAAGAACGGGCGAACCTGCTCGGCATCGTCATCACCCACGCCCATGAAGACCATATCGGCGCGCTCGCGGCGCTCTGGCCCTCGCTGCGTGCTCCCGTCTACTGCACGCGCTTCGCCGCCGGCCTGCTCGCGACGCGCCGCCTCTCCGAGCCCGGTGCGCCCAATGTCGAGATCAATGTCGTGCCGCAGGGTGGCGCGATCACGCTCGGCCCCTTCGATATCGAATTCGTGCCGGTCGCCCATTCGATCCCGGAATCGAATGCGCTCGCGATCCGTACGCCCGCCGGCCTCGTCGTCCATACCGGCGACTGGAAGATCGATCCGACCCCGCGGGTCGGCCTGCCGACCAACGAGAAGCGCCTGCGCGAGCTCGGCGACGAGGGCGTGCTGGCGCTGGTCTGCGATTCCACCAACGTCATGCGCGACGGCACGAGCCCGAGCGAAGCCGATGTCGCCGCCAAGATGAAGGAACTGGTCGCCTCGGCGCCGGGGCGCGTCGCCGTCACCACCTTCGCCTCCAATGTCGCGCGCCTGCGCGCCGTTGCAGAAGCGGCGATGGCCAACGACCGCGAGGTCGTCGTCGTCGGCCGCGCCATGGATCGCGTCATCGATGTCGCCCGCGAATGCGGCTATCTCGACGGCATTCCTGGCTTCCGCCCGGTCGATGCCTATGGCTACCTGCCGCGCGACAAGGTCGTCGCGCTGGTCACCGGCAGCCAGGGCGAGCCGCGCGCCGCGCTTTCGCGCATCGCTTCGGACGACCATCCCGAGATCGCGTTGTCGCCCGGCGACCGCGTGATCTTCTCGTCGCGCACCATCCCCGGTAACGAAAAGTCGGTTGGCAACATCCTGAACGCGCTCGCCCGCGACAAGATCGAGATCATCACCGACCGGACGCATCTGGTCCATGTCTCCGGCCATCCCCGCCGCGAGGAGATGGCCCGGCTCTATGGCTGGCTGAAGCCGCAGATCGCGATCCCCGCCCATGGCGAAGACCTGCATCTCGCCGAGCATGAAACCTTCGCCCGCAGCCTCGGCGTCAAGCATGTGCTGCGCGCCGGCAATGGCGACGTGGTCGCGATCTCGGGTGAGGGCGCCCGCAAGGTCGACGAGGTCCGGCATGGCCGGCTCTATCAGGATGGTTCGCTGCTGGTGAACGCTCTTGAGAAAACCATCCAGGAGCGCCGTCGCCTGTCCTTCGCCGGCATCGTCTCGATCGCGGTCGCGATCGATGAGAAGGGCGGCATTGCCGGCGAGCCCGAGATCGCCGTGCTCGGCCTGCCGCCGCGCACCCTTGGCGGCATCGATTTCGACGAGTTCGTCGCCGATATCGTCGGCGACCTCCTCGACAATATTCCGAAGGCTCGACGCCGCGACCCCGAGGCTTTGCGCAATGCGCTGGAGCGCGGCGTGCGCAGCGCGGTCAACGAGGAGTGGGGCAAGAAGCCGCTGGTGCATGCGCTGGTGGTCGAGGTGTAGAAAGGCCGCACGGCCACGCCGGAGAGGATGAAGATGATCGGACGCCTGAACCACGTCGCCATTGCGGTGAAGGACCTCGAAGCCTCGACGGCACTCTATCGCGACACGCTGGGCGCGCGCGTCTCGCAGCCGCAGGCCGAGCCGGAGCATGGCGTCACCGTCGTCTTCGTCGAACTGCCGAACACCAAGATCGAATTGCTGGAGCCGCTCGGGGCCGACTCGCCGATCGCCAAGTTTCTCGAACGCAATGCCGATGGCGGCATCCATCACATCTGCTACGAGGTTGACGACATCCTCGCGGCGCGCGATCGTTTGAAGGCGCAAGGCGCCCGCGTCCTCGGCTCCGGCGAGCCGCGCATCGGCGCGCATGGCAAGCCGGTGCTGTTCCTGCATCCCAAGGATTTCCTGGGTACGCTGGTCGAGCTCGAACAGGCCTGACGACGATGACAGACATCGCTTCGACCGAGATCGCTTTCCTGGGGCAGCCCGAAGCCGGCTCGCCGCGCCCCTTCAGCGCTGCCACCGTCGCCGGCGGGCTCGTCTTCGTCTCCGGCCATTCAGCACCGCATGACCCGGCGCGTGGCGTCCATCGTGGCCAGACCCCGGCCGAGGAGGTTCGCAATGCGCTCAGCCGTGTTGCCGAGATCCTGGCGGAAGCCGGAAGCTCGCTCGACCGCGTCGTCCAGATGACGATGCTCATCACAGACCCCGCGGACTACGCCGCCTGCAACGCCGAATACGTGAAGCATTTCCCGGGCGGTTTGCCGGCCCGACATACGGCGCGCTTCGGCGTGCCCACGGAGGCGCGGGTCGCCTTCTCCTGCATCGCGCTCGCGGGGAAGACGGCATGAATCTCGTCGGCGGCCTCGCCCTCTATTTCGTCATCTGGTGGATCACGCTCTTTGCGGTGCTGCCCTTTGGCATCCGCAGCCAGCAGGAGGCGGGTGACGTCGTGGCCGGCACCGAGCCCGGGGCGCCGGTGCTGCCGGGCCTGCTGAAGAAGGCCGTCATCACTTCGGTGATCGCGGCGGTGATCTTCGCCGGCGTCTGGTATGTCTGGGTGACCTGCGACATCTGAGACATCGTTGCGCGGCCCCTGTTGGGCGCGACGTTGCAGAATTATCTCATGCCGCGCGGTTCTTCCTGCTTCGAGCGGCGCACGGCTCCCGCTGACGCGGATCGCCTGCTATCGCTGGTCTCGAAGAGCGTTGGCGCGTCGAGGTAGGCTTTGCCTAAGTAAGTCCGGTCTCAATCCAGTTCACCCGTACAGTCGGCGGCGGCTTGCCATCGGCGTATGAATACGTTCGTCGGGTGGTGGCGAGAGACCGGTTTGGCATTGTTCCACCGTGCCAGGACAGCCCCCGCTGCCTCTGCTCTTCGACCACCTGAAGCACCGCCACACCGCGCCCGACAAGGGTTCCTCACGCGCCATCTTGGTGAACTTCCGAATGGAAGACCAAGACTGCTATGTGCGCGAAATTGCGGGTCCGATGGACCGTCACGCCGCAAATCCCTCCCCAACCTTGGCTATCTTGCAATGGCTGCGGCGGGCCGAGAGCCTTCCGTGCCAGCGGAAAGGCCAGGCTCAACGCCAATGGCCGCAGCCTCGATGCGTGGCTGATCTACAGATGCGTCGGCTGCGACAAGACCTGGAACCGCCCTGTCTTCGAACGGCGGAACATCCGCGACATCGAGCCCCGGATACTCGCGGCGCTTCAGTCCAACGACCCGCTCTGGGTACAGACCGAAGCGTTCAATCTCGATGCCTTGCGACGCAAGGCGCAGCGCATCGACGAGTTTCCGGAATACGACATCGTCAAGGATATCCTGTCCGAAGCCCGCGATTGGACGCATCTGGAGATCGAACTGATGGTTCCGTTTCCGGCCAGCCTGCGTCTCGACCGCCTGCTGGCCTCAGAACTGGGGCTGTCGCGGGCGCGGCTGCAAGTGCTCCATGACGAGGGCGCGCTCTGCATTGCTTCGGGGCATGCCGACAGTCTGCGGCGGCGCGTCAGAACTGGCGCTATCGTTCTCCTCGACCTGTCGGCGGAGACCGGGAGGGAAGAGCTCTGGCGGCCTCTGGCGGCCGATATCGGTTGAGGAGCACTGCCACAACGCTGTCATTCCGGGTTCTTCGCTCGGCGAAGCCCCGGAATGACAGCGGGATCAATTCAGGCGCGTCTGCTCGGGGTACCGCGCAAGAAAAAAGGCAAGGCCGATGCCTTGCCTTTGATAGTCCGCTTTTACCGCTGCACCGGCACACGTCTCAGAGAGCGTGCGACTCGTTTTGCAAGGCGGGCGTTTGTTCCTCCCAAGACCTGGTCCGCAGCGCTTCGACCTGCAAAGCGCTCCCAGCGCGGGAAGGATTAGCCGATTGTGACGGCGCTGTCATCAGTTTAGGCAACTCCAGCCTGGAATTTTTGCAAGATTAGTCTTTCTTGCACTTGTGCAGTGCAGCAAGGGCAGGCGGCCGATCGACGCGATGCCTTGTTCCCGTCAAAGGATAGGGCTATCGACCGGCATCCGCCGGGCTCGCCGGCGGCCATGGAGAATTTCATGCTGCGCAGCTCGCTCGCCGCCCTTGCCGTCGTCGCCTCGCTCGGTTTCGCCCAGGCCCAGACGCCGAAGCCGGATCCCGAGAACACCGTCATCCTCGAGACCAAGGACGGCCCGGTGACGATCCGCCTGCGGCCGGATCTCGCGCCGAAGCATGTCGCGCAGATCAAGGCGCTGGTGAAGCGCGGCTTCTATGACGGCGTCGTCTTCCACCGCGTCATCGACGGCTTCATGGCCCAGACCGGCGACCCGACCGGCACCGGCACCGGCGGCTCCGATCTCCCGAATATCCCGGCCGAGTTCAGTCAGACGCCTTACAAGGTCGGCTCCGTCGGCATGGCGCGCTCGCAGTCGCCGAACTCCGCCAACTCGCAGTTCTTCATCTGCTATGAAGGCTGCGGCTCGCTGACCGGCAGCTACACGCTGTTCGGCGAGGTCGTCTCCGGCATGGACGCCGTGCGCAAGATCAAGAAGGGCGCGCCCGGCAGCGGCCAGGTCAGCGGCCCCGACAAGATCATCCGCATGCGGCTCCAGGCCGACGCGAAGTAAGAAACCGGCGCAGGGCGAGCCGGGGAGGGCGTGGCGATGGTTCGGACGGCCCTGATCGGAATCGCCCTGGCGCTGGGCATGAGCGGAGCGCTCGCGCAGGAGACGCGCGATCTCGGCTTGCCGCCGCCCTCCGGCTCGCAGAATCCGGTTCTGCCCCCGCCTTCGGGCTCGCAGAACCCGGTCCTGCCGCCGCAGAGCGGCCAGCGCTACAATCCCGGCATCGGCGGTCCCTTCAGCGGCAATGACATTCCCGGCCTGGACCAGCGCCGGCTCGACTCGCCGCGCGTCCTGCACGGCAGCGGCGAGATCGGGCTGATCGGCCAGATCACGCCCGCTGAGCAGGTCGCTCCCGAGAACCCCAGGGACGGTACCGAGACCGTCGACCGGCTCGACCAGATCGCTCCGGCGCTTCAGCGCTGCTGGACGCCGCCGCCATTGCCCGGCGACCTGACGGGCGCGATGGTGTCGCTGCGTTTCAGCCTCCGGCGCGACGGCAGCCTGTTCGGCCAGCCGCGCGTCACCTGGGAGACGAAGCGCGGCGATGTCGCATTCCAGCAGCGCTTCAGCGACTCCGCCATCGCCGCCATCCGCTCCTGCACGCCGATGAGGTTGTCGGCGGGCCTCGGAGCGAGTATCGCGGGGCGACCCTTCACCATTCGCTTCCACGGCCGCGCGCGGCTCAATGAAAGGCAGACCTGATGTCGCTGGATCCCGAGAACACCCTCGTCATGGAAACCACCAAGGGCAAGGTGGTGATCAAGCTGCGTCCCGACCTGGCGCCCGGCCATGTCGAGCGCATCAAGCTGCTCGCCCGCGAGGGCTTCTATGACGGCATCGTCTTCCACCGCGTCATCGACGGCTTCATGGCCCAGGTCGGCTGCCCGCACGGCACCGGCACCGGCGGTTCGAGCTATCCGGACCTGAAGCAGGAGTTCAACGCCGAGCCGCATGTCCGCGGCATCTGCTCGATGGCCCGCGCTCAGAACCCGAACTCGGCCAACAGCCAGTTCTTTATCGTGTTCGACGATGCCCGCTTCCTCGACAAGCAGTACACCGTCTGGGGCGAGGTCGTCGAAGGCATGGACAATGTCGACAAGATCAAGCGCGGCGAGCCGGTGCGCGATCCCGACTCGATCGTCTCGATGAAGGTGATGGCCGACGCGGCCTGATCTTCGATAGTTTGAGGCGAGCCCTCATCCCGGGACGCGAGCAACGCTCGTAGCCAATGGGGTGAGGGCTCGTTTCGTTTGACGAGAAGGACGCTGCGGTCGTGAATGTCGATCTCTTCGATTTCGACCTGCCCGAGGATCGCATCGCGCTCAGGCCGGCAAGCCCGCGTGATGCGGCGCGGTTGCTCGTGGTGCGTCCAGATGCGCCCGAGCCACTGGAGGATCGCGGCATCCGCGATCTCGTCTCGCTGCTTCAACCCGGCGATGCGCTTGTCCTCAACGATACCCGCGTCATCCCATCCCGCCTGCGCGGGCGGCGCTATCGCGGCGCGGATTCTGCCCGCATCGAGATCATGCTGCACAAGCGCGAGAGCGAGGATCGCTGGCTCGCCTTCGCCCGGCCGGCCAAGAAGCTCGCTGTTGGCGAACGCGTGGTTTTCGATTCGGAGGCTGCCAGCAACGCCTGCGAGCTCGGCCGCCTGCAGGCCGAGGTGATCGCCAAGGGCGAGGGCGGCGAGGTCGAATTGCAGTTCAGCCTGACCGGCGCCTATCTCGATGAGGCGATCGCGCGGCTCGGCGAATTGCCGCTGCCGCCCTATATCGCCGGCAAGCGCCCGACCGACAGCGCCGATACCGCCGACTACCAGACCAATTTCGCCCGGAAGGACGGCGCTGTCGCCGCGCCGACAGCGGGCCTGCATTTCACGCCGGAACTATTGGCGGCCTTGGACGCCCGCGGCGTCAGCCGGCATTTCGTCACGCTCCATGTCGGCGCCGGCACCTTCCTGCCGGTGAAGGCTGACGATACCGACGACCATCGCATGCATGCCGAATGGGGCACTGTCTCGCCCGAGACGGCTGCCGCGCTGAACACCGTCAAGGCGAAGGGCGGGCGCATCGTCTGCGTCGGCACGACCTCACTGCGCCTGATCGAGAGCGCGGCGGCCGAGGACGGCACGATCCGGCCCTTCTCCGGCGACACCGCGATCTTCATCACCCCGGGCTACCGCTTCCGCGCAGTCGACCTATTGATGACGAACTTCCATCTGCCGCGCTCGACGCTCTTCATGCTCGTCTCCGCCTTCTGCGGACTCGAGGTGATGAAACTAGCCTATGCCCATGCGATCGCAGCGAATTACCGCTTCTACTCCTACGGCGACGGCAGCCTGCTGTTCAGGGCCGGTCGATCATAGAGCGAACCACCCTGTCATTCCGGGTTCTTCGCTGCGCGAAGCCCCGGAATGACAAAGGGCGTGGAAATCAGCCCCTACTTCGTCGGCAGCGGCGGCACGCCCTTCTGCCAGACGGGCCAATCCGCAACGATGTGATCGACCACCTTCGAGCCGACGGCCTCGACATTGGCGACGGTCTCGGCGAAGCCACCGGCCGTCTGGCCGGGCGCCGGGTCGAGATGCTGCAGCGTCGTCTCGTTCGGGTTGCCCTGGTCGAAATTGACCGCGCCGCGCAGGCTCATGATCCGGTCGGTGCCGAATTGCCGCTTGATCACCAGCGTGATCGCGGCGGCCTCCATCTCGGTGATCACATAATCGTCGGCGCCGTAGAGCTTGGCCATGTACTGTGCCTCCTTCGACAGGCCCGGCCCGTGGAAGAAGGTGTCGCCGGTCATATGCGTGCCGGTCTGCACGGAGGGCGCGGCCTGCGCCTTCTTGTCGGGATAGCGCATCCGGTACTGTTTTGCGGAATCGGAATCCTGCAGGTTCACACCGGAGCCGAGCTTCACCGCCCATTTCACCAGCATCGGGTTGAGCTGGAAGACGCGATAGCTCTCATAGCCCTTGCGCGGCATGAAGACCGGCTCGCCCGGCTTGCCTTCCTCCGGCGCCCAGCGATGGCCGAGATCGTAATCGACCAGCCATGTGCCCCAGGATACGTCGCCGATCGTGCCGCGCGAGGGCGGCGTGCCGGCGACGCCGCTGAGCACGAAATAGGCCTGCGAGAAGTCATAGGCCGGGTCGAGCAGGATCGCCTGCATCGAGGACGAGGAATTGACCTTGCCCATGCCGAGCACGGCGCCGCAGACGCCATCATCGTTGCAATAGACCGGCTTCAGCGCGCCCTTCACCGGATGCGGCTGGCTTTTCATCCAATAGCGCTCGTACCAATGCTGGAACTCGCCGGCCCGGTCGCCGGTATTCTCGCCGATCTCGAACATCGCGGCGACGAAGACCTTGACCTTGATCGGCTGGGTCTGCGCAGCGGCCGGCGTCGCCAGCGCGCCGGGGGCGAAGGCGGCGAGGGTGAGGGCGACGAGGCCGGCCCGTCTGGTGATCGTCTGCTTCATGGAACTCTCCACGGCCGAAAGCTGAAAGGGCCGTCCGGATCGGGCGCAGCAAGGGCCGGGCCAGTTTTGCCATGGCGGGAGCCCGGCCGTCCATTCTGGTGCGACGCTCCATGCACTGAACCGGCTCGCATTCCCCAGCCGAAAATGCTACCGGGCTCACAACAGGGATTTTGACAGTCAAATGGCCGATATTTTTCGCGAGATCGATGAGGAAGTCCGCCGCGACAAGGCAGCGGAGCTCTGGAAGAAATATGGCTGGGTCGTCACCAGCCTCGCCGTGCTGGCGGTGCTCGCCGTTGCCGGCTGGCAGTTCTGGCTGCATCGCGAGAATCAGGCCTCGCAGGCCGTCGGCGCGCGCCTCGAAGCGGCGCTGAAATCTTCGCGTGACGGCGACGCCACCCAGGCCGAGACCATCCTGAAGGAGCTCTCGACCACGGCGCCCGCCGGCTACCGCCTGATCGCCCGCTTCCGCCTGGCGGCCGAGACGGCCAAGCGAGACCCGGCTGCCGGTGCTGCCGCCTTCGATGCGATTGCCGCCGACGCTTCGCTCGACCAGACCTCTCGCGACCTTGCCAAGCTGCGCGCCGGCATCCTGCGCGTCGATCTCGCGGGCTATCCGGAGGTCAAGGCAGCGCTGGAGCCGCTGGCTGCCCCGCAGGGCGTCTGGCGCCATTCGGCCCGCGAATTCCTCGGCATCGCCGCGCTCAAGGCTAATCTTTTCGAGGATGCCGGGCGCTGGTTCGATGCCGCGATCACCGATCCGCAGGCGCCGCAGGCCCTGCGCCAGCGCGTCGAGCTTTATCTCGCTCTGGTCCGTGGCGGCCCCGTCACGGTGAAGAACTGAACCGGAGCCTGGCTCCAACGGCGCCGCCGCCTCGGCTTCTCGCTTCGGTGAACCGGGACGACGGCGAAAATGTGTGAAATCTGATGACAGCCATCGTCGCCCTGATCGGGCGCCCCAATGTCGGCAAGTCGACGCTGTTCAACCGGCTGGTCGGCAAAAAGCTCGCGCTGGTCGATGACCGGCCGGGCGTGACGCGCGACCGCCGCGAGGGTGACGCCACCCTCGGCCATCTCCGCTTCAAGGTGATCGACACCGCCGGCCTCGAGGAGGCCGACAAGGATTCGCTCGCCGGCCGCATGCGCGCCCAGACCGAGACCGCGATCGCGCAGGCCGATGTCGTGCTTTTCATGATCGACGCCCGCCTCGGCATCACGCCGATGGACCAGCCCTTCGCCGATCTGGTGCGCCGCTCCGGCAAGCCGGTGATCCTGCTCGCCAACAAGGCCGAGGGGAAGAAGGGGACCGACGGCATCATCGAGTCCTACGGCCTCGGCCTCGGCGACCCCGTGCCATTCTCGGCCGAGCATGGCGAGGGCACTTCGGACCTGCTCGAAGCGCTGATGCCCTATATCGCCGACGAATCCGAGGATGACGAGGACGAGGCGGCCTGGGCCGATGTTCCCGCCGCCGATACCGAGGACGAGGAGGATATCGATCCCGATCGCCCCTTGCGCGTCACCATCATCGGCCGTCCGAACGCCGGCAAGTCGACGCTGGTCAACCGCATGATCGGTGAAGAGCGCATGCTGACCGGCCCCGAGGCCGGCATCACCCGCGACACCATCTCGGTCGACTGGGAATGGCGCGGCCGCAAGGTCAAGCTCTTCGACACCGCCGGCATGCGCAAGCGCGCCCGCATCGAGGAGAAGCTGGAGAAGCTCTCGGTGGCCGATTCGCTGCGCGCGATCCGCTTCGCCGAAGTCGTGGTCGTGCTGCTCGATGCGACGATCCCCTTCGAGAAGCAGGACCTGACGCTGGTCGACCTGACCGAGCGCGAAGGCCGGGCGGTCGTGATCGGCCTCAACAAATGGGACCTTGTCGCCGACAAGCAGGGCCTGCTCGCCGAACTCAAGGAGAAGGCCAATCATCTGCTGGCGCAGGTGCGCGGCGTGCCGATCATCCCGCTTTCCGGCCTCGCCGGCGAGGGCATCGACAAGCTGATGCAGGGCGTGTTCTCGGCCTATGGCGTCTGGAACCGCCGCGTCTCGACCGCGCGGATCAATCGCTGGCTCGAAGGCGTGCTTTCGGCGCATCCGCCCCCGGCCGTGGCCGGCCGACGCATCAAGATTCGCTATATGACGCAGGCCAAGGCCCGCCCGCCGACCTTCGCGCTGTTCGGCAACCAGCTCGACCATCTGCCGGTGTCCTATACCCGCTATCTCGTCAACAATCTCCGGGATGCGTTCGAGCTTCCGGGCACGCCGATCCGCTTGCATCGTCGCGGCGGCGCCAATCCCTATGACAAGGAGCGCAAGGGCTGATGAAGGTCGCGGTCGTCGGCGCCGGTATCGCCGGGCTTTCCACCGCCTGGTCGCTGAACAGGCGCGGGCATGAGGTGACGCTCTATGAGCAGGCACCGCAGATCCCCAACCCTTATGCGGCTTCCGGCGACCAGCACCGCATTATCCGGCGCGCCTATGGTGGCGCCGACGGCTATGCCCGCACCATCACCGAAGCCTTCGAGGCCTGGAGCGAGCTCTGGGCCGATCTCGGCAAGCAGCATTATGCGCCCTGCGGCGTGCTCGGTATCTCCCAGACCGAGGGTGACGAGGGCGAGGAGTACCGCGAAGGCCTTGACCGCATGGCCTCGCCCTACGAGCTCTATGACGCGGCGGAGACCGCCCGGCGCTATCCCTTCATCGACGCCGCCACGATCCGCTACGCCTATCTCAGTCCCGAGGGCGGTGCGCTCTTCCCGGCCCGCATCGCCGCCGACATGGTCCGCTTGCTGCGCGAGCGCGGCGTCATCTTGCGTGAAGGTGCGACCGTGACCTCTATCGATCCCGAGAGCGGCCGCATTGCCCTGGCCGATGGCGAGGCGGCCAGCTTCGATCGCATCGTGGTCAGCTCCGGCGCCTGGGCGCTGAAGCTCCTGCCGGAGCTTGCCGACGTGCTCACGACCTATCGCACGGCCGTCGCCTATCTCGATCCGCCGGCGGATTTGAAGGCCGCCTGGGAGGCTGCTCCGGTCATCGTCGATGTCGGCGGCACGGTCGATGGCTATGTCCTGCCGCCGGTCGACGGCACCGGGCTGAAGGTCGGCGCAGGCATCCACAAGCGCCCCCGCCAGCCCGACGAGGAGCGCGAGCCGCGGCCGGGCGAGGGCGAGCAGATCCGCGATTATTTCGCGCCGCCCTTCGCGCGCATCGCAGAGTACCGGGTCGAGCGCGTCGTCACCTGCGCCTACACCTTCACCGCGGACCGCAAATTCCTGTCCCGGCAGGTCGGCCGCGTAACGGCGGTCTCGGCCTGCTCCGGCCATGGCTACAAATTCGGTGCGGCGGTCGGCCGGCGCGTCGCGGCCGCCGTCGAGAGCGGCGATCAGGCGGGCCTGCTGCGCTGGCTGCGCGCCGAATAGCGATCGAGAGCGCGCATGCTGGAGACCGTCAGCGCGCTCTTCGTCGATGCCGATCGGAAGGTCCTGCTTGGCCTGCGCGCGACCTGGAAACGCGCCTGGCCCGGGCATTGGGATGCGATCGGCGGCCGGGTCGAGCCCGGCGAGGCGCTGGAACAGACCCTGCTGCGGGAGTGCCGCGAAGAGGTAGGGCTGGTGCCGACGCGCTATGAATTGGTGCTTTCCGAGGCGGAGCGCTTCCCGGAGCGCAACGGTGCCGCGCTCCACCACATCTACGTCGTCAGTGCCTGGGAAGGCGGAACGGGTAGCAATCTCGTCGACGAACACGACGAGATCCGCTGGTTCGGCCTGGACGAGATGGCGGCCCTGCCGAAACTCACCATTCCTGATCTGATCACGCTGGTTCAGGCGGCGCTGGCGCGCGGCTGAGCGCTCTCAGACCGGCACTTGCGGGGTGAGCACCTTGCCCTGCGGGAAGTCGAAGATCTTGCCGCTCTCGGCCCAGTCAGGCGAAGCCAGCCGGACCAGATGCGGCGCCAGCTCCTCCGGCGTCTTCAGGATCTGCGGGTCTTCGCCCGGCATCGCCTCCGCCCGCATCTTGGTGCGCAGCGGCCCTGGATTGACCAGCATGAGCTTGACCGGGGTCGTCGCCGTCTCGGCCGCATAGGTACGTCCCAGCGCCTCCACGGCGGCCTTGGAGATCGAGTAAGGCCCCCAATAGGCCGTGCATTTATGCGCGGCGCCCGAGGTCATCAGCAGCACGCGGCCGGCATCCGAGGCGCGCAGCGCCGGATCGAGCGCCTTGAGCAGGCGCCAGTTGGCGGTGACGTTGATATCGAGGACCTTGGCCCAGTCCTTCTCGGTCGCATGGCCGAGCGGCGTCAGCGAGCCGAGCACGCCGGCATTGGCGAGCAGGACGTCGAGCTTGCCCCAGCGTTCGGATACGGCAAGGCCGAGCTTCTCCAGCCCGCGGGCATCGGCAAGGTCGAGCGGCACCAACGTGGCGCTGCCGCCGATCGCGACGATCTCGTCGTCGAGTTCCTCGAGCGCGCCGGCCGTACGGGCGAGCGCGATGACATGCGCGCCGGCTTCGGCGAAGGCCAGCGCCGCGGCACGGCCGATGCCGCGCGAGGCGCCGGTGACGAGCGCGACGCGCCCCGCGAGAGGCTTTGTCATGACAGGAAGCTCCGCTGGCTCAGCCGGCTTCGGCCAGCAGCGAAATCTGCTGCTTGGCGCTCTCGCCGACCATGTCGGTCAGCGAGGTCGGGTAGTCGCCGGTGAAGCAATGGTCGGTGAATTGCGGCCGGGCCGGATCGCGGCGCTCATGACCCATGGCGCGGTAGAGCCCGTCCACCGAGATGAAGGCCAGCGAATCCGCGCCGACGAACTGGCGCATTTCTTCCAGCGAGTGCGTCGCGGCGAGCAGCTTCTCGCGGTCGGGCGTATCGATCCCGTAATAGTCGGGATGGGTGATCGGCGGCGAGGAGATGCGGAAATGCACCTCCTTGGCGCCGGCCTCGCGCATCATCTTCACGATCTTGAACGAGGTCGTGCCGCGCACGATCGAATCGTCGACCAGGATGATGCGCTTGCCCTCGACCACCGAGCGGTTGGCCGAATGCTTCAGCTTGACGCCGAGCTCGCGGACCTTCTGCGTCGGCTCGATGAAGGTGCGCCCGACATAGTGGTTGCGGATGATGCCGAGCTCGAACGGGATGCCGCTCGCCTGAGCATAGCCCAGCGCCGCCGGCACGCCGGAATCCGGCACGGGCACGACGACATCCGCCTCGGCCGGCGACTCCTGTGCCAGCACGGCACCCATCGCCTTGCGGCGCTCGTAGATGCTGCGGCCCTTCACGATGGAGTCGGGGCGGGCGAAATAGATGTATTCGAAGATGCAGGGCCGTTCCGCCACGGGCGGGAAGGGCTTGTGGCTCTCGATCCCCGTCTCGGAGATGATCACGACCTCGCCGTTCTCGATCTCGCGAACGAACTTGGCGCCGATGATGTCGAGCGCGCAGGTCTCGGAGGTCAGGATCGGGCAGCCATCGAGATCGCCGAGCACGAGCGGGCGGATGCCGAGCGGGTCGCGCGCGCCGATGAGCTTCTTGTTGGTCATGCCGACGAAGGCATAGGCGCCCTCGATCTGGCGGATCGCCTCGATGAAGCGGTCGATGAAATGCTGCTTGCGGCTGCGCGCCACGAGATGCAGCAGCACCTCGGTGTCGGAGGTCGACTGATAGATCGCGCCATCGCGGACGAGGTCGCGGCGCAGCGTCAGCCCGTTGGTCAGGTTGCCGTTATGCGCCACCGCGAAGCCGCCGCCATGCAATTCGGCGAAGAGCGGCTGGACGTTGCGCAGGATCGTCTCGCCCGTCGTCGAGTAACGGACATGGCCGATCGCCTGCTTGCCCTTGAGCTTGTCGATGACGCTCGCTTCCGAGAAGGCGTCGCCGACGAGACCGAGGCGGCGCTCCGAGTGGAAGCGCTTGCCGTCGAAGGAGACGATGCCTGCCGCCTCCTGACCCCGATGCTGCAGCGCGTGCAGGCCGAGCGCGGTGAGCGCCGCGGCATCGGCATGGCCATAGATGCCGAAGACGCCGCATTCCTCCCGCAGCCGGTCGGCATTGGGATCGAAGGCGGCATCACGCTCGGTTTGCGAGATCATGTCTGGCTCCAGGCGACGGGGCTTGAGCTAACGTTCTACGCGCTAATTAGGGACGGGCTGGGGCAGGTGCAACCGGTGCCGGCGTCGCGGGGCTGCGCGGCTCCTCGGCCGGGGCCTCGGTGCCTTCCTCCGGCTTCTGCTTCTTCAGCAGGTTCTTGATGAAGTCGGCATTCACGTCCTGCGGCAGCATGGCGATCAGCGAACGGCCGGTTTCCTCCAGCATCGGCTTGGCCTTCGCGTCCTTGGCCCAGACCGGCAGCTTCTCGTTGCCGACCAGCGCGGTGAAGAAGACATAGCCGATCACCGCCAGGAGCAGGCCGCGCGCGGCGCCGAAGACGAAGCCGAGCGTGCGGTCGAGCGCGCCGATGCGCGAGTCGAGCACGAAATCGGAAACCCGGGCCGTGATCAGCGAGACGACGATCAGCGTACCCAGGAACAGAGCCGCGATCGAGGCGACCAGCGCGATCGTACCCTGCGCGGAGCTTGCCGGAATGTATTGCTGGATGAAGGGCACGAGCTGCGGATGGAACAGCCAGGCGACGGCCGCCGCGGCGATCCAGGAGGCGATCGCAAGCACTTCGCGCGTGAAGCCGCGCACGGCCGCGAGCAAAGCCGAGATCAGAACCACGCCGATGACGACGAGATCGAGAATGGTGACAGGCATTGGGAGGGCCGCTTTGCTGTGGTCAGGTGCCGACCGGCCGGAGGCAGGGCGGCCGTTTCGGCTTTGCTATACGCGTTCCCGCCCTCTGCGTCACCCTTTCGGCGAAGTCATTTCACATCTCTGCGAGGAGCGCGCGCGGCGATATCGGCAACGAGTTCCGTGACATGGCCGAAACGTCGCAGGTTCAGCCCGTTGCCGTCGCCGTGATCGGCGCCGCCGCTCGGCATCAGCGCCGCTTCAAAGCCGAGCTTGGCCGCTTCCCTGAGGCGTGCGGCAGCGACCGCGACCGGCCGAATCGCGCCCGACAGCGCGATCTCGCCGAAATAGACCGCTTCCTGCGGCAGGGTCGCCCCGCTGAGCGAAGAGACCAGCGCGGCTGCGACCGCGACATCGGCGGCCGGTTCGTTGACCCGCAGGCCTCCGGCGACATTGAGATAGACGTCATGCTGGCCAAGGCGCAGGCCGCCATGCGTTTCGAGTACGGCCAGCACCATGGCGAGCCGGCTGTTCTCCCAGCCGACCACGGCGCGCCGCGGCGTGCCGAGGGCGGTTGGCGCGACCAGAGCCTGGATCTCGACCAGGACCGGCCGCGTGCCCTCCATTCCGGCGAAGACGGCAGCGCCCGGCGCCGGCTGGTCGCGGCCAGCGAGGAAGAGCGCCGAGGGGTTGGTGACCTCCGACAGTCCCTTGCCGGTCATCTCGAACACGCCGATCTCGTCGGTCGCGCCGAAGCGGTTCTTCTGGCCGCGCAGGATGCGGAACGAGTGCGCGCCTTCGCCCTCGAACGACAGCACGGCGTCGACCATGTGCTCGACGACGCGCGGTCCCGCGATCTGCCCGTCCTTGGTGACATGGCCGACCAGGATCAGGCAGACGCCTGATGTCTTGGCATAGCGGATCAGCGCCTGCGCCGAGCCGCGCACCTGCGTCACCGTGCCCGGCGCGCTCTCGACCTCGCCGGACCACATGGTCTGGATCGAATCGATCACCACGAGGGCAGGGCGCTCGCCCTGGCCCAGCGTCGCGACGATATCCTCGACATTGGTCTCGGCCGCGAGATCGACCGGCGCCTCGGCCAATCCCATGCGCTCGGCCCGGAGCCTGACCTGCCCGGTCGATTCCTCGCCGGAGACATAGACGACGCGCTTGCCCGCCTTGGCGAGCGCCGCGCACGCCTGCATCAGCAGCGTCGACTTGCCAATGCCGGGATCGCCGCCGATCAGCAGCACCGAGCCCGGCACGAAGCCGCCGCCGGTAACGCGGTCCAGTTCCCCGATGCCGGAGGCGATGCGCGGCGCATCCTGCGTCTCGCCCTTCAGCGTCTCCAGCGCGAAGACGCGGCCCCGAGCCCGGCCGCCGGAGGAGGGCCGGCCGCCGCCGGGAACGGGCGCAGCCTGCGCATCCTCGACCAGCGAGGACCATGTCCCGCAGGCGTCGCACTTCCCCTGCCAGCGGTGATAGACCGCGCCGCAGGCCTGGCAGTGATAGGTCGGTCCGCGCTTGGCCATCAGCCGCCGATATAACGCCGGTGATAGCGGCGGCCGAGGCTGGTCAGAATCTCGTAACCGATCGTCTTGGCGCCGCCGCCGACGGTCTCCAGATCGAGGGGGCCGCCGATCAACGTCACGCTTGCGCCGCGTTTTGCCGCGCCGGACGGGGCATGGGTCACATCGATGATGATCAGGTCCATCGAGACCGAGCCGACGAAGGGGCAGGAGACACCCTCGATCAGTACCGAGCCGCCGGTCGAGCTATCGGTCCAGCTGCCATTGCGCGGATAGCCGTCGGCATAGCCGAGGCAGATCGTCGCGAGCTTGCGCTTGCCCTTGGCCGTCCAGCGCCCGTTATAGCCGACCTGCGTGCCGTCCTCGACCTCGCGGGTCTGGATGATCGTGGCTTCCAGGCCGACGACCGGCTTCATCGGGTTAGGCTGCCCGGGCGTCGGATTGCCGCCATAGAGCGCATAGCCCGGCCGCGTGAGCTGGTAGGACGGGCAGTCCTTGAGGAAATGGCCCGAGGAATTCTTGAGTGAGGCCGGCACCTCCGGCAGCGCCGCGGCGATCTCGGCGAAGGCCGCGATCTGGCGAGCATTGGCCGGATCTGTCTCGACTTCGGAGGAGGCGAAATGGCTCATCACCAATCCGATTCCCGCCGCCGCGATCACGCCCGAGCGCTCACGGGCGAGGTTGAGGCCCTCACCCGGCCAGAGGCCGAGCCGGTTCATCGCGGTGTCGACATGCAGCGCCGCGGGCCGGACCTGCGCGCCGGTCTGCCGGAACGAGGCCCATTCCAGCAATTCCTCATGCGAGCCCAGCACCGGCGATAGGCCGTGTGCTGCAAAGGTCTCGGCCGCGCCGGGCAGCAGCCCGTTCAGCACATAGATCGTCGCATCGGGCGCGACCTTGCGGGCGCGGATGGCCTCCGAGACATGCGCGACGAAGAAGTTCCTGCAGCCGGCCTTGGCCAGCGCCGTGACGGCAGGCTCGATGCCGATGCCATAGGCGTCCGCCTTGACCACGGCGCCGGCCTCGGTGCCGGCCCGCTTGCCGAGTAGGCGCCAGTTCGAGACCAGCGCGTCGAGATCGATGGTGAGCGTCGCGCCGAAGGCGGCGGAATCAGGCAGGTCGGCAGGCATCATTCACGGTCCGGCAGGCGCATCTCATCGGCGCGATCCGAGAAACGTGTCACATCTGCGTCGAACTGCAAGGCCACGGCGCCCGTCGGGCCGTGGCGCTGCTTGCCGATGATCAGCTCGGCGACGCCGTGCATGGCCTCCATCTCGATCTGCCACTTGTTGTGCTCTTCGGTGCCGGGGCGCGGCTCCTTGCCCTTGAGGTAATATTCCTCACGATAGACGAACATCACCACGTCGGCGTCCTGCTCGATCGAGCCGGATTCGCGCAGGTCCGAGAGCTGCGGGCGCTTGTCGTCGCGATTCTCGACCTGACGCGAGAGCTGCGAGAGCGCGATGATCGGGACGTTGAGCTCCTTGGCCAGCGCCTTCAGGCTGGTCGTGATCTCAGTGAGCTCCTGCACGCGGTTCTGGCTGTTCTTTGACGAACCGGAGAGCAGTTGCAGGTAGTCGATGAACAGGACGTCGAGTCCCTTCTGGCGTTTCAGCCGCCGGGCGCGCGCCATCAGCTGCGCGATCGAGATACCGCCGGTCTGGTCGATATAGAGCGGCAGCTTCTCGATCTGGGCGGCGACATCGGTCAATCGGGCGAAATCGCCCTCGGTGATGCGACCCTGCCTGATCTTGTAGGAGGAGATGCTGGATTGCTCGGCGACGATACGGGTCGCGAGCTGGTCGGCCGACATTTCCAGCGAGAAGAAGCCGACGATGCCGCCGTCGACTGACTTGATCGAGCCGTCCTCCTGCCGCTCGCCTCTCCAGGCCTTGGCGATGTTGAAGGCGATATTGGTGGCGAGCGAGGTCTTACCCATGGCGGGGCGTCCCGCGAGCACGAGCAGGTCGGAGCGTTGCAGGCCGCCCATGCGCTGGTCGACGTCGCGCAGGCCTGTCGAGATGCCGGAGAGGCCGCCGGCGCGCTGGTAGGCGCTCGCTGCCATGTCGATGGCGAGGCGCAGCGCGCCGTCGAATTTCTGGAAGCCGCCCTCGTAGCGGCCCTTTTCGGCGAGCTCGTAGAGCCGGCGCTCGGCATCCTCGATCTGCTCGCGCGGCGCCATCTCGACCGGGGCGTCATAGGCGACGTTGACGAGGTCCTCGCCGACGCCGATGAGCTGCCGGCGCACCGCGAGGTCGTAGATCGTCCGGCCGTAATCGGCGGCGTTGATGACCGTCGTCGCCTCGGCGGCGAGGCGGGCGAGATACTGGCTCGGCGTGATCTCGCCGAGGTCTATGTCGTTGACGAAGGTCTTCAGCGTGATCGGCGTCGCGATCTTGCCGGCGCGGATCATGCTCGACACGAGCTCGTAGACGCGCTGGTGGACAGGCTCGAAGAAGTGGTCGGGCAGCAGGAAGTCGGAGACGCGATAGAACGCGTCGTTATTGACCAGGATCGCGCCCAGCAGCGCCTGTTCCGCCTCGATATTGTGAGGCTGGACGCGGAATTCGGCCTCGCGATTGTCGAGGCGGGCGACGAGGGCGGTGACGGGGGCCATGGCTGCCTTGGTAAGTAAGCGTTTACTTACATTTTCAAACCGGCATTCGGACCGCGGGAGAGGCGGAACGGATGGCGGCAACTGAGTCGGGATGAACCTAGTTTAACACTCCGACAGCTTCTGCCAGCACGTTGATGGTCAATTCCCGCAGTTCACAGGACAAACGAAAAAGGCGCCGTGTTGCCACGGCGCCCTTGACTCGATTCGGCAGCTTTTCGGCTCAGAGCTCGGCGTCGCCGGCCTCGGCCAGCGCCGCACCGACCTCGAGGCCGAGATCGTCGAGATCGAACTCCTCGCGGGCCGTGACGTTCTCGCCGGCGGCCTGGCGCTCGGCCTCTTCAGCCGAACGGGCGACGTTGACGGTGATGGTGACCGAGACTTCCGGATGCAGCACGACCGGGACGGTGTGCAGGCCGAGGGTCTTGATCGGGGTGTTCAGGGTCACCTGGCCGCGCGAGACGTTGAAGCCGTCCTTGGTCAGGGCCTCGGCGATGTCGCGGGTCGAGACCGAACCGTAGAGCACGCCGGACTCGCCCGACTGGCGCAGGATGGTGACGCTCTGACCGTTCAGGCGCTCGGCGACGGCATCGGCCTCGGACTTCAGCTCGAGGTTGCGGGTCTCGAGCTCGAGCTTCTGGCTCTCGAAGCGCTTCTTGTTGTCCTCGGTGGCGCGCAGCGCCTTGCCGCGGGCGAGCAGGTAGTTGCGGCCGAAGCCGTCGCGGACGCGGACGATGTCGCCCATCTGGCCGAGCTTGGCGACGCGTTCGAGCAGGATCACTTCCATGGGTCTTCTCCTTGATCAGTCTGTTGGTCAGGGTTTCAGGAACGGGTAGGCGGAGGCGGCAGCGCGGCCCGCTTGCGCAGGCCGAGCAGCGTGTCGATGACGCCGGCGATCGCGAGCAGTGGCGTCAGCACGGCCTGCATCACGATGAGGGCGACATAGATCGAAATCAGCATCGGCATCCGCCAGGCGCGGCCGCGCGAGATGTCGTGCAGCGTGGCGAGCCCGCTGAACATGAAGGCGGCCAGCAGCGCGCCGGCGAAGGCCATGGCGGCGACGCCGATGAAGCCGCCCATGGTCACGACGAAACCCGCCACGATAAGCAGCAGCAGGGCCTGGCGGGGCAGGGTCGTCGAGGGGATGAAGGGCCAGGGCCGCGGCAGGCGGCTCGACATCTTCACCGTGCGGGCTGCGAGCCAGAGATTGGCCGTGATGGTGGTGACGAAGGAGGCGCCGATGCCGAGCGGCACGGCTGGGGCCAGGCTGTCGGCAAGCTCCTTCACCTGGATGCCGGCCGGCAGAGCCAGCAGCTTGCCGCGAACCATCTCGTTCAGCAGCGTCTCGATCATGCGCGCGATCACCGCGCGATAGGTCTCGTAATCGGTGGTCATCACCAGCGCGCTGCCGACCGTGGCGAGCGCGGCGGTGGCGGCGATCCAGAGCAGCAGGTTGCCGAGCGGATACCATTCGACCTGGCCCTGGGCGTCGGCGCGGGCCAGCAGGGCGAGATAGGCGATCCACCAGGCCGGCAGGCCGATGATCAGGGCAAAGGCGATGCCGCCGGTCGGGGCGAGCGCAACCGCGACGGCAAGCGCACCGGCGGCGGTGGCGAACAACCCGGAGCGGTGGTTCCAGCCCAGCGATGCGATGAAGATCGGGAGGGGAGCAGCCGAATACAGCAAAGCGGCCAGCGGCGATCCGGTGATCACCACTGAGAAGAGCA
>NZ_CAMFKW010000061.1 GCF_945957345.1 uncultured Allobosea sp. | reverse complement strand
GACGACATCTCGACCTTCCGCAAGCTGCATGTCTTCAACTGGCCGGGCGACCGCAATTTCGGCCTGATGACGGCCGGCAACCTCTCGATCACCCAATCGGTGGTGAGCTTCCTGCATGAGGGGCTGCCCAACCCTGAGACCGGCGAGCTCGACACGCTGCAGAATGCCAGCTCGATGTTCAGGGCAGCCCAGCTCGTCGGCCGCTGCATCCGCCATGTCCGCGAGATCGACGGGCCCGCTCTGGAAGATGCCGGCGTGAAGTTCGAGATCGGGATGCTGTTCGGCGGCCAGATCAAGGGCCAGCCGATGCGCCTGTTCATGGTCTACAGCGCCGGCAACTTCATCGAATGCGGCATCGACTCTCCGTTCCTGCAGATCGGCGAGCACAAATACGGCAAGCCGATCCTCGACCGCGCCGTCACCTACAAGACCCATCTCTATGACGCGCTCAAGGTCGGGCTGATCTCGATGGATTCGACGATGCGCTCCAATCTCGGCGTCGGCCTGCCGATCGACCTCGTCGTTATCAGACGCGACGCCGACGATTTCGAGCTCAACCGCCGGATCGAGGCGGGCGAGCCCTATTTTCACGATCTGCGCGAGCGCTGGTCGGCTGCGCTGCGGGCCGCCCATATGGCAATCCCGCGCCCGCCCTATGCGCCTCCGGGAGCTTGACCCCCGCCCCCCTGCCGCAGGCAACGGGATATCAACACTTCAGGCCTTAAGTCGCAGGACGACGACAGATTTCTGGACGAGTAATGCCCGCATTCCCTGCCGCGAAGATGACGAATGCGGGTTCTTCCGCTCGCATGTTCGCGAGCACCGTGGTCACGCTGGGCTGCGCTTTCCTGCTGCTCATGGCGGCGGGGATCGGCGTCGTCGTCGCCATCACCCGCGAAGCTAACCGGCTCGAGGCGCAGCGCCAGGGCGAGCGGATCGAGGCTGCCGTCAATGCCCAGATCAAGCTGAGCGAGTTGCGACTGGAGCGGCTCGTCGCCGCCGGCGACCTGCCCGAAGCTCTGCAGCAGCCCGGCCCTCCCTCGGTGCTTCAGGCAGCCCTCAAGCGCCTCGGCAGCCAGCTGATGGATTTCGACGGCGCCTATATCGACGGCACTGGCGGAGCAGTGCTGGCCTGGGTCGAGAACCCCACCAGCATCGATCACGCCTCGCTGGAAGGCCCGCGCCATATCGAGGCGCTGCAGCGCGCCGCGAAAAGCTCCTTCGTCGCCACCGTGATCGGCGACGAGGTCTCACCCCAGTTCGGCGCAGCCCGCTCGACCATCACGACCGACGGCGACGAGACCCTGATCCTGACGGTGATCGACCTGTCGCGGATGACGGCGTTCACCTCCGGAACCAGCCCGACACCGCTATCCTTCGTGGCTTACCGGCACCTGTCCAACGCCATGCTCTCGGACCTTGCCGACCGCAACCGCATCGCCGACATCGAGCTGATGACCACGCCGCCGGCTGATCCGCTGTCGAAACTCGGCCTGCGCACGGCTGACGGCAAGATCGGCGCCTGGCTCGCATGGTCGCCGGCCCGTCCCGGCGATGTCATGCTGCGCCGTTTCCTCTGGGCTCTCATCGCGGTCGCGCTGCTCTTCTCCGCCATCTTCATCTTCGTGGTCCAGCGCCTGCGCGCCTCGGCCGAGCAGATCGAGCTGCGCGAACGCCAGATCCAGCGCCTGGCCGGGCAGGACGAGCTCTCCCTCCTGCCGAACCGCCGCAGCTTCGACCTGACGCTCGACCAGACCCTCGCCCATATCCAGGACGATGACGGCCCGAGCCTGGCGGTGCTTCTGATCGACCTCGATCGCTTCAAGGCCGTCAACGACACCTATGGCCATACCGCCGGAGACGAGCTGATCCGGCAAGTCGCGGTCCGCCTCTCCGGCGCGGTCCAGGTCGGTGATACGGTCGCGCGGCTCGGCGGCGACGAGTTCGGCATCATCCAGACCCATTCCGCGACGCCCGCCGGCTGCGCCGCGCTCGGCGAACGCATCCTCGCCAGCCTCACCGAGCCCTTCACCATCACGGGCGCCGAGGTCACCATCGGCTCGTCGATCGGCATCGCCATGGCGCCGCGCGATGGCTCTAGCCGGGAGGCCCTGCTCAAGCTCGCAGACACCGCGCTCTACGAAGCCAAGAACAGCGGCCGCAACCGCTATTCCTTCTTCGAGTCGCAGATGAACCGCTCGATGCAGCTCAAGCGCATGGTCGAGGATGACCTGCGCCACGCCATCGATAATGACCAGCTCATGCTGCACTACCAACCACAGGTCTCCGTCGACGGATCGACGATCGTCGGTGTCGAGGCCTTGGTCCGCTGGCAGCACCCTGTCCATGGCATGGTTCCGCCATCGGACTTCATCGCTATCGCCGAGGAGCGCGGCCTGATCGTGCCGCTCAGCGAATGGGTGCTCCGGCGCGCCTGCACCGAGGCCAAGCGTTGGAAAGGCATCCGCCTCGCGGTCAACGTCTCGCCGATCCAGTTCCGCCACAAGGACTTCGTCGCCAACGTCATCCGCACCATCGCGGAGACGGATTTCGACCCGGCCCAGCTCGAACTCGAACTGACGGAAGGCGTGCTGATCGAGGATGCCGATGCGGCGGAAGCCGCGATGATGGATATCCGCGCACACGGCGTCGGCCTGGCGCTCGACGATTTCGGCACCGGCTATTCGAGCTTGATCTACCTACGGCGCTTCGCCTTCGACAAGATCAAGATCGACCGCTCCTTCCTCGAATACATGGAAGCGACCGGCGAATCCGCGATTCTCGTTCATTCCATGGCCCATCTCGGGCGTGCTCTCGGCCTGCGCGTCTGCGCCGAAGGCGTCGAAACCGCCGAGCAGCACCGCTTCCTGCAGGCGATCGGCTGCCACGAATTGCAGGGCTTCCTCTTCTCCAAGGCGGTGCCAGCGACGGAGATCGACCGCCTGCTGCGCCTGGACAATCCCTTCGCCGAAATCCTCGCCGCCGCCTGACGACCCACGAGCCGGACGGGCGGCGGACCTCTAGAAGAACAGCTCGTGGATGCCGCTGAAGATCGCGTAGGCAAAGCCCGCGCTGAGCAGCAGGCCGGCAGCACCGACCACAGCACCGATGATGATCAGCACCCCGTCGCGCTCGACGAGGCCGAGCCCGACGAGGCAGACCGCAAGCCCGAGCGGAATCTGCCCGATGAAGGGCGCGGCCACGATCAGGCCGAGCGCCAGGATCAGGATCACCAGCCCGAGCACGGGAATAGCCCAGGTTCCGCCCAGCATCGTCAGGCGCGGCTGCGAGAAGCGCTCAAGCCAGGTCAGCGCCGGCAGCGCCCGCGCGACCGCCCGATTGAGCTCCGGCTTGCCGATGCTGCGTGCGAGCAGCGCCTGTGGCAGCCATGGCATACGCCGTCCCGTCAGCATCTGCATGGCGACGAAGGCAAGCACCAGCCCGCAGACCAGCGGGATCGGCGGTGGCATCGGCAGACAGTTGGGCAGGCCGAGCAGGACGACCAGCAGCGCATAGGCCCGGTCCTGCAGCGCGGCGATGATCGTGCCCACGGCAATGCGCTCCCCGGGCAGACCTGCCAGCGCCGTCAGAAGTCCGGATGTACGCAGAGGAGATGACAAAGGAACAGGCCGTGCCGAAGCGGAAGCGCCCGCCTAGCACAGCCGGAGCCCGGCCAACAAGCGAGCCCGGCGCAGGCTTTCAATGCCCCAGGCTCAGGGCCGGCCGTCCCGCCAAGCGTTCAGTGCAAGGTCAGCACACCGTTCACAGTGCGGATTTCCGCAGGCTTGATCAGGCGTGAATGAGCGATCGTAACGGAGTGAAGCGGCCCCTCCAGCTCGCGCTTCCAGAATTTCAGGAAGTCCTTGAGCACCGGGAAGCGTGGCGCCAGATCGTATTGCTGCCAGATATAGGTCTGCAGGACGCTGAGATGATCCGGCATCCGGTAAAGGATCGTCGCCGTCGTCAGGCCATAGCCTTCGAGTTGCCGCATGAAATCGGTCGAAACCATCGCCACCTCCCCTCCGTTAAGGACTGAAAGCTTTGCCGGGTAGATCGAGCCTGCTCCCGTCTGGTTAACAAAGGCTTGCCAGCCTACTGCCAAACTGCTGCAATCCTGAGGCAGGCTGCCGCAAGGCAGCATGCGCGACGACGGGCGTGGGGACTTGCGTGGCGTACCGAGTGGGCAAGGCCGGACTGGCCGGGCTGGCGATGAGTTTCGCCGCCGCCACGTTCTGCTCGGCCAGCGCCCAGGAAGAAGAAGAGGGAGAGGAAGCCGAGCGCAGCCCGCTCTCGATGGTGATCTTCGGCTC
This sequence comes from uncultured Allobosea sp., assembly GCF_945957345.1. Classification (GTDB taxonomy): domain Bacteria; phylum Pseudomonadota; class Alphaproteobacteria; order Rhizobiales; family Beijerinckiaceae; genus Allobosea. The sequence continues at coordinate 19,830 of NZ_CAMFKW010000061.1, read as the reverse complement.
CATGGAAGCCGGGCCGAGGAAGACCTTCCTCTCCGTCGGCATGAAACGCGCCATCGGCGGAGGACTCTCCCAGAGTGGCTTCCGCTTCTTCGTCAAGGCCGGCGGCGCGCAGGAGCAGACCCGCCGCCACAAGCCGCATGGCGTGACCTACAAGGCCGAGTCGCAGGCGTTGCTCGGCTACGAATGGCGCGTCGGCGACAGCTTTCTCGCGCTCTACGCCGGCTCCGATACCGAGAGCGAGCAGCGGATCGAGTCCTTCGGCCCCTCCTTCGTCGGCACACGCTACGGCGCCAGAGTGCAGGCCGATCTCTGGATCGTCCCCTCGCCCGGAGCGGTCATCCAAGCCAATGGCTACGTATCCTCGCTGAACGGGCGCTACTGGACCCGGATCGCGCCGGGCTGGCAGATGCCGGCGGGCTTCTATCTCGGCCCCGAATTCGAAATCTATCGCGAGCGCGATTACCGCAAACTGCGTCTCGGCATGCATCTCACCGGCCTGCGCTTCCTCGGCCTGGAATGGCGCCTGTCGGGCGGTCTGCAATCGACGAGCGACCGATCCTCCGCCTATTACGGCACGCTCGGGCTGCACTGGCTACGCTGAGGCGCCGAGCCCTCAGCCCCGCAACGCCTTCAGCGCTTCCGGCGTATCGACATCGATCGCGATGGCAGGATCCTCGAAGGCGACGTCGATGACGCGCTCCCCGGCTTCGTCGAGCAGCCGCCTGGCACCGCGATCGCCGCTCAACAGTGACACCGCCGGGAAGATCGCCCGCGTGAGCAGCACTGGATTGCCGCGCTGACCGAACAGGGTCGGCACAGCCGCCAGCGCCTGGGGTTGAGCCCGATGCGCCTCCGTCAGGCGCTCGATCACGGACGGCGTGACGTTCGGCATGTCACCGAGCGAGATCACCGCGGCTGGAACATCCGAGGCCAGCGCCGCCACACCCGCCTTCAGCGAGCTCGCCAGTCCCGAGGCGTAATCGGGATTATGCACGAGACGCACCGACAGATCGGACAGGGCGGCTTCGACCTCCGCGCGCTGATGGCCGGTCACCACGATGACCGGACTCAAGCCCGCTTCCAGTTGCGCCTCGACGGCATGACGCAGGATCGGCTTGCCACGCAGCGGCTGCAGCAGCTTGTTCTGCGCACCCATCCGCGTCGATTGCCCGGCCGCCAGCACGACACCCGCGAGCGGGCCGCCCTCGGCGGAACCCGGAGCACGCGGCTGCGGCCGCGAGACGATCTCCATCAGCAGGCCGCCGACCCCCATCTTCTGCACATCGCTGCGGCCGACGGGAACGCCGGCCAGATAGCGCTGCAGCACCCAGTCGAAGCTGTTTTCCTTGGGCGAGCGGGCGCAACCGGGCGCGCCGATCACCGGCTTACCGTCGATGCTGCCGAGCATCAGCAGGTTGCCTGGATCGACCGGCATGCCGAGATGCTCGACCTCGCCACCAGCCTCGACCAGCGCTTGCGGGATCACGTCGCGTCGATCGGTGATGGCGGAGGCGCCGAAGACGACGATGATATCGGCCTTGCCAGCCGCCTGCTCGGCGATGGCCGAGGCCAATGGCTCGGCTTCGTGCGGGACGCGCTTGTCGGCAGCCAGCACCGCACTCGCCGGTTCCAGCCGATCCCGCATGATGCGCAGAGTCTTGTCGACCACGCTCGGCTTCAGCCCCGGCAGCAGCGTCGAGATCACCGCCACGTTCGCCGGGCGATAGACAGCGACCGAGACCGGCGCGGCGCTGCCCAGTGCGGCAAGCGCCTGTTCGACAAGCTCCTGTGGCACCGCATAGGGGATGATCTTCACGGTAGCGACGAGCTCGCCTGCCACGACCGCCTTCAGCGCCGGCAGTGTTGCGACCGTGATCGCTTCGTCCACCGCGTTGAAGGTATCGATCGCCGCGACATCGATGCGCAGCACGCCCGCTTGCGTGGCGAACATGTTGACCCGTCCGGTGAAGGGCGGTTCCGCCATGATCGCCTCGCCGACCATACGCTCGGCCAGTTGAGCCGCTGCGGCATTCTCGTCGATATCGCCGGGCTCCAGCCGGACTGCGACGATCTCGGCGACCCCGGCGGCCTTGAGCTTTGCGGCGAGTTCCGCCGTGACGGTCGCGCCCTTCTTCACGATGGTCCCGTCGGCCCGGATGGTATGCGCCGCGATACAGCCGACGGCATCCGCGATGGCGACCGGTCCGAATTTCATCGCGCGAACCTAGACCGGCTTGCGGCGCGGGCCGCGCAGCGTCGCGACGATCTCGGCCAGGATCGCAAGCGCGATCTCGGCAGGCGAGACCGCGCCGATATCGAGCCCGATCGGCGCATGGATGCGGCCCATCGCCGTCTCGTCAAAGCCGGCTTCCGTCAATCGCTCCAACCGCCGGCCATGCGTCTTCCGGCTGCCGAGCGCGCCGACATAGAAGCAGTCCGAGCGGAGGGCCGCGACGAGGCCGGGATCATCGATCTTCGGATCATGCGTCAGCGCGACGAAGGCGGTATAGGCGTCGAGCCCGATCCGCGGAAGCGCCTCCTCCGGCCATTCCGCGAGCAGCGTCACTTCAGGGAAGCGCTCGGGCGTGGCGAAGGCGGTGCGCGGATCGATCACGATGAGATCGAGATCGAGCGCCCGCGCCATCGGCGCCATCGCCTGCGAGATATGAACGGCGCCTGTCACCACCACGCGCGGATGCGGCGCCTGCACGGTCAGGAAATAGGATGTACCCTCGGCCTCGATCATCCCGCTCTTGCCCGAGCGCAGTTGCCGCTCCAGCAATTCCGCCAGCGGATCGCCGGGGATCGCATCCTGCTTCACCAGCCTCTGATTGCCGCTGGCGAGGTCGCTCACCAATACCGCCGCGCGGCGCGCCTGTCGCTCCTCGTTGAGCGCGGCAAGGGTCGAAAGCTCCACCACTCAGCCCCTGTCCGTCGCGAGCTTCAGCCCGAGCGCGATCATCAGCGAACCGCCGATCCAGCGCCCGAAGGCGAAGCTCGCCCTGGTCTTCTTCATCGCGCCGACGACAAGCGAGGCGCCGAAGACGGTGACGAGATCGGCCGAGGAGAAGGCGAAATTCACGACCATTCCGAGGATCAGGAACTGCGCCCAGACCGGCAGCGCCGCTGCCGGATCGACGAACTGCGGCAGGAGCGCGATGAAGAACAGCGCGACCTTCGGGTTCAGCACCTCGACGATGAAGGAATCGAGTAGCGCCCGCTTCACCGTCTTGGGCGGGGCGACCGGCTGCTCGGGCGAGCCCAGGCGCGAGCGGATCATGCCGACGCCGATCCAGATCAGATAGAGCGCGCCCGCGATCTTAACGGCCATGTAGAGTTCCGGCACATGCTTGAACACGGCCGAAAGTCCGAAGGCGGCGGCGAAGACATGCAAATAGCAGCCGAGATGGATGCCGAGCATCGCCATCAGCCCGGCCTTGCGACCATGACTGATCGTCTGGGCGGCGGTGTAGAGCAGCGCCGGCCCCGGAAAATAGGCGACGAGGATGGTCACCGTCGCGAAGGCGACGAGGGTTTCCCAAGAGGCCATCTCAATTCACCTTCTCGACATAGACCTTGATGCGCCCGCCGCAGGAGAGCCCGACCTGCCAGGCCGTCTCGTCGGCAACGCCGAACTCCAGCATACGCGCCTTGCCGTCGGCGATGACGTCGGCGGCCTCGGCCACCACGGCACCCTCGACGCAGCCGCCCGAGACCGAACCGAGGAAATTCCCGTCACCGTCGATGACGAGATGCGAGCCGACGGGGCGCGGCGCCGAGCCCCAGGTCTCAACCACCGTCGCGATGGCGACGCCACGGCCGCCGCGCACCCAATCCTCGGCCGCGCGCAGGATATCGGTTTCGGTGCTGATCATGATGTCACCCTACGCCTGAATAGCACCTGACATCATGCCTCAACCGGCCTTCTTCAACCACAGGCGCGGATCGCTCTCCCGCCCTGCATCCAGCGAAAGCGCGGCGCAGAGATCGGCCATCGCCGCGAGGTTATGGATCGGCCGGAACGAGTCGACATGCGGCAGCATCGCCCGGATGCCGCTGGCCCGCGCTGCGAAGGCGTCGTAGCGCAGCAGCGGGTTGAGCCAGACCAGTTGCCGGCAGGAGCGATGCAGCCGGTCCATCTCGAAACCCAGGCTGCCGTCAAGGTGCCGCTCCAGCCCGTCAGTGAAGAGCAGCACGATCGCCCCGCCGGCCAGCACGCGCCGCGACCAGATGCGGTTGAAATCGTGCAGGGCGGTCGCGATGCGCGTGCCGCCCTCCCAGTCCGGCGCGGCCTTGCCCGCGAGCGCCAGCGCGTCATCGGGGTCGCGTGCCCGCAGCATCCGCGTCACATTGGTCAGGCGCGTGCCGAAGACGAAGGAATGCACGCGCCGGCGCTTCTCGGTCAGCGCATGCAGGAAATGCAGGAAGATGCGCGAATACTCGGCCATCGAGCCGGAGATATCGACCAGCGCCACGATCGGCGGATGCACCTCGCGCCGCTCGCGGAAGGCGAGGTCGATCGAGGCGCCACCACCACGCAGCGACTGCCGGAACGTCCGGCGCGGATCGATGCGCGTGCCCCGATGCGCCGGCCGGAAACGGCGCGTCACGATGCTGTCGTCGGGCAGCCTGAGCTCGGCGATGAGTTGCTTGGCACGCGCGATCTCGGCCGCACTCATCTGGGCGAAATCGCGCGATTTGAGCATCTCGCGATCGGAGACCGTGAGCCGCGCCGTCAGCTCGGTCAGTTCCTTCGGCGGCTCATCCTCGCGCGGCGGCGGCGCGAAGGCTTCCGCCACGCGCAGCGCCCCGGCCTCGGCCTTTTCCGGCTGGCTGTCGGCGCGGGGCGACACCGGCGACATCTGCGCCATGATCTTCTCGATCAGGTTGCGCCGGCGCCAGAACAGCCGGAAGGCCTGATCGTAGATGGGTGAATCCTCATGCTTCTTCACGAAGATCGCATGCAGCGCCCAATAGACGTCGTCGCGCCCGCCGAGGGCACCGCCCTCCAGAGCCGCGATCGCCTCGACCACGGCGCCCGGCCCGACCGGCAACCCCGCCGCGCGCAAGGCACGAGCGAAATAGGCGATGTTCTCGGCAAGCCTGCCGCTCACGCGCCCCGCGTCTCCGTCATGAATACCTTCTGGACGATCTGCCAGCGGCTCTCGATCTTCAGCAGCGAGAGCAGGTCGGTGAAATAGCGCGGCGGCATCTGGCACTTGACCTTGACCAGCGCCAGCGTCGGCCCGACCAGATCGATCGTCAGGATATGGTCGTCGCGCTGCATTCCGGCCGCCTGCGGCGCCGGCCGGTTGCGCACGGCGTCGAGCCAGTCATCGCGCGTCACGATCTGGATCGCGCCGTCGTCGCGCGCCGTGGTCAGAGCGCTGGTCGGATGGAAGACATGGGCGAGCTTCTCGGCATCGCCCTCGTAGAGCCCGTCGAGATAGGTCCGGACGGTCGCCTCGACGGCCTTGATATCGGCGTTCATGGCAGCACCCTCTCGCTTCGCGGCGCAGGAATCCTAGCGCCCCGCCTCCGCCTTGGCCCGATCCAGCAGCTCTTTCACCTGCGAGCCCTGCATCGCCTGGATATCGTCCTGATACTTCAGCAATGCGCCCAGCGTATCGGAAACGATGGCCGGATCGAGCGCGACCGCGTCGAGCTCGACCAGCGCCGTCGCCCAGTCCAGCGTCTCGGCGACGCCCGGCGCCTTGAACAGCTCTTCCTTGCGGATCGCCTGCACGAAGGCGACGAGCTGCTTCGACAGCTTGGCCGGGGCATCCGGCACCTTCGCTTTCAGGATCGCCAGCTCGCGCGGGGCATCGGGGTAGCCGACCCAGTGATAGAGGCAGCGACGCTTCAGCGCGTCGTGGATCTCGCGGGTGCGGTTCGAGGTCAGAATCACGATCGGCGGCTCGGCCGCCCGGATCGTGCCGAGCTCGGGGATCGTCACCTGCGCATCGGCCAGCACCTCGAGCAGGAAGGCCTCGAACGCCTCATCGGTGCGGTCGAGTTCGTCAATCAGCAGGATCGGCGCCCCGCCCTCCTGCGGCTCCAGCGCCTGCAGCAACGGCCGCTTCACCAGATATTTCTCGGAGAAGATGTCCCCTTCCAGCCGGTCGCGGTCCCCCGCTGCGCCACCGGCCTCCGCCAGCCGGATCGCCATCATCTGCCCGGCATAGTTCCATTCATAGACGGCGGAGGCGAGATCGAGCCCCTCATAGCACTGCAAACGGATCAATCGGCGGCCGAGCCCAGCGGCCAAAACCTTGGCGATCTCGGTCTTGCCGGTGCCGGCCTCGCCTTCCAGCAGGAGTGGCCGCTTCATCCGGAGCGCCAGGAACAACACGGTCGCGAGCGCACGGTCGGCGACATAGCCCTGCGATTGAAGCAGCGCGAGCGTCGCATCGATGGAGGAAGGAAGAGGAGAAGACATGACAACCTGCGTCATGCCCGGGCATATCCCGGGCATCTCTTGATCGAAGGCAAGTAAGGTCCTGAACGAGATGGCCGGGTCAAGCCCGGCCATGACGCGCGCGAAGTCAACGCGCCTTGCCTACTTCCCCGTCGCCTGCGCCACGGCTTGCTTGGCCATCACGCCGATGAGATGAGCGCGGTATTCGGCATCCGCATGGATATCGCCATTGATGCCCTTGGCGGTGTGCTTCAGTCCATCCAGCGATTTCGGCGCGAAGCGAGCCTTGAGCGCGGCCTCCGCTTCCGGCCAGCGGAAGACGCCGCCCTCGCCCGCACCCGTCACCGTCACGCGGATATCGCTGCCGCGCTTGGCGACGAAGACGCCGACCATGGCATAGCGCGAGGCCGGGTTGCGGAACTTGGCATAGCCCGCCTTCGAAACCAGCGGAAACGAGACCTTGGTGATGATCTCGCCTTCCTCCAGCGCGGTCTCATAGAGCCCGGTGAAGAACTCCTCGGCCGTCAGCTTGCGCTTGCTGGTGACGACGGTGGCGCCGAGCGCCAGAAGCGCCGCCGGGTAATCCGCCGCCGGGTCGTTATTGGCGACCGAGCCACCGATCGTGCCGCGATGGCGCACATGCGGATCACCGATGCTGCCGGCGAGGAAGGCGAGCGCGGGGATCGCCTCCTGCACCTCGGCTGAATTCGCCACTTCCGCGTGGGTCGTCATCGCGCCGATGACGAGGTTGCGGCCCTTGCGGCTGATGCCCTTAAGGTCGGAGCAAGCGCCGAGGTCGACCAGCGCCGAGGGCGAGGCCAGCCGCTGCTTCATCGTCGGCAGCAGGGTATGGCCGCCGGCCAGCAGCTTGGCGTCCTCCTTCTTGGCGAGCAGCGTCGCCGCCTGCCGGGCGCTGGTGGGCTTGTGATAGGTGAAAGCGTACATGGACCTGTCCTTTCAGCTCACTCGGCCGCCTGGCGGCTGATCGACTTCTGCGCCGCGCGCCACACCGCCTGCGGCGTCGCCGGCATCGCGATGTCCTCATGGCCAAGCGCGTCGGTGATGGCGTTGATGACGGCGGGCGGCGAGGCGATGGCCCCTGCCTCGCCGCAGCCCTTGATGCCCAGCGGGTTCGACGGACACGGCGTCACGGTCATCCCGACATCGAAGGACGGCAGGTCGTCGGCGCGCGGCATGGTGTAATCCATGAAGCTCGCGGTCACGAGCTGGCCGTCGGCATTGTAGCGGGCGCCTTCCAGCAAAGCCTGGCCGACACCCTGGGCGATGCCGCCATGGACCTGCCCTTCGACGATCATCGGGTTGATGACATTGCCGAAATCGTCGACGGCGGCCCAGCGCTCGATCCTGGTCACGCCGGTCTCGGGATCGATCTCGACCTCGCAGATATGGACGCCGGCCGGGAAGGTGAAGTTGGTCGGGTCGTAGAACGCCCCCTCCTTCAGCCCCGGCTCCAGCTCCTGCCCGTTGAACTTGTGCGCGACATAGGCCTGCAGCGCGCAGGAACCGAAATCGAGCTTGCGGTCGGTGCCCTTCACCGCGAAATGCCCGTCCGCGAAATCGATATCGGCCTCGTCGGCCTCCAGCACATGGGCGGCGACCTTCTTGCCCTTGGCGATGACCTTGTCGATGGCCTTGAAGATCGCCGACATACCGACCGCGCCCGACCGCGAGCCGTAGGTGCCCATGCCCATCTGCACCTTGTCGGTGTCGCCATGGACGATCGAGACGTTGTCGATGGGAATGCCGAGCCGGTCCGAGACGAGCTGGGCGAAGGTCGTCTCATGGCCCTGGCCATGACTGTGCGAGCCGGTGAGCACCTCGACCGTCCCGACCGGGTTGACCCGGACCTCGGCCGATTCCCACAGGCCCACGCCGGCGCCGAGCGAGCCCACCGCGGCGGAAGGCGCGATGCCGCAAGCCTCGATATAGGAGGAAAAGCCGATGCCGCGCAGCTTGCCGGCACGCGCCGAGTCGCGCTTGCGCTTGCCCAGCCCTTTGTAGTCGATCATCTCCAGCGCCTTCTTCAGCGAGGCGCCGTAATTGCCGGCATCGTACATCATGATGACCGGCGTCTGGTGCGGGAACTTCTTGATGTAGTTCTGCATCCGGAACTTGGCCGGGTCCTTGCCGAGCTGGCGGGCTGTGACCTCGATCAGGCGCTCGACCACGAAGGTCGCCTCCGGCCGCCCGGCGCCGCGATAGGCATCGACCGGGGCGGTGTTGGTATAGACCGCGTCGACCTCGCAATAGATCGCCGGGATGTCGTACTGGCCCGACAAGAGCGGCGCGTAGAGATAGGTCGGCACCGAGGAGGAGAAGGTCGAGAGATAGGCGCCGAGATTGGCGGTGGTGTGCACCTTCATGCCCAGGATCTTGCCCTCGGCATCGGTCGCGAGTTCCGCATGAGTGACATGGTCGCGGCCATGCGCGTCGGAGAGGAACGCTTCCGTCCGGTCCGCCGTCCATTTCACCGGCCGCCCGACCTTCTTCGCCGCCCAGACGCAGACCGTCTCCTCGGCATAGATGAAGATCTTCGAGCCGAAGCCACCGCCGACATCCGGCGCAATCACTCTGAGTTTGTTTTCCGGCGCGATGCCGATGAAGGCCGACAGCACGAGCCGCGCGACATGCGGGTTCTGGCTGGTGGTGTAGAGCGTGAAGATGCCGTCGCCCGCATCGTAATCGCCGACAGCCGCGCGGGGCTCCATCGCGTTCGGCACCAGCCGGTTGTTGACGAGATCGATCTTGGTGACGTGCTTGGCGGCCTTGAAGGCCTTCTCGGTCGCCTCCTTGTCGCCGAGATGCCAGTTGAACACGCTGTTGTCGGGCGCCTCGTCATGGACCACGGTCTTGGCGCCGATCGCCTTGGCGGTGTCGACCACCGCCGGCAGTTCCTGATAATCGACCGCGATCGCCTCGGCCGCATCGCGCGCCTGCGCCAACGTCTCGGCCACCACGACGGCGACGTGGTCGCCGACATAGCGCACCTTGCCCTGGGCCAGCGCCGGATGCGGGCCGGCACGCATCGGCGAGCCGTCCTTGTTGTGGATCATCCAGCCGCAGATCAGCCCGCCGATCTTGTCGGTGGCGAGGTCGTCCCCGGTGAAGATGCCGAGCACCCCCGGCATGCCGGAAGCGGCCTTGGTATCGATCGACTTGATCTTGGCATGCGCATGCGGCGAGCGCAGGAAATAGGCGTGTGCCTGGCCCGGCCGGTTGACGTCGTCGGTATAGCGGCCCTGGCCGGTGATGAAACGGTGATCTTCCTTGCGGCGGACTGCGGCGCCGATTCCGGTGGCGGACATGGTGTTCCCTCCTCGCACGGCGCCTCTGCCGGGCGCCTCACTGCATGGAACGCATGAATGACGAAGAGCCCGCACCTCGAGGCGCGGGCGGCTGTCTCACTCGGCGGCCTGCCGGGCGGGCGCCGCGCCCTTGCCCATGGCCTCGGCCCCGGCGGCGATCGCCTTGACGATATTGTGGTAGCCGGTGCAGCGGCAGATATTGCCGTCGAGATCCTCGCGGATCGTCTTCTCGTCGATGTCGTGGCCGCGGCGGTTCACCATATCGACGGCGGACATGATCATGCCCGGCGTGCAGAAGCCGCATTGCAGGCCATGATGCTCGCGGAAGGCCTCCTGCATCGGATGCAGCTTGTCGCCGGAAGCGAGTCCCTCGATCGTCGTCACGGAAGCGCCGTCCACGGAGACGGCGAGCGTCGTGCAGGATTTCACCGCCTTGCCGTCGAGATGCACGAGGCAGGCGCCGCACTGGCTGGTGTCGCAGCCGACATGGGTCCCGGTCAGCCGCAGGTTCTCTCGCAGGAACTGCACCAGCAGGGTGCGCGGGTCGATGTTGGCGGTGACGGCTTTGCCGTTCACCGTCAGCGAAACAGTGGCCATGAGCATATCTCCTGTGACCCGTCTCTGACGCCGGTCCGCCCCCTCCCTGGGACTGGACCGTGCTGAAACCTCGGAGCGGCCGGCCTCATCAGGCGGGCTCTCCTTGGAACAGCTCAAAATCGAATGTGGACCCGCGTTTTTCCGGGGTCAAGCGGAACGGCGCGTTCCGAAGGTCCCGATTTTCGCCGAATCCGAGACGGTTTTGCATCTCCGCTCTTCCCGCTGCGCATATTGGCGAATTCTTAATGAGCCCCTGCGAGGCTGCTCACGTGGCAGGCCTCCCCACATGAGCGACTTCGTGCCCTTGATCATGGACCAGATCCAGCGTCGCCTGAGGGCGATCGGCTATGGAGAGGCACAGCGCGAGCGCTTGCAGCGCTACCGGCCGCTCGTCGATCGTCTCATCGGGGGATTGGTCCAGGCCGATTTCGACCGAGCCTTCGTCATCCACCCGCCGCTTCGCGAAACGGTTCTGCCGGTCGCCGAGGCTCTCTATGCCGCCGAGGCCGACCATTTCCGCCTGCTGTTCTCAGGCGTCTTCGACGCGACTTATATCGCCTCGATGGACCGGCTCTGCCAGCTCGAGCGGCAGGCCAATGTCCGCACCCGCGCCCGCGCCTCGATCGCCTTCTCGCTGGTGCGCGACATCTGCCTTGCGAGCCGAACGCGCGCACTCGTCTCACGCGAGAAATTCGCCGAGGATCTCTTCATCATCGAGCGGATCCTGACCTATGACGTCAATACCGCGATGACGATCAGCCAGGAGATCGAGGAGGACGACGCCCGCCGCCGCGGCTCCATTCTCGACGAGGCGGCGGCCAAGCTCAGGACGCGCATCGCCGAGCTCGACGACACGATCAGCAACGCCGTCGAGGAGTTCGTCGTCACGGCCAGCGAGACCGGACGGACGACCAGCTTCATCAAGGACACCGTCGGCAAGGTCGCCAGCGCTTCGGTGGTCGTGCGCGAAAAGTCGCTGCAGACCGCCGCCGCGACCGAGGAGATGTCGGCCAATATCGCCGATATCGGCCAGCGCGCCTGGCAAAGCCTGTCGATCACCCAACAGGCGGTGATCGATGCCGGCGAAATGAACGCGGCGGTCGTCCGCTTGCGGGAAGCGACCGGCAGCATCGGCAAGGTCGTCGGCATGATCGCCGATATCGCAGCACAGACCAATCTGCTCGCCCTCAACGCAACGATCGAGGCCGCCCGGGCTGGCGAGGCGAGGCGCGGCTTCGCCGTCGTCGCCGCGGAGGTGAAGTCGCTCGCGACCCAGACAGCCAGCGCGACGCAGGACATCGCCGGTCAGATCGCCGAGCTCGCCGCGAGCGCCGAGGCCTGCGGCACCCATGCGACCGCGATCGCAGCCACCGTCGATGCCATCCGCCTCGATTCCGAGGCGATCTCGGAAGCGGTCACCCAGCAGAGCAAGGTCACCGCCATGATCGCGCATGACGCCGCGCTCGTCGCCGACAGCTCCGACGAGGCGATCGAAAGCGCCAATGTCGTCAATGGCAGCCTCGACACGACCCATGCAGCGCTGGAGCGGGCCAATGCCGCCGCCGCCGGCATCGCGCGCCAGATCGGCGCCGCCGAGGCGGCGGTCACCCAGGCGCTGGCAGCCTTGCGCGAAGCCTCCTGAGTCTCCTCAGCCCTCGCTCACCGCCTTGGCGAAATTGGCGAAAAACTCGTCGGCGAGCTTCTTCGAGACCGAATCGATCAGGCGCGAGCCAAGCTGCATCAGCTTGCCGCCGACCTGCGCCTCGACCTCGTAGCGCAGCAGGGTCTGACCGCCTTCGGCATCGCTCAGCATGACCCGCGCGCCCCCCTTGGCGAAGCCGGCGATTCCGCCCTCGCCCTCGCCCGAGATGCGGTAGCCGTTCGGCGGATCGAGTTCGCTGAGCTCGACCTTGCCCTTGAACGTTGCCTTCACCGGGCCGAGCTTGACCTTCACCACGGCGGAGAGATGCGTGTCGTCATCCTTGGTGAGTTGCTCGCAGCCGGGGATGCAGGCCTTGAGCACCTCGGGATCGTTGAGCTTGGCCCAGACCACATCCTTGGCGGCCGGCAGCGTCGCCTCGCCATTCATCGTCATCGCCATGGCGCATCTCCCGAGCAGTAGAACAGCGGCGCGGACGATTGCGGCCGGCGCGGTTCGAAGGTTATCCAGTTCCCTATCCATGGTCGCAAAGCCCCCGCCTGCACAAGAGGCGCCGGCCGGGAGCTTCTGCACAGCCCGGGAGATCCGATGCTGGAACTCACCACCGACGAACGCGAGATCGCCGGCGGCGCTGCCGGGGAAGGCGCGACCATGGCAATGCGGATCGTCGCCGAGGCCGCCCGCCTGATGGGTGCGCCGCGCCTGATCCCGATCGCCTCCGCCCATATCGACGGCGCGCTCTATCATGGCGATTCCGGCACGCTTTTCGCGGAGAAGCTGGTCGCGGGCGGCGCCCGCGTCGGCGTGCGGGCCAGCCTGAATGTCGGTTCGCTCGCGCCGGCCGGCTGTGCTGCGATCCGGCTGCCGTCGCATGAGCGGGACATGGCCCGGCGCATGATGCGCGCCTATGAAGCCATGGGCTGCGAGCCTAGCTGGACCTGCGCGCCCTATCAGGCCGGCCATCGTCCGGCCCAGGGCAGCGACGTCGCCTGGGGCGAATCCAACGCGGTCGTATTCTGCAATTCCGTGCTCGGTGCCCGGACCAACCGCTATGGCGATTTCCTCGATATCGCCTGCGCCATCGCCGGACGCGCCCCGAATTACGGCCTCCATCGCCCGGAGAATCGGGTCGCGACCCTGCTCATCGATGTCGGCAGGGTCTCCCGCGAACTCCGCTCCTCAGACGTGTTCTATCCCGTGCTCGGCACGATCCTCGGCCGCCGCGCCGGCAGCGATGTCGCCGTGATCGACGGCCTGCAGGGCTGCACCAGCGAAGACCGGCTCAAGGCGCTCGGCGCGGCAGCCGCCTCGGCCGGCGGCGTCGGGCTCTTCCATGTCGCGGGCGTGACACCCGAGGCTCCAGACGTGGCAACGGCGCTGGCTGGCGGCGCTCCGCACGAAACGATCGTGCTAACACCCGCCGACATCGCCACCGCCCTCGCCCGCCTTTCGACGGCAGGACAAACCGATCGCGTCGATGCGATTGCCATCGGCTCTCCGCATCTCTCGCTGGCCGAGATCGACGCGCTCGAGCGTTTGATAGCGGGGCGCCGGCTGAAGAAGCCGCTCTATGCCAATACCGGCCGCCATGTCGTCGGCCCGCTGGAGGCTCACGGACGCCGCAGCGCACTGGAGGCGGCAGGCGTGATCTTCGTCGTCGACACCTGCGTCGTCGTCACGCCGATCCTGCCGGAGTTGGAGGGCGCGGTGCTGATGACCAATTCCGGCAAATTCGCCCATTACGCGCCTGGCAATACCGGCTACGCCGTGACCTATGGCTCGCTCTCGGAATGCGTCGAAAGCGCGGTCGCCGGCCGGCTCGTCAGGGAGATCCGCGCATGGAGTTGAAGGCGGAAATCCTCCTGCCCGGCGATGCCGTTAGCGGCGCCTGCCTGGCCCTTACCGCCCCGATCAGCTTCTGGGGCGGCGTCGATCCCGCCAGCGGCGCGATCATCGATGCCCGCCATCCCGAGCGCGGGCAGAATATCGCCGGCCGCATTCTCGCCCTGCCCGGCACGATCGGCTCGTCCTCGGCCTCGGCCGTGCTGCTGGAGCTGGTCCATGCCGGCAAGGCACCCGCGGCGCTGCTGATGGATGCGCCGGATGCGATCCTGCTGCTTGGCCTCGTCGTCGCCCGCGAGATGGGCTGGCCGACGCCGCCGGCATTTCGCCTGCCGGCAGCTGCCCAGGCGCCACTGGGCGACCGCAGGATCACGATTTCGGCAGAGGGTCTGATCAGCGTCGATTGAGGCGGAAGCCGCCTTCTAAACCGCACTGAAGCGGCGGTGCCTGTAGATCAGCCCCGCCCCGTGCCCGGCGCCGCCGAGACCGGCAACCTCGCCGATCACGATGCGATGGCTGGCGACGTCATGCGTCGCGATCAGGCGGCAGTCGAAGGCCGAGACCGCGTCGAGCAGGACTGGCGCGCCGGTGGCGAGCCTGCCCCAGCGAGCGGTGTCGAAGCGCGCCTCGCCCTCGACTCCCCGCCGGCTGGCAAATATCTCGGCGAGGTCGACGAGTTGCTCGGGCAGCGTGTTGATGCAGAACGCCCCGCTCGCCTCGATCGCAGCCAGCGTGCGGCTGCCCCGGGCGATGCAGACCAGCACCGTCGGCGGTGAATCGGAGACGGAGGCGACGGCCGTCGCTGTCAGTCCGATGCGCCCTCCCGGCCCATCGGCTGTAACGACATGCACCGCGCTCGCGACCTGCGCCATGGCATCGCGGAAAGCGTGGGCATCCGGGTGGTCCAGCGACGGCATGGGATGAACGGTCTTCGTCATCGGCTCGATCGGTTCGGTGTCCCGGTTCCCGCGGAACTGCTGTCCATGTAGAGACTTGAGGCCGCCGGCGCCAGCATGGCGGGGCCGACGGCTCGCTCCAACGTGCCCACGGATATAGCAGCAAGCCCTGCCTCTTCCGTTAACGGGATCGCAGAGACCGCGGGCAATCGCGTAACGGCTTGATATCCCGATGACCATCCAGCAGGCTCGAATCATGTCGGCCGCCACGGCCGGGCCGGAGCCTGATCGGGACAGCCGGCGAGCCGGCATTCCGAGCGAGGAGACGCCGATGGCCTTCACCTGCACGATTCCCGCAAAGCCGACCGTCCAGCAGGACGACGAGACGATTCGGATCACCCGCTGGGATTTCGAGCCCGGCGCCGTGACCGGCTGGCACGAGCATGGCTGGCCCTATTTCGTCGTGATGCTCGTCGCGGGAACGTTGAGAATCCACAATGGTACGGAGGTCTCGGATGTGCCGCTGGCGCAAGGACAGGCGTATATGCGGCCTGCCGGCATCCGGCACGACGTGATGAACGGCTCGGACCACCCGATCGCCTTCGTCGAGATCGAAGTGAAGCAGCCCGGCGCCCTCAAGGAGCTCACGTTGCCGTGATCAAGACGGCAGCACGGCAGTCCTCGCGTGCACCACCAAAACCGGCGTCGGTGCGGCGCGGGTCCATGCATTTTCCCGATCCGACTATCGGCTTTTCATATTCGTCTTTGGGATAATCTGTCCTCCGGCGCATGACAGACCATCGTCGCCGCAATGGCAGAAAATGCACTCCAGCCAAAATTTCGCCGCCCATAGCGCAATCATCATGCGCCAAAGACACGCTCCCCGGCAGAGTATTCTGCACATTTTCGCATCGTTTCGTTCGTAATTGCTTTTGACAGAAATTTGGCGCGGAGCGATTGTCCCCGGCACGAGCCGTTGGTAGCTCTGCACAGCAATCGCATCCCGCATGCGCCGGTGTCATGCCGACGACGAGAACGGGAGCTGGTTCGAGGGGTCGGCGTTTTCATGGAAGTCTTCCTGCAGCAGCTCATCAACGGGCTGACACTGGGATCGATCTACGGTCTCATCGCCATCGGTTACACGATGGTCTTCGGCATCATCGGCATGGTGAACTTCGCCCACGGCGACATTTTCATGCTCTCCGCCTTCATCGCGCTGATCTTCTTCATGCTGGTCACCGCGGTTCTGGGCACGAGCGCCGGCATGATCCTGTTGGCGCTCGTCATCGTCCTGGCTCTGGCGATGTTCTTCACTTCGCTCTGGAACTGGACGATCGAGCGAGTCGCCTACCGGCCCCTGCGCGGCTCCTTCCGCCTTGCGCCGCTGATCTCGGCGATCGGCATGTCGATCTTCCTGGTGAACTTCGTGCAGGTGGTGCAGGGCCCGCGCAACAAGTCGATCCCGCCGCTGCTCAACAAGTCGATCACGCTGATCGAGAGCTCGGTCTACTCGGTCCAGATCTCCTACAAGCAGATCGTCATCATCCTGACGACGGCGGCGCTGCTCGCGGCCTTCTGGTACATCGTCCAGAAGACCCCGCTCGGCCGGGCCCAGCGCGCCTGCGAGCAGGACCGCAAGATGGCCGCCCTCCTCGGCATCGATGTCGACCGCACGATCTCGATCACCTTCGTGATGGGCGCCGCGCTCGCCGCGGTGGCCGGCGTGATGTACCTCGTGCTCTACGGCGTCGTGAACTTCGCCGACGGCTTCACGCCGGGCGTCAAGGCCTTCACGGCGGCGGTGCTCGGCGGCATCGGCTCGCTTCCCGGCGCCGTCATCGGCGGCCTGCTGATCGGGCTGATCGAGGTGATGTGGTCGGCCTATTTCACCATCGACTACAAGGACGTCGCCGCCTTCTGCATCCTGGCGCTGGTGCTGGTCTTCATGCCCTCCGGCCTGCTCGGGCGCCCGGAAGTCGAGAAGGTCTGACGCCATGGCAAACAACCCGACTGCAAACACGGCCGCTCCCGGCCGCGACCTGAAGGCAGCCTTCAAGGAGGCCGGCTTCGCCGCCTTCGTGACACTGGGCCTCTGCATCCCGATCATCGCCTGGGGCACGCGCCAGAACATGGACAATGTCCTGGTGCTGGACCCGCGCTGGGACGCCGTCGCCTGGGCCGTCGGCATCGTCTTCGTCGGCCGCTTTCTGGTGGCTTTGCGCAAGCAGGGCCAGCAAGAGGGCAAGGCTGGGATACGCATCCTGCCGCATGGCACCATCGCCTTCTTCCAGCGCCATTCGCGCGTCTTCTCGCTCTTCGGACTGGGCTTTCTCGTCACCTTCCCGGCGATCGCGATCGGGCTGGCCGGCTGGGGCGGCGCGCTGAAATGGATCGACAATTTCGGCGTCCAGATCCTGATCTACGTCATGCTCGGCTGGGGCCTGAACATCGTCGTCGGCCTCGCCGGCCTGCTCGATCTCGGCTATGTCGCCTTCTATGCCGTCGGCGCCTATTCCTATGCGCTGCTCGCCAAGAATTTCGGCCTGTCCTTCTGGATCCTGCTGCCGCTCGCCGGCATCCTGGCCGCCTTCTGGGGCATGCTGCTCGGCTTCCCCGTGCTGCGTCTGCGTGGCGACTACCTCGCCATCGTGACGCTGGCCTTCGGCGAGATCATCCGCCTCGTCCTGATCAACTGGACCGAGTTCTCGAACGGCTATGCCGGCATTTCCGGCATTCCCCGCCCCACCTTCTTCGGCATACCCTTCACGGCGGCGGATAACGGTTTCGCCGCCGTTTTCGGTCTGGAGTTCACCCCGCTCTACCGAACGATCTTCCTCTACTACCTGATCCTTTGCCTCGCGCTGCTCACCGCCTTCGTCACGCTGCGCCTGCGCCGCTTACCCGTAGGGCGCGCCTGGGAGGCGCTGCGCGAGGACGAGATCGCCTGCCGCTCGCTCGGCATCAACACCACCAACACCAAGCTCACCGCCTTCTCGATCGGCGCCATGTTCGGTGGCTTCGCCGGAGCGTTCTTCTCGGCGCGGCAAGGCTTCATCTCGCCTGAATCCTTCGTCTTCATGGAATCGGCCGTGATCCTGGCCATCGTCGTCCTCGGCGGCATGGGCTCGCTCTGGGGCTGCGCCATCGCCGCGATCGCAATGATCGGCGGCACCGAGCTCCTGCGCGAGCTCGAATGGATGAAGACGGGCATCAGTCTTTTCGGCCTGCAGATCCCGGGCCTTGGCAACGACTTCGACCCGACGAAGTACCGCATGCTGATCTTCGGCTTCGCCATGGTCGTGATCATGATCTGGAAGCCGCGCGGCCTGATCTCGACCCGCGAGCCCACCGCCTTCCTCAAGGAGAAGAAGAAGATCTCTGCCGATATGGTGCAGGAGGGGCACGGCTGATGGCCACGATCGCTCCCCAACTGACCCCGCAGGGCCGCGCCCTGCTGGAGGTCGAGCAGGTCACCATGCGCTTCGGCGGCCTCACCGCCGTCAACGCCCTCTCCTTCCAGGCCCGCAAGGGCGAGATCACGGCTCTGATCGGCCCCAACGGCGCCGGCAAGACCACGGTCTTCAACTGCATCACCGGCTTCTACAAGCCGACGCAGGGCATGATCTCGCTCAACCATGACGACGGCTCGAGCTATCTGCTCGAGCGCATGCCGGACTTCCAGATATCCTGGAAGGCCAAGGTCGCCCGCACCTTCCAGAACATCCGCCTCTTCGGCGGCATGACGGTGCTGGAGAACCTGCTGGTCGCCCAGCACAACCCGCTGATGCTGGCCTCCGGCTTCTCCGTCCTCGGTATCCTTGGCGTCGGCGGCTACAAGGCGCGCGAGAAGGAGGCGATCGAGAAGGCCAAGTTCTGGCTCGACAAGATCAACCTCACCCACCGCGCCGACGATCCGGCCGCAGACCTGCCCTATGGCGACCAGCGCCGGCTGGAGATCGCACGCGCGATGTGCACCGACCCGGTCCTGCTCTGTCTGGACGAGCCGGCTGCGGGCCTCAACCCGCGCGAAAGCCTCGACCTCAACACGCTGCTGCTCTCGATCCGCAAGGACCTGGGCACGGCGCTGCTGCTGATCGAGCACGACATGTCGGTCGTCATGGAAATTTCGGACCACGTCGTGGTCCTCGATTACGGCACCAAGATCGCCGACGGCACGCCGGCCGAAGTACAGGCCGACCCGAAAGTCATCGCCGCCTATCTCGGCGTCGATGACGAGGAGGTCGAAGAGGTCGAAGCGGAGGTCGGCATCTCGTGACTGCAGCCCAGCCCCTGCTCGCCGTCCGCGGCGTCAAGACCTATTACGGCAAGATCATCGCCCTGAAAGGCGTCGACATCGACGTCAATGCCGGCGAGATCGTCACGATGATCGGCGCCAACGGCGCCGGAAAATCCACGCTGATGATGACGATCTTCGGCAATCCGCAGGCCCGAGAAGGCTCGGTCACCTATGAGGGCCGGGACATCACGCGCATGCCGAGCCACGAGATCGCGCGCCTGGGCATAGCGCAGTCTCCCGAAGGAAGACGCATCTTCCCGCGCATGACGGTGTTCGAGAACCTGCAGATGGGCGCCGCCGTCCGCAATTTCGAGCATTTCGACGAGGATCTCGAAAAGATCTGCGTGCTCTTCCCGCGCATCAAGGAGCGGCTGCAGCAGCGCGGCGGCACGCTCTCGGGCGGCGAGCAGCAGATGGTCGCGATCGCACGTGCCCTGATGGCACGCCCGAAGCTCCTGCTGCTCGACGAGCCCTCGCTCGGCCTCGCCCCCCTCATCGTCAAGCAGATCTTCGAGGCGATCCGCGAGCTCAACAGGACGCAGGGGCTGACCGTCTTCCTGGTCGAACAGAACGCCTTCCATGCGCTGAAGCTCGCTCATCGCGGCTATGTGATGGTCAACGGCGTCATCACGATGAGCGGCAGCGGCAAGGATCTGCTTGCCAATCCGCAGGTACGGGCGGCTTATCTCGAAGGCGGGAGGCACTGACGATGCAGGGCATCCTCTACGAAGAACCGACGATCTGGCTCTTCCTGCTGGTCACGGTCGTCATGGGCGGCTGGCTCGCCTGGATGG